>JAIQFN010000038.1 GCA_020073265.1 Terriglobia bacterium | reverse complement strand
CTCAAACGGCGGAACTGATGGGCCTGTCGGAAAGAACCGTCAAGCGCGAATGGGCCATCGCGCGCGGATGGCTTTTTGAACGCCTCAATGGCGGCGCAGCCCCACCATCGCGGAAGCCTTAGATAAGCCGGGTCCGTCCCCCGCTCCCAGGATAGGTCAGCTTGGACTGCGTATCCGCTTCCTAGACTTCGCTGCGGGATCGCCGCGCGTGGCGGCCGGCTACCATTGCGAGCAGCCCCACGCCCATCAGAACGATGGACGAAGGCTCCGGCACTTCGCTGGTTTTGATAGTACCGACCGTCAGACTATCGAAGAAGAAGCTGGAATCGTCCTGATTCAGGTCGACGAGCCTGACCCGCGAAATGCCGCCCGGGTCAGCCCAGCCGCCGAATCCGTTGGCCGCGGCAACCGTGACCGATCCCAGCAGTGTATCGCCAGGACTGTAGAAATCAAATCTTACGTTTCCGGGGTTTACGAAACCGCCCACGGCTAGCGCCGCCGACCCCAAGGTGATGTCGATGAACCCGAGATCGCTATCGTCATTGATGCAGGTACTGTCTCCGCCGGGGCACCCGCTGTTGTTGTCAAAATACCGCAGAAAGTTGTTGTCGGGTCGTGTACGATGACCCGTCTGTCGTGAGCGGCGTGGCTTGGCACGGAACCGTGCCGCAGGTCGTGGTGAACTGCGCGCTGAGACCGCTGTAGGTCTCCGTCGTAGAAGTCGCGAAATCAGAGATCAAAATCGACCCAGCAAAGCAAGGGCATAGACTGGCCGCAAGGATCAATAGAGCGAATCGGCGCATTAAGTACAACACCTCCATATGAACTAACCAAGAGATACAAAACATGAACTAACCAAGAGATACAAAACCGCGAGAGCCACCCACTGGGACGACCCCACCAATCCCCGGCAGCGCCGTGCGCAATGCTCGTCTTCTGGCCTTCTATATCTCCTCGCGGGCTGACCGGGTGAGACGGGCCAAGCAGAAGTCCTGAAAGTACTAGCCAGCCCGGCTGAAACCGCGGATGGTGCCTCGAGCGGCCGCATACGCGGGGCCAAGTGAACATTCTGAAAAGGCTTGACGACCAAAATAGGCCTGGACACGACAGCCCAAGATGGCTGAGAATATCCCTGCCGGACAGCCATGGCGGAGCATCGTTGGCCCGAAATCAATCGAATCGTAGGTGAGGCTCTGGAGTTGCCCGAAAACGAGCGCCGCGCTTACATCGAGAACGCGCGCTTGCCGGACGACATGCAACAACGCGTCGTATCGCTGCTGGATGCCTGCCAGCGGTCCGATGGGTATCTTGAGAATCCGCCGCTGCCGTTGGAATTCGAGCACCCGCCCGCCACTGCCCGCATTGGATCGCTATGCGGACACTGGCGTCTAAAAGCCGCCGTCGGTTCCGGCGGGATGGGTACCGTATATCGAGCCTACCGGGATGACCAACAGTTTTCCCAGTTGGCCGCCGTCAAGGTCATCGCGCCCGGCTGTGTCAGCGCCACGCTGGAGCGCCGGTTTCGCGAGGAGCGTGAGATCCTGGCGCGCCTCGAGCATCCCAACATCGCGCGGCTGATTGACGGCGGAGTCGCTTCCGATGGCGCGCCTTACCTGGCGATGGAGTACGTCGATGGCTCGCCCGTCGACGCCTGGTGCCGGGACCACTCGTGCGATACTCGCGCGCGCCTGCGCCTCTTCGTGCAGGTCTGCGACGCGGTGGCCTTCGCGCATCGGAATCTGGTAGTCCATTGCGATATCAAGCCCAGCAATATTCTGGTGACCGAGGATGGCACCCCGAAGCTGCTGGACTTCGGAATCGCGCGATTGCTGGAACGCAACGAAGCCATCACGGCGACGCTTCTCAAGCCGCTGACCCCCGACTATGCCAGCCCCGAGCAGATCCGAGGGCTGCCCTTGAGCACGGCCACCGACATCTACTCGCTCGGCGTCCTTCTTTATGAGCTGTTAACATCGCGGCGCCCCTATCAACTCGGCCAAAAGACCCTGGACCAGGTGCTGGCCATCATATGCGAGCGGCAGCCGGATGCGCCCCGCACCGGCGCTCCGGATCTGGACGCGGTGGTGCTGAAAGCGTTGCGCAAAGAGCCATCCGAGCGGTACGCCTCGGCCGGAGAATTCGCCGCGGACGTGCGCCGCTATCTGGAGGGTCTGCCGGTTCAAGCTCAGCCGCCGAGCAAAGCATACGTGTTTCGCAAGTTCGTGGCACGCCACCGCGTGGCAGTAGCAGCGGGCGCCATCGCGATGCTGCTCACTATCGCGGCCGGCGCAGTCATCTTTGAAGAATCGCAAGTCTCGGCCCGCCGCTTCGACCAGGTCCGGCAACTGGCGCATTTCATGATTTTCGACATGCACGACGCCGTCAGCCCCCTGCCCGGGTCCACACCCGTTCGCAAGCTGCTGGCGTCTCGCGGCCTGGAGTATCTCGATAACCTGGCCGCCAGCGCCGCCGGCGATGAGAACCTGCAGCGCGAGTTGGGCCTCGCTTACACCCGGCTCGGCGACGTCTCGGGACTGCCATCCGAGCCGAACCTGGGCGATTCAGCCAGCGCCATTGCCAGCTACCAGAAGGCGCTGAGTCTGTTGGAACCTTTGTACGCCCGCCATCCGCAGGACGTGGCCCTGGCGCACTCCGTGGCTCGCGTTTACCAGGACCTGAATGCTGTCTACGATGTGAACCTGCACCAGCTCGGGGAAGGACGCGCGGCAGCCGAGAAGGTCCTTCGAATCGACCAGGCTCTCACTCGATTGTCACCCGGCGACAAGACCCGCGAGGGCCTGGCGATTGCGTACTTCTCGCTCGCAAATGCGGATTCTGAGATTGGCCGGAAATCTGGTTCGCAGCACGAGTTTCAACTCGCAACCGACATCTTCGAAGAGCTGCTCTCCCACCAACCACAGAATCCCGAGCGGCAACGGAATGCGGCCCTGGGGCATAAGAGCCTGTTCACCTTTTGCATCGAAGCCCACGATCCAAAGACGGCGGAAGCTCACTTGAGCCGCGCCGAGCAACTCGACCAATCCAGGGTTCGCGCCGATCCATCTAACCGTCAGGCCCGCCTGGACCTTTCGTTCGACTACAGCGAATACGGGACGCTGTACGCCGACGCGGCTCATGACAATGCCACCGCGCTGACGTTCTTTGAGAAGGCGCTGGCCATACGGGAGGACCTGTCTAGTTCGGACCCGAGTGACGTCCGGTTGCTGGACCGTTCCGGTTGGTTGCACCGGACGCTGGCACAAACTCTGCTGAGCCTGAATCGACTTGGCGAGGCGCGTGGTCATGCCGAGCAGGCGGCTAAGATCGCCGATGAGCTTCGTGTGGGAGCGGCCACGCCGCACAATCGTGAAATGCTGGCGATGGCTCATGATACCTGGGCCGAGATTGAGGCGGCCGGGGTGAATCCTGCGGCCGCGTGCATGCACTGGCGCAAGGCTCGCGACTTGCTTCAAAGCCTGCGTAGCGATGAGATGAACCAAATGTGGTCCGACGAGCTGAAGCAGGTGACTCAGCACGTCCATGCCTGCCGCTCCGATAAATAGCGATAGAAAAGAAGCAATGAGAAACAGTCTGTTGGTCGCCGCATCCCTGCTGGCCCTCGCTCCCGCCGCCGCGACTCCTGAAGTCGTAGATTCATCCAGCGGTGGATTCACCGTGAAGACCACACTCAACATCCACGCGGCGCCGGCTGAGGTCTACCACCGGCTGATTCGCAACATCGGCGACTGGTGGAATCCGCGGCACAGCTTTTCGGGCGACTCGCACAACCTGAGCATCGAGGAAAAAGTGATGGGCTGCTTCTGTGAAAAGCTCCCCAACCAGGGCGGTGTCCGGCACATGGAGGTCGTGTTCCTGGCCCCCGGACAAAGATTGGTGATGAGCGGGGCGCTTGGCCCGCTGCAGCCACTAGCCGCCACAGCAACCATGACCATCGCGCTGTCGGCAGTCGAAGGCGGCACGAAACTCGAAGTGACCTACGCGGTGGCGGGTTACCTGCCGGCCGGCATGAACTCTTTTGCGGGACCGGTCGACTCGGTAGTGGCCGAACAGTTCACGCGACTGAAAAACTACATCGAGCACGGCGATCCAGCCCCCAAGTAGACCGCTGGCGCACGCTCTCGTGCGTGCCGCGTCCCCACTCCTGGGGAGGCAATCCAGGCGCCCTAAAGCCTTCCTAACTTTTGGCCGATCATGAGCTTGGACAGCCTTGCCCGCATGATCATTACGCGCACCCCACTTCGAATCTCGATCGGCGGCGGCGGCACCGATCTGCCGTCCTATTACAGCCGTTTCGGTGGATTCGTCATCGCCGCTGCGATCAACAAACATATATATGTCGGCATCAACGAGACCTTCAGCGGCGGCTACTTTCTGAAGTATTCGTCGCTCGAACACGCCGTCACCATCGACGAGATCCGGCACGCCCTGATCCGCGAGGCGCTGCGCCTGCACGAAGTGCCTGCGCCCATCGAAGTGGTCAGCATGGCCGACATCCCGGCCGGCACCGGACTGGGATCGTCCGGCGCATTCACCGTCGGACTGCTCCGCGCCGTGCACGCCCTGAAGCGCAAGTACGTCGACCCCGGCATCGTGGCCGAGGAAGCCTGCAAGATCGAAATCGAAACGCTGCTGCAGCCGGTCGGCAAGCAGGACCAGTACATCGCGGCCTACGGCGGCCTGGCCTGTTTCGAATTCCGCGAAGACGGCGAGGTCAGCGTCAGCCCGCTCAACATCTCCAACAGCACGCTGTACGATCTAGAAGAGCACCTGCTCATGTTTTTCACCGGCTATTCGCGCAATGCGTCGGTGGTGCTGGACGATCAGAAGGTCCGCTCCGAACTCGGCGATGCCGCCATGCTCGACAATCTGCACTTCATCAAACAGCTCGGCCTGTGCATCAAGCTGGCGCTCGAGCAGGGCAACACGCGGCGCTTCGGCGAGCTGATGCACGAGCATTGGCTGCACAAGAAACAGCGCTCGCCCGGGACTTCGAACGACGGCATCAATCGCTGGTACGACATCGGACGCGAGAACGGCGCTATCGGCGGCAAGCTGGTGGGCGCGGGCGGCGGTGGCTTTCTGCTGTTCTACGCCGACGATCGCGACGCGCTGCGCCGAGCCATGGCGCGCGAGGGCTTGCGCGAAGTCCGCTTCGCCTTCGATCACGAAGGCTCCAAGCTGGTGGCCAGGGACTAAGGGGATTGACCGCGATGCAGTGCGTCATTCTCGCCGGCGGACTCGGAACGCGCATGCGTCCGCTCACCGAGACTTGCCCGAAAACGCTGCTCCCGGTGCACGGCCGCCCGTTCGCCTATCACCAGTTGCACTGGCTCGCCGCGCAAGGCGTCACCGACGTGGTGTACTCCATCGGCCATCATGGCAACCTGATCCGGCGCTATTGGGAATCGGAGCAGCCTCCCATCGCTTCCATCCGCTATGTGGACGAAGGCACGAAGTTGCGCGGCACCGGGGGAGCGCTGCGGCTGGCGCTCGATCAGGGCGCGCTTCAGGAATCCTTCCTGGTGATCTATGGCGATTCTTTTCTGCCGGTCGAGTTCGCGCCGGTCTGGGACGCGTTTCATTCGAGCGGCCTGCCCGCGCTGATGACCGTGCTTCGCAACGAAGGCCGCTGGGATCGCAGCAACGCGCTCTATCGGGATGGCCGCGTCCTGCTTTATGAAAAAACCGGCGGGCCGGGAATCCACTACATCGACTACGGCCTGTCTGTGTTCAGCCGCGAGCTGTTCGACGACATCTCCGCGGAAGTCTTCGACCTTTCGGCCCTGTTTCACGAGTTGAGCCTGCGCGGTAAACTGGCCGGCTTCGAAGTCACCGAGCGCTTCTATGAGATCGGCTCGCCGGCCGGCCTGCACGATCTTGAGCACTATCTAGCCACCGCCGCGGCGGCTACTCCTCGTCCCCAGACAGTTTCGTAAGCACCGAAAAATCATCGAGCGTAGTGGTGTCGCCCTTCACCGTCCCGCTGGTCGCAATCTCCCTCAGCAAGCGCCGCATGATCTTACCGCTGCGCGTTTTCGGCAGCGCGTCGGTGAAGCGGATGTCGTCGGGCTTGGCGATGGGGCCGATCTCCTGCGCCACCCATTGCCGCAGTTGCTGCTTCAGTTCCTCGCCCGCGGTCTGCCCAGCTTTCAACGTTACGAAAGCCGATACGGCCTGCCCCTTGATTTCGTCCGGACGTCCCACCACGGCGGCTTCAGCGACCGCCGGGTTCGCCACCAGCGCCGACTCGATCTCCATGGTGCTCAACCGGTGCCCCGCCACGTTCAACACATCGTCCACGCGGCCCATCAGCCAGATGTAGCCGTCCTCATCGATGCGCGCGCCGTCGCCGGCGAAGTACATGCCGGGAATCTGCGACCAGTATTGCTGTTTGTATCGCTCCGGGTCGCCATAGATGGTGCGCAGCATGGCCGGCCACGGCTTCTTGATCACCAGGAACCCGCCCGCTCCCTTGGGCACGGACTGGCCCTCGCGATCCACGACATCCACGATGATGCCGGGAAACGGCTTGGTCGCGGAACCCGGTTTGGTGGCGATCGCGCCGGGCAGCGGAGTAATCATGGCGGCCCCGGTTTCGGTCTGCCACCAGGTGTCGACGATCGGACAACGCCCGCGCCCGATCACTTCGCGATACCAGATCCAGGCTTCCGGATTGATCGGTTCGCCGACCGTACCCAGCAACCGCAGGCTCTTCATCTCATGCTTGCGCGGCCACTGTTCCCCCAGGCGCATGAACGCGCGAATCGCGGTCGGCGCCGTGTAGAAGATGTTGACCTGATACTTCTCGACGGTCTTCCAGAATCGGTCCGCTTCCGGCCAGGTGGGCGCGCCTTCGTACATCAGCGAAGTGGCGCCGTTCTGCAGCGGGCCGTAGACCACGTAGCTGTGGCCGGTCACCCATCCGATATCGGCGGTACACCAGAACGTGTCCTCTTCGCGCAGGTCGAAGATCCATTTCATGGTGATGTAGGTGCCCACCGAGTATCCGCCGGTGGTGTGCAGAATCCCTTTCGGCTTGCCGGTGGTTCCGGAAGTGTAGAGCAGGTAGAGCGGATGTTCCGCGTCCACTGGCTCAGCCGGGCAATCCGCTGAAGCTGTCTCCATGAGCTGGTGCCACCAGTGATCGCGCCCCGGCTCCATCTTCACTTCGCAGCCTGTGCGGCGATAGACCAGGACGTTCTGCACGGTCGCGCATTGCGGCAGCGCCTGGTCCACGGCTTCCTTCAGCTTCACTTCCGCGCCGCGCCGGTAGCCGGCATCCTGGGTGATCACCGCCGACGCCCCGCAGTCGTTGATACGGTCGATCAGCGATTGCGCCGAAAAGCCGCCGAACACCACGGTATGCGGCGCGCCGATGCGGGCGCAGGCCAGCATCGCGATGGGCAGCTCCGGCACCATGCCCATGTAGATGGCGACGCGGTCGCCTTTTTTCACGCCCAGCGACTTGAGCACGTTGGCGCACTTGGAGACTTCGTACAACAGTTGCTGGTAGGTGAGCACGCGCGAATCGCCCGGCTCGCCTTCCCAGATGAGCGCCGCTTTGTTCTTGCGCGCGCCGGCCACGTGGCGGTCCAGGCAGTTATACGACAGGTTCAATTGCCCGCCGATGAACCACTGCGCGAAAGGCAGATTCCATTCCAGCACGCGTTCCCAAGGTTTGAACCAGTGCAACTCACGCGCGATATTCGCCCAGAAGCCTTCGGGATTCTCTTCGGCTTCCTTGTAGAGGCGCTCGTATTCGGCCCGGCTCTGGATGTGCGCCTTGGACCGGAACTCGTCGGAAGGTTCGAAGAGCCGCTGTTCTTTCAATATGGTGTCGATCGCGTGGGATGCCATAAATCTCCATTGCCTAGCATATCGTGGCCCACGCACTCGCGCGTGCGCCATACTACAACGTTGTAAAATTGGTTCGGCGGCATGAAAAACTTCTTCATCGGGCTGGTGGCCGGCGTGGTGCTCTCGGGCCTCGCGCTTCTGATCCTGTTCTTTGCGATCGCGCGACTCGCCAGCTCCTTCGCGGAACGGCCCGTGACCGTCGCCGACAGCTCCATGCTGGTGCTTAAGCTGGACGGCGACCTGCCCGAGAAATCACCGCCCGAGATCCCCCTGCCGTTCCTCGAAGCCCAGACTCCCATGGCCGTCCACGAGGTCTGGTCGACGTTTCGAAAAGCCGCGGCCGACTCGCGCATAAAAGCGGTCCTCTTCGAGCCGCATGGGCTGGGCATCGGCTGGGCCAGGCTCGAAGAGATTCAGCAGGAGATCCTGCAGTTCAAGAAGTCCGGCAAGCCGATCGTCACTTACCTGCGCAACCCGGGCGGAGCCGAGTATTATCTGGCTTCCGCCACCGACCGCGTCCTGCTTGCGCCGGAAGACAGCCTGGACCTCAAGGGCCTGCGCGTGGAATCGATGTTTTTCAAGACCGGCCTGGACAAGCTCGGCGTCAAGGTGGACGTGATCCACGCCGGAAAGTACAAAGACGCCGGCGACATGTTCACGCAAACCGCCATGACGCCCGAGACACGCGAGGTGTTGAACCAGGTCCTGGATCAATACTACGGAAACCTGATCGATACCATCGCGCAGGGGCGCAAGAAACCGGCCGACGCCGTCAAGGCCATCGTCGATCAAGGCCCGTACCTGGCGAGCGAGGCCTTGTCCAACGGTCTAGTGGATTCGCTCGGATACGAGGAGCAGGCCGTCGAGAATCTGAAGAACCGGGCGAACCGGCAGGACCTCAAGCGTATCTCCGGTAAGGCTTACCTGAAGGCGCCGTTTGCTCAGACCGGAACCGCCAGCCGCATCGCGCTGGTAGTGGGCGAAGGCGACATCACGGCCGGCAGCGGAAACGAGACCGCCAACGACCAGGGCTTCACCTCCGCCGGGTTCATCAAGCTGCTCAAGCAGGTGGAGGACGATGCGACCATCAAGGGCGTGATCCTGCGCGTGAATTCGCCGGGCGGCGACGGAACCGCTTCCGACGACATCCTGCACGAGGCGAGGAATCTCAGCAGAAAAAAACCGCTGGTGATCTCGATGAGCGATCTGGCCGCCTCCGGAGGCTACTTCGTCGCGGTGACCGGCGATCCGATCGTGGCTTATCCCAACACGCTCACCGGCTCCATCGGCGTGATCTTCGCGCGCTTCAATCTGCACGGGCTTTACGACAAGCTCGGCATCGGCAAGCAACTGCTGACGCGAGGCCGCTACGCGACCCTGGATTCCGAATACGCGCCCATGGACGAGGACCAGCGGCGCAAGATCGCCGGACAGATCGACGCATTCTACAAGGTGTTCGTCAGCCGCGTGGCCGAGGGCCGCAAGCGCAACTTCGCCGAGATCGAGCCGCTGGCGCAGGGCCGCGTGTGGCTGGGCGCGCAGGCCAAGCAGCATGGCCTGGTGGACGAGCTGGGCGGCCTGGATCGAGCCATCGAGCTGGTGAAAAAGAAGGCGCACATTCCCGCCACGGACCGCATCACCTTGGTTCCATATCCCGGCAAGCGCAGCGTCTTCGAACTGCTGTTCAACCGCCCGGATGATTCCGCCGGCGTCGAAATGAAGCTACAGAAACTGGTCGGCCGGCTTCCGCTCGAAGCCTTGTCGCACGGCGGTTTCCTGAAGCTGATGCCGTATTCCATTCAAGTCAAATAAAGACCGCTCGTCGCAGCCGCTGGTCGCCGGCACGGTCTGGTACACTGGATTCGCGCCGCAATGCTGGACCTGCGCGGGATTCTTTTCCGAAAATCAGGGCGTTTCGGCAACGCCTTCCGATGCTGCGCCGGACTTGTGCTGCTCGCGGCGGCGCTGTACGGTTTCCAGCGCGAGTTCCGCGTCTATCGCAGCATGGAGCCGTACGACGATGTCCAGCTTCCTCCGGACTGGCAGAACAAAGCCGAGTGGATTTTCGCGCGCTTGATGTATCCCCAACACCCTCGGGCGCGCTTTGGACGCTACTACGGCTGGGGCAACTTCAACTGGCTGCAGGGCGGCACCAGTTGGACGCAGGACTATCCGCGCGCGGACCGGCACTTCTCGGTGGCCCTGCGCCGGCTCACCCGCATTCAGGTGCGTTCGGTCGAACAGCCCGTGAACCTGGACGATGGCGACGACGTCTACAACTGGCCCTGGCTCGCGGCCGGCGAAATGGGCGACTGGAAACTCACCGACGCGCAGGCCAAGAAGCTGCGCGACTATCTGGAGCGCGGCGGGTTCCTGATGCTCGACGACTTCTGGGGCACCGAGGAATGGGACCGCTTCTTCGAGAGCATGCGCATGGTGTTTCCGGACCGGCCCATCGTCGAGATCGAGAGCAGCGATCCGATTTTTCACGCCGTCTACGATCTGGACGACCGCTACCAGGTGCCCGGCCAATGGGCCTTGCGGCGCGGCACCACCTACCGCAACGACGGCGCGGTGGCGCACTGGCGCGGCATCTACGACGACCATAGCCGCCTGCTGGTGGCGATGGATTTCAATTCCGACGTGGGCGATTCCTGGGAGTGGGCCGACGATCCCGAGTATCCGGAAAAATATTCGGCGCTGGGGATCCGCATCGGCGTCAACTACGTAGTCTACGCGATGACGCACTGAAGCCGGCCGCAGCCAGCGCAGTGGGTCAAGGGCGCGGGGCGGGCAATCCTGCCCGCAGCCGGCTTTAGCCGGCACTGAGAGCCATGGCGGCCCAACAGGTTCAGCGCAGGTTGAACTTCTTCATTTTGTAACGCAGCGTGTCGCGCGTGACGCCCAGCAGCACGGCCGCCCGGGTCTGATTTCCGCCGGCCTTTTCCAGCGCCTTCTTCACCAGATTCTTCTCGGCTTCTTCCAGGCTCACTCCGAAGGGTTCGTCCGGGGCTGGAGATTCCGCGCCCGTCTGGAGTTCTTCATATGGCAGAAGTACCGGCCTGCCGGTCTCGGAAGCGATTTGCAGATTGGAGGCCTGGATCCAATCCGCCTCTTCCAGCACCATGGCGCGCTCGATCACGTTGCGCAGCTCACGCACGTTGCCCGGCCAGTCATGCGCCAGCAGCATGGCCGCGGCCGCGTGCGAGATGCCTTTGATGTTGCGCTTGAACTTGGTGTTGTACAGACGGACAAAATGTTCTGCCAGCGGAATGACGTCTTCGCGGCGCTCGCGCAGCGGAGGAAGCACAACCTGGATCACGTTGAGCCGGTAGTAAAGGTCCAGGCGGAACTTGCCCTGCTCGATGGCGTCGGTCAACTTGCGGTTGGTGGCAGCCACCACGCGGACATCCACCTGAATGTCGCGCACTCCGCCCAGGCGCCGGAAGGTCTGCTCTTCGAGCACGCGCAGGAGTTTGGCCTGCAGCACCAGAGGCATCTCGCCGATCTCGTCCAGGAAGATGGTGCCGCCGGAAGCGATCTCCAGGATGCCGGCCTTGGGCGCGCGCGCATCGGTGAAGGCGCCTTTTTCATAGCCGAACAGCTCGCTTTCGAGCAGCGTCTCGGGAATGGCGGCACAGTTGAGCGCGACGAAGGGTCCCTCGCTGCGCCGGCCGTAGTGATGGATGAATTGCGCGAAGACGTCCTTGCCGGTGCCGCTCTCTCCTTCCAGAAGAATGGTGGAGACTTCGCTCTGCGCGACGCGCCGGGCGAACTTCAGTACCTGCTTCATGGCCGGCGACGCCGCGATCATCTTGAAGCTGCCCAAGCCAATCCCGTCGTCCTGGGCGGATGTGTCCGCCGCCGCGGGACGGCTGGCGCCGGTCTCGCCGCTCGCGCGTCCAAACACGATGACGGCGCCGGCGACCTCGGACTTGTGGTTGCGGATGGGCGAGATACTGCCGGTGACGGCCCTCTTCTGGCCGTCCTGACCAACCAGCAGAACGCCCGGCGGCAACTCGCCCAGCGTTCCCTCGGCCAGCACGCGCCACAGCGGCGTGTCGGCCGGCTCCCCGGTGGCGCTGTCCACTAGCTGGAACACTTCTTCGATCTGTTTTCCGAGCGCGTCGCCGGACTTCCATCCGGTCCAGGCTTCCGCGGCGGGATTGAACAGCGTGATCACCTCGTTTTCATCGAGCGAAATGACGCCTTCCGACACCGCCCGCAGCGTGGACGCCAGCAACTGCTCCTTCTCGCGCGACTTCAAATCCTCGCGATGCTTATGCAGCGCGATTTCGATGCTGGCGTGCAGTTCCGCTTCCTGAAACGGCTTGGTGATGTAACCCAGCGGTTCTGCCGTCTTGGCGCGCGACACGGTGGCGGTGTCGGCGTGCGCGGTCAAGTAGATCACCGGAATGTTGAAGCGCTCGCGCAGCACGCGGGCCGTTTCGGTGCCGTCCATTTCCCCCTTGATGCGGATATCCATGAGCGCCAGCTCGGGCGCGGTTTCCTCGGCCTTGGCGATGGCGTCGGCGCCGCTCGAGACCGACGCGGTGACGGTGTAGCCGAGGTCGGTCAGGATATCGCGCAGATCTTCGGCTGTGATCCGCTCATCCTCGACGATTAGAATTCGTGCAGACATGATTATAAGCAGCGCCCGGCCTCAAGCCGCGGCAGGGAAGGTCAACTGGATCTCCGTGCCGGCGTGAGTCTGTACCTCCAGCTTAGCGCCCAACTGGTCGGCCAGAGTGCGCACCAGCCGCAAGCCTAACGACCGCGCTGTTTCCCAGTCTATATCGCTGCGCAGCCCGATGCCGTTGTCGGCCACCACCAGCCGGGCCATGTGGTCGGGATGCTCGCGCAGCTCGATCCGGACTTCTCCCGAGCGTCCGTCCGGGAAGGCGTACTTGAGCGAATTCGAAACCAGCTCGTTGATGATCAGGCCACACGGTACGGCGGCGTCCAGATTGAGGTACAGCTTGTCGAGATCGGTTCGCAGGTGGATGCGGTCGGGCGGGACGCCGTAGGAGTGGAACAGATGCGAGGCCAGTTGGCGGATGTACTCGGGAAAGTCGATGCGCGAGAGGTTGTTGGATTGGTACAGGCTCTCGTGCAGCAGGGCCATGGAGTGGATGCGGTTCTGACTTTCCTGAAACATCCGGCGAGTGGTTTCGTCGGCAATGGTTCGCGACTGCAGGCCGAGCAGGCTGGATACCACCTGCAGGTTGTTCTTCACGCGATGGTGAATCTCCTTGAGCAGCGCCTCTTTTTCGCGCAGCGAAGTGCGGATCAGCTCTTCGGCGGCGACGCGGTCGCTGACGTCGCGCAAGATGGCGGTGAACATGGTTCCGCCCTCCACCGACACCTTGGAGATGGAGGCCTCGGCCGGGAATTCGCTGCCATCCTTGCGGCGCGCCCGGATCTCGCTGCGCTCGCCCATCCGCCGGGCGGGCGTCTTGGCCATCGCGAAATCCTGAATGTGCTGCCTATGAATGGCGACCGTGCGCGGCGGCAACAAAACATCCAGGGTTTTGCCGGCTACTTCCTGATAGGTATAACCGAAGATTTTCTCCGCGCCCTGATTGAAGAGAATGATGCGCTGCTGCTCGTCGATGGAGATGATGGCATCGTCGGCGAGATCCAGGATTCGGGCTAGTGGGTCCGATGATGTCAAGCGGGCACGATCCCCATGCTGTTCGGCCGAACCAGGCTCGGGCCGCTTCCGCCCAGGCCGAACAATTTCAAGCCGCATCCCAGATCTCCAAACCTGCAGTTCTCGAATCCCGAGCTGCTGATTGAAACGCGAAGGCGACGGGCGTCCCGGTCGGGAACTCGACCGTCCCGCCCCGATCTCAGCTCGTCCGCTGTCCAGGTCCGCCGGAGTACGGTTGGGATATGACCAGTCTATCGAATCGCCAGGTCTGGTGACAAATGCTCCGGGGGGAAGCCTATCCGCGCGGGAAACTGCTACACCGTGATTTGGTTGCCCTAGTTTGACGGATACCCAGGAGTCGCCTTAACCTCCGCGATCTGTTTGCCGTGCCGAATCGTGTGCAAAGGCACGTAGATGAGCCACTGATAAGCGTTGAGCGTGGCAAGTGCGGGGAACGGGTGCACCACCGTATGTTCCTTCCAGGCCATCTGGGTCTCGCTGGCAAAGTTTACGATCTCGATGCGCTGCTTCTCAAACCGTTCCCTGACTTGAGCGCGCGTGAGCTCCTCGCGCGGCACGATCGGCTCGGGCGCCGCCGCCTTGCCTTGCCGCGTCGGGATCACCTGGGTGAGTAGTTCTGTCTTGCCTTTCGTCTGCTCCTCCCAAGCTGGGTTTGGAGGAGCTGCCATAGCCTTTCGGACGAAGCCAAAGAGCAGACCTTCGGCCAGGACGATATGTTCCGCGGTCTCGCCTACCGACCATCGCTCGGGCGCAGGCTTCCATTTCCACTGAGCGCCGGAAACGCCGTCGATGGCCGCGAGAAATTCCTTATGCGACTCGTCGAGCCACGTGAGGACTTGCGTGCGTTCCTCCGCGGAGATATGCGGGTCGGCTGAGCGTAGCGGCACGGACTGTCGTATCTGCATGGCATCCCCCATCGGGTTTTTACTGCTACCTCAATAACGAATGAGGGCGGCGGAAATCGACACGCTCGAGCAGATTTTCCTTCGCGCTTCGCCCGCGTGGAGCGCCCGGCCGGCGTGTGCGCTCAGAATATTGCGATCGGGTTGACCGGCGAACCGGTCCCGTTGGGTATCGGCAAGGGCGCCACCACCAACATGAACTCCCAGCGGTTGCGCGCGGCGGCGGTTTCGCTCAGCGCTTCGAAATCGGCCCGGTCAACCAGGTGTACGCCCAGGATGGCCAGCACGAAATCATGCAGCGCGAGCCTGGGTAGGTCGCCGGCCGGCTGCGGCACATAGCCTGGAGTTTCCCAGGCCAGCAGCGCGATGTCCCGCTTCTTGAGCCAGGGGATGACGGAGTTGTCGAGGCCGGCCGATTGATCGTCGGTTGAAAAAGCGCCCAGCTTGGCTCGCCGCGCCCACCGTCCCCAGCGCAGCAGGAGCGCGTCGCCGGATCCTGCCTTCACTCCGGATTTCTTTTCCCAGGCCTCCAGATCTTCGGGGAAGATGCGCGCGCCGGGCTCGAGATACGGCACGCCCTTGAGCCTCGGAATGTCGTACAACACGGCGCGGGTGACGATCCCGTTCTTCATGGTCAGGATCGAGTTTTTCGCGGCGCCGCCTTCCTTGGTCACCAACCCCGCCACGGGATAACCATTCCACATTTTTCCGTTGAAGAAACGGTGCGCGAACGAATCCAGGTGAGTCGTGCCGGCGCCGTGGATGCAAGGATACCCGATCCGATCGGTGGCGCCCGCCTCGGAGGCGGTCAGCATGGCCCACTCAACCGGACAGGGGACGTCGATTTGCTTCTCCTTGCTGGCGTTCGAGGCCAGCGACACCGAAAGCCCCTCCTTCACCAGCGCCACCGCCTGTTTGCGCTTGGCCGGAGTGATCAGGTTGAGAGCGCCCATTTCATCGCTGGCGCCCCAGCGGCCCCAGTTGGACAGATCCTTCTGCCAGCGTTCGTATTCGGCTGGGGTGACTAGCGCGTGGGGTTTGGATTGCTGAGCGGTGGCATGCGGCTGGGTGGCGACGATGGCGACTGCAAGCGCCACAAATAGCGCGGACGCGGTTGATGTTTTCATGACGGCTCCCCCGTCAAGTTTACACGCGGAAGGCGCCGGCGTGCGCTTCCGAGCCGCGCGCGTCAGCAAGCGGTTCTTACGACGTCCAGAGCTCGTTGACGGGCGCGTACTGGACCGGGTCGGTGTCAGGGACGTAGGCGAAGCCGCGATGCAAGGGGTCGTCCTTGCGAACCGTGGTCCAGTCGATTCCAACCGCCGAGTAGATGGTGGCCTCGATGTCTTCCGGATACACGTAGCGCTGCTGCGACCAGCCGAAATCCACCGTATCGCTTCCGGTGTCGTTGGTCTCGCCCAGCACGCGCCCGCCCACCACGCCGCCGCCCGCGAAGAAGGCGAACTGCTGCGGATAATGGTCGCGGCCTAGCGCCGGAGTCAGAGCGCCCACCGTGCGGCCGAACTCGCCGGCCATCACCACCAGCGTTTGATCGAACAGCCCGCCGCCCTGAAGATCCGTGAGCAACTGGGACACGGCGGTGTCGAGCTGCTTGCCGAGATTCGGAAGCTGGTTGGCGGCGTAGATGTTCTGATGCATGTCCCAGCCGCCTACGGTGATTTGGATGAAGCGGGTCCCCTGGTCGGCCGCCAGCACCTGCTTGGCGATCAAGCAAGCATCGCCGAAGCTGGTGGTGCCGTAGCGCGTATGGTCCGCGGTGGTGAACTTGAAGGCCTTGTTCACCGCCGGGTTGTACATCAGTTGCTGCGCCGAGACGTAAAAGTTGTTGTAGTCGTTGAGCGGCTGGCCGTAGGGCGAATTGACGCGCAGGGGATCGTCGATCTGATGCAGCAGGCTCCAGCGTGTGTCGAACAGCACGCCATTGGGATCGCCCGGCAAGGCGGTGTCAGGCAGCCCGCTGGCCGCCGGAATCACGCGAAACGGCGCGAATTCGGCGCTAAGGTAGCCTTGCCCCACGCCCGAAGGGGAGTTCAGAGCCAGGAAGGTCGGGAACACCTGGCCGGACTTGCGCTCCGGTTCCTTTTCGATCGCCACGATGCTTCCGATGTTGGGCGCGATGTTGCCCAACGCGGCGGCGGGATTGCGGCCGATCTGCGTCCAGGTCTGCGCCAGCGAGTGCACCAGCGCGTGCGAGCGCATGGATCTGAGGATGCTGAAGCTCTTGTTCTGAAGATGCTGCGCCAACCCCGGCAGCAGGCCGGTGGGAAAGGCGATGCCGTTGATGGTGTTCGGATCGAAAGTGGCAGGCGTGACGCCATCGAGCACTTTCAGGTCAAACGTGTCGACGTGGCTGGGCGCGCCGGCCAGCAGAATGAAGATCACGTTCTTGGCGGTGTTCTGCGTGCTGACGCTGGAAGGCGCGACTTCGGCGGCGCGCGCGTACCGTTGCACCAGGTACGAACCCGTCAGGCAGGTGCCGGCGATCTGGAAAAACTGGCGCCGCGTCCAGTGCGGGCGATTGAAGAACGGCTTCCGGGACGGAGTGAAGTCTTGATCCATTCGATCGAACTTAGGCGTGCTCATGGTCTCCTCCGGGCCTAGTAGTTAAACACGAAATCCACTTTGTTGTAGAGCGACCAAAGCAGATTCTCGAGCTGTGCGTTTCGCGCCGCGCCGCTCGCGGTTAAATTGGCGAGCGCCTTGCTCATCTCGTCGCTGGTGGGATACCGCGACAGCACGTTCAGGAACAGCGCGGTGACGGCATGATCGTTGGGCAGGGCGGCGGCGGACACCAGCAGTCCGGTTTTCGGCGCCTTCGCCACGGATACGCGGCTGGCGGTGAAGTTATCGTTCATCAGGTACAGGGCCTGCAGAATCGAGCCATCGCCGCGGCGCGGCTGATCGTCGCGGTTGCCGCGCAGAAAGGCGTTCAGGAAATTGTTCACCGGCCGGTTGGCTCCATCCGGCATGTTCAACGGCTCGGGGATCTGCATGGCCCAACTGGTGGTTCCGTAGACGGCGCCCATGTTGTAGGTCGGAACCACGCCGCTCGATTGCGTGATGGCG
The DNA here is from genome assembly GCA_020073265.1 of Terriglobia bacterium. Taxonomy (GTDB): domain Bacteria; phylum Acidobacteriota; class Terriglobia; order Bryobacterales; family Bryobacteraceae; genus Palsa-89. The sequence continues at coordinate 40,630 of JAIQFN010000038.1, read as the reverse complement.
TCGTGGACTTCCTCGGACCACAGCCGGCGGACCAGCTTGCGCGCGAACAGCGGCGTCCAGGACGGGTCCCAGGTTCCGTCATAGCGCGAGGAAAGCTGATAGGCCTGGGAATTCACCATCTCCCGCATGAGCTCTTTCAGATCGTAGTGGCTGCTGATGAAGTCCTCGGCGAGCGCGTTCAGCAATTTCGGATTGGAGGGCTGCAGCGGCCAGGGCTGCGAAGGATCGCTGGGCCAGGGATCGGTGGGCGGATTGTCCGGATCCAGGCGCGCCGGATCGAAAGTGTCCGGCGGATCCACGATTCCCATTCCGAAGAACTGGGCCCACATGAAGTTGACTGCCGCCCGCGCGAACTGAAAATCCGAGGTGACGTACTGCGCCAGAGCTTCGCGATAGTTTTCGCCCGGCGAGGGGGTTGGCTGGTCGCCGAACAGATACTGCGGCGCGACGTTCTTGATGGAGCCCACCGGCTGCCGCGCCGGCCGGTTACCGGTGGTCGTGTTCAGCGGATAATTGGCCGCCTTCGGATTCTCAACCAGGCCCCAGTAGTACACGTTCTGGCTGACGGTGGTCCTGCGAGTGGTGGTGTGCGAGAGGAACGACGACATCCACCAGGCTTCCATGCGGGTGGTTTGCGAACCCCACAGGCTCAGCGAATCCAGGTGCCCGTGCCCGTTGTGGCAAAGCAGGCAGTTCAGATGAGCGATGCCGAGGAACCAGTCGGCGATGTTGGCGGTCTGCTGATCCCAGATGTCCTGGACCGGGCCGCCCGTCACCACGCCGCCGACCAGCCAGTTCAGTTCGCCTTGCGTATAGCTGTCGGACCCCTGCGCGGAAATAATTTCCCGCGCCATCTGATCGTAGGGTTTGTTGGACGAAAGCGAATCGTGGATGTAAGTGTTGAAGCCTTTCACGCCATCCTGAAAGCGAACGATCTGAGTGTTGCGCGAATTGTTCTCCAGGAAATCGCCGAAGTACATGGTCCACTTGTCCGCCCATTGCGGGCTCGCCAGCAGGTTCTCGATGTACTTGGATCGCTTGTCGGAAGAGCTGTCCTGCAGGAACGACGTCACCTGGTCGGGCGTGGGGATGCGGCCGGTCAGGTCCAGCGTGACGCGGCGGACGAATTCGGCGTCGGTGGTGAGCGGCGCCGGGGTCACCTTGGCCTGCTTCATGGCGTCGAACAGGTAGTGATCGATGGTCCCGGCGGTCGACGGATCCACGGCGGCGGCGGCGTGAGAACCGGGCGCGGCCAGCGACGATGCCACCGCCTCGGTCAGCCTGCTGGCGGAAAAATCACCCGGTTGAGCGGCTCCCGGCGCGCCGCCGATCCGCACCAGGCGTCCCCCGCGGAAACCTCGGAGCGAAGCCTGGACCAGCTTGTCATGACTGGGGCCGAAGAACGGGCAGTCGGCGTGCTCGATCGTAAGCGCGTCGTCGGCAGTCAATCCCGCCAGGGCCAGGACACCCCCGCCCAGCAGGACCGCCATCCATCTTTTTCTCAGCATTGTCAGCCACGCTCCTCGATCGGGTCCAACTCGCCCTCCAATTGTATGCTACCCACCTAAACACGCCAATCTAGAAAGAGGATGCATTGTGAGAGTTTTTTTAATGACCCGAGGAACCAGGAATGCCAAGGTACTATAGGTACTTTGACTTAGGAGGGGACGGCCCGCCGCTGTAATCGAGGGCGTGCCAGACTGTAGCCATGGACCTGGTGCTGCATCCGGTTGAAGTGCGGGTGGTGGGCGCGTTGCTGGAGAAAGAAATCACCACTCCGGAATACTATCCGCTGTCGCTGAACGCGCTGGTGAACGCGTGCAATCAGAAATCCAACCGCGATCCCATGGTGCAGTTCGACGAGGCGACCGTCGAACAAGCCCTGCAAACGTTGCGCGATAAGGGCCTGCTGCTGAGCATCACCGGGGCGGGCAGCCGGGTACCCAAGTACGGGCATCGGATCTCGGAGCGGCTGAACCTGGGGCGGCGGGAGCTGGCGATTCTGTGCGAGCTGATGCTGCGGGGGCCGCAAACTCTGGGCGAGCTGCGGACCCGGTCGGAGCGCATGCATCGCTTCGACGATCTGGCCGAGGTGGAGGCGGTCATCGAGCGGCAACCGGAGCTGATCGCCAAGCTGCCGCGGCGGCCTGGAGAGAAGGAGGTGCGTTACGCGCATTTGCTTTGCGGGCCGCCGGAGATGGTCGAGACCGAAGTCGCCGCCCCGGCGCAGGCGCGGCCGGATCGCATCGGCATCCTCGAAACCGAGGTGGCCGAGCTGCGCTCCGAATTAGAAGATCTCAAGCGGCAGTTCGCGGGGTTCAAGCGCCAGTTTGAATGAAACGCGCCCGGAGCGGAAGCACGGTCATCGATCCCCACGCAGGCAGCATAACGCCCGCGCGGGGGCGCGTCTCCGCCCCGGAACACTTCAAAACCCGCGAGCCACAGCGCGGGCCTTCCCCTGTTACGCAATTCTCAGGTCGGGAAGCTGAACACTCTTTCGCAAAGGAGGCCGGATCGGGACCACGCGGGGCGTCAGGCTGCTGGTCACGCTCTTGACGGGCCCGTGAAAGTAATCGTCCAGCGGAAAGAGCGAGTAGGGTTCCAGTTCGCGAAACACGCGCCCCAGCTTCTGCTCGATGCGGTACACGGAGTGGAAGAAATTCCCGCGGTCCATCCTGAGCTTGCGGCAGCACAGCTTCCAGTCCGCGCCCAGCAGAAAATGATATCGGAAAATGCGATGCTCGAGTTCAGTCAGCGTCCGTTTGCTCACCAGGCAGAAGTCGGCCGAAAACTCTTCGTCCTTCCTTCCCCAGGCGCCTCTCCGGTCTTTGCCCGGCAGGGGGTCCAGCGTCACCCGGCTCATGTATTTCTCCCGTGCCGTGCACTCGCGAAAGCGGTCCAGGCAAGTGCGGAAAATAGCCCGCAGCACGCAATTGCAGGGATGTGTCGTCTTGTTCCGCCCGATCCGCAGGCCTAAGCCGACGCAGGTATTACATCTTGGCGCGGCTAGCGCCAGGGTTTCCGATCGTGTCCACTCCATTTCGTCCTCTTCCTGTTGGAAAACTCGGAAAGGCAACCGAGTCGTTTGAGATGTGAATCCAGTCTCTGTGCGCTGACCCAAACCGTCAACGCAAAAAACCATAGCTTCTAGGTAGGAAATCATCCTTGCCCTAAGGAGAGAGTCGGACAAAGTCAACGTATTCTTTTGCTTATATACGTTCTTCCGGCGCCAGCACTACTACAGTGTGCGGGCCCGCGGCGTGCCGGTTTTCTTAGAGCCGCGGGAGCCTATTTCAGACTGAAATACAGGAGATGCCAATTTGACCTTCCAGGACGCGCAGGCGAAGTTGCTCGCCCACGTCCGGGATCGCATTCGCAACGGCGAACTCACCGAACGAGGTCTCGCTCGCCTGATCGGCGTCTCTCAGCCTCATGTTCACAATGTGCTCAAAGGCGTGAGAAATCTCTCACCCGAAATTTTCGATTCGATACTGCAGTACTTCCGCATGTCGCTTCCGGACCTGGCCTCCACCGAGGATCTGGAAGCCAGCCTGAGACGACGCAGCGCCCCCGAGCGCGTGGCCGAGGCCGCGTTCCTGGATTCGCCCATCGGTCCGGGCACGCCGTGGTCGGCGGCAGTGAACTGGCGCCGGAGCTTCCCCCTGCCGTTCCCCGCCGTAGCCGCCCCGGCGGGATTGGTGATGGCGCGTCTGGCGCCCGATCCATACATGTACGTCACGCTGGCCGGGTGCGACATCGCGCTGCTGGACACCGCCGAGCGGCGCCGCTCCGAGCTTTCGCCCGAAGGCCTGTACGTGGTCAGCCGCCGCGAGGAAGCCGTCCTGCGTTACATTCGCTCCGGGGCGCGCTGCTACTACCTGGTGACCGACGCCACCATGGATGCGCCGCACCAGTGGGAGCAGCTTCGCACCACCACCGCCGAGCTGGTGGAATCGATCAAGGCGCGCATTCGATGGGTGGGCCGGGAACGCGACCGCGAGCTGCCCATGCGTCAGCGCGGCCGCTTCTTGTACGACGCGATCTCCTCGTAGGCCTGCAGCACTTCGGTGGCGGTCCGCTCCCAACTGAACTTGCGCACCTGCTCGAAGCCCCGCGCGATCAACCGGCGCCGCAAGTCCGCATCCAACAGCACTTCGCGAATGCCGCGCGCGATGTCGAAGACGTTTTCAGGATTCACCGCGACGGCCGCGTCGCCGACCACTTCCGGCAAAGAGCTTACGTTGGAGCTCACCACCGGGGTCCCGCACGCCATGGCTTCGAGCGGCGGCAAGCCGAATCCTTCGTACAGCGATGGGAACACGAAGGCAGACGCCAGTTGATAGAACGCCCGCAGCGTCTCGATGGGCACGAATCCCAGGAATCGCACGGCGGCTTCCACGCGACTTTGGATCACGGCGTGCCGCAAAGCGGGGTGTCGCGCGATCTCGTCGCCAATGATGATGAGGCGCAGGTCCTGATACGCGGGATTCTCCTGAATCTCGCCGCGCAGCACCGCGAACGCTTCCACCAGGCGCGGGATATTTTTCTGCGCATTGGTCCGGCCCACGTACAACAGGAACGGGTAGTGGATGCGGTAGCGGTCGAGTACGCGCTGGATCTCGGGCGGATAGGCGAACTCCTGGCCGCCCACCGACGCCATCGGCGAGCCATTGGGCGCGCAGAACACCGGGTCGGGCGCATTGTAGACCACGCGGATGCGGCTGCCCGGGATTCCCAACACAGACTCGACGTCGCGGCGCGTGGCGCTGGAGACCGCCATCACGCGGTCGGCGCGCAGCAGACCCCGCCGCAAATAGTAGCGGCGGACATTGCTGCGGTATCCGGGCTGAGTCGCGAACAGCAGCGTACTCATGTCGTGGATGGTCACCAGGTAGGGCTTGGGCATCCACAACGGCACGGCGTTGAGCGGCTGATGGAAGACGTCGGCCTTGAGCCTTTGCAGAAAAACGCTGTAGCCCAACTGAGCCGGACCGGTCCTGCTTTGGCCCGCGTACAGCGCGGTTTCGAAGTTGGACGGCAGGTCGGCGAATTCCGGAACCTCCGGCGTGGAGGTGATCAGCGTGTAGCGATTGTTCCGGTCCACGCGGGCCAGTGCGCGAACCAGGTTCCGGATATAAGTTCCGATGCCGAAGTCCGATACACGGCGGGTATCGAGGACTATCCGGAGGGGCATGGACTTAGAATACAGGTGTCGGGTTTCAGGTGCCAGGGGTCAGTCATCGTTTTGATTTGAGGTTGTTCGCCCAATTGGTCCGCACCTCGATTGGTGTTTGCGAAGAAAGCGTGGTCGGCAGCATGAGAATGATCCGCTTAGCATCGGGAGTCACATAGCCGGCTGAGGAAATGCCGCCATTCAACCAGCCCCCGGGTAGTGGTGGCAACGCAGGACTCTCAAACAACGGCCGCGCCGGCCCGAGTTCGATTCCGGTCCCTTGCTGTTTCACTGAAACCGCGACCAGCTTGCGCTCCTCGGTGGCATACACCAGTTCGCGGCCGCCGTTGATCCAGACGGGAATTTGGCCCCCACCGGACGAGACTTGTAGTTTTGTCTGCGCGGAAGGGTACGACACTATGTAGACTTCATTTTTGCCCGACTCGTCCGATACATACGCCAGCCACTTTCCGTCCGGAGAAAATACTGCTTGTGACTCCCATGCCGGGGATGCAAGGAAAGGGGTGTCTTTCTTACCGTCAATCGACACGATGTGAATATCGAGGCCGGTTTTCGCCTGATCCGCTATGACCAATTGCGTCCCGTCAGGCGACCATGAACTGACGTTTGCGCTCATGGTGCTCCGACTGACGGTCCGCGCCGGCGAGCTACCGTCCGCGCTTTGAACATAGATATTGCCGCCTGCGTCAGCATAGGCGATCCTTCCGCCATCCGGTGACCACACGGGAGCTCCGAACTGTCCAGGGCCGAATGTCAGTCGTCTCTTGCCCATAGCAGTCGTATCGTAGATCCAGATCGAACTGTTCAAACCTCCTTCAGTCACGTCCACGGCCACGTGTCGGCCATCGGGAGAAAGGGAAAGGCCCAGATCAGACTCTATCGGTGTGCCGATGTCGGCGAGCTTCATGCCTTCGCCGTCAAAGAGCACGAGCTTTTGCTTGCCAATTTCCGATGCCTTGACATACACGAGCGTGCCGCTGGAAACCGAGAACTCGCCCGCGGCACGGTAAAGATTGGCATACACCTGGTCGGCGATCGGTGTCGCCTGGCCGGTTGTTCTGAGGGTCCTCGTGCTGAACGGCTGCGCCATCAGATCCCTGTTCCGCACAAAGATCAAGAAGCCAGGCTCGGCAAAGGTGGGCTGTACGGTTTCCGGTGCAACGAAGTGCGTCTTCCGCGAATCGATGTCAAGCACATAGATGCCTTGGCCAGTCGTGTCGCTGGAGAGTCCCCTATAGACGAACAGCACATGCTTGCCATCGGGTAGAAAGAACGGCACACGATGCGTCGCGCCCGTCTTACCGGCCTCGGTCAGTTGCACAGGTGTGCCGCCGGGTGCAGGAATCGAAAACAAACCGGTCTGATAGTCGGGCGTGAACACGATGATGCCCCGGCTGCCCCAAGACGCTCCACGGCCATTGGGGGCATCGCAGAGGGCATCGACCGCGCCGGATGCAAGCTCGATGGTTTTCAATTTACGACGGGCAAAGAAACCGAGACGGCGTCCGTCGGGAGACCAGAATGGATACGTGGCGTCTTCGGTTCCCGCCAGCGCTTGCGGCTCTTGCCCGTTTAGCGCCCGCAACCACAAGCGTTGCGGTCCCTCGGGTCCCACCGCCGCGAACGCTAGCCGCGTACCATCTGGAGAAAGGGCCAGTGCGCTGTTGACGACATCGAGCTGATAGCCTGGTGGCAGGTTGATCGCGACTCGTAGATCGGGCGCGGTGCTCTTGGACGACAACCAGAATCCCAGTCCGGCTGCCATCGCGAGGAGGATCAGTCCCACGGCCGATCCGAGCAGCCATCTGGCGCGGCGCGCACGTCGCGGGCTGGCAGCGACCTGGGTCCCCAGCGTCCCGATCCATTGCAACTCCGTGCGGAGATCCTTGGCGTTTTGCCAGCGCTCGTCGGGCTCCTTTGCCAGGCAGCTTGTCACAAGGTGTTCGAACGCCGGCGGCGATCCCGGACGCACTACACTGATCGGCTCGGGTTCACGCTCCAGAATGGCCGACGCGACGCTCAACTGCGATTTCCCCTCGAAGGCGCGACGCCCTGTCGCCATCTCGTAAAGAACCGCGCCGAAAGAAAATATGTCGCTGCGCGCGTCGGCCTCTTTGCCCTGTAACTGCTCGGGTGACATGTATTGAATGGTTCCAACCACCATCCCGGCTGAAGTCACCGGCGAATCGTGTGGCATGGGAGACGTCATCGTCATCGCCGCGGAGAGCAGCGGGACGGATCCGTCGCCCGCCAATCCGCCAAGGACCGCGGCTTTTGCCAGGCCGAAGTCGAGCAGCTTGGCTCCCGACTTGGTCAACACAATGTTGCCGGGCTTCAGATCTCGATGGACGATCCCGGCCCGGTGGGCTTTATCGAGTGCGTCGGCGATCTCGATGCCGATCTTCAGACCTTCGGAGAGCGGCAGCGGACCCTTGCGAAGCCGGTCGGCGAGTGATTCGCCTTCCAGGTACTCCATGACCAGATAGTCGATGCCGTTTTCGCTCCCGACGTCGTACAAGACGCAGATGTGGGGGTGCTGCAGCGACGAAATGGCGCGGGCTTCTCGTTCGAATCGCTGGCGCAGGTCGGGATTATCGGAGAGGTGTGACGGCAGAACCTTGATGGCGACTACCCGCTCCAGCCGTGTATCGCGTGCACGATACACTTCACCCATACCGCCGGCGCCGAGCGGGCCGAGGATCTCGTATGGCCCCAGTTTCGTTCCTGCGCTCAGGCTCATTCCGTCAATTCCAAGCTCGCCGGTGACTGACGATTGGTGACCTTCCACTATCGCGAGTCAATCCATGATACTGCCGCTAGGCAAGTGTGGCGTCAGAATGCGACCTTCGGGACTGCGCGTGCGCCCGGCTCGGTCTTGAAGTAGGCGTCGTTGCGCTGGAAATTGAATAGCGACGCCGCGATGTTGTTGGGGAACAGCGCGATGTCGGTGTTGTACTTCTGCACCGTCTCGTTGTACTTGCGGCGCTCCACGGCGATGCGGTTCTCGGTGCCGGCCAGCTCGTCCTGCAAGCGCAGGAAATTCTCGTTGGACTTCAATTGCGGATAATTCTCCACCACCACCAGGAGCCGGCTCAGCGCGCCATCCAATTGCGAGTTGGCCTGGATCTTTTCCTGCGGCGTTCGAGCGCCGCCCAGGGCCGCGCGCGCGTCGGTCACTTCCTTGATGACGGTCTGCTCCTGCTTGGCGAAGCCCTTCACCGTTTCCACCAGGTTCGGAATCAGGTCGGCGCGGCGCTCCAGCGCGACGTCCACCTGCGACCACGCGGCATTCACCGCTTCCCGCTCGGTGACCAGAGTGTTCCGTGCTCCCATGGCCCAGCCGAAAACTCCCAGGGCTCCGAGCAGCACCACGGCGATTATGATGATCCCAATCTTCATCTGTCCCTCATTTCTCCAGGCGGTCCACGTAGTTGACCACCGCGTCAATCTCTTTCAGGTAGCTTGCGAATAACGTTTGCGGATCCACGTCGCCCGGCGTTTTGGTCTGCTCGCGCAGATCCAGCAAGGTTTCGAACGGCGCAGCGTCGATGCCTGCCGCCGCCAGGTTGCGCACGATCTCGCGCTTTTGCGACCCCGTCGGCACGCCTGCAAACAACAGAGCATGGCGCGACAGCACCAGGAAGTTCGGCGCCGAATCGATCATGAGCTGCAGCAGGGCTTTCTTGTCGGAAAGAACACTGCCCGCTTTCTGGCGCAGGCGCAGAAGTTTTGCGCGCAGCTCCTGCTCGATCTGCGAACGATAGAACTTGTCGTCTATGACCAGGCCCTCGATCACGTCCGGGCCGAACAGAACGCGCCGCCGCTCCAGGATGTCATGGAACTCGATGGGAAAACAGTCGGTGGACGTCCGCACTTCTTCTTCGGTCAGCAGCAGCGGCGACGGATTGCCCTGGCCGCGCCACCAGGTGAACACCGGTTCGGAAGCGCCCAGCGCCGCGGGCGAAACGTCCTTGAGCACGCACAACACGTTGAGATCGGAAAACCGGTGGTGATGATCGCCCGTCACGGCCGAGCCGTAGAGGATTACCGACACCAGCCGGTCCTGGTGAGCCTTGTGCAGGCGATCGACTAAATCCTGAAGCTTCTGGACCATCATTTCCTGAACCCCGTGCGCCATTTCCTAAACCCCGTGCGCCATTTGCGAAACCCGTACGTCACTTACCAACTCCCCGACGCCCCGCCGCCTCCCGAGTCGCCGCCGCCGAATCCGCCGAAACCTCCGCCGCCTCCGCCCGAGTCATAACCTCCGAAGCCGCCGCCGCCCCAGCCACCGCGTCCGCCGCGCCCTAATAGGTTACCCAGAATCATGCCAACTAAGAAACCACCTCCGCCGCCGCCCCGGCGCAGCAGGAACAGCAGGAAGATCAGGCCTATGACGATCACCGGCCACGGAATGTTCGGCTGGTCCGTTCGAACCGGTCGCCGCGGCCGCACACTGACGTCGAGCGTGACCCCCTTGGCGGCTGCGATCCGCGAACCCATCTCGTCGGCCGCCGTCAACAACGCCTGTCCGTAGTTCCCTTGTTGCAGCAGCGGTCGAGCCTCGCGCAGCACGCTGCCGGCGAATCCGTCCGGCAGGATCGGCTCCAGCCCGTACCCCACTTCGATGCGGTTGCGCCGATCCTTGATGGCCACCAGCAGCAGGATGCCTTCGTCCTTGCCCTTTTTGCCGATGCCCCACTTGCGGAACAGCGAATTGGCGACGTCCTCGACGGGATCGCCCTCCAGCGAATCGATCGTCACGATCGCCATCTGGACTTGGGTGGCCTTCTCGACGCGGCCGCAGTAGTCTTCCAGTTGCGCCCGGGACGAGTCGTCTAAGGCGTGCGCGAAGTCGCTGACGTAGCCCTGCGGCTTGAGTTTGTCCAGGTCCAGGGCAAAGGCGGATGAAGCGAGGAAAACAGAGAGGATGACGAGCTGGCGGAGCCGCGCTACGGTCAGCAGACCAGATCCTCTCGGCGAACCCGGAACTCTCCCAGGTTTCCCAACATCGTGAGACTGATGTGCTTGGGATCGAAAAACTCCTGGGCGATGCGCTGCAACTGGTCCGCTGAAATCTCCTCGATACTCTGCAGCATTTCGTCCAGCGTGAAGAAGCGGTCGAAATACAGCTCCTGCCGCGCCAGATTGCTCATGCGGCTGAAGGTGGACTCCAGTCCCAGCATGAACGAGCCTTTCAAGTGATCCTTGGCTCGCCGCAGCTCATCCTCGGGCACCGGCGATTCCTTCAGTTCCCGCAGCTCCTTCATGATGCACTCGATCACCTTGGCGGTGGATTCCAGCGCGCTGCCCGCATAAATCGCCATGCAGCCGGCGTCCCGATACATGCTCAGCTCGGAATAAACCGCGTAGGCCAGGCCCTGCTTCTCGCGGATGTTCTGAAACAGGCGCGAACTCATGCCTCCGCCCAGCACGGCGTTGAGCGCGTAGCAGGCGAAGCGCAGCTCGTGCGGAAACGGGTAAGCCGGCACGCCCATGTAGAGGTGCGTCTGTTCCAGCGAGGCCTTGTTCCTGAAAACCAGCCGCGCGTGTGGAACCGGCGGCGAGTCGGGAGCCAGCTGGCCGTTCACGCGCAGACCCTCGAACCGCTCGCGCACCAGGTCCACCAGGTGCGGGTGCTTCAGGTTTCCGGCCGCGGTGATCAGGATGTTGGCGGGCGAGTAGTAGCGGTGGTAATAGTCGTGAATCATTTCCCGGCGGAAGCTTTGCACCGTGTCCTTGGTGCCCAGGATCGGCTTGCCGAGCGGATGGTCCTTCCAGAAGTTGCTGGTGAAGATCTCGTGCAGCAGGTACTCCGGATTGTCCACCTCCATCTTCAGCTCTTCGAGGATGACGCCTTTTTCTTTCTCGATGTCCTCGGGGCGGAACAGCGGATTCAGCACCAGGTCCGCCAGGACGTCGAAAGCCAGCGGCAGGTGCTCGTCCAGCACCTTGGTGTTGTAGCTCACCATTTCCTTGGCGGTGAAAGCGTCCAGGCCGCCGCCGATGGAATCCACCGAGCGCGCGATGTCCTCGGCCGAGCGGTTGCGCGTTCCCTTGAACACCATGTGCTCGATGAAGTGGGAGATCCCGCTCTCTTCGGCCGACTCGCGGCGCGACCCGGTCCGAATCCAGACGCCTAGCGACACCGACCGCACGTGGTCCATCCGTTCGGTGATCACGCGGACGCCGTTCGCCAGTGTGGTGGTCTCGATGTCGCGGAGTTGTTGTGCGGTCTCGGTTAGGGTCACTACTTCCATCTTATCGCGGTTCCAGGGGGTCCGCGTGTTATACTGAGATGTGCCGCAAACTATTGTAGGGCTTGAACTTCCGGACCTACAAAAGGCCCTGGGCGAGGGCCATCCGGCCTACCGCGCCCGCCAGATTTATGACGCCGTCTATCGCCAAAGGGTAGCGGACTTGGTCCAGATCAGCACTCTTCCCGTAAATCTAAGAAAAGAATTAACTTCGAAGCTGACTCTGGGCCTGCCCAAGCTGGTGGCCGAGTATAGTTCCAGCGACGGCACCCGGCGTTACCTGCTGGGTCTCGAGGACCAGCGCACCATCGAGACCGTGCTGATGCCTGAAGAGCGGCGCGACACCATCTGCATCTCGAGCCAGGTGGGTTGTCCGGTGAACTGCCAGTTCTGTCTGACGGCGCTGCTCGGCCTGGAGCGCAACCTGACGCCCGGCGAGATCGTCGGCCAGGTGCTGTTCGTGATGCGGACGCATCAACTGTCGGCTGCTTCCGAACAGCTCAACATCGTCATGATGGGCATGGGCGAGCCGCTGCTGAACTTGGCGAACGTGATCAAAGCGACCAGGCTGCTGGTGGATCGCGAAGGCATCGGCCTGGCCGAGCGGCGCATCACGCTTTCCACGGCGGGCATCGTGCCGAAGATCGAAGAGCTGGGACGCGAGCCGATCCGGCCGAAGCTGGCGATCTCGCTGAACGCGTCCACAGAGGAACAGCGGCGCGAGCTGATGCCCATCACGCGCAAGTATTCGCTGAAGGACTTGCTCGCTGCCGCCAAGGCCTACCCGCTGCGGCCATGGGAAAAGCTGACCTTCGAGTACGTGCTGCTGAAAGACGTCAACGACACGGATGCGGACGCCCGGCGCGTGGTGAAGCTGCTGGCGCATCTCAACGCCAAAGTGAACCTGATCGCTCTGAATCCCGGCCCCGGCATTACGTTCGAGACTCCGGAGCCCGCACGCGTGCATGCCTTTCAGGGGATCGTCCGCCGCGCCATGCCGTGCTTCGTACGCAAGCCGCGCGGGCGCGACATTTTCGCGGCCTGCGGCCAGTTGAAGCGCGAGGGCTAGACTGCAGCCACCTTTAGGCGGCCTTCAGTGCCGGCTGAAGCCGGCTGCGGGCAGGATTGCCCGCCCCACGCCCATGGCCCACTGGATCGCTTCCAGGTACATCGTCTGGACATCCTTGCGATCCCAAGTCTCCTCGCGATGGCCCAGCGTGTTGTAGTACACGCGCCCCTTGCCGTACATGCTGGCCCAGATGATCGGAAAATCCTTATCGGCGCGATGCTCCGCCGACACTTTGGAGTTGCTCAGGTCCAGCTTGGCGGCATCCAGCCGCGCGATGACGTGACTCCTGGCGCGCGAGAAGTTGCGCACCTGATACATCTCGTCCTTCAGCACGAATTCGCGCGGCACGGCCTGCATCCCGGGGAAATCGGGATCCTCCACGATGACCGGCCCGTCGAAGACGCCCCAAGGGTGGTCGTTGAAGTAGCCGCCGACCATCTCGCCATACTCCGGCCACTTGTAGAAGGTGTCGATCGCGGAGTGAACGCCGATGAATCCTTTGCCGTCGTCGTGCACAAAGGCGAGCAGATCCTTCTTCTGCTGGGCATTCATGTCCAGCTCGCCGGTGGTGTAGAAGAGAACCGCATCGAAAAAATCGAGATTCTTCGCGTTGTTTCCGAGCTTCTGTTTCGTGATCAGTTCCGAATCCGTGCGGATGTAGGTGTCGAATAGGCCGGATTCGTGGCCCAGCCTTTCGATGGTCGCCAGCGCATGCGTCACCGAATCGTGCTGGTAGCCCTTCACCTCTCCGATGGCCAACAGCTTTTTCTTGCGGGGCTGCGCGGAGGCGCCCGCCGCGAGAGCCAGCGCGATGAGAATGGCAATCCATCCGCGCGGCATGCGCTAGACCTTCTGTATCCTGCGCAGCGTGTAGATCTCGTGGTGTATGTTCTCGCTACGCAGCTTCTTCCAGTCGTCGGTGACCTGGATCAACTTCCCGCTGATGTGGTTGGACTGCTCGGATGCCAGGAACAAAGCGAGCTGGATTTGTTTTTCAGGCGCGACGCCGCCGGTGCGCCGGATTTCCAGCGCCTCCTCGTGCTCCTTCTCACCGGCCTTCTCGCCGGCGTGCAGGATCTGGTCGGTGATGTGCGAGTAGGTGCCGCCCGGACCCATGCAGTTGATCTGGATGTTGTGGTCGCGAACTTCTTCGGCGATGGTCTCCACCAGCCGCACCACGGCGGTCTTGGTAGCGGCGTAAACGGAAAAGTTCGGCCGCGCCGCCGCCGCTCCCGGACCGCTCAGCACGATGATCTTACCGCTGCGACGCTCGATCATGTGCGGCAACACGGCCCGGCAGGCATGTATCACGCCCAGCAGATTAGTGTGGATGGTCTCCACCCAGGCCTTGGGCGACTGTTCGGCGAACGGGCCGATGGGTCCCTGGACCGCGGCCGCGCACACCAGCACCTGCACTTCTCCGTAGTGGACGCGCATGCGGTCCACTGCCGCGTCGATCTGCTCGAAGTCGGTAACGTCGGCGCGAATCCGCAGCGCATTGCCGCCGGCGTGCTCGATCTCCAGGTGCGCCAGGTCCAGCTCCGCCTTGCTGCGGGCCAGCAACCCGACCCGATTCCCGGCGGCCGCGAAGCCGATCGCCAGCCGCTTGCCGATGCCTCGCCCGGCTCCGGTGACCAGCACCCCGGCATTGGTCAGAGTCGGCACGATGGCGAGTCCTTCCGAGTGATGCTAACCAAGCGATTGCGCGCCCTTCTGCCGGTACATGTTCTCATCGACGCGGCGAAAAAGCTGTTCCGGCGTTTCGCCCTCGACGTGCTCGGCGATCCCGACCGAGACGTGGATGTCGATCAGCATTTCTCGACCCTCCACCGTGACATGGTAGGGCCGATTCAGGCACTGCGCGATCTGGCGCGACCGCGTCACTCCGGGATCCAGCCCGCAATCCAGGATCACCGCGAACTCGTCGCCACCCCAGCGGCAGACGAAATCGCGCGCGCGCACCTGGCTGCTCAGCCGCGCGGCCAACTGTTTCAGAATTTCGTCACCGCACAGGTGTCCGAACCGGTCGTTGTGGGATTTGAGCGAATCCAGGTCGAAGAACAACACGCAAAATTCGCGCTTGGCCTCGATGCGCGTGGCGAGATGCCGATTGAACTCGCGCCGGTTGGCGATGCCCGTCAACGTGTCGCGGGAAGCCAGCAGTTCCGCTTCCCGAAGCCGGTGCTGGAATTCGCGCATCTGATCCAGCAGCCGCACGAAGGGGTCGCGCGTGTCGATCTCGATGGATTCGGCGAAGCGACGCAGCTCGCCGGCCTGCGCCGCCAGCTTCGAAACGTCGCCCGATTCAAGCGCCTTCTCCAACTGATCCAGGAAGTCCACCAGGTTGTCGACGTAGCGCACGTTGCGCGCCGAACGCGTGTCTTCGCCCTGCGCCACCATGGCCAGCGTCCGGTTCAGCTCATCGCTCAGGGCCTGGTTGTAGTGGCCGGCTCGCACCGCGAACTCCTGCAGCACCGAATGCAGCGTGTCGCGGCTCTCGGCGAGCGTCTTGATGTTGGCCTCGAAAGCCAGCCGTGCGCGGAGGCGCGTCAACTGCTCGTGGCAGGTGGCGCCGATCTCCGGGAAGATGGCCGCTACCGTCTCGGCGATATCCAGGATCGCCGAAAGATAAGACTCCAGCGCAGCCTGAAAGGCCGCATCGTGGAGATTTTCAGAAGCCGGCGGCGTTCCCGGCGGAGTCATGCCATCACCCGTTGTTCTTGGCGGCGCCGTTCGAAGCGGGCTTGGCGGCCGGCGGCGGCGCCTTCCGGTCGTAGCCTTCCTGGTAGCCTTCCACGCCCATGGACGGCACCGCGATCTTGATCATCCTGCGATCGTCGTCCAACCAGAAGTCCAGACCGATGGCCTGGCCCTGCGGCGTCTTTCCGCTGGCGGTGAGATGATTCAATTCCACGGTCTTGCCGGCGAACTCCACCGCTTCGCGTCCCTTGAAGATCACGGTGGCGGGCACCTCGCCCTGATTCAGCACGTAGACGTAAAACTGCTGCGGATCCTGGTTCTTCAGCTCGGCGCGCATGCCCAGCAGCGTCCAGGGATAGAGCGGCAGCGTGGAGTTCACCACCACCGCGTCCGGATGCACGGCGTCCTCTTTCACCTGCGGGCCTTGTCCGGTGTCCACCTCGTTCTTGGCCTTGCCATCGGCGAAGGTGATCTTGGCGTTGATCTGAACCGCGCCCATCTTGGCCTTGGCGGCCGCCTCGCGCAGTTGGAATTTGTCGTCGGTCACCACGTCGAAGCGATCGATATCCACCTTCATCGGGCCGATGGCGGCTTTGCCGGAGCCGTCGATTTCGATCTTGCCGTCCGATTTCGCAAGCGTGTAGGTCTCGGATGCCGCAGGCTGCCCGCCCATGTAGATGGTGAACTTCCCCCCGCCGCCGTTGGACGCCGTGGTGGGCGCGGCGGTTGTCTTAGCCGCCCCCTGCCCGGATTTATTCTGCAGCGCCTGCACTTCCGGCGGCAGATCAAACGCGTCTTTCGGCAAATCGACGTTGAATTCCGAACTCTGCACCTGAATCACCAGCTCTTGTCCGGCCGCCCGCTGCGTCATCTTGTGCGGCATCAGAAAGTCGCCTTCTTTTCTGTAGTCGTCGTACAGGATCTCGGCGCTGATCTCTCCCTGGGCCGTGGTGCGAGTGGCGGCCGTCTTGATGAGCAGTCCGGATTTCTTGTCGAAATACTCCGTGGTCGAACTGCCCTGGCTGGGAGTCAGCACAACCTTGTAGCACTCGTGGCCTTCCACCGTCTCCGAGCCCGTGGTTTCAATCTTGCTGTATAGTTTCTTCCAGTACAGGTAAGCGTTGAAGGTGCTGTCGCGCAGCGAATCCGCCAGTTCCTGGCCCTGCTTGAGCCGCGGTCCCTGCAGCGGGTTGTTCTCCCACGCCACGCCGGCCCCGGTTCCGGATTCGATCTTGCCGATTCCCGCCAGCTCGGCGATCATGTGGCTCTTGTTGGGCTCCGCCTCGTACATGGTCATGTTGCCCTTGAGGCCCACCGCGGGGATCTCGATACTGCCGTGCTCCACCTGGTTATGGCGCTTCTCGAGTGCGGCCCGCCCACCCGTGACCTCGACGTAGCGGCTGAGAATGGTGTCCGCCTGGGGCAAGTCCTGCCCGTAGATCAGCGCAACAGGCGTCAATACGATAGCTAGCGCGAGCTTATGCATGGGGAACCTCCGGCTTGTTCTTCCAATGTACCAGAGGCACTGAGGGGACAGACGTCTCTGTCCCCAACCCGCAACACCGATCCTATCTGAGAAGCCTCACCGTGGACAGAGCCGTCTGTCCCCGCTGGTGGGGCAACGCTCGACTACGACCGGGCCGTCCGATACAACAGCACCGACCCCAGCCCCAACACCGCGAACGCCATCCCCAGCACCCAATACAACCGGTCGTAGATGCGCGGCTTCACTTCCTTGAGCGTCGGCGCGCCGTTGTCCTCGCCCGATGCCTCCGCCGCCGGAGTCAAGGAACCCGTGCCTTCCACTTCCACCTTGAAGCTGGTGTTCTTGATGCGATAAATGCTGGCCTGCGTGGTCGGTTCCTGACCGGCCAGCTCGATGTCGTCGCCCTTCAGCGTCACGCCCTGCGGTGCCACCAGGTCCGAAGCGCCTTCGCTGTGCAGAATCTTGCTCGCAAACACCAGCGGACTCGCTACCGGAACCGTGTAGTTCAAGTCGAAGCGCGTCTCGCCGGGCTTGATCGGATAATCCACCTTGTATACGTTTTCCTGCTTGGTCTTGTCCGCGGGACGCTGGATCGGCATGCCGCCCGGAGCGTTGATGGTCACCTGCACTTGCCCCTTGGCTTCCGGCGGAAGATAGAAGCGGAACGAGCCGTTGGTGGGATCGCTGAAGGTCAGCTTCGGGTCGCCTTGAAACAGGATGCCCTCGCTCACGGTCATTTCGCTCGCGCCCGGTTGCAGCACGATAAAATGCTGGCTGACTTTGGCGACGCTGCTCTTGCTGGTGGCATCGAAAACATCCACGCGCAGGCCGCCCGCGGGCATGCCCGGCAGCACCGGCTTGGTATAGATGACGCCCTGGTACAGCGCCTGGATAAGCTGCGGCCCGGGCGGCGCTTCCTTGTCGATATGAAACTTACCCTGAGCGTCGGTCCGGACACTGGCCAGCGTCTGCATGCCGCCCTGACCCGGCTGCACCAGCGACACGATCGCGTTGGGCTGCGGCTCGCCGGTGGTGCCGTTGACCACCACTCCCTCCACGGCGGCAAAACACGGCGCCAGCAGCGCCATCGAAAAGACCAGTGCTCGCGCGCCCGCGCTCATGCCATCGCCTTTCCGCATTCACCGCAGAATTTCATCGGTTGCGGAAACGCGGAGCCGCAATGCGGGCAGGTGTGCCCGTTCGCGCTAGCGGCCGACGCCGGCGGTGGGACGTAGGCTTTCGCTTGCGCCGCGGCCTTGGCCTGCACCGGCTGTTGCAAGGGCTGTTGCGCGGGCGGCGCAGCGGGCTTCAGCGCATCGATCTCCGCCAGCACTCGCGCCAGCTCCCGCTGCAAATCCAGCTTGGTCTTCTGATAATCCGCGTCGGAAAGCTTGCCGAGCCGAAACTCGAATTGCAGGTCGCGCAGGTTCTCGTAGACTTGCGACTTGCGCTCTTCCAGGTGCGCTGTCGGCGACACCGGCGCGGCTTCCGGAACATCCTGGCTGCGAACGAACAGGGTGAAGACGATCGTTCCCACCACCAGGGCAACAGCTATCGTGATCACCATCAATCGAGCTTGTCCACTTCTTTCTCGATTTGTTCGTGATAGCGATCCAGCACCACGTCATCCACCGGCCCGTCTACCACCGCGGCGGATGGGCGCCGGTATCTCCGGATGACCACCACAACGAGAATCAGTCCGAACACGGCCGCGGCGTAGAACGAGATGGATCCCAGCACGCCCGGGTGGACCGCCACCACGTCTTTGCCCATTTCCTGTCCGAACTGGTCGAGAATCGACTGGTCCGACATGCCGGCCGTCTGCATCTTGAGAATCTTCTTCTTGTTTTCCCAGCAGGTCTGGCACGGATACGGGTCCATGCGGCAAGTCATGGTCATCTTGCACCCGCAGGGACACAGCAGCCGGTCCGCCACTCGATTGACGGCCGGGCTTTCGAGTTGTTCGGCCGACTGCGCCAGCACCGGCCCCGTCGCCAGGGCCAACACCAGCAAACTATTTCGTAACCTTCGCATGTTTCTCTGCAACTCCAAGTACCTGTGTTCGCGCGTACGACAGACGCACCTTGCTCGGGATCAGACACACCAGCGTGCCGATCGCCAGCACCCAGTAGCCGATCCAGACCCACGAAACCAGCGGAAAGACATAGGCCTGAATCACGGCGCGCTGGTTGTCGTTCGAAACGCCCGCGAAGTTCAGATACAGGTCTTCGTTGAGCCGCCGCCGGATGGCAACTTCCGACGTCGGCTGCTGGCTGGATTTGTAAAAGCGCTTGGCCGGTTCCAGCGTGCCGATGGTCTGCGATCCCCGCGAAGCTTCCACCGACAGCTTCTGCCAAGTGTAGTTGTCGTTCTCGCCCTGCTGCATGTTGGTGACTTTCAGATTGTAATGTCCCAACTGGAAGCTGCCTCCGGGCGCAACCTCTTTGGTCACGTCCTGGTTGAAAGCCGCGCCGGTGTAGCCGATGAACATGAACACGATGCCCATGTGCACCAGGTACCCGCCGTAGCGCCGCGTGTTGCGATGCGTCAGCTCGATGGCCGACGGGATCAGGCCCACGCCGCTTTTCGCGCTGATGGCTTTCGATCCCTTCCAGAATTCCGAAGAGATGGTAGCTGTCACGAACATGCACAGCCCGAACGACACCAGCGCGTAGGGATGCTCGTACACTCCAAACACCGCCAGCGCCGCCATCAACACCAGCGCCGCGATCGATGGCCAGAAGAACGCGCGCTTCAGGCTCTCCACCGAGCTGCGCCGCCAGGCGATCAGCGGCCCCACGCCCGTCAGCAGCATCAGCCCCAGCCCGATGGGAATGTTGATGCGGTTGAAAAAGGGCGCGTCCACGCTGATTTTTTCGCCCGTCACCGCTTCCGAAATCACCGGGAACAACGTGCCCCACAGCACCGCGAAGCAGCTCGCCACCAGGATCAGGTTGTTGAACATGAAGCTGGATTCACGCGACACCACGCTCTCCAGGCGCGCCTCGCTCTTCAGATATTTCATGCGATCCAGAATCATGTACAGCGTCGCCGCGATTCCGATCGCCAGGAAGTACACGAAATATTTGCCGATGGGCGACTGCGCGAAAGCGTGCACCGAGCTCACCACGCCCGAGCGCGTCAGGAACGTCCCGAAGATGCACAGGAAAAAGGTCCCCGAAATCAGGACCATGTTCCACACCTTCATCATGCCCTTCTTTTCCTGCATCATCACCGAGTGCAGAAACGCCGTGGCCGTGATCCAGGGCAGCAGCGACGCGTTCTCCACCGGATCCCAGGCCCAATATCCGCCCCAGCCCAGCACCGCGTACGCCCAGCCTTGCCCCAGCAGGATTCCGGTGCTCTGGAACAGCCAGGTCACGATGGTCCAGCGCCGCGTGGTGTGAATCCAGGCCTCGCCCGGCTGCCTGGTGATCAGCGATCCCATCGCGAACGCGAACGGCACGGTGAAGCCGACGTAACCCAGGTACAGCATCGGCGGATGGATCACCATCGTCCAGTACTGCAGCAGCGGGTTCAGCCCGCGGCCCATGCCTTCCACGATGTTGCCACGCCCGGCTTCCAGCACTCCGAAGGGGCTCAGCACGAAAGCGATCAGGATCAGGAAGAAAGTCAGCGTGGTCATCAGGACCGCCGTGACCCACGGCATCATGTCGCGGAACTTCTTGCGGTTGGTGAACACCACCACGGCCGAATAGGTCGCCAGCAGCCAGGCCCATAGCAGCAGCGATCCCTCTTGCCCGCCCCACCACGCCGTGAACTTGTAGATCGCCGGCATGGTCTGATCGCTGTGCGCGGCTACGTACGCCAGCCGGAAGTCGCCGGTGATGAGGGAATAGATCAGCAGGCCGGAGGCGACACTCAGCAGAATCCAGACTGAGTAAACCGCCCGCTCGCCGCTGACTACCAGGAAGGGGTTTTTCTTGAGCTTGCCGATCACCGAGCCGATGACGGCATAAACGGCCAGACAAAACGCCAGCAGAATCGACAACGCGCCGATATTTTCCATTCGAGTTTAATCCTCAAGAACGGACGGCGGGAGCAGCTACATGCCGGCTCGGTTCGCGTCCGTCTTCATTTGTGGCTTGGCTTCGTACTTCGACGCGCACTTGGCCTGGATTTTGCTGGCTTGAAAAGTACCGTCCGCTCCCAGCTTGCCATCCGCCATGGCCTGCGCGTCATCCTTGAAAGTATCCGGAAGAGGATCGATGCCCCGGTATACAACTTTCATCCGGACGGTGTCCGCCGCCCGCATGGCCGGGTTTTGGTGCATGATGAAGGAAACTTCCGCGCCGTTGCGCACGATGGATCCGGGCACGACATAACCGTCCACCCGCAGCCGCTGCGTCTGAGCCTTGTCGCCCATCTGTTTGACTTCCGTGATGGTCTTGAAATACGTCTTGCTCTCGCTGATGCCGCCCAGCGTCAGCCAAGCCAGAACTCCAAGGATCACGGCAACCAAAGCTCCGAACTTCGCGTAGGTCTTCATCGCTCGCTCCTGAAACTACTAGTATAGCGCTGCTCTAGCCGCGCCAAACGGACTAGAAGCAATCGGCAGACCACGCGCTAACCCACCCGGCGATAGTGCGCAAGTCATTGCAAAATAAGCTAATATAATTCCCCGACGGTTGAGATCCCTCAGAGCGACACGCTGGGGCAAATCACCCAGCGCAGCTTTCGGTCGCCCCAAACGGCGTTATCCGCCGAGATGACACAACGCGCAAGCCTTCAAATCCTCGGGCGCGGTGCACGCCAACATATATGTCTGTCCGCCGGCGGCCCATGCGAAGTTAGCGCCGTTTTTCAAACTCGCGCCGCGGGAATTCGAAACCAGCAGCGACAGATCGCGGCCACCCACCCGGTACGCAATCTCAGCCCGCCCGTGATTCACGTTGGCTCCCACCAGGTATCCGGAATGCAACGGAACATCGATGCCCGCGTTGGCCTGGACCCAGGCCCGAACCATCCCCGGATCGCTGGACCGAAACTGAACCGCCGCGCCGCCGGTATGAAAGTGCCAAACCAGCAACATGATCGCGGCCGCCACCGTGGCGCACGCACTCATGCGTGCCGCGTTCACACTCATGTGAACGCTTGGCCGTTCCACCCGCGGATACCGCACGCGATCCCACAACTCCTCCGGCGCCGAGACGCGCGCCAGCCTCTGCTCCAACACCGCCTCGATCCCGGTCTTCCTCAACTCCGCCTTAACCATTCGAACCCCCAAGCACCCCACGCAGGTGCGACAACCGCCGCTCCAGAACCTTATGCGCCCGATTCAAGCGCGACGCCACCGTCCCCGGCGAGCAGCCCACGATCTCCGCGATCTGGTCGTAAGAAAGTCCCTCGGTGTAGCGCAGCACCACCACGATGCGCTGCTCCGCCGGCAGCTTGCCGACGATGCTCTGCACGCTCTGCTCCTGTTCGACTCGCAGCAGCCGGTGCAGCGCGTTCTCCGCCGGCGCGCTCACGGCGTCCAGCAATCCATCCAGAAACGGCATCCACCGCCGCCCGCGCCGCTTGTGATCCAGGCACCGGTTCACCACGATCCGGTACAGCCACGATTCGAAACTGGCATCGGCGCGAAAATCCTGGATCGACCCGAGCAGCTTGAGAAAGGTCTCCTGCGCGATGTCCATGGCCTCGCTGGGGTCGCCCGAGTAGCGCAGCGCGATCGAGTACACCCGGTCCTTGTGAGCTTCGAACAGGACCCGAAACGCGTCGTAATCGCCGCGCTGGCAGGCCTCGATCACTTCCCGGTCGTTGGCGTCTAGCACCATGCCAAAATCCTTAGACGTCCCAGAGGCCATAATTCTTCCCGTTTATTTCTTCGGAATCCCCGCGGCATTGGGCCACCACCAGCGTAATGTCGTCGTACTGTTCACAGGCGCTGAACGACTGCACGTCGCCCACGATCGCCTGCAGCAATTCGGGCGGGGCCAGTTCCCGATGCCGCCGCAAAGCCTCCACCAGCCGCTGCTCGCCGAATTCCTCGCCCCGCTCGTTGAACGCCTCCGTGATTCCGTCGGTATACAACGCCAGCGTGTCGCCCGGAGCCAGCCGGCACTCCCCGATCGAGCAATCCCAATCCGCGAATATTCCGAGCACCGTGCCTGTCGAATCCAGCCGCTCCAGCGTGCCGTCGCCTCGCAAAAGCAGCGCCGGCAGATGCCCGCAGTTGGCATAGCGCAGGCGCCGCTCGCGATCGTCATACTCGGCAAAGAACAGCGTGGCGTAAGCGCTGTCGGCCGTATTCTCGAAGAACAGCCGGTTCACCGATCGCAGGAAGTGCTCGGGCTGATCCACCGCGATGGCGCACTGGCTTCGCAGATTGGCCTGCAGGTTCGCCATCAAAAGCGCCGCCGCCATTCCCTTGCCGGCGATGTCGCCGATCACTAGCCCCAGCCGCTCCTGACCCAGATTCAGATAATCGTAGTAATCTCCGCCCACCGCGCGAGCCTGCACGCAGATCCCGGCGTATTCGAGAGTGTTGAGCGCGGGCAGGGTCTGCGGAAACAGCCGCGCCTGCACCTGCTTCGCAATCTCGATCTCCTGCGTCGCGCGGCGCTCCGCTTCCAGCTTTTCGGCCACCGCGCGGCGTTGCGCCTCCACCTCGCGGCTCACCTCGTCGAAGCCCACCAGCGCGAACGAGTTCCCATCCACGTCTCTGAAATGCGTGAAGACTCCGCCCCAGACCGGTGTTTCATCGCCCGATACTCCATCCGGCCGCTCATACTTGACCCGCCTCAAGCGCGGCGTGTGATGAAACCGGACCCCGCGCTTGCGCCACTCGTCGTACTTGGCGATCACGTTCTCGGTGACGAAAACAATCTGCGTGGCGCGGCCGATGAGCTGGTATTCCCTCGACTCCGGCTTGGGCGCCACCAGCGCCAGCACCGCGCTGCCGTCGGGAGGCGACACCGCCACCCAGCGCTCCCCCGATTGCAGCCGCGCGTCGAACGCCAGCGCGAACCCAAGCTGATCCAGATAAAACCGCAGGCTGCGATCCTGATCCCGCACGAAAATGTTCACCGCATGCACGGACAGAAAGGGATCCGGCCGATCTGGCGGCACAGACGGCGGGTGTGACGTCACATCCTCTATCATCCCTGATAAGATGAACAATCGTCGGAGGCAAAACACCATGCGCATCGCATCGCTTCTTCTGCTCGCGGCTCCCCTGTTCGCCCAGCAGGCCGTCCCCACGCTACCGTTCGATTCGGTTCCCCAGCCGTTGAAGTACTCGCCCGACATGAATCTCGGCGAGGTACTCTCGGTAGCCGTTAACTCCAAAGGCCATGTCCTGGTGGTCAACCATCCCGGCAGCAGCACCTCCGGCCCGCTCTACGGCAACGCCTCCACGCAACTGCTGGAGTTCGATGAGAACGGCAAGTTCGTCCGCGAAGTGGGCCACGGCGTCTACGGCCTCGGGTACGCGCACAGCGCGCGCTTCGACAAGTACGACAACCTGTGGATCGTCGACAAAGGCGCCAACACCGTGATGCGCTTCAACCCGGCCGGGTACGTGACGCTGAACCTGGGCCGTCGTCCGGAAGGACCCGATGAGCCCGAATGGTTCCGCGGCAATGGCATGGGACGTGGCGGCCAGGGCCGTCCGGCGCCGCCGCATATCGACGGATACTTCCGCACACCCACCGACGTCGCCTTCGATAGCGATGACAACATCTATGTCAGCGATGGCTACACCAACTCCCGCGTCGCTAAGTTCGACAAGCACGGCAACTGGATCAAGTCCTGGGGATCGCGCGGTCCGAGCGGCCAGCATGCCGACGAAAACCCCGGCCAGTTCAACGTTCCGCACAACATCGGCATCGACCGTCAGAACAACGTCTATGTCGCCGACCGCGGCAACCGCCGCATCCAGGTCTTCGATCGCGATGGAAATTTCCAGCGCTTCATCTTCCTGAACGCGCCCTACGACAAGACGCGCCATCCGGTGCTGGGCAACCTGTCCCCGAATCCGCCCGACGAGACCCAGCCCTGGACCATCTGCATCACGCAGGGTCCCACCCAGTATCTGTTCACCTCGGACTCCGAACCCGGCCGCATCTACAAATTGACGCTGGACGGCAAGATCGTCGGCATGTTCGGCGAATCCGGACACGACCTGGGCCAATTCAACTGGACCCACGGCCTGGCCTGTCCCTCCGAGAACACGCTGTTCGTCGCCGACATGAACAACTGGCGTGTCCAGAAAATCATCCTCCATCCCGAAAAAACGCGAACGTCCACCGGCACGCACTAGCGAGGTGGCGCACGCACTCCTGCGTGCCGCGTTCACACTCGTGTGAACGCCCGCCGGAGTTGTAGGAGAATCGGTATAAGCATTCGAAAGGAAGCTGCATGCCTTACCGATTCGTCCTGCCCCTCCCCGCTCTGGCAGCGCTCTTCGCTCTCACGTTTACGCTCCCGGCCTCCGCGCAACCTCACGCCCAGCAAGCGTCGCCGAAAAACGTCTGGACCCCGCCCCGCACCCCAGACGGACACCCGGACCTGCAAGGCAACTGGAATTCCGCCAGCCTCACCCCGCTGCAGCGTCCCACCGAACTCGGCGCCAAAGCGTTTTACACCGAACAAGAGGCGGCCGCCTACGAAAAGAAGCGCGTGCAGGACCTCAATCGAGACCGCCGCGATGGACCCAAGGAAGCCGACCTCGCGCGATCCTATAACGAACTGTTTTACGACCGCGGCACCAGGCTCGCCCGCACCCGGCGCACCTCGATCGTCATCGATCCACCCGACGGCAGAATCCCTCCCATGACCCCCGAGGCGCGCGCGAAATTTCAAGCCATCGAACAGAAGTTCGCCGAGCATCCCGCCGACGGCCCCGAAGACCGCCCGCTGCCCGACCGCTGCCTCATGTTCTCGCAGTCCGGCCCGCCGATGATCCCCGGCAACTACAACAACAATTATCAAATCGTGCAGACGCCGGATTACCTGCTCATTCTCGCCGAGATGGGCTACCAGGTCCGCGTCATCCCTCTGGACGGCCGCCCGAATCTGCCGGAATCCATCCGCGAATGGACCGGCGTGTCGCGAGGCCATTGGGACGGCGACACCCTGCTGATCGAGTCCACCAACTTCCGCTTCAACGACCGCAGCCGCTTCGGCGTTCAATACGACGGCATGACCGACCAGAACCTGCGCATCACCGAGCGCTTCACCCGCACCGGCCCGGATTCCATCATCTACCGCGCCACCATCGACGATCCCACCGTGTACACCAAGCCCTGGACCATGGAAGCGTCGCTCGAAAAAACCGACGAGCGCATCTACGAGTACGCCTGCCATGAGGGCAACTACGCCATGCCCGGCATTCTGCAAGGCGCGCGCGCACAGGAACAGGAAGCCGCGAAACAAAAGGGAGCGAACCGATGAGACGCCGAGCGTCGCTCTGGGCGATCGGAGCAGCCGCGCTCGTCGGATTCAGTCCCGTCAGCCGCGCGCAGCCAGCCGCCGCCGCTGCATTTCCCAAAGACGTATACCCGGATTCCGGATTTCGCCTTCCGCTGCTGCAGCGCGACCAACTCGACGACCAAGGCAAAAAGCTGTACGACGAAGCCACCCGCCAGGACGGCCGCAACATCGTCGGCTTGCGCGGACCAACCGGCATGCGGCTCTACAGTCCCAAAGTCGGAGAACTGCAACGCCAGCTCAATCAAGCGCTGCGATTCGAATCCGGAATCAGCGGAACCATGCGCGAGCTGGCCATACTCGTCACGGCCCGCGAGACGAATAGCCAGTTCGAATGGGCCGCCCATCAGCCCATCGCGCTACGCGAAGGACTCAGCCAGTCCACCATCGACGTCGTGAAATTCCGGCGCACCACTGCCGGTCTCCCCGAACCGGAGGCGGTCGTCATCCAGTTGGGCCGCCAGATATTCGGCGCGAAGAAGGTCACCCCGGACATTTTTGCACGCGCGTTGAAATTGTGCGGCCCGCGCGGATTGTTCAACCTGGTCGCGCTCATGGGCGCCTATTCTTCAACGGCGGCGTTACTCACGGCATTCGATATGCAGTTGCCCCCGGGCGAGAAGCCGCCGCTCCCCCTTCCATAGCCGGCCGGTTACGTCCCGTATACTAATACCGAAGCGCCACCGCGCCCGGGAGAATCCATGCGCCAATTCTCAAGACTGTTGCTCGCCCCCGCCTGCCTCGCATGCCTCATGGCCCCGTTGTCCTTCGCCGACGATGGCGACCGCCTGCTCACCGTCGACCACTACGTCCGCGTCCGCTCCACGGTCCCGGTCCTGGACGGCCAGACCACCGAAATCTACGTCCGTGAAATCGCCCGCGCCAGCACGGTCCTGCGCAGCGCCGTCCCCTCCGACCGCGTCGTGCTCTTCATCCACGGCGCCGGCACGCCCGCCGAAGTCGCCTTCGACGTCCCCTACCAGGACTACAGTTGGATGGCCTACCTGGCCAACGCCGGATTCGACGTCTTCGCCATGGACACCACCGGCTACGGCCGCTCCACGCGACCGGCGCCGATGAACGACCCCTGCAATTTATCGCGCGACCAGCAGAACGGCTTCATCAACACCCTGATCGCCGCGCCCTGCTCGCCGTCTTACCCGCACCAGCTCACCACCATCGCGTCCGACTGGAACGACATCGCCGCGGTGGTCGACCACGTGCGCTCGCTGCGCCACGTCGAGCGCGTCAGCCTCATTGCCTGGTCCCTCGGAGGCCCGCGCGCCGGTGGCTATGCCGCGCAGAATCCGGAAAAGGTCCGCTCGCTGGTTCTGCTAGCGCCCGCCTACGGTCGTGCCGGCAGCGCTACTGCGCCCGAAAAACTCCCCCGCGACGGCCCGGCCTTCAACACGCAATCGCGCGAGGCCTTCACCGAGGGTTGGGATCGCCAGGTCGGCTGTCCCGATCAATATGACCGCGCCGCGCACGATGCCGTCTGGTCCGCGATGCTCGCCTCCGATCCGGTCGGCGCAACCTGGGGGACCGGCGTCCGCCGCGCCCCGCAGACCACCGTCTGGGGCTGGAACAACACCGTCGCCGCCAAGATGAACATCCCCACGCTGATGGTCTCGGGCGCGCACGACAAGCAGGTCCAGCCCGAACGCGTCCGCGAGCTCTACACCGACCTCGGCTCGTCCGAGAAAGTTTTCATCGACCTGGCCTGCTCCTCCCACAACGCGATGTGGGAAAAAAATCACCTGCTGCTCTTCGCCGCCTCGCTCGAATGGCTGACCAAAGGCTCCATCAAAGGCAGCCAACAAGGCGCCCTAAAACTCGGATACTAAGGTGGGGCAGGCAATCCTGCCTGCAGCCGGCTTCAGCCGGCCCTCCGGACTCAACGTTTCAACACCCCTCCCCGTCATAAAATGCATAAGGAGGCGCGTTATGCTCCGAGCCATCACCATCTTCGGGCTTCTGACCCTTCCGGCCTGGTCCGACAGCGCTCCCATCCGCGAGACGTCAGCCGCCGCATTCGTCACCAAGGAGATGCCCGGCTTTTACAACGGCTACCTGTTCTCGTGCACCGCGGGCGGCGTCGTCACGTTGTTCGCCCCCGACGGCCGCAACCTGACGCTTGTACCCCAAAACCGTCCCGATACCTACGTGCAAGCGCTATTCGTCGCGGTTGACTCCGACGGCACTCTGGCCATCTCCTGGGATAGCCGCTCCCACGCCGGCATCGACCTTCGCGACTCCTCCGGCGTTTTGCTCCGCTCCATCGACACCGGCCGCTACATCCCCGCGCATCTGTCTTTCGGCGAGGATCACTCATTGTGGTCGTTCGGCTGGCAACGCGATGCGGTCAAGCAGGGCTTTCCCGACAAGCAGGACTACGCGACGGTTCGAAAATACTCCAGCGACGGCAAGGAGACCGCGGCGTTCCTCCCCAGGTCGCTGTTTCCACGCGGCCTCGAGCCGGGCACGGACCATTGGCAATCGCGCAGTATCACCGTCACCAGCGACCGCATCGGCATCCATGCAGTTTCGGGCACCGTCAGCAATCAAAGGGAATGGGTCGAGCTGGACCTCGACGGCCATCTCACCGGCCGCTGGAAGCTGGACCCCTCCGATCAGTTTCCTGGCGTAGTGCTCACCAGCGACAACCAGGCCTACGTGCACCGCTACGACCGCGAAGCGAAATCCCGTCGAGTTTTCCGGCTCAATCGCGCGCTCTCAACCTGGGAGCCGGTGAGCGCGCCAGACGCCGCACTCTACGGCACCGACGGCGACAAGCTGGTCTTCGCCCGCTGGTCCGACGGCCTCATGCACTTGAGCTGGTTCGCCCAGCCGCTTGAGCTTACTTCTCCGCCGGCGCCGTAACCGGCTTCGCGCTCTTGTTCCAACCCCGCAGCGTGATCACGCCATCCGCCCGCACCGTCGCCGTCATCATTCCCGCCGTGTTGAACGGCGTCGCGACGTTGCCCTGCCGGTCCATCGCGATCACCCCGCCGTCGCCGTGCTGCTCCACCAGCTCCTTCATGACCACATCGTCCGCCGCCTGCTCGAGCGGCACATGCAGATACCGCACCCGCGCGCAAATATCCGACGCCACCACGTTGCGCATGTAAAACTCGCCCGTCCCGGTGCCCGACACCGCGCAGCTCAAATTGTTCGCGTAAGTCCCCGCGCCGATGATCGGCGAATCCCCCACGCGCCCCGGCATCTTCATCACCGTCCCGCCCGTCGACGTGCCGGCCGCCAGATTCCCCGCCTGATCCAGCACCACCGCCCCCACCGTCCCGTGCTCGGAAGACTTCTTCTTCTCCGCCGCCTCCTTCGCTTTCTGGAAGCGATTCCATTCCCGCTCCGTGTAGAAATAATACGGCGACACCAGCTCGATGCCCTGCGACTTCGCGAACTCCTCGGCGCCCGCCCCCACCAGCAGAACGTGCGGCGTCTTCTCCATCACCAGGCGCGCCAGGTGAATGGGATTCGCTATGTGCTGGACCGATGCCACAGAGCCCGCCGCCAGCGTCCGCCCGTCCATGATGGCCGCGTCCATCTCCGGCACCCCGTCCTTGGTGTAATAAGCGCCGCGCCCCGAATCGAACAGCCCGGAATCTTCCATCACTCGAATGGCCGCCTCCACCGCGTCCAGGCTCGCGCCGCCGCGCTTGAGAATGGCATAGCCGGCCTGGATCGCCTTGGTCATCGCGTCGCGCCGCTGCCCGATCTGCTCGGCCGTCATCGAGTCGTAATTCCCCGCGCCGCCGTGGATCACCATGCCGAAGTTCCGCGCCGGCGGCTGCGCCGCGACGCTAACGGCTAGAATCAAAACCAAACCCAGCTTCTTCATCGCACCTCCACGCCTGCCCGCTATCATACAGTGGGGCAGCCAATCGTGGCTGCCGCCGGCTTTCCAGCCGGCGTCTTGTGCGGAAAGCGAAGACGTTAGGCGACAACTAGTGAGACCGCCTCGGCCTCACTGACCAGCCAAGTCAGTCTTTTCCTTGTTCCTCTTGAACGGATTTAATTTGCCCCAGAAGGTCTTCTTCCTGGCCGCCGGCGCGGGCTGCTCCCGTGGAACCGGCGCCTGGGTCGCCACCGCCTGCTCTTCGGAATTGGCCGGAATCTCACTGCTGCTGACATTGATGTCACTCACCGCGCGCTGAAACTCAACCCGCGTCTTATCCAGATCGGCGGAGACCCGGCTTACCTTGGCGCTGGCATCCTGCTTCAAGTCGGACTTCAATTCCGACATTTCACTCACCACTTCCTTCTGCTTCCGCTCCAGGGCCATGGTCAGCTCCGACCGGCTTCTTCTCACCTCAATGCGAGCCTCCCGAAGGTTCGCGGCGGTCATCCCCTCGAACTGCTTGCTGAATTCATCGAATCGCCGCAGATTCTGCTCCAGTATGCCCGATTCCACTTCCTTGATCTCTGCGAACTGATTCGCTACGTTCCTCTGCACTAACGCCAGACTACGCGCCAGCCGCTGGCCCTCCACGAACTGATACACATTTCCAGCCAGAGCCAGCAGCGTGCCGGCGCATAGCAAACCCAGGACCATTGAGTGCGATCGCGCTCCCGGCGTGTCGCTGGAACCCTTCGAGTCGTTTGCAGGCATGACATCTACCTCCTTTTCGGAACCTAACCCGCGTCACGCTCCAGCCGGAGTCAGCTCCTGCCAGGCCTGCGGAGAATCGATGGTTGACGGTTTACATCTCCCGGCGGCAGGACGCGTACATCGGCACTTCTCCCTCACACTTTTGCACCAGTAGTCAGATGAGACGCCGGCTTGCACGTTTCGTTACCGGCGAAAGGGTACCAGTGCAGCCGGAAAGTACCAGCGTCAGATCCCGGAAAATTATCCTCAGATGCAAACCGCTATTCATGCGCTTGCCTTCATAGCTGAACTCCATAGCCGCGCATCCTTCAGTCAATTCCAGGTCTTGATATGTGAACATGAAGCATGTGGCATACGGTGGTGCGCTATTTCAGAATTAGCGCACTACCTGGCATACCGCCCAGCGCGCGCGCTGCGATAGAATCTTACGAACCAGGAGAGCCCGAATGTTCTCGAGGCTAACGTTTACTACTTCGTTCCTCGCGGCCGCACTTGCGTTCACGGTTCACGGTCAGCCCGCGCCCGCTCGAAAACCCGCTGCGGCAAAAGCCATCCCGCGCACGCCCGATGGCCATCCCGACCTGCAAGGGAATTGGGTGAACAACTTCGCCACCCCTTTTGAACGGCCGAAAGAACTGGAAGGGCGCCAGTTCCTCACCGACGACGAAGTAGCCGAATTGAACCGGCGGGCGAAGAAAATCTTTACCAGCGGCGATAGCGATGCCGCGGCGCCGGACGCGTACTTTCTTTCGGCCCTCCGGAATCTGCCGCAGTATAAGAGCGGCGGCGCAACCGATAGCGCCGAGCGGGTGACTGAGCTGACCATCGATAACCGGACCTCGCTCATCATCGACCCGCCGGATGGCAAGTTGCCTGCTCTCACCGAAGCCGGACAGCGCCGCCGGGCAGCCTATGGCCGCTCACGATCCGGGACCGGCAATCCTTCCGGACCGAAGGAGGTCGCGCCCGGAGATCGTTGCATCACCTTCGGCGTGCCTCGCGTCAACGGAGTCTATAGCGCGGGACTGCATGGCTACTACCAGATCGTCCAAACCCGCGATCACGTGCTTTTGTTCTCCGAAAACATCCACGAGACGCGTATCTTTCCTTTGGATGAACGTCCGCATCTTCCGGCTGCTATTCACACTTGGTCCGGAGACTCGCGCGGGCATTGGGAGCACGACACCTTGGTCGTGGATACCACGAATTTCAACGGAGAGTTGAATTCTTTGGGTGCATCGGAAAACTTTCACTTGATCGAGCGCTTCTCGCGCGTGGCGCCCGATGAGATCCGCTATGAGATGACGTTTGACGATCCAAGCACCTGGACGAAACCGTGGACCGCGATGATCAGGCTGAAGCGCACCGATGAGCGGCTCTATGAATTCGCCTGTCACGAGGGCAATGCCCTCATCATGCAGACCATTCTCTCGGGCAACCGGGCAAACCAACGCTGACCTTAGCAGCCCAGGGCCGCCGTTATGATTCGGACTTGAAGAACAATGAACGGCGAGTTTACCGCCAGTTGTACTCGCCCCATTCGGTTCCCATGTTGTCGTCGGTGATAATTATCTTGCCTTGCGTGCGGCGGAGAATATTCTCGCGGGTCTCCATGCCCTCGGATCTGTAACTGTTTCCAGGCAACGTGTCGGCGATTTGCAGAATCCCGGCCAGGATGTCCCGGTCTTCCGCGACGGCCGGATCGAAGATCGGCTTGCCCTCCAGCCGGTAGTTCAGCAAGATGTTCCGCCAGCGTTCCTTGTCGATACGAATGGGGCTGTCGCTCACCGCCAGCAGCCCGCCAAAACGCAATGCATAGGGAAAGCGAGCGGCGCCGGTGCGCTGCGCCGTCGCGGAGAAGGTCGTGTTGTAGTATAAAATTCCGCCGGGCTTGAGCATTGTGCGGACCAGGTCCAGGAACTCCACCGAAAGCAGATTGGTGGCGTGCGCGCGCCAGTAATAAGTGGTGTCCATGATGATCATGTCGAACTTGCGTTGACGGTTGCGCCGCATCCACCGCCGGCCGTCGTCAATGACCAGTTCCACCTTGGGATTCCGCAACAAAGGGGACACTGCCGGATAGCGCTGGACCACCTGGACATATCCGGGATTGATCTCGATGATGACTTCCTTCTTCACTTGCGGATGATTGGCGATGATCTCCGACCAGGCGCCACCGGACATCCCGATGATCAGTACTTCCTCCGGCTTGGGGTGGAACAAGCTGAGAGACAGCGGTTTGATCACCGTATCAGTCTCGTGTATGTCGGTGCTGACCCAACCGTCGAACACGCCGCCGCCGAAGATCGCGGCATCCTCATCCACCGTGACGACGCCACCGCGGGTCTCTATGATGTCGGTCAATTGCGTTCCGGGTTGCCCCCATTCCGCCTGGTATTGCATCTGTCCATAGACCGTAGCGAAGAGCGGGCCGGAGGAGATCACCACAGCGGCGATCACCACCGCTGCGCTGGCAGCGGCGACTCCTTTTCGCATTGCCGGCAGGCTGGAAGCGGCAACCGTCAGCAGCGCTAGCAACACGCCGGCCAGCGCTAGGAATACCGAGATCCAACGTATCGACCACAAGTCCAGCAGAACGAAGCCAACTACCCAGGCTCCCGCGGCCGATCCGATGATGTTGCTCAGATACAGGTAGCTGAGGCCGGCGCCTGCGTCGGAATTCGGGCGAACCGATATGTGGCACATCAGCGGGAAGGTGGCGCCCAACATGCTTGCGGTGACCGCCACCATGGGGAGGGTCCATAGGAAACTGATGTGGCGAACGGCCAGCGCCGTTAGCGGCACAACCACGAATCCGAGCAGGCTCGCCAACAGCACCAGCAGCGAGATGGAACACTGCAGCCGGGTTGCGCTTGAGGATGCGCGGCTGCACAAAGTTCGGCTCAGCAGGGACCCGAACGCGACGCCCGCCAGAAAAGCGCCCAACACGTAGGCGAAACATTGCGCGGGGCCGCCGCTGGCGAACGAATAGATCCGGTACCAGACAATTTCATAGCCCAGCGAGATGAATCCCGCCAGCCCCACGAGCGTTAGCGCGATGGGGAACGGGAACATGGCGGCGAGATTTGAGCTCGACGCTGGTCGAGGTTCCTCGGCCGCAAGACTTCCTCGCCATCGGAAGTGCAGGATCAGCACGGACGATCCCACCAGGACATTCAGCGCAGCGGCCACCGCGACCGAGCGAGACATCCCGAGGACCGGCATGGTCACCTTCGCCGCTACGAAACACGCCACCGCCGAGCCGAGCGTGTTCACGAAGTAGAGTATCCCCACCGAGCGGCCGACATGGCGTGAAAGTCTCACCAGTTCCGCCACCAGGAGCGGCAGGGTCGCGCCCATCAGAACCGTGGGCACCAGAACGAGCGCGAATGACAGCAATCCGGTTTCGAGCAGCGGTGCTCCCGCCGAGAAACGGGCCACCGCTTGGAACAACGGCAATGCCCCCACACCGTAAGCGGCAATTCCCAATTCGATGGCGCCGAACAATAGCAGCCGGGACACAGAGGGAGACTTCGAAATGCGGCCGCCGGCCAGACTGCCTATGCCGAGACCCAGCATGAACGCGCTGACTACTATCGTGACCGACTCGACATTGACGCCATAGATCGTGAACAGAGTGCGCTGCCAAACGATCTGGTAAATGAGGGCTGGAAAACCGGAGAGAAAGAACAGGAGGTAGAGCCAATTGAACACAGATCGTTTTTTTCTCCCGATTGGCAATCAGTCTAACCCAAGTTCACGCAGGCGCATTCACAAAACTTCAAATCCCCAGTTCTTCCCAATTGCCAACAACTTGCCAACTCCGCCCGCCGAAACCCAAAACCCGCCGTGCTAGTATCGAGCCGAAGCGCAGCGCCTCGCGAGCGCGTTCCAACGGCTCGCCGCCGGGCGGAAAAGTGAAATTACAAAACAAAGCCAATCCCGAAATTGGACACTCCAGAAAGGGTATTCAGTCACGTGCCGCGGCAACGGCTAAAATAAATCCCAGTACCTTTTACGGAGGAGAAGACCTCATGACGCGCCTTGCCACGAATCTGCCGGCCGCAGCCCTGACGCTGATCGCTTTGTCGTTGGCCATGTGCGCCGAAGCCGCACCCAACTGCGAAGCTCTCGCCAATCTCACGCTGCCCGACACCAGCATCACTCTCGCCAAGACTGTTTCCGACGGCGCCTTCACTCCGCCCGCTGCTCGCGGAAATGCGCGGGCCATCGAAAATCTCCCCGCCTTCTGCGAAGTGCACGGCATCCTTAAGCCCGCCGCTACCTCCGCCATCCACTTCGAAGTCTGGATGCCCGTGTCCAACTGGAACGGCCGGCTCGAAACGGTCGGCAACGGCGGACTCGCCGGCACCATCAGCTATGCGCCCATGGCCGCCGCGCTTCGCAATGGTTTCGCCAGCGCCTCCACCGACACCGGACACACCGCCACCGAGCCTCGCACCTGGCTACAGGATCGCGAGCGCCTCATCGACTACAGCTATCGCGGCCTGCACCTCACCACCGTCGACGCCAAGTCGCTCATCGACGTCTACTACGGCCGCAAGGCCAACTACGCCTACTACAGCGGATGCTCCACCGGCGGCAAGCAGGGTCTCATGGAAGCCCAGCGCTTCCCCGCCGATTTCGACGGCATCATCGCCGGCGACGCCGCCAACTTCTGGACCCATCAGATGGCCAGCGAAGTCTGGATCGGCGTGGTCACCGGCACGCCCGAAACGAATTTGCCCGCGGAAAAGTTGCAGCTTCTCCAAAGCGCCAGCCTGGCCGCCTGCGACGCACTCGACGGCGCCACCGATGGCCTGGTCAGCGATCCCGCGCGCTGCCATTTCGATCCGCGCAAGCTTCAATGCAAGGGCGCCGACGCTGCCGATTGCCTCACCGCCGCGCAGGTTGAAGCCGTCCGGAAAATCTACAGTGGACCCGTGAATCCCCGCACCGGCAAGAAGGTTTATCCCGGCCTGTATCCGGGCGGCGAAGTTGGCTGGGGCGGACGCGGCGGCGGAGCCGTCATCAATCGCAGCGCCACCTCAGGCGTCAGTTCCAACGATTTCATGAGCTACGCGCTGTTTAACAATCCCGAATGGAAGTTCCGCAGCTTCGACTTCGATAAGGACCTCGCGCTCGCCGACGAAAAACTCGCGCCCGTCACCAACGCCACCGACGCCAACCTGGAAGAGTTCCGCAAGCTCGGCCACAAGATGATTTACTATCACGGCGCAGCCGATCCGTTGATCCCAGCGCAGAACGGCGTGGATTATTACGATAGCGTCGTGGCCGCGCAGAAAGGCCTTGAGCGCACCCAGGGATTCTTCCGCGCGTTCCTGGTCCCGGGCCTGTATCACTGCGCCGGCGGCCCCGGCCCCATCGCGTTCGGCACTTCCCAACCCGCGCCCGCCGCGCAGATGGACGCCGATCACGACATCACCAGCGCCATCCTGCGCTGGGTCGAGAAAGGCACGCCCCCAGACAAAATCATCGGAACGAAATACGTGGACGGTACGCCATCCAAAGGCGTAGCCCTCCAGCGCCCGCTCTGCGCCTACCCGCAGGTAGCCCGCTACAAGGGCACGGGCGACCCCAACGACGCCGCCAATTTTACGTGTGCGCGCTGACGTGGCGCACGCACTCCTGCGTGCCGCGTTCACACTCGTGTGAACGCTAGGTTGTTTCGGTGAGCCTACTTCGCCGCCGCTACGAACCTCGACCAGTCCCGCACCTGCCCCGGCCGCCGGTCCGACCCCTGCGTGCCGAACATCCAGCCCGGATACTCCGGCGCCAGCTTGCTCACTTCGTCAAGCTGCTTCAGATCCTCGGCCTCCAGCTTCACGTCCACCGAGGCCAGGTTGTCCTTCAACTGCGCCACCGATCTCGCGCCGATGATCACGCTGCTCACCGCCGGCTGATACAGCAGCCACGCCAGCGCCACCTGCGCCACCGTCGCGTTGCGGCGTTGCGCCACCGCCTGCATCGCGTCGATGATGTCGTAGCCCTTCTCCAGGTTCACCGGCGGGAAGCTGAACTTGCTCCGCCGCGCCGCGTTGTCAGCCGACCCCGCTCGCGTGAACTTGCCCGACAAAAAGCCGCCGGCCAGCGGACTCCACACCAGCAATCCCACTTTCTGATCCAGCAGCATCGGCACGATCTCGCGCTCCAGCTCGCGCCCCACCAGCGCGTAGTAGGCTTGCAACGTGATGAACTTCTCCAGATGCTGCTGCGCCGAGATCCCCAGCGCCTTCATGACGTGCCAGGCCGTCAGGTTCGAACAGCCGATGTATCGCACCTTGCCCTGCCGCACCAGGTCGTTGAGCGCGCCCAGCGTCTCTTCGAGCGGAGTCACCGAGTCGAACCCGTGGATCTGGTACAGGTCGATGTAATCGGTGTTCAGCCTCTTCAGGCTCGCTTCCACCGATTGCATGATGTGCAGCCGCGACAACCCCACTTCGTTGGCGCCCTTGCCCATCCGGCCGAAGACCTTGGTCGCTATCACCACGTCCTTGCGCTTCGCGCCCAGCGCCTTGCCGGTCATGGTCTCCGATTCGCCGTACGAGTAGACATTCGCGGTATCGATGAAGTTGACGCCGGCCTCGAGCGAATCGCCCACCAGCTTGTCCACTTCGTCCTGCGGCAGCCCGCCGATCACCTCGAAGATGCCGCCCTTGCCTCCAAACGTCATGGCGCCCAAACACAGGCGCGAAACAAACACTCCGGTGTTGCCCAGTTGTTGATATTGCACGATCTCTATTCTACCCGTGGCGCACGCACTCGTGCGTGCCGCGTCCCCACTCCTGGGGACGCCGTGAAAGATGTCCGCCGCCGCGGAGCGGCAGCTCCACCCACTCTGCTACGATTCGACCCATGCGCTCACTCACCCTCCCGCTCCTGCTCGCCCTCGCCCTCGCCCCCGCGACCTTTGCCGACAACCTCCCGGGCCGCTGGAAACTGCTCGCCGCCGAAGACGTCCGCGACAACGGCGAAGTGGTGCGCCGTCCCTGGGGCGAGCACCCCGTCGGCTCCATCGTGGTGCGCGACGGCTGGCTGTACCTGCAGATCATGTCCGGCGACGTCCCCGCCTTCTCGCCCGACAAGCCGCTGGCCGACCAGATGAAGGCCATGCTGCTCAGTTCCTACATCGCCTACGCCGGCCCGGTCACCATCAACGAAGCCGACGGCAGCGTGGCGTTCAAGGTCGAAGCCGCCTGGCGCCCGGACTATGTCGGCACCGACCAGCACCGCATCTTCCACTTCGAGAACGGCAAGCTGATCTTCGGCACCACCCCCAATTCCATCCGCAGTGGTTCGGAACGCCTGACGCGCCGCCTCACCCTCGAGCGCCTGCCGTGACCCGAGACAGCCGTGCTATCATGACCTCAATACTGCAACACTGCTGAAGGAGTATCCTCTAATGAAGTCTCTGAAACGCGCATCTCTACTGATCGGTGTCCTCATGCTGCTGGCCGCGACCACCTTCGCCGCCGGCGTGGACGGAAAATGGGTTGGCGATGTCAGCACACCCGACGGCTCCGCCATCTCTCTGACGCTCAGCTTCAAGGTCGACGGCGACAAGGTAACGGGCACCGTCACCGGTCCCACCGGCGACATCGAGATCACCGACGGGAAAATGACCGGTGAGACTCTCGAGTTTGTCTTGAACGTGGATGCCGGCGGCACTCCGCTGGTGTTCAAGTGCTCCGGTACGCTGAAGGGCGACGACCAGCTCAGCATCAAGATGAACGGCGGCGCCGAGATGAACCTGGAGTTCACCGCCAAGCGCTCCACCTAGAGCAGGCGCGCGCTAACGCTCGACTACTTCGGCGCCATCCGGATTGCTCCGTCCAGACGGATCACTTCGCCATTCAGCATCGGATTTTCGATGATCTGCTTGGCCAGCAGCGCGTATTCCGCGGGCTTCCCCAAGCGCTTCGGGAACGGCACCATCGCCCCGAGTGACGCTTTCACGTCCTCCGGCAACTGCGCCAGCAGCGGCGTGTCAAACAAGCCCGGCGCGATGGTCATCACTCGTATCCCCATGGCCGAAAGATCCCGCGCCAGCGGCAGGGTCAACGCCACGATGCCGCCCTTTGAAGCCGAGTAGGCCGCCTGCCCGATCTGCCCGTCGAAGGCCGCCACCGACGCCGTGTTGATGATCACGCCGCGCTCGCCGTCCGTCCCCGGCTGATTCCGCGAGATCGCCCAGGCCGCCAGCCGCGCCACGTTGAAGGTGCCGATCAGGTTCACCCGGATCACCTTGCTGAACTTCTCGAGATCCGCCGGGCCTTCCTTGGTGATGATCCTCTGCGGCGAGCCGATGCCCGCGCAGTTCACGCAGATGTGCAGCGCCCCGAATGCCGCCACCGCGGCCTTCACCGCCTGCTCGGCCTCGCCCGCCAGGCTGACGTCGGCGCGCACGTATCGCGCGGCGTCGCCCAGCTCGGCTTTCAGCGCCTGCCCCAGTTGCTCGTTCAAGTCGAGGATCGCGACGCGCCCGCCCGCCGCGGCGATCATTCTCGCGGTCGCCGCGCCCAATCCCGACGCCCCGCCCGTGATCAACGCTACTTTGCCGGATATGTCCATAGAAGGTCTATCCTACCGCGCTTCGTCAGACCGAATGTCGTCGGCCAGCGTCTGGATCTGATGGTCCAGTTCCTGAAACCGCCGCGTGATGGAGTGCAGCACCAGCCCCACCGTCAGCGCGGCCGATCCCGCACCCAGCAACGTGGCCGCGGTCAGAACCATCAGCACCGGCAGCGACCCGGTCTGCGAGAACTGGATCCCCGCCAGCACCGCCGGAACCGCGCCCGCGATCAACAGCGTCGCGCCGGCGCCGCCGAAGAACGTCAGCGGCTTGTAATCCCGCAACAGCACCAGCATGCAGTTGAGAATCACGAAGCCGTCCTGAACCAGGCGGATCTTGGAGCGGCTGCCCTTCGGCCGCGCGCCCAGACTCACCGGAGCCTCGATGATCGTGAATCCGCGCTGCAGCGCCTTGATGGTCATCTCCGCTTCGGTTTCAAAACCGCCGCCGAACAGCGGCAGCCCCCGCACCAGCCGCCGGCTGAAGCAGCGATATCCCGACAACAGATCCGTCAACCGTACTCCGAAGATGAACTGCAACAGCACCAGGAAGAAGCGGTTGCCCAGCCGGTTCAGCCAGCGGAATTCGCTGTTGGCGGAGTTGGCCAGTCGCGACCCGATCACCATGTCCGCTTCCTGCCTCCGCACCGGCTCGATCAGTTGCGCCACCGCGTCCGCCGGATAGGTCCCGTCGCCGTCCACGATCACGTAAATGTCCGCCTTGATCTTGCGGAACATCGACTGCACCACGTAGCCTTTGCCCTGCCGCCGCTCGAAGAACACGCCCGCCCCGGCGTTGCGCGCTTCCTCCGCCGTGCGATCCGAGGAGTTGTTGTCGAACACGTAGATCTCGGCGCCGGGCAAGGCCGCGCGAAACTGCCGGACCACGCCGCCCACGGTCAGTTCCTCGTTGTAACAGGGGATCAGAACCGCGACGCCGCTCCCGGGAGCATCCCGCTTCAGCCGTTCCTCGAAGTGACGGGCTTGGACTTCAGACACGCAACCACCGATTGTAACCCCCGCGGCCGCCAGTTTCACCCGGAGTCTTATCTCATGCAAGATGAGCCTGAAGCGGGAATCGGTTTCTCACACAAGATGAGCCTGAAGGGGCGATTGCGCATGCTGGGGATTGAAGATCAGCGTGCTAGAAGGACAACGATTGAGCCTGGAGCAGATCCGGGCATTTCTGGAAGGCAGTTCGGAGCTGCGTTTTCAAGCCAGCCATCGGCAAGAGCTGTATGCCTGGGTG
>JAIQFN010000037.1 GCA_020073265.1 Terriglobia bacterium | reverse complement strand
ACGACCGCCACGTTGCTGGCGCAACTGTTCAGCATTCCGAGGAGCGCGGCCAGACCGTTGAAGCTGGCGCCGTAGCCGACACTGGTCGGAACGGCGATCACCGGCACGGACACTATTCCGCCGACGGCGCTCGGCAGCGCTCCTTCCATGCCCGCCGCCACCACCACTACGCGCGCCTGCATCAGCCGCTCGCTGTGCGCGATCAGGCGATGGATCCCGGCCACGCCGATATCGTGAATCGCCTCCACTTCATTGCCCATGATTTCGGCGGTTACTTGCGCTTCCTCGGCGACGGGAATGTCGCTGGTGCCGGCGCACACCACCGCCAGCTTGCCTTTTCCGCGGATGGTGCGGTCGCGCCAAACCCGTGCGGCGCCGGACAAGGGGAAGTACTCGATTTCCGGGAAGTCCGGCTTCAGCGCCTCGGCCACGGCTCGATCGGCCCGGGTGATGAGCAGGTTCTGCGATTTTTCCAGCAGGTGCCGGGCGATGGCGGCCACTTGTTCCGGCGTCTTGCCTTTCCCGAAGATCACTTCGGTGAGACCGTGGCGCAGGCTGCGATGATGATCCAGCTTCGCGTAACCCAGGTCCTCGAAGGGCAGGTGCCGCATGCGATCAAGCGCCGCATCCACATCCACCGCGCCCGAGCGCACGCTTTCCAACAGGCCGCGCAACTGGTCTGAATCCATCTCAACTTGAGGGTAGCAGGCCAGCCCCGGTGCGAGGCGCAAGACGTCCCCAACCTCCGGTCAATCTTTAGGTAGAGTGAATCCAATGTCTCAGGTCCTGGTGGAA
Organism: Terriglobia bacterium; assembly: GCA_020073265.1. GTDB lineage: Bacteria > Acidobacteriota > Terriglobia > Bryobacterales > Bryobacteraceae > Palsa-89. The sequence continues at coordinate 58,796 of JAIQFN010000037.1, read as the reverse complement.
GTGTCCGGCATGTCGAAGCGCTACGGGAGAGTTACGGCGCTGGACAATGTCGCCTTCTCCATCCGCTCCGGCGAACTGCTGGGACTGATCGGACCGAACGGCGCGGGCAAGACGACCCTGTTCGAATGCCTGGCCGGCGTACAGCCCGCCGACCACGCTCAGGTGTTGTTCCAGGCCGAATATCGGGACACGCGTCGCCGTTCCTCGGTCCTTTTTTATGTTCCGGACGGCATCGCCCCCTGGCCGAGCCAGCCGGTCCAGCGTGCGCTCGAGTTCAGTCTGGATTTCTTGGGTGGGCCGCGGCCGCTCTACAAGGAGGTCATTGCCGACTTGAGCCTCGGACCGCTGCTGCGAGTTCCGATCGGGAATCTCTCCAAGGGACAGCGCAAACGCGCGCTGCTCGGGCTCGGGTTGCTTTCGCCCCAGCCGGTCCTGCTCATCGACGAGCCCTTCGAGGGACTCGATCTGCGCCAGACTCGCGAAGCAACCGACGCTTTACGCAAGCACGTGCTAACGGGCCGGAGTCTTTTTGTGTCCATTCACCAAATCTCGGCGGCTGCCAAGGTTTGCGACCGGCTGGTGCTGCTCAGTGAAGGACGAGTGGTTGCCCAAGGGACTCCCGACGAGTTGACCCGGCTCGCCGCGCAAAAATTAGGCCACACACCGCCATCCGATTTCGAGGAGGTCTTTCTTGCGCTCACCGGGTAGAGCTTGGTGGTGGCTCCTTCGCAAAGAGTGTTCGGAATTAATCGACTCGCGCGCCTGGTGGGTGATGCTGGCCCTCATCGGACCGCTGGTGGGCGTGTCGTTTATCGCCGCCACTCGCACCTATGCCGAAGCCAGCGGCCTGGGAGGCGCGGCGGGCGGGCTGGCTGACGCACTATGGCCGCTGGACGGGATCCTGGTGCCGACGCTCAGCGCCTACGAGATCGCCGCACTCTTCCTGCTGCCGTTTGTCGCCATTCGGATGATCGCCGGCGACCGGCAGAGCGGCGCCCTGAAGCTCGAATTGCAGCACTCCCTTCCGTCCATCGCGAGGCTCGGCGCGAAGATGCTGGTGTTGCTGGCCGGCTGGTCGATTGCGAGCGTCCCCGCGCTGATCGCCTTCGCCGAGTGGAGAGCCGCGGGCGGGAGCATCTACCTGCCGGAGTTGGGCAGCGTGTTGCTCGGACACCTGCTTAACGCCGGAGTGGTTATTGCGCTTGCAGCCGCGGCGGCCTCGGTGGCGGAACATCCCTCCACGGCCGCCATCTTGACGCTCGCCTTCACGGTCGGCACGTGGGTGCTCAACTTCCTGGCGGCGGTTCATGGCGGCCTATGGGAGCGCCTCGCCAGATACACGCCGGCCGAAATGTTGCAGGCATTTCAGCGCGGCCAGGTACGGCTGGCTCTGGTCCTGGCCGCGTTCGCGGCGATTGCAGCCGGCCTGGGTCTGGCTTCGGTCTGGATGCGGTTGGGAGTATCAGTGCGGCGACGCGCCGCCGAATCAATCGGCATAGTCGCCGCCGCGAGCGTCCTGATGTTCGGCTGCTCCCGGTCGCGGACAGATTGGGATGTCTCCGAGAATCGGCGAAACTCGTTTTCCGAATCGGATGAACGACTCCTCAAGCAAATCCAGACGCCGCTCCATGTGGAAGCGCATCTGGCGCCGGAAGATCCCCGGCGCTTCGACCTGGAACGTCAGACACTTTCAAAATTGAGGCGGAGCCTGCCCCACGTGACCGTCCGATACGTTGCCGCCACCTCGAGCGGCTTATTCGAACAGGCCAACCTGCACTACGGCGAAATCTGGTACGAGCTGGGCGGGCGGCGCGCCATGACCCGGGTCACCTCCAGCGAGAATGCACTCGAGACCATTTACGCGCTGGCCGGCATGCCGCCGCCGAAGGAAGAACAGGCCGAACACCGTGGCCACCCGCTCGTTGCACGGCCGGCCGGCGCAGCGCTAATCTTTTATGGGATTTGGCCCTTGCTGGCCGCCGGAGTTTGGATATTCATCCATCGGAGGTTCGTATGATCGCCCGTGCACTGATTCCCGCCGCCGCGATTCTGTTCATTGCGCCGCTCCAGGCAGCCGAAATCAAGGTGGACTTGAATCACGAAAAAATCGGCGAGGAGCCCAGGATATTTCAACCCATCGTGGGCGCCTGGCTGGTGGTCGAGGACGGCAAGGACAAGGTCATCATGGTGGATGGCCGGCCCTGGATGGCCGCCCAGAACAATCCGACCACTCTGCTGGCCGAAAAGGCGCGCGCCTTCTATGGCGCTTCCCATGAAGACTTCATTGACCAGGTCAAGCAGTTCGCCTACTATCCGATCGCGGTCCTGAACCAACTCGGCAATTTTACGGATGGCACGATCAGCCTGAAGTTCAAGACCATCAACGGCCGCCTGGATCGCTGTTCCGGCATTCTCTTCAACGTCAAGCCCAGTGGCGACTGGCTCAGCGTTCGCTACAACGATACCGAGACCAACGTCGTGCTGTGGCGGTTTCACGATGGCGTGCGCAAGTCCGTCAAGCGCACTCCGGAGGGCAAGTATCCTCTCGACCGGACCCAATGGCACGAGCTCAAGATGACGGTGCGAGGCACGGACTTCAAGGCATGGATCGATAACCAGCTTGCGCTCGAGTACACTCTGCCGGAAGGAGTCTCCGGCAAGGTTGGTCTTTGGTCGAAGACCGACAGCACGAGTTACTTCAAGGACTTTGTAGTCAGCCCGGAGCAACCCTAGCGGCGGGCGTCACCAATCGATGGTCTGGCCGAGCGCCAGGCCGTACGTCTTGGCCATTCCCCCGCCCAGTTCCAGCACGAAGTTGGTCGGCTTGGTGCAGTAATACTGCGTGCACTGGTTGGGATCGGTCTTGCAGGGCTGGGCGTTCTGGACGATCTGGATGATCCGGTGGTCGCTGTCCATCCAGATGATGTCCAGGGGGATCAGGATTTGATACATCCAATACGGGTAGTTGCCGGGCCCCGGATGGACGAACAGCATTCCATGATCGGGCGCCAGCGAGGTTCGAAACATCAGGCCGCGCCGGAGATCGGCGGTGGTGATCATGGTCTCGGCTTTGATCACTTGCCCGTGCGGCAGCGTCATTTCCCGGGTTCCGAACTCAGTCGTGATCCGCGGCCTGTCGCAGCCCGGCGCGAGGACCAGGAAAAGGAATAGGAACCATTTTGCGCCGCGCCACGCAAAGCGCAAACTGCTGGTGGAAGGCAAACCATACGGCATGAACTAAAATGGTAGCGGGTTTCCAGACGGGTTCGAAAGATGGGTTTTTGGAAGCGTCTGCGGCTGACGCTGGACATGATCAAGTTCGAGCACTCGGTGTTCGCGCTGCCGTTCGCGCTCACCGGGGCGCTGCTGGCGTTCCGCGAAAGCCGCCTGGACCCTCGGAGTTTGGCCGGGAAACTGATGTGGATCGTGGCCGCCATGGTGGGAGCGCGCTCGGCCGCCATGGCCTTCAATCGCATTCTCGACCGCGATATCGACGCCCGGAATCCCCGCACGAAGATGCGCCACCTGCCCGCCGGACTCCTTTCGTCCCGCTTCGCCTGGGGCTTTGTCGTGGTCTCTCTGCTGGTGCTTCTGCTGGCGGCCCGAGCGTTGAACCCGCTGTGCTTCTATCTGGCGCCCGTGGCCATGGCGGTGGTCTTCTTCTACTCGTTTACCAAGCGCTTCACCACGTTTTCCCATCTCGTTCTGGGCTTCTCGCTGGGGATCGCGCCGACGGCGGCCTGGATCGCGGTCACTGGAACGCTGGATCCCAGGATCCTGTGGCTGACCGCGGCGGTCACGTTCTGGACCGCCGGATTCGACATCATCTATTCGTGCCAGGATTACGAGTTCGACTGCGGCCAGGGTCTGTTCAGCCTGCCGCGGCGGTTCGGCATCGCGGGCGCGTTGTGGATCGCGCGAGTCTTCCACCTGACCATGATCGCCTGCCTGCTGGCGCTGGCCTCCGCCTTCCACCTGGGCTGGCTGAGCCTGGCTGGAATCGGTGCCATCGTCCTGCTCCTGCTGTACGAGCATAGCCTGGTGAAAGCCAATGATTTGTCGCGCGTCGACGCGGCCTTCTTCACGGTGAACGGCTACGTCAGCGTGCTATTCTTTCTGTTTTGGGCCGCCGACATGTATTTCCTCGGGCGCCCGGGCGTGAGCTGAATGCAACCTGTTTTTGAAGACCGCCGCCTCGAGCCGATCCTGGAAAAGGTACAAGCCGGTGTGCGCCTGGATTACGACGACGGCCTGGCGCTGTACCGCACCCCGGATATTCTGGGCGCCGGCTACCTGGCCAACCTGGTTCGCGAAGCCAAACACGGCAACGTGACCTGGTTCAATGTCAACCGGCACATCAATCCCACCGATGTCTGCGTGGCGAGCTGCAAGCTGTGCGCGTTTGGCAAGAAGGCCAAGGATCCCAAGGCGTACACCTGGTCGCTCGAAGAGGTTTGGCAGCGCGCCGGCGAAGGCTGGTCGGAGGCGGTCACCGAGTTTCACATCGTCGGAGGGCTGCATCCGGAGCTGACGCTGGACTGGTATTGCGAAATGCTGCGCGGCCTCAAGCAGCGCTTCACCGACGTGCATCTGAAGGCCTTCACCATGGTCGAGATCGCGTACCTGGCGCAGCGGACCAGAATCTCGATCCGCGAAACCCTGCAGCGTTTGATGGATGCCGGTGTCGATTCGTTGCCCGGCGGCGGCGCCGAGATTTTTCACGACCGCGTGCGCCGCATCATCTGCGACCACAAGATCGACGGCCAGCAGTGGCTGGAAGTGGCGCGCACCGCGCACGAGCTGGGATTGAAATCCAATTGCACCATGCTGTACGGCCACATCGAGACCGAAGAGGATCGCGTCGATCATCTGCTGAAGCTGCGCGCGCTGCAGGATGAGACCGGCGGCTTCCAGACCTTCATTCCGCTGGCATTTCATCCCGCCAACACGCCGCTGCATCACATCGCGACCACTACCGGGTTTCTGGATCTGAAGATGATCGCGGTGTCGCGGCTGCTGCTGGACAACATCGATCACATCAAGGCCTACTGGATCATGATGACGCCGCGCATCGCGCAAATCGCGCAGCGCTTCGGCGCCGACGACCTGGACGGCACGGTGGTGGAAGAAAAGATCTACCACGACGCCGGGGCCACCACCAGCCAGAACCTGCGCCGCGGCGAGCTGCTGCGCCTGATCCGGGAAGCCGGCCGCGAGCCGCTGGAGCGCGACACGCTGTACCGCCCGGTCACGCGCACCGAAACCGCCTTCACCGTTCTGGTGTAGCAGCAAGTGGGGCAGCCTTTCATGGCTGCAGCCGGCTTCAGCCGGCCTCCCGACTTTAGACTCCCAAGACCTTTCGCACCGCGACGTACAGATTCGCCAGCCGGTCCGCCGACGCCGGATCGCTGCGTGCCAGCAGCGTGATCAGCTCGTCCCGCGGGGCCAGCAGCGGCGACAGTGCGTCGCGCTGCTGCTGACTCAGCACCGATTGCCCGCGCTGGTCGATCTCGAAGCGGGCCGCGTTGAAAAACGCGCTGGCTTCCTGCCGGGCCGCTTCATACTCGCCCCGTCGCGCGTCGATGGCCGCCGAACCCAGATCCTTGACGATTCGGGTGATGGTCAAGGCGTGCTCGGCCTTCTCGCGCAGCGCGCTCTGGTCGCGCGCCTTCATCCACATCGGAATGAATCCCGCCAGAAACACGGCCAGCGCCGCGATCAGGATATACAGGATGCGCCGTTGCATCGTCGCCACCTATTGACTGCGGTCGCGGTCGCCCAGGGCTTCCGCGCGCAGGGTCTTGCGGGCGCCCTCCGGAATGACGCGCCAGTTGTCATCCGGCTTGGCGGGCAGCTTGTGATCGCTAAAGTAGTCGATCAGCAGGTCGCGCATCTCCTCCGGCGACCGCCATACGATCTTCGCGCCTCGATACGTCGAATACCCGGCCGTGCCGCCGGCGCGATGATTGTTCACCGCGATCCTGAGCGGCTGCGTATCGGAAAGCGGTTGGCCGTGCCAGCGCAGATTGCGGATGCGATCGCCCGGGGGCCGCGTCAGGTCGATTTCGTATTCCACGCCCTGCGCCATGTCGAAGTCGTAGCCCACCACGCGCCGGTTGATGAGCGGCCCGTGCGAGCATTCGCCGGAGCAGGTCTCAAAAAATCGTGCCGAGTTTTCGAGCGCTTCCCGCACCATCTGGCCGGTGCCTTGGATGGCCCACAGTTCGTTGTCGTAAAGATACAGCGCAGCCAACTGGCGTACCGCGACCGGCCCCTGGGGAACCGACACGCGCACGTTGAACGAAGAAGCGAACGACACGTCGGCCTTGGCGTAGAACATTTGCGCTTCCTGTATGGCGTCGATCAGGGCGGTGTCCTCCACCCGCGAGAGCCGCGTATCCATCGCAACCGGAGCTTCGGCGACGATCGTGTTCAGATATCGCTCGGCCAAATCATGGTAGGGCCGCGCGATTTCCAGAACTTTCGGGTCAGCCGCAACGGCCGCGGTAACCGGAATGGCGCGGCTGGTTTTCGAGAGGATCTTCCAGCCGCTCTGGCCCTCGCGCGAGAGCGTGAAATCCATGCGCCCCAGCGAGAACCCCCAGTTCTTCGGCTGCAGCAGCAGCACGTCGCCGATGCTGGCGCCGGCCAGTTGCTGATGGGTATGGCCGAACAGGATGGCGTCGATGCCCGGGACCCCGGTGGCCATTTCGTATACCGCGTTTTCTCTCGAGTTGCCGTTGGCGGTCTGGTCGGCCGGCGAATCGCGGTCCAGCCCCGAGTGCGTCGCGACAATCACCACGTCGGGATGTTCCCGCGCGCGCAGCTCGGCCACCGCCCGCCGCGCGGCTTCCACGGCCGGCTCGAATCGCAAACCGCGAAAGTGCTCGTCCGGTTCCCACTCGGGAATCAGCGGCGTGGTGATGCCGACCACTCCGACCTTCACGCCCGCCACGGTCTTCATCAGGTAGGGCGCGAACGGTTTTCCCGTTCCGCCGGGTTCCCCTTGAATGTTCGCCGAGATCCACGGAAACCGAGCATCCGCCCGCGCGCTGCTGAGGTTCTTCAATCCGAAATTGAACTCGTGGTTGCCCACCACCATGGCGTCATAACCGAGCGCGTTCATGGCCAGCATCATCGGATCGTGCTCGAGCGACGGTCCGTTGAAGGCCAGCTTCAACGGCAGGCGCCCGGTCTGCACGAATTGCTGATACACCAGCTCGAGCGGCGTCCCTTGGATGGTGTCGCCGCAATCGATCAGCAGCGTGTTGGGATTCTCCGCCCTGGCGGCCTGGATGAGCGTCGCGATCTTGGCCAAGCCGCGTTCGGCCGGGCGGGCGGCGTAGTAATCATAAGGCAGCATGTTGCCGTGCAGATCGGTGGTGTCGAGCACGGTGATGCGCACCTGCTGCGCGCGCGCCGCCGAGACCAGCAGCAGCACAACCGGGATGACTCGCAGAATGCGCATCGTACGAAACATTCAGTATAATCGACCTACATGAAGGCACTCATCGTAAGCACCGTGTTGTGTTCCGCTCTCCTGGCGCAGGCGCCGCCAGCCAAGGCTCCTCCGGCGAAAGCTCCGGCCGCGAAGAGCACGGCTCCGAAAGCCGCCGTGAAGAAGGCGGCGCCAGCCACCGGCGCGGCGTTGCTGAATCCAGCCTCGCTGCACGCCATAGCCCCGCCCGTTTACAAAGCGCAGTTCACCACTACCAAGGGCGATTTCGTGGTGGAAGTGCATCGCGATTGGGCGCCCATCGGCGCGGACCGCTTTTACAACCTGGTACGCGCCGGTTTCTTCACCGACGCGGCCTTCTTCCGCGTGGTAGCGGGCTTCATGGTGCAATTCGGCATTTCGAGCAACCCGAAAGTGTCGGCGGCCTGGGCCAACGCCAACATCAAGGACGACGCGGTGAAGCAGAGCAACACGCGCGGCCGGATCACCTACGCCATGACCGGGCTGCCGAATTCGCGCGGCACGCAGCTCTTCATCAACTTCAAGAACAACAGTTTTCTCGACCCCATGCGGTTTGCGCCGTTCGGCGAGGTGGTGGAAGGCATGGAGGTGGTCGACCAGCTCTACAGCGGCTACGGCGACATGGCGGAGATGGGCGGCCGCGGTCCTTCGCCGGAGAAGATCGAAAAAGAAGGCGGCGTGTACCTGACCGCGAGCTTCCCGCAATTGGATCGCATCAAGTCGGCGAAGATTCTGCCGGCCGCGCCTGCCGCCCCGGCCACTCCCGCACCCGAGAAGAAGTAGCAGTGTGTGGCAAACAATGGAATCTGCCGGCTGAAAGCCGGCTGCGGGCAGGATTGCCCGCCCCACATCAGCGGTGATAATCCAGCGGGATTTCGAAGAAGAAGAAATCCTTGCCGGTGGCGGCTTCCTTGATCCCGGTCAGGAAAAACTTCGCGCCCGGCCGGTGCTCGATCTGAAAATAGAAAAACCCGTTGGCGGACTCGTGCGGCGGAAGCATCTTGGCCGCAAACCCGCGCCCCTCGATCTCCCAGGTGTTCAGCGGACCTTTGTGCGTTCTGCGCGGCAGCGGCAGCGGAGACCCCGAGCCTATTCTAGGATGCTCGGCGCCGGCCCCGAGAGTCTGGACATCCGCGGCCGGCGTGGCCTCCACATGCCGCCCGTCGACCCCGGTGTAGTCCACTTCCAGGTGGTCTAACTTCAGCGCCTGGTCCGTGTCATTCTGTATGATGACCAGCACGGGCAAAACGCCATACTGATTCGGGTCTAATTTCCCAAATGCCGTGTGAGCCAGCTCTTCAGTATCGTAGGCCATCACCGCGACGGTCACCTTGTCGTTGGTCTGCTTGGCCTTATAAGACGCCACCGGTCCTGGCGAGAATTTGGTGTCGCTCTTTTTGTCGGCCCACAACAGAGCCGAGACCATGAAGAGGGTCACTGAGATCCAGAGCGCGTTCATTCGGGTCCTTTACTGGGCGTGCCGCGTTGCCGCGTTCCCGCTGCTTGTATTCTATTTCGTTTATCGCTCGGCGCGCGAGCCGCGCTACCTCCGCCACTTTATCGAGCGCCTGGGCATCGGACCGAGCTCGTTTCTGGCGACGCCGCCCGGCTCGATTTGGTTGCATGCGGTTTCAGTGGGCGAGGTGATCACGGCCGCCGGCCTGCTCCAGGAATTGCGCGATCACAGTCCCGCGGTTCCGCTGTATGTTTCGGTGGGAACGCTGGCCGGGCGCGCCGTCGCCGAAGAGAAGCTGGCGCAACTGGCGGATGGAATCTTTTACGCGCCCATCGACTACGCTTTCGCGGTCCGGCGCTGGCTGCGGCGCGTCCGGCCGGCCGTGGTGGTGATCCTGGAGACGGAAATCTGGCCGCTGCTGTATCGCGAAGTGAAGCGCGCCGGATGCGCGCTGGTGGTGGTAAACGGCCGCATTTCCGATCGCGCTTTTCCGCGCTACCTGCGGTGGCGCTTCTTCTTCCGCCATGCGCTCCAATGGCCGGACGCGATCTTCGTGCAGAGCGAGCAGGATGGCCGGCGGTATCTCGACATCGGAGCGAGCGTGGAGCGCGTGAAAGCGCTCGGCAACCTGAAATACGACGCGGCTCCATTTCGTGGGCAGCCGCCCAGGCTGATCCGGGAGATCGTCGACCGGCTGCATCCCAGCGCCGTTTGGATTGCAGCCAGCACCATGCCGGCGGCCGGCGCCGGCGACGTCGACGAGGACCAGGCCGTTCTGGATGCCTTTCGTAAGCTGGCACAAAATCATCCGGCCCTGCTGTTGATCCTGGTGCCCCGCAAGCCCGACCGCTTCGATGCCGCCGAGCAACGCCTGCGCGCCGCGGGCATCCGCTATGTGCGGCGCTCGCGCGATACGATCGACTCCGAACTGGCGCTGCCCGGCGCCGTGCTGCTGGATTCGATCGGGGAACTGGCCAGCTTGTTTCCGCTGGCCAACGTGGTCTTCATGGGCGGATCGCTGGCGCGCCGCGGCGGCCACAATCTGCTCGAACCCGCCGCCTGCGGCAGAGCAATTATTTCCGGCCCGCACCTGGAGAACTTCTCCGCCATCGCCGCCGAGTTTCGCGAGCATCAGGCGGTGCACGAAATCGCGCGACCCGCTGACTTAGCCGGCGCAGTGGAGCTGCTGCTGAGTGACGAAGCCTTGCGCGATGGCCTGGGCGCGCGCGCGGCGCAATTGGCCACCAAGAATCGCGGAGTGACACGCAAAGTGGCGGCCGAGATCCTGAAGCTGCAAGACCTCACGGTGCCATCCGGGAAACCGCGCGGCCTGGCCCTGCCGCTATTGTGGCCGCTAGCGAAGCTCTGGATGGCGGGCACCCAGGTGAAGCAGAGCCGGGATGTGTCGCGGGTCCGGCGGCTCGACACGCCCGTGGTGAGTATCGGCGCAATCAGCATGGGGGGCGCGGGCAAGACGCCCATGGTCGATTACCTGGCCGAACGATTGCGAGAGCGCGGCCATCATCCCGCCATCCTGACGCGCGGATACCGCCGACGGTCCATCGAGTCCAGTATCCTGATCGAAGCCGGCGAGCCGGTGCCGGTCAGTGTCACCGGAGACGAGGCTCAGATCTACCTGCAATCCGGTTACGCGCACGCAGGCATCGGCGCGGATCGCTGGTCCACCGGCCGGCTGCTCGAAGAGAAGTACAGCCCGGACCTTTTTCTCCTGGACGACGGATTCCAACATCGGCGGCTGGCGCGCGACCTGGACATCGTTCTGCTGGACGCCCTGAATCCGCTGGCGGGCGGCGCCGTTTTTCCACTGGGAAAGCTGCGCGAACCGCTCAGCGCCGTGGCCCGCGCCGGCGCGCTGATCATCATGCGAGCGGCGTGGGAACGCGAATACCTCGGCCTCCGGCAGCTACTGCGAGCATACAATCCGCACGCGCCGATCTTCCGCGCGCGGACCGAGCCACGCTACTGGGTGAGCCACCGGACGGACAGGCTGGCCCATCCGCCCGAAGGACCAGTGGCGGCGTTCTGCGGGCTCGCGAATCCGGCCAGCTTCTGGGGAACCCTAAGGGAGCAGCGCATTCAGCCAGTGTTCAAATGGGCGTTCAGCGATCACCATCGCTACAACTGGGACGAGTTGCATGGCCTGGCGGCGCAGGCTCACATGCACGGCTCGAGCGTCCTGCTATGCACCGAGAAAGACGCCATGAACCTGCCGGAACGCTCGATGGAGCTGCTTCTGAACGACTCGGTGGAACTGTTCTGGCTGAAGGTGGGCGTCCAGATCGAAGAGGAAGACGCGCTGCTCGAATTGATCGAATCCAAGCTCGGCGGTTGAAGGCCGGCACTTTTGAAACTAGCGGGCCGGCGGCACTGGCGGTACCGGCGTCGCTGGCGCTGGAAATGGATTGATCCCGGTGGGAGCGGGATTCGGCTGACCTGGCAGGACCCCTGCCGGCATTCCGGTCAGATTGGACTGACCTACAACTCCCAGCGCCGACTTGTCGTTCTTCAGGTCGTATATGAATTCCCACTCTTTGTATTTCTTGTGGTCGTTGATGACGTGGATTCCTTCGCCTTCAGCGTTGCTGGCGACGCCGGCAATGCCGCTCGGTCCGCCCGACACGCCAGGCGCGCCCAGTCCCGAGGGAGGCTGCCGCGGTGTCGTCAGCAACTGCTGAATCATGTTCACCGCCTGATTGGACGCTTGGCCGGGCACACCTGGTATGCCTGGCTGTGAGTTGAATCCCCTCCCGGCGCCAGGAAACGATCCGGGAAACGCCGGCTGACCGGACGGGTTCGGAAACGGCTGGCCCGGATACGCGGGCTGCCCCGCCGGAGGAGTTGGATAACCGCCCGGCTGAACTTGGTAGGGATAAACCGGCTGCTGCCCAGGATACTGGGGCTGGCCGGGTTGTCCCGGATATTGAACCGGCTGCCCTGGGTACGGACTTGGCTGACCGGGATACGTGGGTTGGCCTGGATACCCTGGCTGGCCCGGTATCCCCGGTATTCCGGGTTGCACCGGGTATTGAGGCTGACCCGGATAACCGGGCTGTCCGGGTTGCGCGGGATACTGCGGCTGATTCGGATCACCGGGTTGTCCGGGTTGTGCCGGATTTTGCGGCTGGTTGGGGTCGCCGGGTTGTCCAGGCTGTCCAGGATACTGCGGCTGACCCGGATAACCAGGCTGTCCAGGTTGCGGCGGGTACTGATAGCCAGGCTGCACGGGTTGCGGCGGATACTGTGGCTGCTGGTTAGGATCCACGAAGCCGCCGGGTTGCTCCGGCCCGCCGCCCGCATTGCGATCGCTCGGTCTCCGCAGCGCCATGTTCAATCCCGGATTCACGGGCTGGCCATTGGGATTCTGCGCATTCGGATCGGCGGCGGGTTGCGCATTGGACGCCGTGGCGCCGGCGCTCTTGTCCTGGGCAGGATTGGGCGCGGGCTGGATGAGCGAGTCGGTGAGGTTGCCGGCGGGGCCGACATGCAGCAGCCGCCATTCCTTGCCGGTCAACGGGTCCAAATAGCGGCGCCTGAGAAACCGGATGTTGCGGGTGGTTTCCAGGTCGTCCAGGTTCTGCGGATAGGTGCGGAACTTCCGATAGAAAAGCTGGATGGCGCGCTGGTATTGCAGCCCGCGATCGATGGCCATCTGCTCGCGGGAGCGTTGCGATTCGAACGCCACGCGGGGCATCTCCAGATACAGGCTGATGGCGATCCCGGCGGCCAGCAGGAACACCAGCAGCAGCGCGAATCCGGACTCGCGCCGGCGTTTCATCCGGCCATCTCCGCTTCGAGCGGCAGCGTCTGCTGGTTGTTGCTCTTGAACTGGGTGTCCTCCACCACGGCCGAATTCACGCCGATGCGGATGATCTTGTAGCGCTTCTTGATGGTGTCGCCTTCGCCGGCGATGATAATGTCGTCGCCGTCCAGAAAGAAGGCCCGCTTGTTATCGGCCTTGTTCGGATTCACGAAGCCGTAGAACTTGAGCGGAATGGGCGGAGCCTTGGGCGCGGGCGGTGGAGCGGGCGGCCCAGGCGGAGCAGGCGGCGCCACCGGCCCGGCAGGCAGGGGCTTGATCTTGGGCGGCTCCTTGAGCGCGGCGAGCTGCACCGGCGGCGCGGCCGAAATCTCGAACAACGACCGCGAACTGCTTTCGGGCTGGACCTCCCGCAGCTTCTTCAGCATGTCCAGATGCAGGGTCGGATCGATGCTGGAAGGATCGACATCTTTCACCTTCAGCGACGGACGAAACTCCCGAAGGGTCTCTTGTCCCGCATTGGTCTTGCCCGCGCGATTCGCGGACCGCACCATGGACTTGGGAACCGCGGGCACCGGCGAGACGCCCGACGCTGCGGGGCGCGTGACGGATGCCGAAGCGCCTGAATCGCCGCTCGAGAAATAAAAGTAACCCGCCACCGCGACCAACACCGCCAGAATCGCGATCTTCCTGGGTTCGGCTCCGAGTTGGGACGGCTTCCAGTTCATTTCGACGCGCCGTCCTCGGTGACGAAAGTATCCAGCTTCAGCATGACGTTGAGCTTGGTGCCGGACTGCTGCGGCGTCGCGTTCAGGCTCTCCACCACCAGCAGCCGGTCCGATTTGTCGAGCAGGTTAACGAAATGGATCAGGTCCTGATAACCGCCTTCGTAGTTGGCGGCGATCTGCATCATCTCCACCGTGTCGCTGCCATCCACCGGCTGAATGGCAAACGCGCTCTCCTTGGGAGTGACCTTGGCCTGGCCGGCGAGACTGTTCAGCTCCGCCATCACCGTCGAATAGGCGCTGCGGCGGGGAAGGAAATAACCGGTCATGAACTGATCGCCTTCACCGCGTCCGGTCTGAATCTTGCTCACCAGCGCGCGAGTCCGGTCCAGCACGCCGCGCCTCTGGCGAAGATCGGAGTTCAGTTGGGCCGCCTGGCGCCGCAGTTCTTCGGCCGAGCCGCCGGGCGGGCGGATGACGAAGTACGCCGCCACTACGTTGGCCAATAGCAGCAGGCCCGCCACCAGACGGAGCAGAGCGCGCGGATTGTTGGGAGGCCAAACTTTAAAGTTTCTGGGCATACCGTACGCTCACGTGATATCGGAAGAACGGATCGGTTTGAGAAGGCGGCGCCGAATTCAACACCGAGGTGGGCCCGAATTGCGGCGATTCCTCCAGCCGCTTCAGGAAATCGAGCACCGGCTGCACTTCCTTGGCTCCGACGAACATGTCCAGCAGCACGGCGTTGTCGGAATCCACCTCGGGAAGCCGCACCGACACCAGCCGCACGTTGTAGGGCATCACCTTTTCGAGATCGGCGAAAATTTTCGTCCAACTGATGGCCTTGCGCTCGATCAGCGTGTTCAGAAACAGGCTGCGCTCCAGCACTTCGGCGTTGTCGGGCAGCCGCAAGGTAGCGTTCAATTTGGCCTGCTCGCCGTCGACGGTATGCAACTGAGCGCTCAAGCGATCGATAGTACGCCGGGTGTCCGACGCCTGGCCGCGTTCGGTCACGATGGCTGTAACCTGATAGGCCAGCAGCAGCCCGCACAGGGCCGCCAGCGTTCCCAGGCCCACCAGCATCGGCCGGTCCCGCTGGAACGGCTCGCTTGCCAGATTGATCGGCACATGAATCGCCATAATTCGTTACCCCGCCACCGATTCCAGATATCCCAGCAACCCGGCGTTGTGGGGACCGGGCGCGCCGAAGCGCGATTCGATGGGCTGCGCCGCCACGCTCCATTCGGTTTGCCAGCGCTGGGCCAGACTGCTGCCGCGCGCGCCGAATCCAGCCAGCCAGATTCGCTTGGGCCGCGCTTTCAATTCGTCTTCGACGTACGCGACCGTAGGATGCAGCACCGCTTCGATTTCCTCGGCCTGGTCGCTGTCCAGCTCCACCGAGCGCGCCAGCTTGAGCGCGCTGCCCTGCAATACCACGACCGACAGAACGTGCCCGCCCAGTTTCACCAGCATGCTGATCTCATCCGGCTGGATGAGGTTCAGAGCGGCCAGCGACGAGGTGGTGACAAATCCAGGCTGGAAACCCAGCCCCCGAAAAGGAGCTTCATAACGCGCCACGATTTCGGCCGCGATGATCGCCGCCAGCACTTCGACCTTGGAATGGCTCGCCTCTCCCCGGCGCGGCTGCACAGAAAAGCTGACCACGGCGGAATCGACATCGAAGGGCACGCTCTTCTTCATGCGGAAGCGGAGCAGGGCCTGGCGTTCCTCATGCGCGTCCGGGAACGAGTCGAAATCGAGCACCGCCACGCGCGCGCAGTAGTCCGGCAGAATCAGCGCGGCCCGGCGCTTGCGATGTCCGTTGGACGCCACGCTGGCGCGAATGCGCTCCTGCACCAGGCCTGGCTGCTGGATGTTGTCGTGGACCGGAGAAGCCACCAGCACGCCGGCTTCGAAGGGCGTGAAGCCGCTCTGCGCCGGCTGGCTTACGTCGGCAAACGCGATGCCGCCTTCCGACAGCTCGAAGGCGTGGGTCGGCGGCGGATCTTTGAAAAGTTTGGACAGCAAGCTCATGGCCCGGGGCGGCGTCATCCTTCGATGAACGTCACCTTGTTGATCTCCTTCAGCGTGGTCACTCCGTTGCGCACCTTCTCGAGCGCCGATTCGCGCAGGAACGTCATGCCTTCGTCGCGCGCCTGGCGCTTGATCTCGGTGGCCGGACGTTTGTCGAGAATCATCTGCCGGATGCGTTCGCTCAAGTCCAGCAGTTCATGGATCGCGGTGCGGCCGCGGAAGCCGGTGCCGCCGCATTCAAAACAGCCCGTGCCTTCATAGAACGTCAGGTCTCGCCATTCTTCCGGATTCAAGCCGCTCTCAAACAGGTAGGAATCCGGATACTTCACCGGCGCTTTGCAATACGAGCAGATGATACGCACCAGCCGCTGCGCCAGGATGCAGTTCAGGGCGGACACGAAGTTGTACGGCTCCACACCCATGTTGAGGAACCGGCCCAGCACGTCCAGCACGTTGTTGGCGTGAACGGTGGTGAACACCAGGTGGCCGGTGAGCGCGGCGTTGATGGCGATCTGCGCGGTTTCCTGGTCGCGAATCTCGCCCACCATGATCTTGTCGGGGTCGTGGCGCAGGATGGAGCGCAGCCCGCGCGCGAACGACAGCCCCTTCTTCTCGTTCACCGGAATCTGCGTGATGCCTTTGATCTGGTATTCCACCGGGTCTTCGATGGTGATGATCTTGTCTTCGTCGTTCTTGATCTCGCTCACCGCGGCGTACAGCGTGGTGGTCTTACCGGATCCGGTGGGCCCGGTGACCAGCACCATGCCGTAGGGCTCCTTGATGTAGCGGCGGAACTTCATCAGGTCGATGTCGGAGAAGCCCACCACCTCGAGCGATAGCTTGGCGAACTTCTCGCTCATGGATTCCTTGTCGAGCACGCGCAGCACGGCGTCCTCGCCATGAATGTTGGGCATGATGGAAACGCGGAAATCGATGAGCCTGGTCTTGTAGCGCACCCGGAAGCGGCCGTCCTGCGGCACGCGCCGCTCGGCGATGTCGAGTTCGCTCATCACCTTGATGCGCGAAATGATGGTGGAGTGCCAGTCCTTGGCGATGGGCGGCATGGCGTAGTGCAGCACGCCGTCGATGCGGTACTTGATGGCCACTTCCTGGTCGCGCGTTTCGATGTGGATGTCGCTGGCGCGCCGCTCCAGGGCGTTGAAGATGGTGGTGTCCACCAGCTTGATCACCGGCGCGATGTCGTTGTCGGCGGTCAGCTTGTCGATGGACAGCGTTTCGTCCTGGTTCTCCTCTTCGCCGATCACGTCCAGCGTGAAGCCTTCGGTCACCTCTTCCAGCACGCGCTGGGATTGCTCGGTCTTCTTGAGCAGATCGGAGATCTGCGACAGCGTGGCCACCTTGACGCGCAGCTTTTTCTGCAGCAGCACCGACAGCTCGTCGATCACCGCCGGGTTGCGCGGATCGGCCAGCGCGATGTCCAGGTGCCGGTCCTGCGAATGGATGGGCACGAAGTTGTAGCGGAACATCAGGTCCACGGGCACCGAGTGGAACAGGTCGTGATCGATGCGGACCTCGCGCAGGTCGACGTACTCGCAGCGATAGCGCGCCGCCAGCGCCTTGGCCTGCGCGATCTCGTCGATCGGCTCAACCGGATGTATGCGGTCAATGGTCGCCATGGTGTTCAGGTCCTCATCGCAAAGAATCCGCCAGGGAGAAGATCGGCAGGTACAGGGCCACCAGCACGAAGCTGACGAAACAGCCCATGAAGATCATGATGGCCGGCTCGATCAGCGACAACGCCGCGCTCATGCGCGTATTGACGTCGTCTTCGTAAAACTCGGCCACGCTGGCCAGCATCTGCGGCAGCGCGCCGGTGGATTCGCCCACCTCGATCATGTCGATCGACAGCCCGGGGAAAATCTTGGTCCGCGCCAGCGCCGACGAGAGCGACTGCCCTTCTTTCACCATCTTGCTGGCTTGCATCAGAGTGGATTTCAATAGCCTCGCGCCCAGCGAGCTGGCCGTGGTTTCGATGGCGTGCAGCAGCGGTATGCCGCCCACCAGCAGCGTGCTGAGCACGCGGGCGAACTGCGCCACCTGGTACTTGATCCAGATTTCGCCGAGCAGCGGCGTCCGCAGTCTCCAGCGATCCATTCGCTCCTCGCCCTTCTCGGTTTTCGACCAGTAGCGGAACGCGATAGCCGCTATGATCAGCGCGATCGCGCCGAAGATGATGTAGCTGCGCGCCGTGGTGCCCACCGCGATCAGGACTTGGGTCGCGACCGGCAGTTGCGCCGACATGCTCTGATAGAGCTCGGCGAACTTCGGAACCACGAACGTCACCAGAAACACCATCAGGGCGATCACCAGCACGATCAGCAGCGCGGGATAGACCAGCGAGAGCAGCAGCTTCTTGCGCACCGCCAGCGCCAGTTTCTGATAAGTAATGAAGCGGTCCAGCACTTCGCCCAGCGCGCCGCTTTTTTCGCCCGCCAGCACCGAGGTGACGTAGATGGGCGGGAAGACGCCCTGGTCGGCGAAGGCGTCCGACAGCAGCGCTCCGTTTTTCACTTCTTCGCGGACGGCCTTGATGTAGGGCGCCAGCTTGGCGTCGGTCAGGCGCTCGGAAAGCAGATCCAGCGCCTTGAGAATCGGCAGTCCGGCGCGCACCAGGGTGACAAACTGCTGGTTGAAGATCAGGAACTTCTCGAGGTTGATCTTCTTGCGCCCGCCACCCACCGAGACGCCCGCGATCGCGTGCCGCGGCTTGATGGAATAGACCAGGAAGCCCTGCTGCGAGTAGCGCTCACGCAGGTCCTTTTCGGTAGCCGCCTCGGCCACCTGCTGGTGGACTTCACCGCGCGGGTCGGCGTACTTGAGGACGAACTCGGCCACTAGTCGCCTCCTTCGGATACCAGCGTCGCCCCGGCCGGCATCTGGAACTTGAACAGCGCGTCGTCCACCGGCGGGTTCAGCTTCTCGCTGTCGAAGCGGAAGGTGAGAATGGACTGGTCCTGCCCGTTCACCACCAGCCGCTGAATGCGGTAGTCCGGCGTCACCAGCATCTCGATTTTTTCGTAAGGCAGCGAGTCGTTCTTGGCCCGGGCCGCCACCAGAAAATCGGCGCCCGCGGGCTTCAGATCGAAATCGCGAAACTCTTTCGAAAAATCCAGCTTGCCCAGCAGGAACGCGAGCGGCGCGCGCATGTCCTCGCTGGCCTTGAGCTTGGTCTTCTCGACGCGCTGGGCGTCGGGCGTGTAAAGGTAGACGTCCTTGCCGTCGGAGAGGAACAGCTTGCCGGCCGGCTCGGTGTAGTCCCAGCGCATGCGCCCCGGTTTGCGCAGCGTCAGCTCGCCGGACTCGCTTTTTCGCGGCCGTCCCTGAACGCTGTACGATTCGTTGAACTGCACTTTCAAGGTTTGCGCGCGGTTGTAGCGCTGCTCGATGCCCTTGAGCAGAGTTTTCAGGTCGACATCAGCCGCCTGGAGCGGTAGCACGGCAAGGGACACCAATAACCCAAAGCGCTTCACATATTCTTTGACGTTTCCAGGGGCGTACGTGTGCAGGCTAAGTTCTTTGGTTGCTTGGTTCATTGGTTCTGTGGTTCGAAAGTGCGCTGGCGCTGCTGTTCTAGCGCGCGGCACCCGGCTTTCGTGGTTGTAAGTCATTGATTTTGTGGGCATAATGGCTGGGTGGCAAAGCCCCGGTCCACCGAAGACGCATTGCTGGCCATCAAAGCAATCCGCGAGGCGCCTGAACAGTATGATTTGAAACGGGATCTGGCGCCGTTCCTGCGGCACAAAAGTAATCATGTGGTGGCGGCGGCGGCCGGCACGGCGGAGCGGCTGGAGGCGATCGCGATCGCGCAGGAGATGACCGAGGCTTTCCTGGAATTGATGGCCGATCCCGCCAAGCGCGACCCGGGCTGCAAGGCGCTCATTGCGATTGCCCGGGCGCTGGTTGCCTTGGACCAGTCGGCCGCGCGGGTTTACTTCCTGGGTGTGAAGCACGTGCAGATGGAAGCCAGTTTCGGACCCCCGGTGGATGCGGCGGCCGAGTTGCGGGGGCTGTGCGCGCAGGGTCTGGCTCGCATGGGGTACTCCGATGCGCTGCAGGAGTGCGTGAAGCTGCTGGTGGATTCCGAGCCCGCGGCGCGAGCCGGAGCGGTCCGGGCCATCGCCGACTCCGGGTCTTCGGAAGGCGTGTTGCTGCTGCGCTTGAAGGCTCTCATGGGTGATTCCAAGGTCGAAGTGACGGCCGAATGTTTCGCGGCGCTGCTGCGGCTGTCGCCGGCGCCGTCGCTCGAGTTCGTTGCGGATTTTGCGCGCGGCGGGTCGGACGAAATCGCGGAAGCGGCGGCATTCGCGCTCGGGGAATCGCACCTGGCCGCTGCGTTTCCGCTGCTGCGACAGGCTTGGGAAGATACCGCGCGGGCCGAGCGGCGCCGGACGTTGCTGCTGGCGATGGCGATGCTGCGGCTGGACGAAGCGGTCGAGTTCCTGCTCGGGCAAGTGGGCGAGGCGAGCGAACGGGTGGCGGCGGATGCGATTGCCGCGCTGGCCATCTATGGCCGGGACGAAGCCGTGCGCGCGCGTCTGGAAGCCAGTGTCAGGAAGCGGGCAAGCGCGGCGCTCCAGGGCGTGTTCGATCGCGAATTCCGCCCAGCCTAACGAGCGGCGGCGAATCGCACCAGTTTGTCGTTTACGTAGACCGCCGAGAACCACTTGGCAGGCAACACTCCCTCGTCGCCCGAACCGGACGGCCGGGAGTCCACCAGCACGGCTTCCGCAGCAGGCATAGAATGACCGCCGACCTCGACGTGCCGCAACAAGCCTTGCACCACAGACCGTTCTCCCACAAACGTTATCAGCCGGCTGCCCGGTTGAACTTCGTGGATCGGAGGGCAGCGTTCGGCGCAATCCACCACCAGGTTGCTGGCGCCGCTGTCCAAGGTCAGGCGCCAGGCCCTTCCGCCCGGCTCCAGCCTCACCGGCAAAAGGGTCCGCCCGTCCGATTCCGGAGCGGTGACCGCGACGGGCAAACGGTCCGCCTGCCGCACGGCGTCGCTGCCCAGCCACAATCGCTTATGTCCATAGTCGATCAGGTAGGCGGATCTTCCCAGAAAACTGCGCCCCAGAACACCATCGGCCTTTGGATCCAGCGCGCGCACCGCGGGCAATTCGGTGACGACGGCTTCGACGCCGGTCTCGCTGGCTTCACCAACCTGAATGTGAGTGTTCGAATCGCCGGGGATGATCTTCTCGCCCGCCAGCGTCGTCAGGATGGAGCGATGGTCGTAGACCAGTCCCGCCTTCCGAGCTGCGTCCGGCGTGAGCATGCAGGCTGCGGTGCCGGTATCGAGCAGCATTCGAAATGGTCCGCGCCCATTGATCCTGACATCCACGAAGGGCATGCCGTCGCGCAGCAGGATCTTTTCGCCTTGGACATCGCTGGCCGGGCACGGCAACCATTGCAGGACTGCCGCCACCGTTAGGCCGAGCCCGGACTGAAGCGCTGCCCGAAACACGTCCCTACTATCGGTAGGAGGAGCCCGCTTGAGTAGACCACTTCCGCCAACCCATCGGCGCCGGCGGCATGGGCAGGACCTTCAATACACAACCGGACCGCTCGCCGCAGCCGCCGCCAGGAGGCCACCGATCACGGCAACCGCGATCCCCACTCCGATGAGAATGTTGCGCGTGGTATGGCTGGGCTTCACGTTCTTGACCACCTTCACCTCGCGCACCTGGTCGATCCGGATCCGCGAACGCTGCAACTGACGCTTCACTTCATGGCTCAGCACGAAGTCGCTGTCCGAAACGTCGCCGATCCATCCGCGGAGCTGCGAATGGTCCAGAAGCCGCACCTCTACCGGGGTATCCGGCGCAATGGCGCGCAGCCGCTCCCCGATGGATCGAGCAGGGACGGGCGGCTGGCCGCTACAGACACCCGCAGCGAGCGTGACTGACAGCAAAACCGCAACGGTTCGCATCATCAGATCCCTAGCACGCAGGATGCCAGCCCTCACCC
Organism: Terriglobia bacterium; assembly: GCA_020073265.1. Lineage (GTDB taxonomy): Bacteria > Acidobacteriota > Terriglobia > Bryobacterales > Bryobacteraceae > Palsa-89. Next base: position 37,335 of record JAIQFN010000037.1, on the reverse strand, counting down.
ATGCTGGCGCGACGCCGTAGCGCTCGATCTGGCTGGAAACTGTTATGTTCAGAGAGGCGTCCAGATCGATGATGATGACTCGTAGTAGTGCAAACCCTGTTCTTGGCCTCACCGCCATCCTGGCGGTTGGCATCCCGCTGGCGGCGCAGAGCTTCGATAACAGCGGCAACGCAACGCTGAAGGGCGACTACTTCGTTCGCCAGGTGGTGCTCACCAACCTGGATCAGAACACCAGCGCGGTGGGCCGAGCGATCAGCCTGACCGGCACCATGACATTTGACGGCAACGGAAACTACACGTTTTCCGGCCAGAAGATGGATACGCAAGCGGGCAGCGCGCAGTCCTACTCCACTAGCGGCCAGTATGCCGTCCAGCCCAACGGGCTGGCGCAGATTCAAAACCCCATCGACGGCCAGGACGTCGTTTTCGGCGCGGTGGGCGCCCAGGGACCGGCGGCGATCGTAGCCAGCTCGACCGAAACCACCTACCGCGATATCTTCGTCGCCATACCCGCCGGCACGGGCGATTCCAACGGCAGCGTCCAAGGCAGCTATCGCGCCGGCTTCATCGATTTTCTGGGGGGCAACGCGTCCCAGGTGCGGGACGGCTATTTCGCGCTCACCTCTAATGGCGCCGGGAGCTTCGGAACCCTCAGCGTGAACGGGGCCATGGCCAACCAGGGCAGCGCCAACACCACTCAGAGCCTGGCGGGCGTCACCTATTCGATCGGCGCGAACGGCAGCGGAACGGTCACGTTCCCGACCGCATCCAGTCCCGGCAGCGCTCTGCTGAGCGGCCAGAAGATCCTGGGTGTTTCGAAAGACGGCAGCATCCTGGTGGCCGGAAGCGCCAGCGGCTTCGACGTCATCGTGGCCATCCAAGCCGGCTCCGGCGTTTCCAACAACAACTACGAAGGGACGTATTTCGTCGCCGCGCTCCAAAACGACGCCTTCGATGTTTCCAACGGCAACAACGCTGTCGGTTGCTTTTCAGGGTCCACCCTGGCGCTGGGGAGTGCGGGAACCACGATCTCGCAACGGCGGCTGGCCTTCTTCAACCAGAATGCCTACGACTATACCGCCGACGGGTCTTATGATCTGGACTCCAGCGGCGCGTTCCAATCCGACTTGTTCGAAGATATACTCGGGGCGAACGGCCAAGCCGCGCTTCAGATTGGGCGCTCCGACTTTTACCTGCTAACGGTAGGCTTGCGCGCCGCGGACCACGTCGGAACCGACGTATTCATTGACCCGGTGAAGGTCTGGAACGCCGCCAGCTTCGCGCCGATCACCAATTCGGTGGCGCCGGGCGAATTCGTGTCGTTGTTCGGGTCGCGCCTGTCCTCAATGACGCTTCAGGCGCCAAGTCTTCCGCTGAACACGAACCTGGGGGGCGTGCAGGTGACGGCCAACGGGCGGCTGGCGCCGCTGCAATATGTGAGCTCCAACCAGATCAATCTGATTGTTCCGTTTGGGATCTCCGATCCGTACGTGACCTTTCAGGTAAGCAACAACAGTGTGCTTTCCAACAAGGTGACGCTATACACGAACCATACCGCGCCGGGCGTGTTTGCGCTCAACAGCAATGGCGGTAGCTTTCCGAGCGGCGTGGGTCCGGCCGCGGTCCGGCACGCCGACTTCTCAGTGGTCACTCCCGACAATCCCGCGAAACCCGGTGAAACGATGCTGCTCTATGTGACCGGGCTGGGACTGGTGACTCCCGCGATCGGCGATGGCGTGGGCGCGCCTACCGACGGCAGCCTCGTTACCGCCAACGCGGATGTGGGCGTCGAGATCCAGGACCTGGATGGCGACTTCCACAAAGCCACCGTGAATTTCAAGGGGCTGGCGCCCGGATTCACGGGACTCTATCAGATCAACTTCGTTGTCCCGGACGGCGTGCCGTCCGGCCTGGTGTGGGTCAACGTCGGCACACCGGACGCGTACACGTCCGAGGCCAAGCTCTACCTGAAATCGCCAACCGCCGCGGCCGTTCCGCACAAGCGCCAGACCGCGGCTCATGGGCGTCGCTTTCCGATCCGCTAAGTGGTGGGGCAGCCAATCCTGGCTGCTGCCGGGTTTCAACCGGCCGATATAATAGTTCCATCATGCTCCGCTGCACTAGCTTGTTCTCTGCCTTCTTAGTCTTCGCCGCGACCGCCTTCGCGCAAGCCCCCGACGGCAAGGCTCTGTTCGATAAGAACTGCGCGCTGTGCCACAACCCGAACGCCGACAACCGCACTCCCACGGCCGAAGCTCTCAAGCGCGTGCCTTACCAGGCCATCCTGACCGCGCTCGAAACCGGTCCGATGAAAGCGCAAGGCGCGACGCTCAGCGCGGCGGAGCGGCAGGCCGTCGCCAATTTCATTTCGCCGCGGACTGCGTCGTCGAGCGAGACGGCGGCGGAGAACGCTTGCCCGGCCGGCGCGCCGCCGCTCGCGAATCTCAACGGCTGGAACGGTTGGGGCGTCGACCTGGTGAACAGCCGGATGCAGCTTCCCAAGGACGGCGGGCTGCGCGCCGAAGATGTTCCGAAGTTGAGAGTGAAGTGGGCTTTCGGATTCGCCAATTCCACCAGCGTCTACGGCCAGCCGACCGCGGTGGGAAGCCGGCTGTTCTTCGGCAGCGGCCGCGGCACGGTGTATTCGCTCGACGCTCGCACCGGCTGCATGTACTGGAAATTCGAAGCCGGCACGCAGGTGCGCTCGCCGATCACCGTGGCGCCTCTCGCGAACGGCCAATACGCCGCCTACTTCGGCGACGGCCGCACCAATGTGTTCGCCGTGAACGCGCAAACCGGCGAGCTGCTGTGGAAGACCAAGATCGACGAGCATCCGCTGGCAGGCATCACCGGCGGTCCCAGGGTGTACAACGGCCGCGTGTATGTCGGGGTTCGCTCCGGCGCGGAGGAAATGCTGGCGGCCAATCCCAAATATGAGTGCTGCACGTTTCGCGGCAGCGTGGCGTCGCTCGACGCGGCCACCGGAAAGCTGGTGTGGAAGACCTTCACCATTCCCGATCCGCCGACCGTGACCAAGAAGAATTCAGCCGGCACGAATCTGCATGGCCCGTCCGGCGGAGCGGTGTGGTCGTCGCCCACCATCGACGTCAAGCGCAAGGCGCTGTACGTCGGCACCGGCAACAATTATTCCGAACCCGCCACGCGCTACTCGGACGCCGTGCTGGCTTTCGATCTCGACACCGGATCGCTGCGCTGGTCCAAGCAGATGACTCAGGACATCTGGAATTTCAGTTGTTCGCAGCCCGGCAAGGTGAATTGTCCCGAGAATCCGGACCGCGATACCGACATCGGAACCTCGCCCATCCTGCGAACGCTGCCCGGCAGCAAGGATGTCCTGCTCATCGCCGACAAAGCGGGCTTCGCGTACGGCATCGATCCGGACCGGCGCGGCGACATCCTGTGGAAGATGGAGCTAGGCAAGGGCGGCGCGCTGGGCGGCATCCTGTGGGGCATGGCGGCCGACGACGAAAAAGTCTACGTGCCTCTTTCCGACGTGGTGCCCGGACCGGGCGGCGGGCTGTTCGCGCTGAAAATCGCGACCGGCGAAAAAGCCTGGTATGCGCCGCCCGCCGAACCCGCGTGCAAAGGCAAAGCGGGATGCAGTCCCGCGCAGATGGCGCCTGCGTCGCTGATCCCCGGCGTGGTTTTCTCCGGATCGGTGGACGGGCACCTGCGCGCCTATTCGACCAAGGACGGCAGCGTGGTCTGGGATCTGGACACGCTGCGCGATTTCGAAACGGTCAACGGCGTCAAGGCGCACGGCGGCTCGCTCAACGCCACCGGCCCGACCATCGCGGGCGGAATGATGTTCGTCAATTCCGGATACAGCCAGCTCACCGGCATGGGCGGCAACGTGCTGCTGGCGCTCTCGGTGGACGGGAAATAGCGAAGGGGACAGACGAATCTGTCCCAGCGCCACGAATCCAGCATCATACGCGGCAAAGGCCCGCGCAGTGGACAGATCCGTCTGTCCCCGCTGCTCGTTAGTTTGGCTTCACCGTCGGATACTTGATGCCGAGCTGCTCCAGGTACGTGTCGTACTTGGACGGATCGTAGTACAGCGCCTTCATCTTCGGCCGGTACTGCTCCATGGTTTTCTGATTCAGCCAGATCGCCGGCTGATCGGTTGGCCGGAGGAAGGTCTGATACTTCTGGTTCTTGGTCTGGTCATTCTTGAAGTAGTCCCAGGCTTTTTCGACCAGCTTCGGATCCAGCAGGATGTCGAGCATGGTCATGGCCTCGACCTTCGCGCCCGCGATCACGCCTTTGTAGGCGATGGGCGTCGCCATGGAAATCGCGTTGGCCCAGTTGTGGCCCGGGCCGCCGGGAATGTTGGACGGATAGCTCAGCCGCACCGTCGGTACCGCCCAGGAAACGTCGCCGATGTCGTCGGAACCGCCACCGGTGGGGCCGACGCCAAAGCCCTCGTCGCCGTCGCCCGCGTTCGAATCAGCGCGCGGCGCACGCAGTTCCGGAAGTTTGCTGGCTAGCCCTCGCACCGGAACCTGCAACTCGCGCTGCAGCGCTTTCGCCAGCGTCTGATCGTCGTCCGACCACGCCGGCAGCCCGACCTTCTTGATGTTTTCGTACATCGCTTCAGCGACCGGCTTGTTGAAATACGCGGTCCAGGCGCTGCCCAGCAGCCGCGAGGTGTAGGTGGTGTCGGTCATCAGTGTGGCTGCCTGCGCCATGTTGTCGCCGATCTTCCACAGGTTCATGATGTGTTCGTAGTCGGCTTCGCGGAAGTAATACCAGACCGCGGCGTTGGGCGGCACGACATTGGGCTGGTCGCCGCCATTGCTGATCACGTAGTGCACGCGCGTGGCCAGCCGCAGGTGCTCGCGGCGGAAGTTCCAACCGATGTCCATCAGCTCGACGGCGTCCAAAGCGCTTCGGCCTCGCCAGGGCGCTCCGGCCGCGTGTGCGCTCTCGCCCTTGAACATGTATTCCACCGAAACCATTCCATTTCCGCCGCCGGGTCCGTACGCGGTGCTCAGATTGGCTCCGACATGCGTGAACATCACGACGTCAACGTTCTTGAACAGCCCCGCGCGCACGAAATAAGCTTTCGTTCCGAGCAGCTCTTCTGCGACGCCGGGCCAAAGCTGGATGGTGCCCTTCAGGTGCTCGCGCTCCATCACTCGCTTCACCGCCAGCGCCGCCAGGATGTTCAACGGCACGCCGGAATTGTGTCCTTCGCCGTGCCCCGGCGCGCCTTCGATCATCGGCTCGTGCCAGGCGACGGCGGGTTTCTGCGAGGCCTGCGGAATGTCATCGATGTCGGACCCGAGCGAAATTACCGGCTTGCCCTCGCCCCAGGTGGCCAGCCACGCGGTGGGAATGCCGGCGACGCCGCGCTCGATTTTGAAACCTTCCTTCTCCAGGATGCCGGTGAGATACTTCGAGGTTTCGAACTCCTGGAAGCCCAGTTCGCCGAAGCTGAAGACGCTGTCGACCATGACTTGCGCCTGCTTCTTCATGCCGTCGATCTGACCGGCCAGATCGGCTTTCATGGCTGCGGTTTTTTCAGGCGAGGCCTGCGACTGCGCAAAAACAGACGCGGTAACAAGAAGCGCGAGCGAGAGCTTGTACATGGATCGATTCTAACCGAGGGCAGGGGGACAGACGAATCTGTCCCGAGCGCCAGAACATCTCCTTCTTTGCCAGTTGGGACCACGCGCGTGGACAGATCCGTCTGTCCCCCGGGATCAGAACCTGAATTCCTCGATGCGCGGCGGCGCCTGATCGAAGTCGCTGTAGCGGATCCATTTTGGGCGAACGACAAAATATGTGATGCCGGGCCAGCTCAGCCGGCTGGGGCCGTCCGGAAATTTCTTGAAATAAATCTCCTGATACCGCGCCAGTTCGCTCGCCTCGGGCACTCGGGCCTCGCCGTCGTACTGCACCGTGGTTTCACCTTCCCAGCCGATCACGAACGAGCAGGCCTGATTCCGAGTCAGGTTGCGATACTTGCGAGTGCTTTGGACAGTGTCGAAGACAATCTCCAGCTCTCCGGTAACCGCGATGCCGACCAGCGCGGTTTGCGGCGCGCCGTCGGGAGAGATCGTTCCCAAAACGCCCAACGTCTGTTCTTGGATGAACTCGAAAACGTCCGCCTTGGTCATGTTCCAAGATCAGCCGCCGGCAAACCGCAAGTCAAGCGTCCGGGGCAGTACAATAGTGAGCGCAGATGGTTGAGCCCGTAATCGTCGCCGACCCGGATATTATGAACGGAACGCCGTGTTTTCGCGGCACGCGAGTTCCTTTCAAGAATCTCATCGACTTCATCGAGGGCGGCCATTCATTGGGCGAGTTCCTGCAACAGTTCCCCACGGTCACGCGTGAGATGGCCGTCCGGGCGCTTGAGGAAGCAAAGGATTCATTGCTCGCCCGAATCGCATGAAGATTCTGCCGGACGAGTGCCTGCCACTCGATCTCCGGCACAGCTTTCCGAACCATGAAGCCCACACCGCTCAATGGGCGGGTTTGAAGGGCAAGAAAAACGGTGAACTGCTACAGGCCGCCGAGGTTTGCGGCTACGACGTCCTGTTGACGGTCGATCAGGGAATCCCTCACCAACTGGGTCCCGCCACCCGAAGACTGTCGGTTGTTGTTGTCCGTTCTCAGACCAATCAGTTGGAAGACTTACTGCCTCTCGTGAATGCGATACTAAGCGCGCTGGCGACGATTCAGCCCGGTGAGATTGTCACGATTCCGTCGGAGGAAATCACCCACCGTCGAAGAGATCGCCAAAATGGCCTCTCGCGGCGAAGATGTCTCCCGTTACTTCACGAACGAATTCACCGTGATCAAGCCTATTCCGCCCCCACCCGCTGGTACCGGTGCACCGGCAACGGCATCGGCGAATCCGCGCCCTTCACGCTCTTCCAGATAATCTCATTCAGCGCGAAGGCCGGGTTGCGATCCACGTCGTCGAAGTCCATCTTCTGCGACGCCTTCGATCCCCACGCCAGCTTGGTGTTCTTCGCGTTCAGGTCCACCTCGGGCGGCAGGTGATTGAACGGCGTCGTGTCGGCATCGCTTCCGAACGAAGCGTACATCGGCGCGGCCGCAGCGTCGTACTGGCTCATGGGCGGGAGGCCCAGCAGCAGCTCCATGGTGCGCAGCATCGAGCTGGTGGAGTACATGGTGCTGTCCACGCGCTCGCGCCGGATGTACGGGCTGATCACCAGGCCCGCGGTCCGGTGCGCGTCCACGTGATCCGGCCCGTCCTGCGCATCGTCTTCGATGATGAAAATCGCCGTCTCCGGCCAGTAGCGGCTGTGGCTGACGCGCTCCACGATCGTCCCCACCGCCTGATCGTTGTTCGCCACCATGGCCACCGGCGTGAAGCTGCCCGGACGCGTACCGTTGGTGTGATTCTCCGAAAGCGCCATCACCATGAAGTTTGGCAGCCGCTTGTTCGGATTCGGGCTGTCGTAGTTCTTCTCGTACTCATCGAATTCGCGGATGAACTCAGCCGCGTTCTCGGTGTCGCGCGAGCCGAATCGCTTGAACCCCGGGGCGACGTGTCCGGCCAGGCCCTGTGCGTTGGGCGACGCCTCCATGGTGGTCCCGTCGCTCACGCGCGACGCATATTCGCCGTAGCTGCGATACGTAAGCCCCTTGCGGCGCGCGGCGTCCCAGATGTTGCCCGCGCTCGGCACATACGCGCCGTTGCGATCCGACTTGCTGTGCCCGCCATAAGTGATCGGCCACTGCTTTTCGTTCGCATCGGTCGCATAGGCGGCGTTCGACCACGAATGCCCGTCCTCGCTCACCTCGCCGTCGCAATACAGATTATCGAGCAGCACGTATTGATCGGCCAGCGCGTGCTGGTTGGGCGTCACCTTGCGGCCGAAAATCGCCAGGCGCGCGTCGCCGTTGCCGCGCTGCATGTCGCCGAACACCTGGTCGTAGGTGCGGTTCTCCTTGATGATGTACAGAACGTGCTTGATGGGCGAGCCGGCACCCACGCTGGACGGCACCACGCTCGGGGCGGCCGGCTGCTTGGCCTGCGCGAGAAGGCTGTCATTGTAGGGAGTATTGTCGTAAACCTTCTTGGTCAGTTGCTTCAACTCGAAGCGCAGATTGGCGATGTCGGCAATCTCCACGCTGCCCTTCTGCAGGCTCTTGATGCTGCCCTTGCCTTCCGTGCCCTCCGTGATCGGGCTGTGCGGACCGCGAATGTCCGAATACGATCCGCTGCCCTTGCTGTTCCCGATGTACAGCTTCTGCTGCCTCCCGAGCAGCGCGAGCGCGGATGGATACCAGCCGCTGGGCACGAAACCGAGCACCTTGCTCTCGCCGCGCTCGGCCACCTGCAACACCGCGACGTCGTTGTTGTCGGCGTTGGCGACATACAGCAGCCCGTTCGCGCGATCCAGCGCCAGCGCGTTCGGTGTGGAGCCTTCGGGAGCGTGCGGAAACAGAGTGGTCGCGATCTTCTCGATCGGCAGCCGCGTCTTGGTGTCCACCACCACGACTGTGTTGTCGTTGGAACACGCCACGAACAGGCGGCCGTCCGCTGCAAGCGCCATCTGATTCGGATTCTCGCCCACCGGAATGCTCGACACCACTTTCATCGTGCGTGTGTCGATGACGCTCACCGACCGGCTGCCCAGGTTGGACACGTACAGGAAATTGCCGTCCTCGCTCAGGATGAGGTCGTAGGGAATCACGTCCACCGGAATGCGCCCGAGCAGCTTACCGTTGCTCGAGTCGAAAGCCACCACGTTGCCCGGCCCGAAGCCAGTGCCGCGATTGGCGGCGTACAGGATGTTCTTCTTGGGATGATGCGCCACGCCCGACCAGAACAGCCCCGCTGTTTCGATGGTCTCTTCCAGCGTCCCGACAGGCTGGGTGGAGAGCCGCCCGTTCGCATACGCGAACACGTAAATCGGCGCGCGCGTCGGGTTACGGTCGCTGTTGGCGTTGCCGCCGGAGACATACAGCTTCTTGCCATCCGGACTCCACGCCATCCCATACCACGCCGACTTCAGCGGTATCCGCTGCACAGCATCTTCAGTCTTAGTGTCGATCACCACCAGGCCGTGCGGATTGTAACCGGCATGCATCGCGATGACGGCCAGCCCATCCGGCGCCGCGACCGCGTTCAGCACCATGTCTTCGGTGGGAATCGACTTGCCGATGGGCGTCAAACGCCAGCCGTTAGGCAGCGCAAAGCCGCCGGGAATCGCCTGTGGAAGGTTTTGCGCGGTTGCAAGCGCGAGCGCGCTGGACAAGAGGATTCCGATTCGCAGTGTTCGCATGGCTCAGCATACTTCCGCCGCATGGCGCTGGTATCACGGGAATGTTTCAATCCGGTTAACCGCGGCTGCCAATGCATCCGAAAAGGAGTACAATCTCGCCATGGCCAACAACGTACTGAGCCTCACTTCCCGGCGCGATTTTCTCGCCGCCGCGACCGCCGCGACGGGCTCCGCCATGTTCCTTCGCCCCGCCTTCGGCGCGCCCAAGCAGAAGCTCCAGGGGATCTTCCCCATCATGCAGACCCCGTTCACCGAGTCCGGCGCAGTCGACACGGAAACGCTGGCGCACGAGGTGCAATTTCTCGATCGCGCCGGCGCGCAGGGCATGACCTGGCCGCAGATGGCCAGCGAATGGCCGCAGTTGACCTTCGACGAACGGCTGGCGGGAGCCGAGACCATCATGCGCGCGCACAACGCACTCGATGCCGCCACGCGCCCGGCCGTCGTGATCGGCGTGCAAGCCAACGACACGGACACCGCGGTGAAGTACGCACGCCACGCCGACAAGCTTGCGCCCGACGCCATCATCGCGATTCCGCTCGACCAGGGCCGCGACGACTCCAAGCAGATGGAATACTATTCCGCCATCGGCGAAGCCTGCAGCCGGCCGCTGATCGTTCAGACCGTCGGCCAGATGAGCGTCGATCTCGTACTCCGCATGGCCAACAAGATCCCCACGCTGCGCTACGCCAAGGACGAAGCGGGCGTCACGCTGCCCCGTCTGACCGAGTACGCCAAGCGCGGCCAGATCCTCGACGGCGTCTTCACCGGCAAGCACGGCCCCACCTTCTTGGACGACCTGGCGCGCGGCGCCGTGGGCAACATGCCCGCCGCCGGATTTGTCGATCTGTACGTCGCCGCCTGGAAGGCCTGGACCGCCGGAAAGCACGACCAAGCCATGGATATGTTCAGCAAGACGCTGCTGCTCATCTCGGACGCTCAGGCCTACGGCGTGCCGGGCCAGAAATACATTCTGGAGCTGCGGGGCGTGTTCCGCAATACCAAGTGCCGTCGCGATCAGACGGCTACGACGGTCTTCGACGACGACGCTAAGCAAGCCATTCGCCGCACCGTCGATTACTGCAAGCGCTGGTTCAAGGTGTAACATGCGCAACACCATTCTTCTGACAACGCTCGTCGCCGGCTGTTGCGCGTGCCTCGCGCAATCGTCCCCGAAAATCTACAACACCGCCAAGCAGAAGCTCGCCGCCGGCCACCAGCTCGTCGGCGCCACCGTCTACTCGCCCGACCCCAACATGTACTGCGCCATGGCGAACTCCGGCTACGATTTCACCTGGATCGAGATGCAGCACAGCCCGCTCACCTACGGCGACGTCGCCAAGATGATCTGGGCCTGTCGCGGCGCATCCGCCATGCCGTTCATCCGCGTGCCCGACGCCACCGAGAGCGACATCCAGAAGGCCACCGACATCGGCGCGCTCGGCATCATCGTGCCGACCGTCGACACGGTGGAGAAAGCCGAAGCCGCGGTGCGATGGTCGAAGTATCCGCCCCAGGGCCGCCGCAGCATGGGTTCCGGCCAATACGGCGCGCTGTATGGCAACGATTACCGCCAGACCATCAACGACAACATGGTGGTGGTGATCATGATTGAAACACCCATCGGCGTGGACAACGCCGAGAAGATCGCGTCGGTTCCCGGCATCGACGTCATCTTCGCCGCCAGCACCGATCTGGGCAACTTCTCCGGGCACAAGATCGGCGATCCGGAGTACGAGGCCATGGTGAAGCGCATCCACGACGTCACGCTGGCGCACGGCATCAAGCTGGGCGGCCCGCAGATGTGGAAGGATCGCGCGGGCTTCACCTTTTTCCAGGGTCCCGGCGAGACGCAGCTCATCCGGTCCGGCGCGCAGGTGAATCTGGGAATCACGCCGGGGCGCGGCGCGCGGTAGCCAGGCGGCTGGCCTTCTCTCGCAGATACAACGGCAGTGCGCGCAGAAAGAGCGACCGCTTGAACTCGCGGTGCGACAGCGCCCCGGTGGCATACCGCGCCAGCAAATCCGCGAGCGCCGGGTTGCGGCTGGCGGCGCGAACCACGCGGTCGACGCGGCTCGGATCGGCCAGCAGCCGCCGCTGAATGTCGACGCTTTTCACCAGCTCCTCTCCGATCTCGCGCTTCCACGAGTGCTCGTAGGCTTGCAGCTGCGTTGCGTCGAACTGGCCTGACCGAACGGCCTGGATAGCGGCCCGCGCGGCGTGATCTCCGCTCACCATGGCGTAGTAAATGCCCTCGGCCGTGAACGCGTTCACGAATCCGCCGGCGTCGCCCGCCACCAGCGCCCGATCCGAGTAGGTGCGCCCGAGGGGCCCAGAGATCGGCAGGGGGAATGCACGAAAGTTCGCGCGATTGGATTCACCGGCGAGCAGCCGCCTCGAAGTCTGCTCGTCGACGAACGCGCGGTGATACGAATACTGCCGCCCGCGCAACTCGGAAAGATAATAGTCCAGCTTGAAGCCCACGCCCAGGTTGAGATGATTCGCCTTGGGAAAAATATAGCCGTAGCCGTACTGGCCGCGAATCCTGTAATAGATGTACATGCGGTCGCGGTCCGCGATGTTCAGCTCCTGGTAAGGCGTTTCCTCCATCATGTCGATCGCGTATTCATCCTGAACGCCGCCAGTCCGCAATCCGGCCGCGCGCGCCACCACGCTGTTGGCTCCATCGCAACCCAGGATGATGCGCCCGCGATACTCCTGTTGCTCTCCGTCGATCTCCGCCGTCACCACCGCACAGTCAGCTTGAAATGCGATCTTGCGCACCAGCGCGCCGGTTCGACATTCCACCCGCCCTTGCACCAGCGAGAACAGCAGGTGATCGAACTCGCACCGCCGGATCATTAGATACAACGGCTGGCTGGATTCATAGTCGACTGCCGCCCCGCCGGGCGATTCGAAGTACACCTTGGACAGCCACTTGGTTGGAATGCCGGCGAGCGCGCTCTCGAGATACGGAAAACGCTTGACCACGCGAGCGCTGATCCCGCCGCCGCACGGTTTGTCTCTTGGGAACGCGCTCTTGTCGAGCAGCAGCGCGGAGACGCCGGCCTCGCCCAGCGCTTTGGCCGCGGTTGCGCCGGCGGGCCCGCCACCGATGACGATGACGTCAAAGATCACTTCTTCATCTTACGCGGGGAAGAATTGGCGGAGCTGCAGGAAGATCGTTTGGATGAACTGAACGCCCGCTGCCGTGGCGACCGTCTCGCCGCCCTGGCCGATCGGCGCCACGATCCTCACCAGCGCCGTATCGGTCCGGTTGTATCGCAGCGCGTCCCAGGCGACAAACGCCGCCGCTTTGTACTCGCTCGCCACCACGCGATCGCGCGACTGGTACCAATACAGGACCACAGCCCGGGCCTCTCCCTTGGACACGACGTAGCGATTCACTACAATCGGCGCGCCGCGGCCCGAAATGGCGATGGGAATGGTGTCGGAAACCGTCCACACCCAGCCCGACCCCGGCAGGCAGTTCTTGGGTGAATGCGGCGTCTGCCCGGCCCGCTGCGATTTGAAGAACGCGACAAAGAGGTTCGCGATCCCGGACGGCGGCTCGGCATAATCGCGCGTCAGGTAATCATCGGCTCGAAGAGCGTCCTTCAACTCCTGCTCCATCGCACCTTCTCGAACCATCCGCCAAGCCCCAACCTCCGCCGGAAATCCACCCAGCGGCTTCGACCAGGGCACAGACTCCGCCCGCGACAACCCATAAAACGCGACCGCCTGCGCCACCAGCACAACGCTCAGGACAACCCGGTGGCGCACGCACTCCTGCGTGCCGCGTTCATACTCGTGTGAACGCACGATTCACCAACCGATGAAAAACAACCACCATCCCCAGCGCAACCAGGAACAGCACCCAACCCTCAGCCAGATGCAAGAACCCCTGCGCAAGATCCGCCCGATACTCCCCAATCAACCCCATCAAGGTCACGCGCGCGGCATTGGCAGCGATGGCGATGGGAACGGTCGCCGCCAGCAGCAGCCATCGCATCCACGTCTTCCGATCGAAGAAGTACGCATAAACCAGAGCCAAGAACGCAAGCGAGATGAGCGACCGCATCCCGCTGCAAGCCTCCACCACCGAGATGCGCTGATTCGCGAGCTCCAGCACGTTGCCATCGCGCAGCACGGGAATCCCGAAAAGGTTCAACACCGTCTCGGCGACACTCGAGGCGAAGAGCTGCAGCGGCAGCGTGATCTGAGCGTAAACGATGGCCGGAATCGGAAACATGAACATCAAAAGAAAAAGAGGAAACGCCAGAATCTTCAGAACGCGCGTGCCGCCCAGGAACCATACCGCCCCCACCAGCGACATCAGAAACGCGGTTCGCGCCAGAAAGACCTGCGCGGCCAGCGTACCCAACACCATCTGCACGGTGCCGCAGACGACCACCACGAGCCCCCAATAATTCGGCGCCGCTTGAACCGCTCCAAGCTCCCCCCGCCGGCGCCAGGCAATAAAACCGGCCACCAGCGGCACGAAGAACCCATGCCCCATGTCCTCACCAGTGGCCCATTGCCGAACCAATCCATAAAGCAGCGGCGCGTAACAGGCCATCAACAGACCGCCGAACCAGGCCAACATGGCCCAGGGCAGCGGCCCCTGTCGAGTTGCCGCCGTGTCTTGGGTTGAAACGTGATTAGTGAAGGTTGCCATCGATTTGCGGGGTGAGGCAACGCTCAGCGGCGCCAGGTCCGATGGCAAGCACCCGGCGGGACTAAAATAGAGTTGTGGGCGTTTTGCGCTTCGTCGTCTTCCTGATTGTAGCATCGGGTCTCTATTCGCAGACCGCGATTTTTCCCTTGCGCGAAATCCGCGCCGGCCAGCGCGGCATCGGCAAGACCGTGTTTTCCGGAAACACCATCGCCGAGTTCCAGGTGGAAATTCTGGGTGTGCTGGAAAATGTCGGCCCCAAGCAATCGGTAATCCTGGCGAGATTATCCGGCGGCCCGCTCGAAAAAACCGGCGTCATGCAAGGCATGAGCGGCAGCCCGGTTTATATCAACGGGCGCCTGGTGGGCGCCGTCGCGCTGGCGTTCAACTTCGCTAAGGAACCGATCGCGGGCATCCGGCCCATCGAGGAGATGCTGGCGGTCGGCGCCGAGCCTGCGAGCAAACCCGCGCCCGAGAATCGATCGTCCCGTGCCGCCCTGTCAAGACCAGAAGTCCCGCTCGCTCCCGTCGCCGCCAGCCTCGAGTCCGCCTCCTCCAGTCTGATCGAAATCGCCACGCCCGTCTCCTTCAGCGGATTCACCTCCGCAACGCTCGAGCATTTCGCTCCCCAACTCAAGAAGCTCGGCCTGGAACCGCGCCAGGGCGTTTCGAGCGGCAGCCCGCAGTCTCCGAAGCTCGGCAACCCCGCGCAGCTGCGCCCCGGCGACATGATCTCGGTGGATCTGCTCTCGGGCGACTACTCTATCGGCGCCGAGGGCACTGTCACCCACGTGGACGGAAAACGCGTCTACGCCTTCGGCCACCGCTTCATGTCGGTGGGAAACACCGAGCTGCCGTTTGCGCGGGCCCAAGTGCTCACGCTGCTCCCCAACCTGGCATCGTCCTTCAAAATCTCTTCCCCGCTCGAATGGATGGGCACCATCACCGAGGACCGCAGCACCAGCATCTACGGCGAATTGGGTCGCAAGGCCGACACCGTGCCGCTCGCCATCACGCTGAAAGACGGCCGCCGCTCGCCGCTTTCTTACCACATGCAGATGGTCCAGGATCGCGTGCTGTCGCCGTTCATCATCCAGATGGCGGTGTACTCGGCGCTGGACGCCACCGAGCGCACGCTCGGACTGGGCAGCTACTCGATTCGCGGCGCGGTCGAGTTCCAGCGCGGCGTGCAGCCGCTCAGGCTCGACAACACCTACTCGGGCGATTTCAACGTGCCCGCGCAGGCTTCGCTCGGCGTGGCCTCACCGCTGTCCTACGTGATGGGCGCCGGCTTCGACGCGCTCAAGATCAAGGACGTCAACCTGGTGATCGAGGCTTCCGAGCGCAAGCGCGCCCTGCAGATCGACCAGTTGACGGCTTCCCGCAAAGAGGTTCATCCGGGCGACCCGCTCGAACTCACCGTCACGTTCACCGGCGAGAACGGCGTCGAGATGCAGAAGAACGTCCGCTACACCGTCCCCATCGGCGCACCGGCCGGCACGCTCAACTTCACCGTGGCCGACGGCAATTATTCGAACCTGCTGGACTACCAGCAACTGGCGTCCAGCGTCCCCAAGTCGCCCACGCAGCTCGTCTCGTTTCTGAACAACCTGCGTGCGAACACCAACGCCTACGTGCGCGTCTGGCGCACCGATCCCGCCTTCCAGGTGCAAGGCAGCGACCTGCCCGATCCTCCGCCCTCGGTCGGCCTGATTCTCTCGCGCGCTCAGGCGGCGCAGGGATATGTGTACCCGCGCGGCTCCAAGATCGATGAACTCGAGATCCAGACCGGCGACGTCGTGGTCAACGGATCGAAAAACGTTCAGGTGGAAGTGAAGGAATGAACGCCACCCGGTCCCTTCTGCGCGCGCTCGCACTGTGCGGTGTCGCCCTTGCGTCGCTCTCCGCGGCCACCACCACCACCTGGGAGATGAATTCCTACCAGGATTTTCTAAAGGGACGCTTCACCGGAATTTCGCTCGACCGCGACGGCAGACTGCATCTTGCGCCCAAGCTCGAAACCGTGTTCTCCTCCGGCCAGCCGGCCATCTGGAGCATGGTGCAAGCGCCGGATGGCTCCATTTACGCGGGTACCGGACATCGCGGCCGCGTCTATCACGTCAGCCCCACCGGCGCGAACACGTTGGTCTGGACTTCCGACGAGCCCGAAGTGTTCGCGGTCGCCGTGGATTCAAGCGGCGTGCTCTACGCCGCCAGTTCTCCGGACGGCAAGGTCTATCGCATCGTCAGCGGAAAGGCGTCGGAATTTTTCGCGCCCAAGGCCAAGTACATCTGGGCGCTCGCTTTCGCATCCGATGGAAGCCTGTTTGTCGGAACGGGCGATCCAGGCAACGTTTACCGCGTCGACAAGTCTGGAAAATCCGAACTGTACTACGAGAGCGGGCAGTCGCACGTCACCGCGCTGGCCTTCGATTCCAAGGGCAACCTGTTGGCCGGAAGCGAGCCCAATGGCATCCTGTATCGCATCAGCGCCAAGGACAAGGCGTTCGTTTTATATGACGCCAGTCTTCCGGAGATTCGCGCCATCGTGCCACAGCCTGACGGAACCGTGTATGCGGCCGCGCTAGGCGGCTCGGTAGCCAATCGCTCGGGGCCGCTGATGCCGGCGCTTTCGGCGCCCATGAGCATCACCGTCACGGCTCCCGCCACCACCGTCACGGTTTCCGATTCCTCCGAAACCAATGCGCAAGCCGCGCCGGACATCAAGCCGAAAGCCGACACGTCCAAGGCAGCCTCGCAGCCAGCCCAGCAAGCGGCCGCCGCCGGTCCGCTCACCGAAATACCGGGCGTCGAAAAATCCGCCGTCTACAAAATCAATCCGGACTCGACCGTGGAGACGCTGTGGAGTTCGAAGGAAGAGAACGTCTACAGCATGCTGGTAGAGCCGAACGGCTCGGTCGTTTTCGCCACCGATGCTCAGGGCCGCGTGTACCGGCTGGCTTCCGATCGCAAAGCGACGCTGCTGGTCGAGACCAACGAAGGCGAGGCCACGCGGTTGTTGCGCGATTCCTCGGGACTGGTGGCCGCCACCGGCGACATGGGCAAGCTTCTCCGCCTGGCCGGTTCGGAAGGCGGGAACGGAACATATGAATCGCCGGTGCACGATTCCGGCACCGTGGCGCGCTGGGGCCGCCTCACTTGGCGGAGCACCGGGCAAGCGAGCTTCGCTACGCGCTCGGGAAATTCCGCGCGGCCCGACAAGACCTGGAGCGACTGGTCCGCGCCGCTCACCGATCCGCAGAATTCCATCATCGGCAGTCCCAACGCGCGTTACATACAATGGCGCGCCGAGCTGAATGGGCCCGGCGCAACGGCCGAGAGCGTCCGCATCTTCTATTTGCCGCAAAACAATCCGCCCGTGGTCCGCAGCATCAACGTCACCTCGCAGGCGGGCGGCGCATCCTCGCAAAAGACGTCCGGTACCAACTCCTCGAGCGCCGCGGCCTACAGCATCACCGTCACCGACACCGGCGATGCTTCCGCTGCCGCCGGTACTCCCACTCAGACGCTGTCGCACGGCGCCGGCTCGCAGATCCAGGTCACCTGGCAGGCCGACGATCCCGACAGCGACCGGCTGGTCTACGCGCTGTACTTCCGCGGCGAAGATGAGACCGAATGGAAGCTGCTGAAGTCCAACATGCCCGAGAATTCATTGCTGCTGGATGGCGACGTTCTGGCCGATGGCCGCTACTACTTTCGCGTGGTGGCATCCGACCGCCCGTCCAACGCCACCGATGCCGCGCGCCAGGACGAACTGGTCAGCGCGCCGGTCCTGATCGACAACACGCCGCCGGTGGTCGCGTTGAGCGCCCCGCGCCGCACCGGAGAGCGCGTCGAAGTGGATGCCGATGTGATGGACCAGACTTCGCCGCTGCGCCGCTGCGAATACTCGCTCGACGCCGGCCCCTGGACTCCGGTGGAAACCGTCGACGGCGTGACCGACGCCCCGCGCGAGCAGTACCACATCGCCATCGGTGGAGTCAGACCCGGCGAGCACCTCCTGGTGGTCCGCGCCTACGACACCGCCAACAACGCCGGCTTGGCCAAAGTAGTGATTCGTTAGATGCTGTAGATCCTTCCGCTTCGTCTACCTGGCCTTGGCTGCCAGTTTTTCAAACTGTGCGATACGCACGCATCCGGCCGGAAATACTGCTCGGATTTCCAGCCTTCCGCCCATCGCTTCTATGAATCGTCCCAGCGTACTTACGTACATGTCGGTGCGCCGTTCGAGTTTGGAAATCGCCGATTGGTCGGCCTGGAGCGTCTTCTGATGTCGCTCGCGGCCAATGAATCCGCCCCGGCGCAGGTCCGCGCCATCGCATTCCAACAACTAAGCGCCTTGCACGCTTGGGCCGGCCGCCAAACCACCTCGGACGAGAGCCTGCGCGACCTCTACGTTTACGCGGCCGCGCAGATCAAGCGCTTCGAAGACAATCCCAAGGAGATCGGCGTTCCCAAACCGGCCGAGCCATCGCCCGGCCAGCCGATCGGCTGGGAGTGAACAGGAATTAACGCGCTATTACGGGGAAAATTAATGCTGCCGCAGTATGCTTGAGTCATGAAGAAACTCCTCACGTTCGCGTTCACCGCGTTGCTGGGCGCCAGCTTGGCATTCGCACAAGACACCGGCGGCTCCTCCGGCAAGTCAGAAACAGGCAAGAAACCGGCCTCGGGCAAGAAGGTCACGAAAGCCCATAAAGGCGGCAAGAAAGGCAAGAAGAGCTCGAGCGGCGGCACCACCCAGCCACCGAAGTAAGCCGAGCGTCCCGACTTGGTAGGATGGCTACTTCATGCCACTCTACCAAGCCGTCGTCCTCGCCATCATCCAGGCGTTCACCGAATTCCTCCCGATCAGCAGCACGGCGCACCTGATCTTGATGCCCTGGCTGTTCGGTTGGAAAGATCCGGGCCTGGTGTTCGACGTCGCGCTGCACGCCGGGACGCTGGTCGCCATCCTGATCTACTTCTTCCGGGATTGGGTCCAGATCATCGGCCAGGGCTTCGGCCTCAACCTGGGCAACGATCCGCAGCTCAAGCAGAATTCGGCGCTGCTGTGGGTGCTCGCGGCGGCGTCGGTGCCGGTCGGGATCTTCGGTTACCTGTTCGACAAGCAGGTGGAAAGCACTTGGCGAAGCCCCTACCTGATCGGCGCCATGCTGATCGCGGTCGGCGTGCTGATCTGGATTGCGGAGCGGCGCCGGGTCGGCGACAAGTCCATGGACAAGGTGACCTGGGCGGACGGCCTGACCATCGGGTGTGCGCAGGCGCTCTCCATCATCCCCGGCACCTCCCGCAGCGGCATCACCATCACGGCCGGGCTGTTCCGTGGGCTGAACCGTGAAACCGCGGCGCGCTTCTCGTTCGTGTTGTCGGCGCCCGCCATCGCGGCAGCCGTGCTGAAGAAGTTCTGGGACGTTCACAAAGAAGGCGGCATCCCGGCCGACATGCGCATGCCGTTCGCAGTGGGCATCGCGGTGAGCGGCGCGCTCGGCGTGATCGTGATCGCCTACTTCCTGCGCTACCTGCGCCGGAGCACTCTGAAGGTGTTTGTGTACTACCGCGTCGTTTTTGGCATAATAGTAATCGCTCTGGCTGTATTTCTCCGCGCCCACGCGGAATGAAGATTTTAGGACCGACTCGCTTCGAACGGTTGAATGAAGCGGCGGGGTTGGTGTTCCTGTTCGCGGGACTCTTCTTCACCCTCTCGCTGATCTCGTATCATCCACAAGATCCATCCTGGAACTCGATCGCCGGCTCGGCGCACGCCCGCAACCTGACGGGCATCGCCGGATCGTACACTGCCGACCTATGCTTGCAACTGCTGGGATTCGGCGCGTTCGCCATCCCGGTGCTGCTGTGGATGCTGGCCTGGAAATGGATTCGCTCGGAAGAAATCGAAGGAGCCACGATAAAAGTCCTCGGAGCCGGGCTGCTCTTCTTCAGCATTTCGGCGGGGCTGTCGATCGGCCCGGCGTGGCGGCCCGGAAGCGGCGCGTTTTCGGCGGGAGGAATGCTGGGGATCGTGTTGGCCGACTTCCTGCGCGCATCGCTGAACGTGACCGGCGCCGCGCTGCTGACGTTCGTTTCCCTGATTCTGTCGCTGTACCTGATATCGACCTTCTCGATGTCCATCGTCGCGCGCTGGCTGGCGGTTCCGATGAACTACGTGGTGCACGCCCGGGTGTGCTGGGATGAGTGGCGCGAGCAGCGCAGGCAGGCCGCGCTCGAGCGGGCGCAGCTCAGGGCGGAACGCAGGGCCGCGGCCGAGCAGGAGGCCCGGCGCGTTGCGGCCGAGCAAGCGGCCATCGAAGGCGATGAGATGCGCAGCGCTCAAATCCCGATCATGGAACCGGCCCAGCAGGAGCAGATGCGTGTCGAAGCGCCGGCCGAAGTCGCGGAGATTCCGATTCACGCGCTGGAATACGAGGCGCCGGAGCCACAGGAGGCCGCTGCGGCAGCGGTCGCGGCAGCCGCAGAGACGTTCACCGCGCCGCCAGTGCCGCGCGAACCGCGCCGCGTCCGTGAACCTCGCCGGCCCGCTCCGGAAATGGCCCAGCACCCGGAGTATCGGCTGCCCTCCACTGAACTGCTGAACGAAGTGCCCGCGCGCAATCCCTACGATTCGGTGGAGCTGAAGGAAATCGCGGGGCGCATCAAAGCCAAATTCGAAGAATTCAATGTGCACGGCGGCGTGGTGCAGATCAATCCCGGCCCGGTGGTCACCACCTTCGAGTTCAAGCCCGAAGCCGGCATCAAGTACACCCGCATCACCACGCTGACCGAGGACCTGTGCCTGGGCCTGCAGGCCGAGTCGATTCTGATAGAGCGCATCCCCGGCAAACCGACCGTGGGTATCGAAGTCCCGAACACTCGGCGCGAGCTGATCAGCCTGCGCCAGATTCTGGAATCGGACGAGTTCAAAGACTCGCATTCGCGCCTGACCATCTGTCTCGGCAAGGACATCAGCGGGCGGATCAAAGTGGCGGCGCTCGAATCGATGCCGCACCTTTTGATCGCCGGCTCCACCGGCGCCGGCAAGAGCGTGATGCTCAATTCGATGATCATGTCGATCCTGCACAAGGCGACGCCTGAGGAAGTCCGCATGATCCTGGTGGATCCCAAGCGCCTGGAGATGGGACTGTACGAGGGCGTCCCGCATCTGTTGACACCGGTGATCACCGACGCCAAGAAAGCCACCAACGCCCTGCGCAACGCGGTCCTGGAAATGGAGCGGCGCTTGAAGCTGCTGGCGGCGCAGGGTGTGCGGAACATCGACCAATACAACAAGAAAGTGCGGCAGCTTCTGAACGAGCCGCGCAGCCTGTTCGAGGACGAGGACGAGCTGGCGCCCGAGGACCTGCGGCCGCTGCCTTACATCTTGATCGTGATCGACGAGCTGGCCGACTTGATGATGGTGGAGCGCGGCAACGTGGAAGAAGCCGTGACGCGTCTGGCGCAAATGGCGCGCGCGGTGGGGATGCACCTGGTGCTGGCTACGCAGCGTCCCAGCGTGGACGTGATCACCGGGTTGATCAAGGCGAATTTCCCGTCGCGCATCAGCTTCCGCGTGGCGACGCGCGTGGACTCGCGCACCGTGCTGGACGTGATGGGCGCCGAGCACCTGCTGGGTAAGGGCGACATGCTGTTCCTGCCGCCGGGATCGTCGCGACTGATCCGCGTGCACGGCGCGTTCGTGACGGAGGCGGAGATTAACCGCGTGGTGGAGTTTTGGAAAGGGCAGGCGCGGCCGGACTACGACCAGACCTTCCTGATGCCGCCGCCGTCGGACAATGACGAGGACGTCGAAGGCGCCGAGTTCGAGGGCGCGGACGATCCGGCGTACACCGATGCGGTGCGCGTGGTGCTGGAGATGGGCAAGGCGTCGACCTCGACTCTGCAGCGCCGGCTGCGCCTGGGCTACGGCCGCGCGGCGCGGATCTTGGACATGATGCAGCGCGAGGGCATCATCGGCCCGCCGGACGGCAGCAAGCCGCGCGAGGTGCTGAAGCGTCCGGACTGGTTGGAGGAAGTCGAGAACCAGTTGCGGTAGCGCGGCAACTCCTCATCGAGGTTGCTCCGATGACTGACGATCGCTGGCGTGTGTGGGAGGTCTCGTTTCCATACCCGATGACGAGCAGAGAGAACGTCAAGCTAAACCGCGAGGCAATTCTTCCGCAACTCAAGAACCGATGGGCGCGGTGGCTCAGCGCTAGATCTCAGCAGACCCCCTCGGATGAAGGGCCTGACTATTGGAACCGCGCTGGCTGAAGCCGGCGGCAGCCTAGATAGGCTGCCCCACAGCCGATTGCTTGGCTGGGACCGTCACCGGTTCTTTCGGCATTACGATCCAGGCCACGATGTAGCTGATTACGCCGAACAGCGGCAGCGGCCAGACCGTGAGCACGACCCAGAGGATTCGCACCAGCGTCACGTCCAGGCCCATGTAGCGGGCGAACCCGGCGCAGACGCCCGCGATTTTGGCTTCCTGCATCGGACGGGTCAGGCGCTCCGACCGCACCGCGCCCGGCCCTCCGCCGCGTCCCGTCGAGGTGCCGCAGTCACAGCAGAACTTGTCCTGGTCTCTCAGCGTGATCCCGCACTTGGTACAGTACATTCGGGTTTCCCCCAATCATCAATAACGCGCTCCGCCGGCGGTTTGTTCCATCAGGTGGCCGGCGAAATCTTGCCTAAAATCGCTGGTTTGCAAGCGCCTGTAGCCGACGGCAGGTTGGCGGCACGCCGCTGGTGGGTCTCGAATGCAAGCAACGCGAACAGGATGGCTTCCTTGGCGTCGGGGTCGATTCCGAATTCGGCTGAGGTGGTCAGGCGCGGCTTGAGCAAAGCCTGCAGACGCTCCATCAGGTACACATTGTGGACGCCGCCGCCGGACGCGATCACTTCGCCGGTGCCGGGATAGCGGCCGATCGCCAGCGCGATGGTGCGCGCCGTCAGTTCTGTCGCGGTCGCGACGTCGATGCCGGTGGCGCGAACAAACTCAGCGCCGAATTGCTCGCGTCCGCAGGATTTCGGCGGCTGGCGTTGGTAGTACGGGTCGGCCAGGAGCTCAGCGAGTAGTGCATCGTTTACACTGCCGCCGCGCGCGGCTGCGCCGTCGCGATCGAAGGGCGGCGCTAATGCATCGATCACCATGTTGCCGGGGCCGGTGTCGAAGGCCACAACATCTTTGGGCTTTGCGCCGGCTGGGATTACCGTGATGTTGGCGATGCCGCCGATGTTGAGCGCGACGCGCGCGATTTCGGGATGGCAGAATAGCTGGTAGTCGAGGAACGGGACCAGCGGCGCGCCCTTGCCGCCTTGGGCGATGTCGGCCGGGCGGAAGTCGGCGATGGTTTCGATGCCGGTGCGCGCGGCTATTACTGCAGGTTCGCCGATCTGTAGAGTGCTAGCGACGCGTCGCCCCAGGAAGTCCACTGGCTCGCCTTCGTGGAAAATGGTTTGGCCGTGCGAGCCGATCAGGTCGATGGTTTCGAGCGGGACGCCGGCGTGTTGCAGGGCTTCGGCGAACAGCTCGCCTAGAAGGAAGTTGAGCCGGGAGATTGAAGCGGCGCCCGAGACGGAGAGGATCGCTGCGCGAACTCCATCGGGATACGGGACCGTCGTGGCCGCGACAACCTGGATGCGATCGTCGATATCGACCACTGCGACATCGATACCGTCGGCCGACGTGCCGCTGATCAGGCCGGCGACTCTCACGAACGCTTCAGCTCCTTTTGCAGGTCGTTCAGCAGTTGCAGGGCTTCGATGGGGCGCAGCTCGTCCACTTTCAGATTGCGGATGCGCTCGGCGATCGCATGATTCACTGGTTCGAACAACTGGATCTGCATCGGGCCCGACGGGCGCGGCGAAAGCTCTTCGGTGACGGCGTGCTCGGATTGCTCGTGCAGCGCCAGGATGTCGCGGGCTCGCTCGATCACCGAGACCGGCAGTCCCGCAAGGCGCGCCACTTCGATGCCATAGCTGCGGTCGGCGCGGCCGGGTTCCACCTTGCGCAGAAAGATCACCTGGTCGCCGGCCTCTTTCACCGACACGTGCAGATTGCGGACGCCGGGGAGCTGGTCGGCCAGCTCGGTCAGCTCGTGATAGTGCGTCGCGAACAGCGTGCGCGCGCGGATGCGCTGGTGCAGGTGCTCGATCACGGCCCAGGCCAGCGCGAGGCCGTCGTAGGTCGCGGTGCCGCGGCCGATTTCATCCAGCACCACCAGGCTTCGCTCGGCGGCGGTGTTCAGGATCACGGCCGTCTCGGTCATCTCCACCATGAACGTGGATCGGCCGCGCGCCAGGTTGTCCGCGGCGCCGATGCGAGTGAAGACGCGATCCACGATCGATAGCGTGGCCGAATCCGCGGGCACGAACGAGCCCATTTGCGCCAGGATCGCGATCATCGCTGCCTGCCTGAGGTAGGTCGACTTACCGCCCATGTTTGGGCCCGTGATCACCAGGATGAACTGATCGACCGGATCGAAGTAAAGGTCGTTGGGGATGAAACGCAGCGCCTCTTGCGCGGCCAGCTTTTCGATCACCGGGTGGCGGCCGGCGACGATGCGGACCTCGCCGGTCTCTGAAAAACCCGGGCGCGCGTAACGGTTCTCAGCCGCTACTTGAGCAAGCGTGCAGGTGACGTCGAGCTCGGCGACAGCGCCCGCCGTTTTGCGGATCCTCGCGGCGTGTTCGGCGGCGAACAGGCGCAGCTCCTGGAAAATCTCGCGCTCCAGCGCGAGCATCTTCTCTTCGGCGTCCAGGACTTTGCTTTCGAGTTCCTTCAGCTCCGGCGTGGTGAAGCGCTCGGCATTCACCAGCGTCTGCTTGCGCTCGTAGTCGGCGGGTGCGTGGTGCAGGTTGGCTTTCGAGATTTCGATGTAATAGCCGAAGACGTTGTTGAAGCGCACCTTGAGCGACTGGATGCCGGTGCGTGCGCGCTCGCGGGCTTCGATCTCGGCAATGTATTGCCGGCTGTTGCGACTGATGTCGCGCAACTGGTCGAGTTCGGCGTGATAACCGGAGCGAATCGTGCCGCCGTCGGCGAGGTTCGCGGGCGGTTCCTCGGAGATGGCCGTGAGAATGCGGTCGCGCAGCTCGGGGATCTCGTCGAGCTCGGCATGGGTCTCGCGCAAGCGCGCAGCAGCGAATTCCAAGACGCGCTCCTTGAGCTTGGGCATCAGCGCAAGCGACCGGCCCAGCGCCAAGAGTTCGCGCGGACCGGCGGTTCCGAGCGTCAACTTCGCGAGCAGGCGTTCGAGATCCAGAACGCCGGCCAGCAGCTTGCGGATCTCCGAGCGCGCGATGGTGGCTCCGAGCGCTTCCTGGACGGCATCCAGCCGCGCGTTGATCTCATCGAGCTGGAGGCAGGGGCGCAGCAGCCGGTTGCGCAACAAGCGGCCGCCCATTCCAGTCGCGGTCTGATCGAGCACGTGAATCAGCGTGGACTCGCGGCTTTCGCCCGCGAACAGCGGCTCCAGCAGCTCGAGATTGCGGACCGTGACAGCGTCGAGCACCATCGAGTCGCCGCGGTCATAGAATGACGGACGATCCAGATGATCGAGCGCCGACTTCTGCGTGTCGCGAAGGTAGTGCAGGATCGCGCCGGCGGCGGACACCGCCAGGGGTTTCCCTGCCAGGCCGCAGCCATCCAGCGACAACAGATGGAAATGCTCGCGCAGCGCGCGGTCGGCGTAGTCCACGCCGAAGATCCAGTCGTCCAGCGGCGTGCGCAACCCAGGAAGATCCGTGACGGACTCGGCGGCCAGAACCTCGCGGACGTTCAGGTTTTCGAGCGCGGCGCCCAGTTCTGCGGCGTCCAGCTCGGTGACGCGGAACTCGCCAGTCGAAATATCCACGTGCGCCATCCCGGCGCGCGTTCCGTTGCGGCACACCGCGGCCAGGTAGTTGTTCTCGTGCGACCGCAGCAGCGACGACTCGGTGGCGGTTCCCGGTGTGACCACGCGCGTCAGCTCGCGCCTCACCAGCTTCTTGCCAGGACCGGCCTCCTCCATCTGGTCGCAAATCGCCACGCGAAAACCTTTTTGGATGAGCCGCGAGAGATAGCTTTCAGCCGAGTGATACGGCACGCCGCACATGGGGATGGGCTCGCCCTTCTCCTTGTTGCGCGAGGTGAGGGTGATCTCGAGCGCGCGCGCCGCGGTGACGGCGTCTTCGTAGAACAGCTCGTAGAAATCGCCCAGCCGGAACATCAGCAGAGCATGCGGAACCTGCTGCTTGATGGCGTGATACTGCCGCATCAGCGGCGTGGAGGGCGAGGCGGACGTTTGCGCGTCGTCCGCTCCGTTATCACGCATAGATTCCGCGGGTCTTGAGGGCGGCGGCCACGCGATCGATGGCCAGCATGTAGGCCGCCAGGCGGTTGTTCACTTTGTGCTTGTCCGCGTAACCCACCACGTCGTTGAAGCTGTTCACCATGATCTCGTCCAGCCGGCCGTTGACGAGCTGCTCGTTCCAGAAAAAGCCCTGGCGGTCCTGCACCCATTCAAAGTACGAGACCGTGACGCCGCCGGCGTTGGCCAGGATATCCGGCATCACGAAGATTTTCTTTTCGGCCAGGATGAGGTCGGCTTCGGCGGTGGTGGGGCCGTTCGCGCCCTCGCAGATGATAGGCGCCTTGATGCGGTGGGCGTTCGCCGACGTGATGACGTTCTCGTGAGCGGCGGGCAGCAGCACCTCGCAATCCAGGAACATGGCCTCGTCTTTGTCCATGTCTTCGCCGTCGGCGAAGCCGGTGATGGATCCCGTTTCCTTGCGGTGCTTGAGCAGCGCTTCGACGTCCAGGCCGTGCTTATTGAACACCGCGCCATCGTATTCGATCACGCACACGATCTTGAATCCCGATCGCGCCATCAGCTTGGCCGCATTGCTGCCGACGTTGCCGAAGCCCTGCACCACCACGCGCGTGTTGGACGGTTCGATGCCAAGCCGGCGCAGAGCCTGGAGCGTAACCACCATGCAGCCCCGGCCGGTGGCTTCGGTGCGCCCACGCGATCCGCCCAAGGCCAGCGGCTTGCCTGTGACGACAGCGGTCATGTTCTGACGCTTGTGCATCGAGTAGGTGTCCATGATCCAGGCCATGGTTTGCGGATTGGTGTTGACGTCGGGGGCCGGCACATCGCGGTCCGGGCCGATGATGTCCATGATCTCGGAAGTGTAGCGGCGGGTGATGCGCTCCAGCTCGCCTTCCGAGAGCACGTCCGGATCGCAGATCACGCCGCCCTTGCCTCCGCCGAACGGGATGTTGACCACCGAGCACTTCCAGGTCATCCAGGCAGCCAAGGCGCGGACTTCATCCAGCGTGACGTCGGGAGCGAAGCGGATGCCGCCCTTGGAGGGGCCGCGCACCACCGAGTGCTGGACGCGGTAGCCGGTGAAAACTTCCAGCCGCCCGTCGTCGAGCTGGACGGGAATGTTGACGGTGAGTTCGAGCGAAGGCGTGCGGAGAACCTTGCGGAGTCCTTCGTCCAGGCCGAGTAGCTCGGCCGCTTCGTCGAAGCGCGCGGCGGCGGCGAGCCACGGATTGATCTCCTGATCGACGGACGGGGGCGCTTGCAGAATCATCGGGTCTGCCTCCGCCTACATTGTAGCTGGGCTGGCAAGCCGGTTCGCCGGGCCGACGGTTAAAGACCGTTCGTCCGCAAGCCGATTTGTGGAGTATGCCTTATTTCAGCGACCGGGATCGCGCCATCGTCGAGGCGCTGGTTTTTGACGCAGCCGAGGAGCCGGGGTATGAGGCGCTGAAAGGCTGCCTGGTGTGGCGTGACGAGCAGCCCAACAACATCACCAACGAGGGTTGGGACAAGCTGTGCGACTTGTGGATCGCGCGGTCTTATCTGCATCGCGGCGAGCCAATGAAAGACCAGTTCCGCTCGGCGTGGGAGCAGGCGCAGCGCGAAGGGATTCGCTGGCCGGGCTTTCAACGCGTGACGCTGTCGGCAAATGACAAGGCGTACTACAAGCAAATGATCGAAGATGGCGGGCTGTAAGCGCCGCTAGAAGCCGGCTGCTGCCACGGTCGGCTGTCCCGCTATAGTGGCTAATATCGGGCCGGCCTTCTTTTTCCAGCTTGCGCCCCTGGTTGGGCGCAGAGTTGACCGGATGGACTCGCTGTGGAAAAATAGCGCTAAAACCGCAGTCTGGTGCGGAGACAGGTGTGCCGCGGGCCGTGATCTTAACCTCCGCTGCTGAAACTCGGCTCAAAATTGGGTCGGCGGTCTCGAAAGGGCGTGCGGCTCAGCGTTGGCGGGTACAATTTCATGGCGTGGAAAACCAAGGCGCGATACCTACTGGCGTGGAGCTCGTTCCCGCCGTTGTCTTTCATTTACCGCCGGATGTACGAGTTCGCGATCTGGATTTCGGTCCTCCTGTTTCGCCAGTGCCGCGGCATCGTCTCCGTCTATCTGACCCGGGGATGCACCAAGCGTCAAATCACACCGGGTGTCAGCGATATCGATTTCATCGTGGTGGTGAAGCCGGACGCCCGTCAGCGGCAGCGCGTAGAATCGGTCTTTCGCTACCTCGATATTTTCTCCGGCGGGCTGATTCCCTATCACGACATCTTCGTGGTGAATGAGGAGGAACTGCACTATCGCTGGCACACAACGCCGCTGTGGCGGTACCGCTACCAGGAAGGAAAATTCAACTGGTCGCTCAAGCACGGAAGGAACGTGCTCGCCGCCCTACCGCCTATCACCGCCAGCGAGCGCACCTCGAGTTGCTTCACGGAGATGCATTACTGGTGGACCCAATTCGTTGATTTCCTTCTGCAGCACGAGATCTACCGCCACGATGTCGTGCTTCGCCGCTCGCTCTGTTTCAAGGCCGTGGCCGAAGTGCTGAATGCGCTGCACGCGCTGCGCACCGGCGAATTCTGCTTCTCCCGGGAAGAAGCCTTGCGGCGCGAGGACTCGCCTCTCTGCCGGAAGCTCCGGGAGAACGCGAAGCAGCGCGTGCCCCGGCGCGACAAAGCCCTGGAGCAGGAGTGCTTCCGTTTCCTCGTCCAGTCGTTCCTGGATCTCTGGATCGAGTTCCGCGATCATCCCTTCATGCACGTCTACCGCGACGTGGAACAGACGGTGCAACCGGCCGGCGCCGCGCTGCAGCGAGAGAAAGCGGAAACACCCTTTCGCGAGATCTCCCGCTACCTTGCGGACGAATGGACCGGACGCTGCCATGGTGTACACCTCGTAAAGAGCGCGTTCTATCAGCTCGAAGATTCCCTGCTCGTGATCGATACCAGCATGGACTCGCTGCCGTCCCTGGGCGATCTCGAACAACTGCTCGCCGTCCGCACCCGGCTCTATGCCGGCTTCCAGACACCCACATGGTTCTTCCTGCGCCTCGGGCAGGTGATATTTCCCATTACTCCGAATGTGCCGCGGGATTATAATCGGGGTGTTTTGACTCCCGCCACCGCACCCGATGTCTTTCTGCAACTGGGGGAAACGCCCGTCTATTGGACCAGCCACACCGATTGGTATTTGACGGATTGGCGTCGTAACCGGCAATGGTTGAATGCTCCCCCGCTGAAGCAGGCGCAACTCGAAATGATCTCTCGCTCTGCCGCCACCGGGCACGTCATGTACCCGTTGGACACGCAAGACATATCCGCGTAATTCCCATGAGCTCCTCCAGGCAACTCCGCATCGTGTTTGCGGTCCACTGCGGCGCGGGGCATGTCAAAGGCAGCCTTTCCCTGGCCCGGCGCTTGCGGGATCGTGGGCATCGCGTAACGTACCTGGGTCTCGCTCCAGCACGGCCGTTAGTCGAACGCAACGGCTTTGAGTTTGTGCCGTTCGCCGCCGACATCCTATCCGAGACGGCTTATCAGCCCGCGGCTGCGCCGGCCGCGCCGTGGTGGCGCCGCAGGCTCGCTGCCGAACGGCTGTTCCGATCATTCCTGGCCCGTTGCTCGAACGGCGATCTCGACCAGTTGCTCCAGTCTTGCCGTCCGGACCTGGTGATCTGCGACACCCTGATCTGGTATATCGGCCTGCGGTCTCTCTCTTTGGGGATTCCTACCGTCAGCCTCTCGGCCTCTCTGCACGGGCCTCCCAACGATCGCGTTCCCCCGGGCCTTTCTCCGCGCATTCCGCGAACGTCAGGGTGGGGACGCATTCAAGTTCGCCTGGACTGGCTTCGCCTTCGCTGGCACTTCTTCTTTACCAAGACGCTTGCCTCGCATCTCGCGGGCGAGTTCCGGCACCCCACCCGCATGCACTTCCTGACAGGTGAATTCAAGCGGCTGGCCAGACGCTCCGGCATCGACTGCCGCGAGAATCATACTTATTGGATCGGAATTACAGGACCTCACCTGATGCTGCCGGAAATCATGCTGTGCCCCCGGTCGTTCGAGTTTCCCCAGGCGCTCGTCAGGGATCGGCGCTATGTGGGAGGAAAGGTCGACCTCGGACGCGTGGAGGACACAAGCCTGCTGGAACGATTGGACCCGAAGAAGCCCCTGGTCTACTGCTCGCTCGGGTCGGATGCCCGTTTCTATCCGCATTCCGGCCATTTCTTTCGTACCGTGGTTGCCGCGGCCAGGTTGAGATCGGACTGGCAGTGGGTGCTCAGCGTGGGTTCGCAGCAGGAAGCCGATCGATATCCTGAGACCGGTTCGAAGCTGCTCGTCACCGCCTGGGCGCCGCAGATCGCAATCCTTCAGCGAGCGGCTGCGATGGTTACGCACGGGGGCCTGAATTCCATCCTTGAATGCGTCCACTTTGGCGTGCCTATGGTGGTAGTGCCGGGATTGCGCGACCAGCCAGGCAATATGGCCAGGGCCGTGTATCACGGGATTGCCGCCGGCGCGCCGATGAAGGATCTCAAGCCGGACCATCTCGTCCATCTGATCGATCGCACCATGCACAGCCCCGAAATTCGCCGGGCCCTCTTGCTAATGAGAGACGCCATCGCCGCCGAGAACGGACTCGATGCCGCCATCGATCTGGTGGAGTCTTCAGCGTCTCAGGTGTGCGAGACAACAGCGTGATCTATATCTGTATTCGCCAGACCACCGATTGGACGGATGAGGCCGGCTTCTGGGCCCAACTGCCGCCACAGTTTCGACCAACGGTCGAGACTTGGAATGCGACCTTCAAGACTCCCTACCACCTGTTTCGCCATCGGCTGCGGGAAATCGCGCGCATGAATCTCGCTGCCGTCCGCAACGCCGTCTGCGCGGACTGGAACGATGTGCCGGAGGGCGCGCTGGTATTGCCGGTAGACGATGACGATTGGTTCGCCGAAAACGTCGCCAAGGCCGTCGAGAAGGCGGCCGCCCCCGCTTTTAGCGGATACCGATGGGAAAGTACGTTCCTGGAGGTTCCCATCGATCTGGGCCATCGCCTCTACCTGCTAAAGCGGCGGCTGCTCCACACGCCGCCCAAGTGGATCTGCACCACCAATAACTACGCCATCGTCAAAACGCCAGACAGCCAGCCTCTGTTCGGTTCGCACATCCGTGCCAGCGAGTGGTTTCATCGGCACGCTGCGCAAGTAAGAACCCTGGACGGGCGGTGGAGCATCATGAACCGAACTCTCGCCTCGCGGACCTCCTTGCGCCTCATGCAGCCTGAGACCTGCCGGCCGATTCGCATCGGCACTCTGCTGCGCAGATACCGCCGGTACAAAGAGCTGTACCGCAGGCCGCCGAGCAGCGACTTGCAGTGGTGCCAGCCTTATATCCGCATGATGGACGACCTGATGGGCGAGCTGTAGTGATGAGTCTGTCACTGTTTTTCGGCCTGTGCCGGCTCACCATCCACTCCACCAATGAGGGTCTCCTCGACAGACTGGCGCGCGATTTCTCGTATTTCGCCGCGCCGCGCGTTAAGCCAAGCGACTATGTCACGATCAGGGCGGAACTCCGGGAGCCGGACTGGAGCGTAATTCGCGGACGATACCTGTTTACCCACTTCAACGGCCGTGCTTACGGTTGGGGCGACCGCCGTTGGGTACGCTACGCGGAAAGCCTGGTTGCATATGATGCGGCGGCCAATCAGGGCAGCGTGACCTCGCCTGATGAAGAATTGCTTTATCACTACACCTACTATCTGATGATCGCCTTGGTGGGCAAACAACTCGACGCGCATGGCTTCCACCGCTTTCATGCGCTAGGCGTCTCGGTGACCGGCCAAGCCGCCCTGTTCTCCATGCCAATCTCCGGCGGTAAGACCACCCTGGGCCTGACCCTGATGGAAGATCCTGCGGTCAGTCTCTACTCCGAGGACACGCCGCTGATCGACTCGCGGGGCCTCGTCCATCCCTTCGCCCCGCGATTGAGTCTCCGGGACGGGCACGGCGCCGGGATTCCAGAGCGATGGATCCGGATCAAGAGCGATCCGGTGTTCGGCAGGAAGACCCTAGTGGACGTGGATTACTACGGCCAGCACCGAGTGGCAGCCACGCCGGGACAGTCGCCGCTCGTCTTCTGGAGTATCAAATCCACTCAGGGAAAACCTTCGGTGCGGGCGATGCATCCTCTCCGGAGTCTTGTCTGGCTGGTCTACTACATCGTCATCGGAAAAGATTGTCCGCAGCGAGCAGAAGTGCTCCTGCGTTTCTCCCCCGGCGGCATCCGGATGATAGCGGGCCTGTTCTTCCGGCGTCTGGTAGCGGCCGTCCAGTTGTGGAGAAACAGCCGGTCGTATCGCTTTTACATGACGCGCGACGTTCCAGCGAATGCCGCATTCATCAAGGACTTCATCCGCGAAAATACGCGCTCGGGCCGGGCGTAGAAAAGAGTCCGATTTAAGGGCCGGCTAAAGCCGGCTGCTGCCAGGATTGGCTGCCCCACTTCTCAGTGCGTGATATCTTTTCGGCCTTCTTTTTCCAACTTGCGCGCGCCGCCCAGGATGTCCGGCATCGCGTAGTTGCCTTCATGGCAGGCGTATTCGAAGATCGGACCCGGTGTCGAGAGGAACGGGAATTCCATGGTCCACTGCCTGGTGTAAGTGGACGGGTCATCCACGGTGGCGCGGTAGAGAATGGTGTCGGCGCCGACCCGCTGGAAGCGCTCGATGATGTGCTGATTCTCGGAAGCGCCGCGGAACGTGTTGTCCGCCCTGAAATTGGTGGTGTCCACCACCAGAGTGTCGCCTTCCCAATGGCCGATGGAGTCGCCCATCAACTCGCGAATATTGGCCGGCTTGTGCGTGCCGTTCATACGAATGACGCGAACGTCGTGAACCATTTCCACCAGGATCATCACCGCGTCCTTGGTCTGGACGATCTCATAGGTGTTGTTGTAAAGCACCGGCATCATGGGCGGGCCGGAGGTGGAGCCGAAGCCGATGATGCAACGTTCGCTCAGCGGCCGATCCTTGACGTCGTCGTAACGGTCGAACCCGCGCCGCATAAGCGCGGCATTCCGGGTGCGCGCCGCTTCGGTGATGGGTGGAACTTTTCCATCCTCGGGGTCGATGACCAGCGAGGTCCGCTTCAGACCGTCCACGCGCGCTAGCTGCGAGCCGCGATCGATAAACAGATTGTTATAGCCGCCGGTGTCCGCCGATCCGGCGCGGGCCAGCAAGGGCGCCTCGGGATTATCGATGTCGTTGGTTTTCAGGTCGTGCTGCTCGTAGTTCGTCGCTTCGGCGTCGGTGAGCGTCTTCTTTCCCGCGAACTGCGCCGGACGCTCCATGGGCGTCAAGGTGGCGTTGGACCAGATGCCTTGCAGGTCAGGGTGACCGTCCGCGGTGCGGGGCACCGTCCAGTTCTTGGACTTGGCCGCCGGCTTCGCGGTCTGCGCTGGAAGCGGCGCCGCGATCAGCGCCGCCAACGCGGCAGCGGACGCGAGAAATCGATAGCTCATGGATGCTCCTTCGGCCGGCGCTTGCGGCGCGGCCCGTACATAATTACGATACAGCCAGTCTGTTAATTGTTCAACTAAGATGCCCGGCGCTGGGTTCGTTTTGCATTTCTTGCAGCGGCGATCGCGCGCTCCATTTTTGAGCAAATTCAACCACTTGGCGGCCGACGGTGGCAAGCTGCAGGGCGGCGGCCTGGTGGATGCAGGTTCCGGTGGCGTCGAAGAGTTTCTCGGCGGTGTTCAGGCCCGCGCCCAACGGGGTGGGCCAGCCGCGCAGAGCGTGAATGATGGAGCGCATCCCGGCCAAGGCGCTTCCGATGGTCTGCCAGCCGCTGGAAGTGATGATGCATCCCACCGCGCGGCCTTCCAGGTAGCAGCGCCGGTCGTCGCGCAGATCTTCGAGCAGATCCAGCGCGTTCTTCACCAGACCCGAGATGCCGCCGTGATAGCCGGGGCTGGCGAGAATCAAACCGTCGGCGCAGCGCACCGCGTCCACCAGTTCGCGCTGCTCGCGATTGCGCTCCGGGTTCTCCGGACCATAGACCGGCAGCCGAGCCAGGAACGATCCGCTGTAGATCCTGGTGTTCGCGCCGGCTTCCTCGGCGGCCTGCAAGGCCAGACGCAGGGCGCGTTCACCGGTGGAAGCGGTTCTGGTGCTACCGCCAATACCCACTACGAGAGGTCTCATGCCACATACTGCTCGTCGAAGACGCGATCAATTGCGCCGATGACATCGGCGGTTTTTTCGAAAGCCACCATGTGGCCGGCTTCCTTGATGAGCACCAGCTCGGCGTGCGGCAGGGCTCTCTGAAATGCTTGGGCGTAGACAGGCGGGACCAGGCGATCGCTCTGGCCCCAGATGAGCAGCGTCCGGGCCTTGATGCGGTACAGACGCTCGCGCAGGCCGCGCTCGGGGATCGGGAACAGGATTTTGCCGGCCGCGCCGAGTTGTCGCGCGTTGCGAACCAGGAAGGCTTGCAGGAAGGCGGGATCGGTCAGATCGATGTTCCCGGTGAAGGCCTTCGCGCCGGCGGCTTCGTCGTGGAAGAGGTAGTGGGGCAGCTCGAACGGCATGGCCGAGAACAGATCGGGGATGGGATGCTCGTCGAGCCACAGGCCGGCGGGCGCGATGAGCACCAGGCGCGAGACATCGTGCGGCGAGACGGCGGCCATTTCCGCGGCGATCATTCCGCCCATGGAATGCCCCACCAGGATCGGGTCGCGAACGCCCAACGCGTCGATGATGTCCCAGCCATGCAGGGTGAAATCCAGCATGTCGCGCAGCTCGGCGCACTCCTCGCTGTCGCCGTAGCCGGGCAGGAGCGGAGCGTAGACGTGAAACTTCCGCGCCAGCGCGTTGAGAAAATTCTGGTCCAGGTCCAGGCCGCCCGCGCCATGCAGAAAGACCAGCGGCCGGCCCGAGCCGGCTTCGAAATAGCGGACCGGAACGCGCGCCGTTTGAATTGTCTTGAAATCCATGACGTCAGGCTTCCTTTCCCGCCAGCTCGCGTATTTCCAGCTGCGCGGGCAGCGAACCCGGGCGCGCGCGTTTTGCCAGCGGCTTGCACCAGAAGCGATTGTCGTCGGCGTACTCGGAGAAGATGCCGCGCAGCTTGGGCATCACTTTGTCCGCGAACAGCTTGGTCGAATACATGCACTTTTCCTTGGGCATGTCGCCGACGTGCAGCAGGCAGAAAACGTTGCCGACGTGCAGACCCTTGATCATGTCCTCCATGCGCTGGCGCACGGTTTCCGGGCTCCCGGCGATGATGTGCCCGCCTTCCACCAGGTCCTTCCAGGTCAGGTTGGCGAAACCGGCGAGCGGAGCGTACTGCGACAGCACGCCTTTCTGAATGGTCTTGATGGTGCGGTAGCCGGGCGCGTCGGCGAATCCCGGATACACGTGCAGGCAGCGATTGTAGAAGTAATTCACGTGCGGCGAATAGAGCCGCTCGGCTTCCTCGTCCGTGTCGGCGACGCAGATGGTCTGGGCGAAACCGGCGCGGAACGGCGAAGCATCCGCTTTGCGCTGGGCCACGCGTTCCCAGTAGCCCTCCATCAGCGTCTTCGCGCGCAGGTATCCGGTGAAACTCAGGTAAGAATACGAATAGGTGTTGTCCAGGCAGAAGTCCCAGGTCTCGATCGAGCCGCCGCCAGGAATGTGAATCGGCGGATGCGGCTGCTGGATGGGACGCGGCCAGATGTTCACGTAGCGCAGCTTGTTGTAGCGCCCGTTGAAGGCGAACGGTTCGCGCTCGTGCCAGGCGCGCATGATGAGCTCGTGGGCTTCGCGATATTTCTCGCGAGTGAGCGCCGGAATGGTCCCGTAGCAGAAGTTGGTGTCCATCGAGGTGCCCACCGGGAAGCCGGCCACCAGGCGTCCGCCGGTGATGCAGTCCAGCATGGCGAACTCTTCGGCCACGCGCAGCGGCGGATTGTAGAGCGCGATGGAAGCGCCCAGCACCAGCAGCGCGACGTCCTCGGTGCGCCGGGCCAGCGCGGCCGCGATCAGGTTGGGCGAGGGCATCAGGCCGTAGCCGTTCTGATGGTGCTCGTTCGCGCCGATGGCGTCGAAGCCCAGCGTGGCGGCGTATTCCAGCAGATCGAGATAGGTGTTGTAGACCTCGTGGCTCTTGACCGGATCGAAGAGCTTGGAATCGATGTCCACCCAGACGGAGCGGTGCTTTTCGCGGAAGTCGTCGGGCAGATAGGGCCACGGCATGAGATTGAACCAGGTAAATTTCATGACACCTCTCGAAATTAAAGGGTCGAAACTCCCGCGGGAGGCTCGCCCGGAAATTCTGGCCAGCGGTGGGTTGAGCGAGGTCAGGTCTCAGAGCGTAGTGGTCCGCGCCGGTGGCGGAACCAGCCTATCACAGTGGGACGCGTAACGACGTCCTTGCGTCGGGTGTTATCATGCGGCGTGAGCGAACAGGCGAAACTAACGGATTTTTCGGACCTCGTCGGCCAGTGGACTCCCGATCCGGAGTTCGACGAGATCCTGGCAGTGCAACGGCAGGTCGATCTCGACAAGTGGAAGTGAGACTGCGGAATACCAACGGGTTTGACCAACCCGTTTGAGGGGATGCCGAGTTGGCGAACGTTAGTTTTCTGTAGGCCTCTTATTCCCGCTGTCAACAACGAGCGACTCAACCGGCACGTTGCGGTGTTTCAGTTTGAGATCGTATTGCTTTTCGAGAGCTCTCGACACGAAATCGAAGTACTCTTGGCGCATCGACTCGTAACTCCGAGCGAATGCCGGGTCTTGGAGATCGAAGCCTTTCAGGTCGAGCGTGGAGTGGTCCCCAAAAATGAGACGGCCAGTTAAGACTCAAAATCCATTCAAAGGAGAATTGAGTCATGGGTTTGTCGCGCAGGTTGTTCACTAAGGAGTTCAAGCTGGCCGCGGTGCGGCGGCTGGAAGAGGGCGTTCCGATCGGAGAGGTGGCGCGTGGGTTGGAAGTGAATCCCAACGTGCTGCATCGCTGGCGGCGTGAGGTTCGCCAGGGGCCAGG
>JAIQFN010000036.1 GCA_020073265.1 Terriglobia bacterium | reverse complement strand
CCGGCCCAGCCTGCCGTACTCCTGTTCCACCAAGGTTCGCTCCACCCAGGCATACAGCTCTTGCCGATGGCTGGCTTGAAAACGCAGCTCCGAACTGCCTTCCAGAAATGCCCGGATCTGCTCCAGGCTCAATCGTTGTCCTTCTAGCACGCTGATCTTCAATCCCCAGCATGCGCAATCGCCCCTTCAGGCTCATCTTGTGTGAGAAACCGATTCCCGCTTCAGGCTCATCTTGCATGAGATAAGACTGTCGCGAAAAGCCCGCCTGGCGATATGTTATCCTCGACAATCGAGTCCCGTAACCCGCAGATGAAGCCGTGAAACTATACTCATGTCTCCTCCTATGGATGCTGGCAACTTCCGGTGCGCAGGCTACGACGCGCCGGACCGAGTTGCTCAGCAAGCTGCCTCTCCGATTCGAGGAGAGCCGCAGCCAAACTCACCCGAACGCGCGGTACGTCGCGCGCGGTCCGAATTTCCTGCTGAGCCTCGCACCCAACCAGAGCTGGATGGAATGGAGCGATCCTGACGGGCGAACCGCCAGCGTGCAGACGCGCCTGCGGAATGGAAACCCTGACGCCCGCATGCAGCCGGAAGATCGCTTGTCCGGATCGGCCAACTACTTCGTCGGCTCCGCCCAAGCCTGGCGCACCGACGTCGCCGGATTCGGGCGCGTCCGCTATCGCGAAGTTTACCCGGGCATCGATCTGGTGTTTCACGGTGAGCAGGGCCGCCTGGAGTACGATTTCATCCTGGCGCCAATGGCCGATCCCGGCAGAATCCGTCTGGAACTGAGCGGCCACCGCGCCGCGCGCGTATCGGACGAAGGCGACCTGATCGTTTCCACCGAGGCGGGCGACATTCTGTGGAAGCGGCCGGAGATTTATCAGGAAGCCGCGGGTTCGCGTTCACCCGTGACCGGACGCTTCGTGCTGGCGGGCAAGCAAAGCGTGCGGTTCGAGATCGGATCCTATGACCACGCTCGGCCGCTGGTGATCGATCCAGTCCTCAAGTACGCGACCTACATCGGGCACAAGGGAAACGATTCGGCCCGCGGCATCGCCGTGGACGGCGCGGGAAATGTCTATGTCGCGGGGGCTACCAGCTCCTCGGACCTCGATACCGTCTCCGCCTACCAACCCAATTTCGGCGGTATGACCACCAGCCCCTTAACCGGTGACGGATTCGTGGCCAAGTTCAACCCATCGGGCGCGCTGCAGTATCTCACCTACCTGGGCGGAAGCTTTGACGACAGCATCTTCGCACTCGCCGTGGATTCCGCGGGCAACGCCTACGTCACGGGCGGGACCAACTCGAGCGATTTTCCCACGATGAACCCCTACCAGGCCAATTTCGCCGGTTTGGGCGGCGGCGGCGTGGCGCGATCCGGCGACGCATTTGTCGCCAAACTGAATCCTACCGGGAATAAGCTGCTCTACTCGACTTATCTCGGTGGCAACCAGGACGATCTGGGGCTGGCGATCGCCATTGACAGCGCGGGTAACGCCTATATCGGCGGCGCGACGGCGTCATCGAATTTTCCACTCACACCGGGCGGGGGCGAATACCAGAGCACTTACTCAGGTGCGGGGGGAGAACCGATCCGGCACATAACCGAAACGGTGCCGTTGTGGGAACCCGGTGACGCATTCGTAGCCAAACTGGATCCAACCGGATCGAAACTCCTTTTTTCGACCTATCTCGGCGGATTCCAGGACGACGCCGCGCTTTCGATTGCGGTGGACTCGTCGCACAACGTGTACGTGGGCGGATGCACCATCTCCTCCAATTTCCCGACCAAGAACGCGCTTCAATCAACCTACGGAGGCGCCGAGCCTCAGAATTTCTTCTTCTCGCTCGGAGACGGCTTCATCGCCAAACTGAATCCCACCGGCACGGATCTGATCTACTCCACTTACTTCGGCGGCGCCGGCGATGACTGCATCACCGCTATTGCGCTCGACTCCGCCGGCGACGTCTACATGACCGGAACCACCACCACCACCAACCTGAAAACCTCGCAGGGAGCATACCAGAGCGCTTTTGGCGGCTATTTCACTCTGCCGTTTGGAATTGCCATGGAGTTTGGTGATGCGTTCGTCGGCAAGCTGGACCCGAGCGGCTCGAAGTTTCTCTATCTCACCTACCTCGGCGCCGGCAACAACGATGGCGGCACGGCCATCGCGGTCGACAGTTCCGGCGATGCCTATGTCACAGGGTTCACCGACTCGCCGAATTTCCCCGTAACGGCAGGCGCCTTGCAAGGCAAGACTGCGGGCAATGGCGGCTTGGGCCTGTACCTCTTCTACGGGGACGCCTTTCTGACCGTGCTGAACCCTACTGGGACCGCGCTTTACTACAGCAGCTACTTCGGCGGGAATGAGGACGAAAGAACCTTCGGCCTGGCGCTGGATGGTAGTGGCACGGCGTACATCGTCGGCAACACCGTCTCTACCGATCTGCCGACCACCCCGAACGCTTTGCAGCGGACCCCTGGCGGCTTCGACGGCCACGTCTTCGGCGCCATGCGCGGCGACGCTTACCTGGCCATCTTCTCCGGATTCCCGCTGGCTTCGCCGCTGATCACCAAAGTGGCCAACGCGGAGGGCGAAGCCCCGGTCATCGCCGGCAATACCTGGGTCGAACTCAAGGGAACCAATTTCGCGCCGGACCAGCGCACGTGGCAAGGCACCGATTTTGCGGGCAACCGGCTGCCCACCGCCCTCGATACCGTCTCCGTCACCATGAACGGAGAGAAAGCCTTCGTGTACTACATCAGCGGCACGCAGGTCAACGTGTTGACGCCGCCCGATCTTGCGCCCGGGCCTGTGCAGGTGCAACTGAGCAACGCCGGATTCGCCAGCGCGCCGTTCACCGCGCAGGCGCAACAGTATTCGCTCTCGTTTTTTATCATCGGCGCGGGTCCCTACGTCCTGGCGCAGCACGGCGACGGAAGCCTGATCGGTCCCAGCTCTCTTTTTCCGGGATCCACCACGCCGGTCGTGCCCGGCGAGACCATCATGCTCTATGCCAACGGCTTCGGCCCAACGGTGCCCCCGGTGGTCAGCGGGGCGCTCACTCAAGCAGG
The DNA here is from genome assembly GCA_020073265.1 of Terriglobia bacterium. Lineage (GTDB taxonomy): Bacteria > Acidobacteriota > Terriglobia > Bryobacterales > Bryobacteraceae > Palsa-89. The sequence continues at coordinate 57,107 of JAIQFN010000036.1, read as the reverse complement.
GAATCTTCCCAGTCTACCGGACGTCAAAGTCGGCGGAATTCCGGCGGAGGTTTCGTTCGCCGGTGTGATATCGCCCGGCCTCTATCAGATCAACGCGAAGATTCCGCCGTCAGCGCCGAACGGGGATATCGAGATTGTCGCGAACTACGGAGGCCAATCGACTCCAGCCGGCGTGCTGATCACCGTGCAGGCCTCGGCCGGCGCCAACTGAGCGTTCACCGGTACTCGACGATCCGCGCGGTCGCGTAGACGCTGACCACGAATCCTCCGTTCAGGCCCGAGGCCTGGATCGCGGAAGCCTTGGCTGCCAGAGACCCGATCGCCAGTTCGTCGAAGGGTGTCCCCGGAATGTCGCGCGACGCGGGCACGTTGGCGAGCAGCGCCGGCGGAATCGTCAACTGACCGTCCGAGGAGCGCGCCACACAAAGACACATGCCGATCGCGGTGGTGAGCTGGTCTACGTTCCGGGCCACGATGAGCATCAACTGGCCGGGAGCCGTTCCGTTCCAATGGACCGTCGGCGCGCGGCTGCGGTCCACTACGGAGATTTGATCGCGGTCGATCCAGTTGAACGGAGCGGGAACGGAGAAGGCGACGTGGAAGGGCCCGACATCCCTGCCGCCGGTGCCGCGCAGCACGAACTCGCCCGGCTCCAGGAACAAAGGCAGAGACCCGCGCCGGTCCGCGATGCTTGCGCTTCCCAGGTGCGCGCGATAGCTGCCTGCATTCCTCCATACTTCGCCGATGGATCTGCTGGCGCCTGCTCCGTTCAACGTCAGCGTCGCACCGGCATCCAAGCCGCGGCCTCCCGGACCAATGATGGAGGACATGGACGTGGACAGATCCGCGTCCGCCTGAAAACTGCTGGTGTACGCGGTGCAGGTGCCGGTTGGCGGCAACAGACGGACCGGCGTAAGGGTTGGTGCGCTCGATGTCGCATTGAACGCGATCCGAGCGTCGTCCAGGACAGCATCGGACGCGTTCGTCCTTCTGGCCTTCATCCGCGTGCGGGAAAGCGCCACTACGCCGATCTTCTCGGCGGACAGCAGTGGAACTGGTCCCGGATCGCAGCCACCCGGTCGCGAGCTGATGGACATAGTCACCACGTTGCTCGCGCGGCCCGGGCCTGCCATCAGATAAACGGGAACGTAACAACCACGCTCGGTGTCGAGAGGAATCCGGACGGTGATCTCCTCCTCGCCGGCACGGTCTGTGGCCCGCGGTGGCCCGGACTTCGCGGAGCGATTGCCAATGATGACGGTGGCTTCCTTGGCGTCGCCCATCCCGGTGGTAACCAGGGTCACGTGCTGTCCGGGCCGCGCCGGGTTGGAGGTGGAATTGGCGGCCCGCGCTCCCGACCCGGCGATGTTGTCGATGCGCCCCGGTCCCCAGCCCTCGCCGTTCCGGCTGAAGATCCCAGGATTGAACGCCGTCACTTCGATCGGAAACGGCCTGCTCGGCTGACCGTCGGCGACCACTGCCAGGCCAGCCGAACCGAGCGGCGCCGAACGAGGCATCAACGCCTCGATCTTTCTAGCCTGCACATCCAGGATTTGAACCGGCGTGGAAGTCTTGCCTTGTGTCACCACCAGCGTAGTCTGTCCGGAGGAGCCGAGCCGGACGCCGTGGATGGTGAATAGCGCCCCGCGCGCGATGGCTCCGCCGGCCAGCGTCGGAGGAATCTGGCTCGCTCGATTCACCACCCCGTTTTGACCGATGCCTGGTTGCGCCGTGAGAGCCGGCGTGAGTGACCACAGGGCAAGGCCAAGGAATATCGCGCTTCTCAACCTAACAGGTTAGCTCGTGGCGCACGCACTCATGCGAACAGCCGGATTTGCCGGGCGCTATCATAGTGGATCGCCACCATGCTCCCCTTCTGGCCGAGCGGCGTAAGACTTGCCTGGCGAGACTTGCGAAGATCGCGCTCTCGATCGGCCTTGATCGCGCTCGCCATGGCTGTGAGCATCGCGGCCATCACCGGTGTCCAGGGAGCGGCGGACGCTGCGCGCCGAGCGCTGCAAGGCGACTCGCGTGCCTGGCTCGCCGCCGACCTGTGCGTCGATACGCGCGAACCGATTCTCCAGGAACAGGCCGACGCACTGGACCGTATGAAGCGGACCGGCGTCGATTGGACGGTGATGTCGACTGTGTTGACCACCGCCGCCTCCGATCAGTCGGCCGACGGCGGCTTTATCGCGGTGAAGGCCGTCGATCCGTCTGTTTTCCCTTTCTACGGCGCACTGGAGCTGAGTCCCGTGCAGCCGCTCACCGCGGCGCTCCGCAGCGACACCGCCGCGGTTTCCGAGGATGTTCTCGAAAGGCTGCAAATCCGTGTGGGCGGCACGATTCAGGTTGCAGGCCAACCCTTCCGTGTCGCGGCGCTGATCAAGGCGGAGCCAGACCGGTTCTCGGACGAGCTGGGCCTCGGCATGCGCTGCATTCTGTCGCGCGAGGGCTACCAGCGGACTGGAATCGAACGCTCGGCCAATTCGGTCAAGCATCGCATTCTGCTGCGGCTCGGCCGCGGCGTGGATCTCGCCGGCGCACGCCGCCAATTGCAGGAGATCTTTCCCGAGGGAAACTTGCGCGACTATCGAGGCGCGCACCGCCAGCAAAGCGCGATGACCGAAAGCGCCATTTCTTTTCTTAGCGTCACCGCGCTGCTGGCGCTGATGCTGGGCGCGATCGGCGTGGCCATCGCCGTTCGCCAGCACGCCCGCGATCGTTTGGCGGATTTGGCGGTCATGCGAATCCTGGGCGCCCGCAGCCCGCAAATGGCTTTCGTGTTCTTCGCGCAAATTGCCTGGATGGTGGCCGCCGCGCTTGCGGCCGGCATTTTGCTCGGATTCCTGGCGCGGCTGCTGGTCCTGCCGCTGGCCGGAAAGTACATGGTTCTGCCACCGGGCGCGAGCTGGGACATCGGCCCCATTCTGGAGAGTGCCGCTGCGGCGCTGGTTGCCATGCTGCCGGTCCTGGTGGAGCCCGCGCTTCTGATCCGCTATCTGCGGCCCGCGATCGTGCTGCGCCAAGGCAGCGGCGAGAAGACAGTACCCGGTCCGGCCGCCGTGCGCAGCGCATTCGGATGGACAGCGTCCGGAATTTCATTCCTGGCGCTGGCCGCGTTGGCCTACCGGATGCTGCGCTCCTGGAATTCAGCGCTGCTTCTGGTGGCTGCCCTGGCGGCCAGCATCGCGATTGCCTGGTGGCTCACCGACGCCGCGCTGCGCGTGTTGCGGCGTTGGACGTCGCAAAGCTTGAAATCGCGCGCGCCTCTGGTGTGCCACGGTCTCGCCGGCCTGTACCGGCCAGGGAATCATTCGCGCAGCCTGATCGTGGCTCTGGCAGCGGCATTGACCGTGATGATCGCAACGTTTGAAGCCGGCTCCGTGGTGGTGCAGGCCACGTTGGGCGCCCTGCCCTTCGACCCGCACAGCCTCTACATCGCCGGCGTCAACGAATCGAACCGCGCCAGCCTGCGAACATTCGTCGAACGCCAGCCTGGCGTCCAAGGCTTCCAGATCATGACGCAGGCGAGGCTCGAGTTACGGACCTTCAGGCTGCGGCCGCCGGAGCATTCTCAGATCACCGCGACAGCGCACTCCGGCCGGGACCCAGTGCGTCAGGTTCCGCGTGATGCCAGGCGCGTCCGCGCAGACGGCTTGTGCGACGCAGGCTATGCGCTAGACAGTTTCGGCGGCGCCGATGCTTGTGTTCCAATCAGCTTCGCCGGAGAGCAGAGCATCGAATCGGATCCATCCAGTGGCGGTATACGCCGGGAGCTTGTCGCGGCCTCGGGCCGATCGAACGCGCTCAACTCCGATCAGTGGAATTACCTCTACGCGCAGATCACTGGCGTCCCTCAGATCGCCGTGCTGTTTCCCGCGGCGAGCCGCTTGCAAAGCATGACCGTGGACTATTATCTGGAGCGGCGCGCCAACGCCGGCTTGGACAACGCCTCGTACCTGGCGGTGTGCGACAACGGCGCGGGATCGTCCGGCGCGGGACCAGCCCGTCTCATCATGGCGGAGGACGTCGCGCACAAGCTCGGAGCCCAGATCGGATCGCGCCTGGAGTTTGTCACGCGCGACCGCGCCATCGAGGCACGCGTGGCCGGAATTCGCAAGCTCAGCCCGGCCGAGCGATTCTGGTCGGCGTTCGAGTTGGATTGCAGCAGCCTCAATCCGGAAAGCCTGTTTCATCAAGCGGCGGTGCGGATCCGTCCGGATCGTTTCAACGCGGTGCGCCGCGCGATCCTGACCGAATATCCCACGCTGGCCGTGATCACGCCCGATGACATCTCGGAAACTCTGCGCGCCGTCACCAATGATGCGATGACGCTGGTTCGGGTGGTGGCCTGGTTCGCGATCGGGGCGGGCCTCGCGGTACTGATTGCCGCGGTCGCCGCGTCCCGGGCCGCCCGCCTGAGCGAGATCGGAATCTTTTCCGCACTCGGGGCTCGGCGCAGGACCATGCTCAAGATCTACAGCGTCGAGTTCGCCGCCCTGGGCCTGGTTGCAGGCCTCATCGCGGGCCTGCTGGTGTGCGGCTTCGGAAGCGTGGTGCTAAGCATCGTTCTCGGGCGCGCCGAAACGATAGTCGACTGGAAACCGATCACGGCCGCTATCGTGATCGCCGCGTTGCTGGCCGCCGGCGCCGGGTGGCTGCCCACCTATGGTCTGCTCGAGCGCAAGACCATGGAAGTGCTGCGCGGCGAGTAGCAGCCGTTCACGCCCGCCGGATCGTGTCCGAAGCTCACCAGCCGAACGCTGTATCGCGCCGCGCTGCGGACCGCCTCGCCGCCAGGCGTGCTCAGCCCGAATCCAATCAGAGAACAGCCGAGAACGAAAACTGCTTCCAGGAATCTGGACATGACCGACCTCCTATTTTCCAGCTACTGCTTGGGACCAGCCAGCGAAGCGGTGCCCAACAAGCCGCCCAGCCCCATGGTTTCCACCGCCGATGACGGCACGATCACCATGGATCCCTTTTCCTTGATCGCCTCGTACAACATGTTCATGGCCCGCAGGTGCAGAGCCACCGGGTTGTTTATGTAGACCGCGGAGGCTTCCGCAAACTTGGCCGAAATCTCGGTCTCCGCCGTGCCCAGTATGATGCGCGCCTGCCGCTCTCGCTCGGCTTGAGCCTGCCTTGACATGGCGTCCTCAAGTGCCTGGGGAATGTGAACATCGCGGATCTCCACCGACTGCACCGTGATGCCCCAAGGATTGGTCTTCTCATCCAGAATGCGCTGTAGTTCGCGGCCCAGAGTCTCGCGTTCGGTGATCATCTGCGCCAGGTCGTGACGCCCGATCGATTCGCGCAGCGCGGTCTGCGCGCTCATGGTGATGGCGTTATCGAAATCCATCACTTCCAGAATCGACTTCTCGGCATTCCACACCAGCCAGAAGATGATCGCGTCCACGTTGACCGGAACGGTGTCGCGCGTCAATGCGGATTCGGCCTTGACGTCGGTGACGCGGACGCGCTGGTCCACGTACTGGCTGATCTGGTCGATCACCGGAATGATCACGAAGATGCCCGGTCCGCGCAGGCCGATGTAGCGCCCCAGCCGCAGCACCGCCGCCTTCTGCCACTGCTCGGCTATTCGGATCGCAAACAGGAAGTACAGCCCCACTGCTCCACCCACCATTACGGGCACGGGATTCTGGTAATATGCCGCGCCGATCCCGCCCGCGCCTAAACACGCGATGAACGCCGCGAGTCCAACACTCGAAATCTGCGGCCCCACCGGCGCATCGCCGCTCCTTGCGAGTTTCATCAATCGAAGTGGCATACTCAGGTCCTCCTGTTTTGCTCTTTTTGCAATTCGCTGAAATAGTCCACCAGCTCCTGCAACGTGATTCCCTCGGCGCCCGCGCGAGCCAGCAATTCGCCCGCTAACTGCGCCACGCGCCTGCGGCGTTCCAGCTCGTTCGACTTCGGCTTCTTGTCGGTGACGAACGTGCCCGTGCCCTGCTGAGTCTCAAGCACTTCGCGGATTTCGAGCTCGCGATAGGCGCGTACCACCGTGTTCGGATTGATCGCCAGATCGACTGCGAGCTGGCGCACCGTCGGCAACTGCTCGCCCGGTTTCAAACCGCCGGCCGCGATTCCGCCCAGCACTTGATCGATGATCTGCCGGTAGGCCGGAACGCCGCTGCGCGAATCGAGCTTGAACTCGAAGTGCCGATCCGACTGGGCCGCGGAGCTCATCTAATTTGCTAGTGTACTAGTCATCTAGTACATTGTCAAGACCCAAAAGCACATTGCCGTAAACTTCCGGCCCCGCTTTGGCGTTTAAATGGAAGAGAGGCAATGCAGGCAATGAAGAGATCCGCGCTCGGGGCCACAGCGCTGGCTTCGTTTTTCGTAGTCCTTCCGGGCGTCTCGTCGACCAAGGCCTCCAAGGAAGCCGAGGACGCCAGGCGCCAGGCCAAGCTGTTCCAAAAGAAGCTGACCAAGGATGAGCAGATCCTGCACGCGCTGGACCGGCTGACGTTCGGCCCGCGGCCGGGCGATGTGGCGCGCGTCAAGAAGATGGGCGTGAAGAAATGGATCGACCTCCAGCTTCACCCCGAGCGGATTCCGGAGAGTCCGGCGCTCGAAGCCAAACTCGAGCCGCTGGAATCGCTGCGCATGACGCCGATGGAGGCGACGCAGCATTATCCCCCGCCCCAGCTCCTGCTCGCGATCGCGCAAGGCCGCCAGCCGATGCCGGAAGATCCGGTGCTGCGCGCCAATGTCCAGCGGATGATGGTGCGTTACAAAGCGCGCCAGAACGGCGCCGGGGGGCAAGCTCAGGCAATCGATCCGAACGGGGAGATGGAGCCGGCCAAAAAGCTGAACGATATTCTGGACGCATCTGAAATCCAGACGCTGCGCGCGGGCACTCCGGAACGTAAGCGCGAGCTGCTCGCAAACATGCCCGCCGACAAGCTGGAAGAGATGCTGGTGGCGATGCCCCGGCCCATGCGGCAGCAGCTCATGGTGGCGGCGCCCACTCAGGTGCGCCGCGAGATCATGCTGCTGAACGCGCCGCAGCAGGTGGTGAACTACGATCTGGTGGAGGCCAAGCTGCTGCGCGCCGTCGAGAGCAACCGGCAGTTGGCCGAAGAGCTGGACGATTTCTGGTTCAACCACTTCAACGTGTTTTACGACAAGGGATCGGATCGCTTCTCGATCCCGGACTACGAGCGCGAAGCCATCCGCCCGCACGTGCTCGGGAAATTCCGCGACCTGCTGGAGGCCACCGCGAAGAGTCCGGCCATGCTTTTCTTCCTGGATAATTTCCAGTCCGTCCGGCCGGATATCGACGCGCGCAACAAGAACCGCAAGGTGAAGCGCGGCTTGAATGAAAACTACGGCCGCGAGCTGATGGAGCTGCACACTCTGGGAGTGAATGGCGGCTACACGCAGCACGATGTCACCGAAGTGGCGCGCTGCTTCACCGGCTGGACGCTGCTGGAGCCGCGGCGCGGCGGCGGGTTCTTCTACAACGACAACCAGCACGACAAGGGCGAGAAGGTGGTGCTGGGCCACGTGATTCCGGCCGGCGGCGGGATGGAAGACGGCGAGAAGGTGCTGGACATCCTGGCCTCGCATCCCTCCACCGCGCATTTCATCTCCAGGGAACTGGCTCAGCGTTTCGTCGCCGACAATCCGCCCGAAGCGCTGGTTCAGAAGATGGCAGCCACCTTCCTGACCACCGGCGGCGACATCCGCGAGGTGATCAAGACCATGCTCGCATCGAAAGAGTTCTGGTCGCAGGGAGCCTATCGCGCCAAAGTGAAAACGCCGTTCGAGATGGTGGCCAGCTCGGTGCGCGCCTTGGACGCCCAGGTGACCGACGGCTTCGCGCTGGCCAACCAGGTGGGGAATCTCGGCGAGCCGCTGTATCGCAAGCAGGAGCCGACCGGCTATTCGAACCTCAACGCCGAATGGGTGAACTCGTCGGCGCTGCTGGCGCGGATGAATTTCGCGCTGCAACTGGCGCAAAACCGAGTGCCTGGCGTCAAGGTGGATGCTGCGCGCTTCGGCAGCGATCCGGTGGAAGTGGCCAAAACCCTGCTGTTCCGCACGGTCTCGCCGCAGACGCGAGCGGCCATCGCAAAGGCTCTAGAGGAACAGAAACAGAAGACCCCGGCGCTGCTGGCCGGCCTGGTGATCGGATCACCGGATTTTCAACGCAGGTGACACACATGACTACACGACGCGTCTTTCTGAAAGGCTCGGCCTTCGCCATCTTCGGCGTGGGATCGATTCCGGCCTGGTTGTCGCGATCCGTCTACGCAGCCGAAGGAGCGCAGCGACGTAAGAGAATCCTGGTGGCCATCTTCCAGCGCGGCGCCGTCGACGGGCTGAACATGGTGGTGCCCTTCGGTGAGCCGCGTTACTACGACCTTCGGCCGTCGATCGCCATCCCCAAGCCGGACGGCACGCCGCAATCGGCGGTCGACCTGGATGGATTCTTCGGCTTGCATCCGTCGCTCGCGCCGCTGAAGCCGATGTTTGACGCGCGGCAACTGGCGATCGTGGACGCGGTCGGCTCGCCGGATCCGACGCGCTCGCATTTCGACGCGCAGGACTACATGGAATCCGGCACACCGGGTTTGAAGGCGACCGCCGACGGCTGGATGAACCGCGCTCTGCCGAAGGAGTCCGGTCCGGTATCGCCGGTGCGCGCGATCAGCCTGGGTGCGAATCTCCCGCGCACGCTCCGCGGCCGCAACGACGCCGTGGCGGTGAATAACCTGAACGATTTTCAGGTTCGCGACCCGCGCGGAGCCGCCAGCTTCGAGAGCATGTACGAATCCACGCTCGACACCATGCTGCACGGAACCGGCCAGGAGACGTTTCGCGCGGTGAAGACCATGCAGGCGCTTCAGAAGCAGAGCTACACGCCCGCCAATGGGGCGAAGTATCCGAACGGCGGCTTCGGCAACAGCCTGCGGCAGATCGCGCGACTGATCAAGGCGGACGTGGGCCTGGAAGTCGCGTTCGCCGACATCGGCGGCTGGGACACGCACGTCAACGAAGTGGGACCGCAACCGGCGGTGGGCCAGCTCGCCAACAACCTGGCCCAATTCGGGCAGTCGCTGGCGGCTTTTTATCAGGACCTCGGCAATCGGATGGAGGACGTCGTGGTGGTCAGCATGTCCGAGTTCGGCCGGACGGCGCGCGAGAACGGCAATCGCGGCACCGACCACGGCCACGCCAACGTCATGTTCGTGATGGGCGGCAAGATCCAGGGCGGCAAAGTGCACGGCGAGTGGCCGGGCCTGGCCGAAGAGCAGCTCTACGAGGGTCGTGACCTGGCGCTCACCAGCGATTTCCGCGACGTGCTCGGCGAGCTGGTCGTGAAGCACCTGGGCAACCCGAATCTCCGGGCGGTGTTCCCGGGCTATGAGAATCCGAAATTCCGCGGCCTGATCGGATAGACGCGCCAGTTCGTTTCAAGCCGTGACCTGAAGCCCGCGGTCATCCGCCAGCGCCTTTTGGATGGCCGTTCGCACGGGAAAGTCCAGAATGATGCAGCCGTGCGAGGCATCGTTCTGCACGTTGTTTCCGTGGATTTGAAACCCGCTTCGCCCGTGTGCGTCGTGGCCCTGCGGCGTCAATGGGAACACCGGGGGCGCGTGGTGCGGAACTTGGATCGGGTCTCCGATGGTGTACTGGCCGCGCGGAATCGGGCCGACGTCAGGCAAGATTTCCAGATCCGGATTGTCGCGGCCCTGGGGCCCATCGGGGACGTTGCGGCCGGAATAGCCGGTTCCCATCAACGTTCCGCCCCGTTTCAGTTGGCCGGTCGATTGGCTGTAGATCCACATTCAGATCCCCTCCAGCCGGAAGGATAGCGCGCCCTTCACGGAAGCGTCCCCGAAGCCGGCAGCGAAATGGCGATCGGCGCTGCGTTTTCACCTGGGAAAAATATTTCTGAGCTTTGTGAACAGGCTATCGCAGGATGCCCATTTTGACGAGCGGCCAGTAAATGAAGACGGCTTTCCCGTAAATGTAGCGGCGCGGGACCATGCCCCAGGAGCGGCTGTCGTTGGAAGAGCTGCGGTGATCGCCCAACACGAAGTACTCATCCGGCGGAACCGTCTTCGCCTGCATGGAATTGTCGTCGCGAAACTCGGATGGCACGTAACTCTCCACCAGCTTCTGTTCGTTCACGATGACCGTGCCGCGGTCCACCTCCACGCGGTCGCCGGGAACCCCAATCACGCGCTTGATGTACGACTTGGTGGGATCGCCGGGAAACCAGAACACCACCGTGTCGCCGCGATCGATGTGCGAGAAGTGGAAACGATAGATGAACTTGTTGATGAAGATCCGCTCCTGGTCGTCGAGCGTCGGCATCATGCTGGTGCCTTCCACTTTCACCGGCTGATACAGAAACAGAATCACCAGAATCGCCAGAACCACCGAGAACATCAGGTCGCGCGCCCAGTGCAGCAGTGCGCCGACGAGCGACCGTTTGCGGGAAGTGGGGGGGCTAACCGCCGCAGTTACGTCCATCTGGTCCATCAGGTTATGCAGATATTCGATCTATTTTTGCACTTCGCGCGTCCGTGAGGCAAGCGGGTCGCGTCCGAGGAACCACTGCTGGGACCGGCTAAGCCAATGGGTTCCACGGCTTAGGATGCGTCCTAGCGCCGGCCGGTTCCAGTTCCAGTGCGAATCGGGCGCCTCGCGACCGCCTAACCGTTAGGAAAACCCGTAGTCTAAAGGACGGATGGAAGTGGAAGCCGGCGGCGCGGTCGAGCGGGCCGCGACCTCGCGTGGGTTTTCCAGGGATTACTCGGCCAAAGATTGGAACTTCCGAAAATAGATTGGCTTGAGGCTGACTGCTGTTCTACTGAAAGCCGAGTCTCTTCATCTGCCGGGTTGTCAACGTCATAGGATAGATCGAACTCGCGTCGCTGCGTTGGAGGTCGTGCAACGCTTCATCAATCGCGCTGGGACCAAGGCCGAGATCGTCACTAAGGAACGTCTTTAGCTCGTCAAGACTCGAGAAGCGCCGCCAAGGAACCGCACCGCCGACTCCCGCAACTGGCGCAAAGACGACGGAATATTCGGCGGGGTGACGCGTCGCGTGCTTCAGGATGTGAAGGAAGCCTTCGTCATGTTGCCTCACCTCACGCTGTAGCGCTTTCACCAAGGGGTCAGTTGGACTCCTCAGGAAGACCCTTCGCGTCGGGACATCCTCGTAGATCTCCGCTTTCTTCAACGCGTCCACCAGAGCGCGGTATGCCGTGAGTGGTCCTTTCGTATCGAACCAAGGCGTGGCGATGATCAGTTGCCATTCCTCTAGTTGGGGCACATACATCCAATCAACCAGAGTGACTGGGATGTGCGCTCCGCTGACAGCTTCGATGACTCTTGCTCCGATATCTCTGTCGCTTTTCACCAATACTGCTTGATCCATTGCAGCACTCCGTCGGTTGGCGAGGTTACCGCGGCAACCATGTCCTTCCCGTTAAGTCGCGCGGTCTCGTACCTACTGTCTACATTCCAAACCTTCACCACACCCCAATAGGCGGCAAGCCGAAGGTTGGTCTTGACATCCCTATCAAGAGGCTTGTCGAGCTCGGCGAGCTTCAAGAGCTCGCTCAAATCGTGAGTATAAACCTTTGCTGCATACTTGTTATCCGGAAAATCATGTTTGCGCGTCTTCTTTGCGATGCACGCTTTGAGCGCGCACTCGATTGCGAATCCCGCGAGATAGTAGGCACCCTGTTCCTTCCCGCCCTTCGCCAACACCGTCGCCTCATTCGCGCGTAGTTGCGATAGGCGCTGAAAGTGCTTTCGCGTTTTCGGCATTTGGCGCCAGTCGCTACCCCATAGTATCTTGTCTCGCTCCCCCGCGCCCGGCTCCGAACTGCAAGTCGTCGATCGACAAGCCTGATGGCATCCAAATGATGCCACCGGACCGACGGCGTCCGGTCTTAGACCGAAGCGCTCATCCACGTATCAGCTCGCCGGACAGCGGACTGGCTCGGGAAGCCTAAAACCGCACGAAGTGACTCTATTCCCTCTCTCTCCATGTCCGGCAGGTCTCCGACAATTTCAAGAAGTTCGGCACCGGGGCGACCCAAACAGGTGCGTGTGTCATGGTGATGTCTTGATAGGGGCCTAACCGTTAGGAAAACCTGTAGTCTAAAGGACGATGGAAGTGGAAGCCGGCGGCGCGGTCGAGCGGGCGCAGTCCGGTGACAGCGACGCGTTTCGACTGCTCGTCGAGCAGCACAGCCGCGCCATCTTCCGCCTGGCTTATCGCATGACTGGCAACGAAGAGGACGCCGAGGACGTGGTGCAGGAGACATTTTTGCGAGCCTATCGGCAGCTTTCCCGATACGAAGCTCGCTCCAGCTTCTCCACCTGGCTGTACCGCATCGCCTCCAACTACTCGCTGGATCTGATTCGGATGCGCAAGCGTCACGAAGAGAAACGGGAGCGAGGTTCGCGCGAAGACCACGACCTCCTCCAGTCCATGCCGGAAACCGCACCGGGACCGGACCGGATCCTGTACGGCAGCCAGCTCAAACATCAAGTAGACGCGGCGCTCGATGAACTGAGCCCGCAGGAACGAACGGCGTTCGTGCTGCGGCATTTTGAAGGCCTGTCGATCGACGAGATCGGCCAGGCGCTCGGCACCGGAACGAACGCCACCAAGCACAGCATTTTTCGAGCCGTGCAGAAACTGCGCCGGAGCCTGGAGCCGGTATTGGGATCAGCCAGATGAATCATTTGAGTGAAGAACAATTGGTGCTGTTCTATTACGGAGAGCCGGCTGAGGCGGGTGGAATCGAGGAGCATCTGGTCGGATGCGAATCCTGCCGCGCCGATTTCCGTGCGCTGCAACTGGTGCTCAACACCGTGGATTCGGCCCCGGTTCCCGAGCGCTCGAGCGAGTACGGGCAAGCGGTGTGGCAGCGAATCGAAACGCGGCTGGGTGCGCGCTCTCGCCGCCGCGCCTTCCACTGGTGGATCTGGGCGCCGGCTACGGCCGCGTTGGTGCTGTCCGCGTTCCTGGCCGGCCGTCTGTCTCATCGCAGCGAACAGGCGGCGGTGGCCACGAATCAGCAGAACAATCAGCAGGTGCGCGAGCGCATCCTACTGGTGGCCGTTGGCGATCACCTGGAGCGATCGCAGATGGTGCTGGCCGAACTGAGCAACGCCCCGGAACAGAAGGGAAAACTGGATATCTCGGACGAACGCCAGATGGCCGCGGAACTGTTGGACGACAACCGGCTGTACCGTCAGACCGCGAGAGCCACTGGCGACGCGGGCGTGGCGAGCGTTCTGGATGATCTGGAGCGCGTTCTGCTGGAAGTCGCGCACGGACCCTCGGAACTTTCCGGCCAGGAGTTGGGCGATCTGCGGCACGAGATTGAGAGCCGCGGCCTGCTGTTCAAAGTGCGGGTGCTCGGGTCGCAAGTGCGCGAAGAGGAAAGCCGGCCCGTGGCTCCAGAGGATAGGAACAAGAAAAAGCTTTAAGGAAGACCGACATGATTCGAATGCATAGTTTTCAATTGATCTCGACAATGCTGGTGGCCTCGTGCACGGTTGCGCTTTCGCAACAGCCGCCCGAACCGCCGCAGCCTCCCCAACCTCTGCCAAGGGTGGCGCCCCGCGTGCCGATGCCGCCGGCGGTCCCCATGGCGGCGCTCGCCCCGATGCCTCCGCTGCCGCCCGACTTCGCGGACCTCGCCCTGCTTGCGTTTCAAGATACGCGCGACGGACGTGATGCCGCTCGGCGCGCTCGCGACCTCTCGCGGCAACAGCAGGATCGCGACGAGCGCTACTACCGGGCGGGCAAGAGCTACCTGGACCGCAAAGAATACGACAAGGCCATCGACGCGTTCAATCGCGTGACCGAGAACAAAGGCAGCCGCGCTGACGGCGCCTACTACTGGCGTGCCTACGCGCAAAACAAAGCGGGCCGCCGCGATGACGCGCTGGCCAGCCTGACCGAGCTCCAGAACAACTATGCGTCGAGCCGCTGGCTGGACGATGCCAAGGCCTTGCAGGTCGAGATCCGCCAACAGGCCGGGCAGCCGGTGTCGCCCGAGTCCGCCACCGACGAAGATCTCAAGCTGCTCGCGTTGCAGAGCCTGGTAAACACCGACCCGGAGCGCAGCGTTCCGATGCTCGAGAAACTTCTCAAGAGCAGCAACTCGCCCCGGCTCAAGGAGCGCGCCTTGTTCGTCCTGGCGCAGAGCCGCTCGGAGAAATCGCGCGCCCTGTTGACCGAAGTGGCCAAAGGCGGATCGAATCCCGACCTGCAGATCAAGGCCATCGAATACCTGGGCGTCTACGGCGGCCGCGACAATGTCCAGGCGCTGGCGGACGTCTATAAAAGTTCCAACGACGTCTCGGTGAAGCAAACCATTCTCAACAGCTTCATGGTGTCGGGCAACCGCGACAACCTGTTGGCTGTGGCGAAGTCTGAAACCAATACCGAGTTGAAGGTGCATGCGATCCGATTGTTGGGCAACGTTGGCGGGCAGGCCGATCTGGCCCAGCTATACAGCAACGAATCGGCGCCGGAGGTGAAACGCGCCATCATCCAGGGCCTGTTCGTCGCGGGACAAGCCGACAAGCTGGTGGACCTGGCGAAGAACGAGAAAGACGCCGGTCTGCGTCACCAGGCCATCCAGCAGCTCGGTGTGATGGGACGCAGCAAGACCGGCACGGCTCTGGCAGGCATGTACGCGCAGGAGACCGATCCCGACAACAAGAAAGCCATCATCAGCGCGTTGTTTGTCCAGGGCAATGCGGCCGCTCTGGTCGAGATCGCGCGTAAAGAAAGTGACGTGAACATGAAGAAGGACGTCGTGCAGAAGCTGTCGCTGATGCATTCCAAGGAAGCCAGCGACTACCTGATGGAGCTCCTCGCGAAATGACCAGCGCTGCGTCGGTCATCACGGCGCTCGCGGCTGCCGGCTGCCTGCTGGCGCAACAGCCACAAATCCAGAACGCGCGCCTGGAAACCCGCCAGGTCTCGGGCGGCTTGGACGCGACGCTGCGCGCGATCCTGAACGCGCAGTCCTCACCCGCCTGGGTCGGTTATGCGGCACCGATCATCGCCGGCGACCGGCAGATGTGCTGCTGGAACGACGACCAGCGCGGCTGCTTTCTCGAACCGCGTCCCAGCGATCGAGCTGTTGCGGTCGCGACCAACCAGACCGTGATGCTGGAAGGACCGACGCACCTGGTGGTGCTGTACCGCGTCGAGGATCATCAGATCGGCAAGGTGCGTGTCTTCACCCCGGAGTGCGAGCTGGATGGCGGCGGGCTGCCGTTCTTCTGGTTGACGGGAGCGAGTCCATCCGAGAGCATTCGCTTCCTGCTGAACCTTGCCAAGAACACCACCGGCACGGCCAGGGAACAATCGCGTAGAGCCAACGCCGCAGTCTCCGCGATCGCCCTGCACGCCGACCCGTCCGCCGACCCGGCGCTCGAGGAGCTGGCAGCGCCGGCCCAGCCGGAAGCGGTGCGACGTCAGGCGGTCTTCTGGCTGGGCAACGCGCGGGGCAAGCGCGGGTTCGAGGTGGTGAGCCGGATCGCCCGGGAAGATCCGAACGAACGAATCCGCGAACACGCGGCCTTCGCGCTGACCCAGAGCAAGGAACCGGAGGCGCTCAGCGCTGTAGTCCGGCTCGCGCACGATGACAGAAGCCCGCGCGTCCGCGGCCAGGCGCTGTTCTGGCTGGCGCAGCGGGCGGGTCAGAAAACGGCGGAGTCAGCGATTGCCGACGCTATCGCAAACGATCCCGAAACGGAAGTCAAGAAGAAAGCTGTCTTCGCGCTCACTCAAATGCCCCGCGCCGAAGGAGTCCCGCTGCTGATTCAAGTGGCTCGAACCAACCGCAATCCCACGGTGCGAAAGCAAGCCATGTTCTGGTTGGGACAAAGCAAGGATCCGCGCGCGCTGGCCTTCATCGAGGAAGTCTTAAAATAACGGTGACGAGCCTTGACTTGATTTTTTCCCTGGCGCCTCTGATACTTACGCACTTCACAACGTTCGACCACGCTGCGTCGTCCCGTAAGCTGGACTCAGTTGGCGGCAGCGCACGGTATGCAAGCCAGGGTGTGTGGCGTGGGCACAACCTGGCGGCGCATACCGTGCGCTTGTGCGTGGGACCGGCTTACCGGCCGACCAAGGCCTGGATCGCTTCCAGTTCCTTGCCGGCTTCCGCCAGCTTTCCTTGCGACACCAGTTCGCGGTAGCGTTCCATATGGCGGCGAATCTCTGACACTCGCGTATCGGGCGCGGCAGCCGGGGCCGGTGCAGCACCGGGCGTAGGCGCTGCCGGACGCTGTTCAGTCACTGCGGGTGAAGGCGGACTCTCACCGGCCAGTTGCGCCAGCGCCTGCTCGTACGTATCGGCGTACTCCAGATTGTTTCCCATCGCCAGCGCGACCTTCTTCAACTGCGGCATCTTGGCTTGCGCGGCCTGAATGTAGATCGGTGCGACGTACAGAAACGTGTGCTCGATCGGCAGCACCAGCATCTGCCCATGGAGCACTTGCGAACCTTGCTGGTTCCACAGCGTCAGGTCCTTGGAAATATTCTGATCCTGATTGATCCGCGCCTCCACCTGGATGGGTCCCAGCATGATCTCCTGCTTGGACAGCAGCAACACCACCTTCTCTCCCAGGTGCTCGCCGTCGCAGCGGGCCATCATCAAGCCGATCAGATTGTCCCGGTTGCGCGGTGTGAACGGAAGCATCAGCAGAAATTCCGGCTGGCTCTCTCCCGGCAAGGTGGCGACGACGTAGGTGGGCGCAGCGAAGGCTGGTTGGCCAGCCTGCAGGCTGGAGATCTTGGCAGTGTCCCAGGCGTCCGACTTGTTATAGAACGTGCTCGGGTCCCGCATGTGAAACAGGCGGTAGATGTCTGCCTGCGCCGTAAAAATCTCCTCCGGATACCGGACGTGCCGGCGCAGATCCGCGGGCATCGACGCAGCCGGTTCGAACAGCGCCGGGAAAAGATTGCGGTACGCCTGAAGCAGCGGATCCTCCGGCTCGAAGACGTACAGATGGACCGTGCCATCATAAGCATCCACGGTGGCCTTCACCGAGTTGCGAATGTAGTTGACCGTGCCGATCCCTTCCATTTCCACGCTGCGCGAATACGGGTGCGCGCGCGAAGTCATGTAGCCGTCGATGATCCAGACCAGCCGGCCATCGTCGGCCAGTACCAGATACGGATCCGAGTCCCAGGCCAGGAAATTCGCCAACGCGCTCACGCGCTGCGTCACGTTGCGCCGGATCATCATGCGGCTCTCCGGCGTCAGGTATCCGGTGAGCAGAATGTTCCAATCGCTGTGCGAAACCGCGGCCGCCAGCCGCAGCAGCAGCGACGAAATCGGAAAGCCGCCTTTGCCGTCGTAGCGCGTCTCCACGTTGTGCTCGCCGGCCGGATAATCGAACTCCGGCTGCGCGCTCCGCACGAACACCGGCTCCTGCACGTTCTCGCCGTAATAAAGCTGGGGGCGCGTGAGCTTCAGTCCAGGCGCGTTGACATCCGGAGGCGCATCCTTGATCATCAACACCGGCAGCCCGTTCTGCGAAACCTGGTTGGCCTCCGCCATCACGATCCCGTATCCGTGCGTGTAGATGAAATGCGGATTGATCCAGGTGGAGCGCGCGTCGCCGAGCTGAGTCAGGTCGAGCTCCCGCGGCGAGAGCATCACCTGGCGCAGTTGGTTGCCGATCGTGTAGCGATCCACGTCGGTGTCCGAATACACGTAGGGCCGGTAGGGCTGGAGCTGCGTGATGGTGTCGTGAAAAGCGTGCCAGTCCCACAGCCGCACGTTCTCGAGCAGCGGTTTGTGCTTGCTGAAGTCGATGTGTTCTTCCGCCTGAGCCTGAAAATCGATTTCGCGGGTCCGCTGGTCGATGCCGAAGGCCGAGCGCGTGGCAGTGATGTGCCGCTCGATGAAAGGCCGCTCGATCGAGATTTCATTCGGGCGCACATACGCGGCCGTCACGATGGGCGGGACCACGTTGCGCACCACGAAGGCCAGCACCACCAGCAGCGCGATCCGCCATTTGCCCGCCGCCAGCGCAACCGCCGACAGGACACAGCATGCGATCAAGACCCACTGCAGCGGCAGCGCGACGTTCTGATCGACGTAATCGATGCCTACCATGAAGCTGCCGTGTTCGTCCAGCAGCATGCTGTAACGGCCCAGAAAGAACCGCACCGCCAGCGCCAGCAGGAACACAGCGCCCATCCCGCGCAGAAATTTCACTTCCATCGCGCCGGTCAGCCGGAGTTCGCTCAGACTGAATTCCTGGACGCGGCTCCAGTCGCCCACGCTGCTGCGTATCTGCCAGCCGCGCGCGGCCAGCCAATAAATCAGGCCCGCGATGATCACCATCCCCAGCACCAGCCCGAGCAGGTCCGAATAGAAGGGAATCTTGAAAAGATAAAACGCCAGCGGATTGCCGAACACCGGATCGTGCCATGCGGTGGCCGCGCCGCCCAGATCCTTGCCGCCGAAGTAGCGCACCACGGTCCAGGTGTCCAACGCTCCGAGCGCCAGCATCAACGCGATCAGGAAGATCGCCAGCGTTGAGAGCTTGGCGTACAACGGATGCTCGCCGAGTCCCGTGCCGGCGTGCTTCAGCGCGCGAGCATGGGCGATCCAGAAAGCAGCGAATGCGACCAGCGTGGCCGCGGCGGCGGGAATAACGCTGTAGGCCAGTATGCTGAACCAGGTGCGCAACTGGCCCATCTCCTGCCACCACTGGTAATCGATGGTCCAGGAGGCCAACAAGCGCGCCGCAACGAACAGCACGATCGCGGCGATCAGCAACGAGAGGCAACCCACTCGCTGCGCGCGGCCTTCAATCTGCCGGTGCTGAAAAGACGGATTCAAATGTGTTCTCGCGCCGCACACGTGGGTGCGCGCTCAATCCACCTTCCAAACCACTCTACCATTGACGATCGTCGCCACCGGCCCGCCCCGAAACTGGTGCCCGTCGAACGGCGAATTGCGGCTCTTGGACGCCGACTTGTTGACGTCGTAGGTCCATTGGCGCTCCAGGTCGAGAATGGTGACATCACCCGGCGCGCCCACCGCCAGGCGCCCGCGCTTGAGGTTCAGCACTCTGGCCGGCCCGGTGGTGAACAGCTCCACCAGACGCGCCACCGGGATCTTGCCCGGATGCACCAGCCGTTCGAGCGCCAGCCCGACCGCGGTCTCCAGGCCGATGATGCCGAACGGGCATTTCTCGAATTCCTGCATCTTCTCGCTGCCGGCATGCGGTGCGTGGTCGGTGGCGATTGCATCCACGGTTCCGGACACCAGACCTTGCGTGACGGCACCCGAGTCGCAGCCCGAACGCAGCGGTGGCTTCATCTTGTAGTTGCTGTCGTAGGGCGGCATGTCGGAATCGGACAGCGCGAAATGGTGCGGCGTGGCCTCGCAGGTCACCGCGATGCCGCGGCTCTTGGCGAAGGCCACCATCTCCACCGAATAGCAGGACGAAATGTGCGCCACGTGGAAGCGCGCGCCGGTCCACTCGGCCAGCAGAATGTCGCGCGCCACCATCACGTCTTCCGAGGCGGCCGGAATCCCTCGCAGCCCCATCCGCACGCTCTGGATTCCCTCGTGCATGTCGCCGCCCGCGCTCAAGTGCAGATCCTCGCAGTGATCGATCACCGGAATCCCGAACGAGCGCGCGGTCTCCATGGCGCGCCGCATCAGCCGCGCGTTCATCACCGGCTGGCCGTCGTCGGAGATGGCCACGATGCCCGCCTGCCGCATCGAGCCGATGGCCGCCAGCTCCTGGCCCGCGCTGCCCTTGGTGATGGCGCCGATCGGAAGCACGTTCACCACGGCGTAGCGCTCCGCGCGCCCGACGATGTAGCTGGTCACAGTCGCGTTGTCGTTCACCGGCGACGTGTTCGGCATGCAACAAATGCTGGTGAATCCTCCGGCGGCGGCGGCTCGCGATCCGGTCTCGATGGTCTCGGCGTACTCGAAGCCGGGCTCGCGCAGATGTACGTGCATGTCGATGAAGCCCGGCGCCACGATGCGGCCGGAGGCATCCAACCGCTCGGCGCCCGTAACCTGCAATTTCTCGCCGACCGCGGCGATGCGCCCTTCCTCGATCAACACGTCCGCGATCGCATCCAGCTTGCTAGCCGGATCGACGACCCGCCCGTTCCGAATAACCAGCTTCCTCATGCAGTTTGTGGCGCACGCACTCGCGCGAACGCCTAGTTGCTCAAAATCCTCTCCAACACCGCCATCCGCACCGCAATCCCGTTCTCCACCTGGTTCAATATCACGGAGCGCTGGGAATCGGCGACCTCGGACGAAATCTCACGCCCGCGATTGATGGGCCCGGGATGCATCACGATGGCATCCGGCTTGGCCAGATCCATGTGCTCCAGCCGGAGTCCGTAAAACTGGAAATACTCGCTCGCCGAAAACGCCGACTCGTGCTGGCGCTCCAGTTGAACGCGCAGCATCATGATCACGTCGGCGTCGCGAATGGCCTCGCGAATGTCGTGCGTCCGC
Source organism: Terriglobia bacterium (assembly GCA_020073265.1). Classification (GTDB taxonomy): domain Bacteria; phylum Acidobacteriota; class Terriglobia; order Bryobacterales; family Bryobacteraceae; genus Palsa-89. The sequence continues at coordinate 36,561 of JAIQFN010000036.1, read as the reverse complement.
GTGACTCCGGCGGTGATCTGCGCTAACTCCGCCGGCACCAGCGAGGCCGGCCCGCACAGCACGATCTCGGCGCCGAACTTCGACAGCAAGTACATGTTCGACCGCGCCACGCGGCTGTGCACGATGTCGCCGATGATGGCCACCCGCAGTCCTTCCAGCGTGGGACGCCGGTCCAGAATCGTGCGCGCGTCCAGCAGCGCCTGCGTGGGATGCTCGTGCGTGCCGTCGCCGGCATTGATGATGGGCGTGGGCAGGTGCCGCGCCAGGAAATGCGGAGCGCCCGAAGCCGAGTGCCGCATCACGATCGCGTCCGGGTGCATCGCGCCCAGCGTATTCAACGTATCCACCAGCGATTCGCCCTTGTCGACGCTCGAGCCGGACGCCGTGATCGAAATGGTGTCCGCCCCCAACCGCTTGGCCGCGATCTCGAAACTGGTGCGCGTGCGCGTGGAAGCCTCGAAGAACAGATTCACCATCATGCGTCCGCGCGCCACATCCGACTTACGGCGCTCGCCCTGCTGCCGCTGGAAATGCGTGGCGCGGTCGAGGATGGATTCGATTTCGCCGCGCTCCAGCGGTTCGATTCCCAGCAGTCCACCCGGCATGGCGGAAACCTACGTCCTCTCCACCAGCAGCACCTTCTCCATCTGGTCCACTTCCTGAAATTTCACCTCGATGATTTCGTTGGCGCTGGTCTGCACCATCCGTCCCACATAGCGGGCTTCGATCGGAAGCTCGCGCCAGCCCCGGTCGATCAGCACCAGCAACTGCACCCGCGCCGGCCGGCCCTTGTCGAACAGCGCATCCAGCGCAGCGCGAATGGTGCGGCCGGTGTACAGCACGTCATCCATCAAGATGATGTCTTTGCCCGTAACCGGAAAGTTGATTTCGGTGGCGTTGTGCACCGGCTTCTCCGACACCGTCGACAAATCGTCGCGATACAGATTGATGTCGAGAAAACCAACCGGAACCGTGAGCCCTTCCAGGCTCTTGATCTTCTCCGCCAGCCGGATCGCCAGCGGCACCCCACGGCGGCGGATTCCGATGAACGCCAGCCGGTGCAGGTCCTGGGTCTTCTCCAGAATCTCGTGCGCCAGCCGCACCAGGGTCCGGTCAATCTCGGAGGCGCTCATCAATTGAGATTTTTCGCGTATGGGAGCCATGGGGACTAAACGCTTCAGCGTAACATATCAATGTTTGAGCCGATCGCGGATTCGCTTGGCGAGTTTCTCGATTTCTTCGGTCTTCTTGAGCGTCGCCAGCGAGAGCACGTAGCGATCGTTCTTCTCCAGATCCACCTTCAGGTCTTCGGCCAGTCTCGACAACTCCCGGGCGTCCTCCAGGGATTTCTGGTATTCGGCCTTCAGGATCTCGTCGCGCTGCAGCTTTCCATTCGGCAGGCGAACGTCTTCCGGAGTTTCCGGCTCCCCCGGGCGAGGCTGTGGAGGAGGATTCTGCGCGGGCGCCGCCAACGCACCAGCCATGACGAGCACAATTGCGAGCCGCATATTTGCACCACTGTCATGATAGCGTGACTCCATCGGCATGGTCGCTCACGACATCTCCCACGTACGCGCAGTCGGATTGAATCGCCGGCGCCGATCAGCACCCGCCAGGACAACCGGGGCCGGGATCTTCGATAATAACCACATATGCAGGAGGTCAACGTCGGCATCATCGGACTGGGAAACGTGGGCTTGGGTACGCTTGCGATTCTCACCGAGAACGCCGAACAGATTGCGCTCAAGCTCGGCTTCCCGCTGCGCGTGAAAGCGCTGTGCAGCCGCTCGATTGCGACCCGCAAGCTTCCGGACGCGGTGGCGGACGTCTTCCGCACACCGGATTGGCGGCAGGTGGTGGCGCATCCGGAGGTCGACATCGTGGCCGAGCTGGTGGGCGGCACCGGCGTCGCGCGCGAAATCATCGACGCCGCCATCCAGCATCATAAATCCGTCGTCACCGCCAACAAGGAATTGATGGCGCTGTGCGGCGCCGAGATCTGGGATCGCGCTATCACGGCCGGCATCAACCTGGCCATGGAAGCCAGCGTGGCCGGCGGCATCCCGATCCACAGCGTGCTGCGCGAGGGCATCTCCGGCGACCGCGTCACCACGCTGTACGGCATTCTCAACGGCACCAGCAACTACATCCTCACGGAAATTGAAAAGCACGGCGCGTCTTTCGATCAGGTGCTCGCCGAAGCGCAGCGGCTCGGTTACGCCGAGTCCGACCCCAGCGCCGACGTGGACGGCTACGACGCCCGTTCCAAGCTCGCCATCCTGGCCGCGCTCGCGTTCGGCGAAAAAATCACACCCTCCGACATCTACACCGAAGGCATCCGCCGCATCCTCCCGGTCGACTTTGAGTACGCCCACCAGTTGGGCCACACCATCCGCCTGATCTGTTCCGCGCGTCAGACGCCCGCCGGCCTGATCCTCTCGGTGAGGCCGGCGTTGATTCCGCAGTCCACCATTCTCGCGGGCGTGCAGGGAGCCTACAACGCCGTGTGGGTGCGCGGGAAATACGGTGAAGACACGTTCTACTACGGCCGCGGCGCGGGACCGGCGCCCACCGGTGTCGCCGTGGTCAGCGATCTGATGCGAGTAGCGCGCGAGATCCGCGCCGGCAGTCCGGAACGCGTCTCGCCCTTCGCGCACGAGCGCCTGGGTGAGTACAAACCGATTCCGGTGACGCTGCAGCACTCCGCTTACTATCTCCGCTTCCGCGTGGAAGATCGCCCCGGCATTATCGCCGCGTTGTCGCGCGTGCTGGCTGACAAGCAAATCAGCCTGGAAGCGGTTCTGCAACTGCCCTCCGACAACTACCGTGACCGGCCCTTCGTCATCACCGTCGAGCCGGCGTCGGAGCAGTCCATTCGCGATGCCCTGGTTGAAATGTCCGCCAACGACTTTTTGATCGAACCCCCGCTCGCCATGCCCATGGAGAAATCCCTATGAAAAAACTAGCGTGCCTGTTCCTGCTTTGCGCCGCGGCCTTCCCGCAGGTCGCCGAGAAAGCCAACGAAGGCTACAAGACCAAGGAAGGACGCGCCAGCGTCGCCAAGGGCCTGGTGTCAGCCGATCGCGAAGCCCGGCAGAAGCCGCGCGACATCGTCGAAGCGCTGGATCTCAAGCCCGGCGACTCGGTGGCGGACGTCGGCACCGGCGTCGGCTTCATGCTGCCCTACTTGAGCCATGCGGTCCGCGACACCGGCCAGGTGTATGCGGAAGACATCCAGACCGATTTTCTCGACCAGGCCAGGACCCGGGTTCAACTCAGCCAACTGACCAACGTGAAGTTCGTGCTCGGCACGGACCGCGATCCGAAGCTACCGGCCGATACGCTCGCGGGCGTGCTGATCCTGGACGTCTATCATCATTTCGACTATCCCGAAGCCATGCTGGGACACATTCGCGACAGCCTGCTGTCGGACGGAAAACTGGTGATCGTCGAATACTTCAAGCGGCGCGGAGCCATGGGCCAAGGCGATCGCGCGCTCGAACATATCCGGCTGGATCAGGATGACCTCATCAAGGAAGTGGAAACCAACGGCTTCCGCCTGGTCTCCAAGCGCGACCTGATTCCCAACAGCCAATACGTCGCGATCTTTCAGAAGAAGTAATTCCGGCGCGGGCGGCCCAAGCCGGAGACGCCGCCCGCCCAGCCATGGCCGTTACTTCTTTACCAGGCTCGCGATTGCCGCGCTGAAGTCGCTCACGAAGGTCTGGCCGTTGTTGAGCAGATTGTCCAGCGTCTGATAATTCTCGACGATGTCCGGATAAATCCCCTGCCCGTCATAGTAGGCGTTGTAGGGCCCCGGAGGGAAGCCGGGTGTCGCCACCGGATGCGCCCGGTTGATCAGGTCCAGGGTCACACGCGCCGATCCTTCCGAATAGTCGGTTGCGTCGAACTCCACAACGCTGCCGCCCCCGCCGTCGGTGCGGTCTCCGAAAATGGTGGCGCGCTGCGAATCCTGCATCATCATGGTGAAGATTTCAGCCGCCGACAAAGTGTAGTTGTCCGTGAGCAACAGAATCGGCTTGGTGTAGGCAAGGCTATGGCCCTTGGTGTCGGTGAGCGGGGGAGCATCAATGGTGGGTCCGCAGACAGGCAGCGGCCCGGTCTGCCCCCGGTCTTCTGAAAACGCTTGCTGCACTTCGGCCAAGTACGCCGTATACAGATTGATGATCCACTGCTCGGCCCCCTCTTGTTGCGCGAGTGTTATCTGGGACGAGAATGTAGCCACCCAGTTCTGCGTCGCTCTTATCTGAAACGTTAGCCCACGGAAAGTTTGAGGATTCAGCGCCGATACCAGGGCTTGCGCATAGCATCCCGATCCTCCTCCGTTGCCCATCACGTCGACCACCAAACCATCGGTGTTCTGCTGGAAAAAGAGGATCTCATTCACAAACTGGTTGAAGGCCGTGTTTTGACTAGGCGGATCCATGGTCGGGATGCGAATGAAGCCGATGGTAGCTGTGCCCACCGGATAGGTGCCCGATATGAATTGATCGGAGGCTCTGGAACCCAGCCGCAGCTTGAAGCCGGGCGGAGGATCGAACACCGGCGTCAAGGAATCGAACGGGTCGATGCCCGCCGCCGTCGATTTACGCACAGTCACAGGCGCCGCCAGAGCGCCTCCGAATTGCAGTTTTCTTTGGGCCTGCATGTAGTCGGGTACCGGGTCGCGCGCGATCGCGGCGCGTGGGCCTTGCCACACGCCCCAAGGATTGCTCCACTCTGGACCGCGGCCCGGACGGCGCGCGGTCGCTTTCGGCTCGACGGCCCGCGGAGTAAAACGCCCCGCGGCGCTGGTTTGCGGCGAGGGCACCGGTCCAACCTTGACCATCGCAGTGCCGGTCTTGTCCCACGGAATGCTGTACGTTTCCACGTTGCCGTTCTGCCGCCGGATCACCACCGTCGCGTTGTCGCCGATTTGCGCGGCTCTGGGGTTAAAGAACTGGAGTCTGTCGAAGATGGCTCCGGCCGCCAGCCGCTTCTGGCTGGTCTTGTTGCCCGAACCGTTCACCGCGTACGGAATGAACGCCTGAATGAGATCCGCCGCCGCGGTGCCGTCCACTGAGACAATCTCGTCTCCGATATCGAATGGATACTGGGTGCGCGGAAGATAATCGCGATCGATGTCGCCGATCAGCACCTTGCCGTCGAAAATATCGGCGTCCATGTGCAGCCAGGCTTCGAAATCGGACGGCATCAGGAACTCGTCGTGGCTGTCCTGCAAGCTCGCGACATACTTGGTCAGAATGTCGTAGTAGTCGATATCGTCCTTGGACTGGGCGATCTGGTCGAGCCAGGGCTTGACGTTGAACAAGTCGAAGCCAAAAACGTCCCGGCGCAGCTCGTAGGGTCCATAGTTCTTCGCGTATAAGCCCACCAGTTGCAGAAAGTCAGCCTGCTTTTGAGACGGGCTCAGTTGCGCGAAACCCATCGACGCCAAACCCAGTAATGGAACAAAAATGCGCAGAAATCGCATGGAATCTCCTTTCAGGATTGCGAGCTTGGGTTCAGTATAACAATCTGCCGCGCGCTGCCATTCCGATATCGGATGGTGGCCCCCGGTTGGTATGTTATGATCCTGGACAGATCCGCCCACACCGCCGGAGAGGTGGCTGAGTGGTCGAAAGCAGCGGTTTGCTAAACCGTCGTAGGGGCCTAAACCTCTACCGGGGGTTCGAATCCCCCCCTCTCCGCCAGCCCACACACTGATTCGCCCTCGTAGGATTCATAGAGCTTTTACCGTAGCGCCACACTCCCGCAACAGCCGCCCGCTAGTTTAGGAACATGTTTCGATTTTCCGCCCTCGCCCTGTTACTCTGCGCGACCGCGTTCGCGCAATACGACAATTCCACCGTGCTCGGCACCGCCAAGGACGCCTCGGGAGCCGTGGTGACTGGAAGCAAGGTCACGCTCTCGAATCTCACGAACGGGACCGAGCAATTCGCCACCACCGATGCCAGCGGCAATTTCGAGTTTCTCAACGTCCGCGTCGGCGAGTACACGTTGAAAGCGGACGCGAAAGGCTTCAAGCTGGCCACCACCGCGCCCTTCAACGTTGCGGTTAACGCTCACCAACGCGTGGATTTAACCCTGGAACTCGGCGCAACCAGCGAAAGCGTAACGGTCAGCGGCGCCGCAGCCATGCTCGAAACCGATTCGAGCAACCGCAGCCAGGTGATCGGCGCGCGCGAGATCGTGAATCTTCCGTTGAACGGACGGTCCTATGCCGACCTGACGCTGCTGGTGCCGGGCGTGCGCAAATCGTTGCTCGAGAACCAGGCTCTGGACAGCCGCGAGGCATCCTACAACGTAAATGGCCAACGCGCCGAATCGAACAACTTCGTGCTGGATGGAGTGGACAACAACGCCTACGGAACCAGCAATCAGGGTTTTTCGAACCAGGCGGTTCAAGTCACGCCCGACGCGCTGGCGGAGTACCGCGTTGAGACCAACAACTTCACGGCCGAATACGGGCACGCCTCCGGAGCCGTGGTGAACGCCGTGACACGCAGTGGCGCCAACCAATTTCACGCCAGCGCCTGGGAGTTTCTCCGCAATACGTCGCTAAATGCGGTCGGGTTCATCCAACCCACCGGAGGCGTTAAGCCGACTTATATCCAGAATCAGTTCGGCGCCTCGGCCGGCCTCCCGATCCTAAGAAATAAACTGTTCTTCTTCGGCGACTACGAAGGCGAGCGGCGCGTCGTAACCTCGCTGACTTTCGCCCAAGTTCCCACCGCCGACCAGCGCGCCGGGCGTCTGGGCACCGCCGTCGCGAACCCGCTCACCGCAGCGATATATTCGGACGGAGTGATCCCCGATTCGGTAAAGATGAAGTCCGCCATCAACGTCTTGAATGCCCTCCCGCTGCCCAATCTTCCCGGCAACGGCAACAACTTCGAGTCCCTGCCCCGCGGCGACCTCAACGACAACAAGGGCGATTTCCGGATCGACTATTACGGCAGCCAGAAGTTGTCCGCATTCGCGCGCTACAGCCACCGAGTGGACGACATTTTTGTTCCGGGCAACATCCCGGGACCGGCGGGCGGCAACAACAACGGCAACGTGCATATCCTCAACCAGCAGCTCGTTCCCGGCCTCACCTACGCTTTCAATCCGAACACTGTGCTGGAGGCGCGCGCCGGAATCACCTGGGTGGAAGGCGGCAAGACGCCCATCGGTCTTGGCCTTCCCAGCCTGCTGACCGACATTCCGAATCTTCCCACCAGCCCGCTGGTCGCCGGATCGATGAATTCGCAGTCCGTGCAGGGATTCTCGCAATTCGGGCGCCAAGGCAGCAACCCGCAGTTCCAGAATCCGTTTGGCATCAACCCCAGGGTCAGCCTCTCGAAGCTCCTCGGCAAGCACAGTCTGAAGTTCGGCTACGAGTACCTGCATCTGACGACCACCATCGATGATTTCAATCCAGCGTATGGCAGTTTCAACTACCAAGGCCAGTTCAGCCGCCCGGCGGGCGCGCCTACTAGCACGGCGCTTTCGCAGGCGTATGGACTGGCCGATTTTTTCATCGGCGCTCCCAGCCACTACGAGCTGAACAACCTGGCCGTGGTCGATTACCTGCAGTACATGCACTTCCTCTTCGTTCAGGACAACTGGAAAGCCACCAACAGCCTTACGTTGAACCTGGGACTGCGTTACGAATTTGCCTCGCCGCAATGGGTGAGCGACTATCGGCTCGCCAACTTCGACCCACGCACCAATTCGCTCATTCAAGCGCACTCAGGCGATCTTTATGACCGCTCGCTGCAGAATCCTCAACTCGGCAATTGGGCTCCGCGCCTGGGCCTGGCCTGGCGTGCGTTTGCGAAGACTGTCATCCGGGCCGGCTATGGCATCAGCTATCAGCAGTTCAACCGTTTGGGCGGCGAGAACCTGCTGGCTTACAACGGACCGAACATCATCGATGCTCAGATCGATCAGATTCCCAGCCAGGGCATCTGCCAAAGCCCTAACGATGCGCCGCAGACCTGCTTCCGGCCCACCTCTTTCGGATATCCCGCCAACTTCGCGGTCGCCGCGAATTTCGATCCGCTGCGAGCCCAGGCGCGCTTCATTCCGAGCAACAACCCGACCGGCTATGTCCAGAGCTATCACTTCACCATCCAGCGCGAACTCGCCAAGGACACTCTGCTAGACGTCGCCTATGTCGGCAACCATGGCGTCCACCTCATGATTCTGGGCGACTACAACCAGGCGGTTCCCAATCAGCCGGACCAGAACCTTACGCTTCAGCAGCGGCGCCCGATTCCGAATTTTGCATACATCGAAGTTGCTTACGGCGCCGGCTGGTCCAATTACAATGCTCTGCAGGTGAAGCTGGAGAAGCGCTATTCGCAGGGCCTGTACCTGCTGAATTCCTTCACCTGGTCGAAGTCCATCGACATCGCATCCGGCCACCTGGAGACCGCCGACGGCGACAACTCTCGCGTGAATTTCGCCAACCCGAACGCCGACAAGGGCCTGTCGAGTTACGACCAGCCTTTCAACGACACGCTCTCGATCGTGTGGGACGCCCCGTACGGAAAAAGCCACCGCTTCGGAGCGAACGCAAATCCATTCCTGCAGGGCGCTCTGGGCGGCTGGCAGCTCTCGTTCATCAATACGATGACCAGCGGACTGCCGATCAATCTCACTTACAGCCCCACGCCGCAGTTCCAGGTGAGCACGGCTCCGAACTACCGGCCGAATATCAGCGGCGACCCTGTGACGCCCGAAGGCCAGCGCACCACCAACAATTACCTCAACAAGAATACCGTCTCTATTCCCACCGATCCCAGCCATCCGTGGGGCACCGCCGGCCGCAACATCGCCCGCGGTTATCCCTTGTATCAACTCGATCTGGGTTTGCACAAGCAGTTTCCGCTGTGGTCGGAAACCAGACGCCTCGAGTTCCGCGCGGAGGCCTTCAATCTTCTGAACCAGACCAATTTCATGGCGCCGAACAGCAGTGTAAGTTCCACCGCCTACGGCAGCATCACGTCCACGTTCCCGGCGCGGCAGCTCCAATTCGCGCTCAAACTTGAGTTTTAGGGAGGTATGCAATGAACCGGCGTCAATTCACCAGCCTGCTGGGAGCCGCTGCCGCCTCGCGGATCACCGCCCTGGCCGCGCCGTCGCCGCAGCGTTTTTATTTCGCCGTGATTGCCGACACGCACATCATCGACGAGTTCTACAAGGGGCCGGAAGGCAATCCGCTCGACACCGAAACCATCTTCAAGACCGGCGAACGCCTGGCCGCCGCGCGCGATTTCATCAACAGCCTGAATCCGCCGATGGAGAGAGTCTTCCTGGTCGGCGATTACTTCCACAACTACCCGTCAGCGGAATGGGATTTTTATTTCCAACACAAAACGCGCGTGGACCGCGCCCTGGAGCTGACCAGCGCGTTCAAGATGCCAGTCCACGCCGGCTTCGGCAACCACGACTATGCCGTCCCTCGCGTCAGCCGCGAGTTCAGCCACAATCTATTCCAGCAGAAGTTCGGATTGAAACCGTATTACTCGGTCGATTACAAGGATTTCAAGTTCATCCACCTGAACAATTTCATCGGTGATACCTGGAATCCGAAGAGCGCCATCTACGACAAGGGCCAGGGATCGCTCGGCGAAGAGCAATTGAACTGGCTCGAAGCCGAACTGGCGCAGCGCAAGCCGACCTTCGTCTTCATCCACTTTCCGCTGAGGATCTGCCTGGATGTCGAAGTGAAGGACTACGGGTTGCATCCTCTGCTGCGGAAGTACAGCGATTCGATCCAGCGCGTCATCTCAGGCCACTGGCACAAGTGGTACGATTTCGCGCGGACCTTCGGACCGCCGCACTGGGTGATGGCCGCCACCCGATACGATGAGGACGCCTATATGCTGATCGAAGTGGACCGGAAGGCGGTGACACACCGCGTTCTCAACCTGGACGAGATCGGCTGGTCGACCCACTACAGCCGTCCGTACCATCCCGCCTAGGTCGAAAAGCGGCGCCGCTTCGCGCCAATCCGGCGCCCCCGCCACTCCGCGGGGCTATAATGAGGCCACGGTCCAATTATGTGCCTGGCCATTCCCGGGAAAATCGTCGCGTTTCACGAACGCAACGGCGTCCGCATGGGCAAGATCGATTTCGGCGGCATCACGCGCGATGCCTGCCTGGAATACGTCACCGATGCCGCGCTGGGCGACTACGTGATGGTCCACGTCGGCTTCGCCATCAGCAAGGTGGATGAGCAGGAGGCCGCGCGCACCTACAAGTACCTGGCCGAAATGGATCAGTTGACCGAGATCGAATCACCCGAGCCGCAATTCGACAGCCCCGAAACGCAAACATGAAGTACGTGGACGAATATCGCGATCACGCCGTTGCGCAGAAATTGATCGCGGAAATCAAGCGCGTGGTCACGCGTCCCTGGGTCCTGATGGAAGTGTGCGGCGGCCAGACGCATTCCATCGTCAAGTACGGCCTCGACTATCTGCTGCCCCACGAGGTCGAACTGGTCCACGGTCCCGGATGTCCGGTGTGCGTCACCCCGCTCGATATGATCGACCGCGCGCATGCCATCGCCCGCCACCCCGGCGTCATTTTCTGCTCGTTCGGCGACATGCTGCGCGTGCCCGGATCGAACGGCGACCTGTTCCACGTGAAAGCCGAAGGCGGCGACGTGCGCATCGTTTACTCGCCGCTCGACTGCCTGCGCATCGCCTCCGCCAATCCCGGCAAAAAGGTGGTCTTCTTTGCGATCGGCTTCGAGACCACCGCGCCCGCCAACGCCATGGCGGTCTGGCAGGCGCGCGCGCAGAACATTCGAAATTTCTCCGTGCTGGTCTCGCACGTGATCGTGCCGCCGTCCATCACCGGAATCCTGCAATCGCCCTACAATCGCGTGCAGGGCTTTCTCGGACCTGGCCATGTGTGCGCCATCATGGGCTATCGCGAATACGAGCCCATATCGGCTCGCTACAAAGTGCCGATCGTCATCACCGGCTTCGAGCCCTTGGACCTGCTGGAAGGCACGCTCATGGCCATCCGCCAGCTCGAGCAAGGGCGCGCTGAGGTCGAGAACCAGTACGCGCGTGCGGTCGAGCAGGTCGGCAACGTGGCGGCGCAGAAAATGATCGAGCGCGTGTTCTCCATCGCCGACCGAAGCTGGCGCGGCATCGGCATCATCCCCAAAAGCGGCTACAAGCTCAACTACGAGTTCCGCGACTACGACGCCGAGCGCATCTTCGAAGTCGCCAACATCCAATCCAAAGAGCCGGCTGTCTGCATCAGCGGCCAGGTGCTCAAGGGCCTCAAGAAACCGCCCGACTGCCCGGCCTTTGGAAAGGAATGCAATCCCCAGACGCCGCTGGGCGCCACCATGGTGTCGGCGGAAGGTGCTTGCGCCGCCTATTACAACTACGGCCGTCACCTGGTCGCCGTGGATTCGCTCCAGGCCAAAGCCTAGCCATGTCCACCGAAGCCTCCGCGCTGTCGCCCATCTCCCCGGCCGAGTTCAAGGACGCCGTGCTTCGAAAATGCCGCGAGAGCGCGGAGATGAAGGCCAAGTTTTTCGAAGCCAACGCGGATGTGTTGCAGGAAGTCTGCACCCGGCTCGCCCAGGCGCTCTCGAGCGGCCACAAACTCTTCGTGATGGGTAACGGTGGAAGTTCCTGCGACGCGATGCACGTCGCGGTCGAGTTCGTGCATCCCATCATCGAAAAGCGCCGCGCCTTCCCCGCCTACGCCCTCACCAACGACAGCGTGCTGCTCACCGCCATCAGCAACGACAGCGATTTTTCGCAATCCTTCTCCGAACAGCTCCGCCTCTTCGGCCAGCCCGGCGACGTCGTCCTGGGCATCTCCACCAGCGGCATGTCCACCAACGTGAACTACGCGCTCAAGGCCGCGCGCGAACTCGGCATGCTCACCATCGGGTTCGCCGGAAAAGACGGCGGCCGCGCCAAGGACATCGCCGAGTATTGCCTCACCGTGCCTTCCTTCAGCATTCATCGCATCCAGGAGGTGCACACCACGCTGCTGCACATCCTCTGGGACATGGTCCACGTGCTGCTGGGCGAAGAGGACATCATCTGATGGACACCCCGTTCGCTCTGGCGTGCCCGGTACCGATCACGCAGCACAAGACCATCGTGCTGGGCCACGGCAGCGGCGGCCGGCTGACGGCGCAACTGGTTCGCGATTTTTTCCTGCCTGCTTTCGACAATCCCGCGCTGCGCAAATTGGACGACCAGGCCGTACTCGAGGTCGGTCCGTCGCGCATCGCTCTGACCACCGACGCCTTCGTCGTGACGCCGCTGTTTTTCCCCGGCGGCGACATCGGAAGACTGGCCGTCAACGGCACCGTCAACGATCTGGCGATGGCCGGCGCGCGCCCGCTGTTCCTGTCGGCCGCGTTCATCATGGAAGAAGGTCTGCCGCTCGAGGATCTGGCGCGCATCACCCAGTCCATGGCCGCAGCGGCTCTGGAAGCGGGCGTCCAGATCGTCACCGGCGACACCAAGGTCGTCAACCGCGGCTCGGCCGACAAGCTGTTCATCACCACCGCCGGCATCGGGCTGGTCCCCGACGGCGTCTCCATCTCCGCGTCCAACGCCAAACCCGGCGACGTGATCCTAGTCAGCGGAACCATCGGCGATCACGGCATGGCGGTCTGGTCCCAGCGCGAAGGCCTCGAGTTCGAAGGCGCCATCTTCTCTGACACCGCTCCCCTCAACGCCCTGGTCGAGGCGATGACCGCCGCTGGAGAAGTGCACACCCTGCGCGACCCCACGCGCGGCGGCTTGGGCACTTCGCTGTGCGAGATCGCAGCTGCGTCCGCCGCCGGCATCGAGATCGACGCCAACGCGGTCCCGGTGCGCGAAGACGTGAAGGCCGCCTGCGAGACGCTCGGCATGGATCCGCTGTTCGTCGCCAACGAAGGCAAGCTGGTCGCCATGGTGTCCGAGTCCAGCGCTCCAGCCGTGCTCGATGCCATGCGCACCCTGCCGCAAGGCCGCGCCGCGTGCATCATAGGACGCGTGGTGGCGAGTCATCCGGGAATGGCCGTTCTCAAAACCGAAATCGGCGGCTCCAGAATTCTCGACCTTCCGTTCGTCGAACAGCTCCCGCGCATCTGCTGAGTTTTGTCATCCTGTTAGGCATGCAAGGTTACCGCCAGGACCTGGCCTACATCCACGACGTCGGCTTCACCGATTTTGCGCGCAACGCCGCGCCTGGCTTGCTGAACATCCTGAAGCGCAAGCATGTCGCCGACGGCCTGGTCGTTGACCTGGGCTGCGGCAGCGGACGCTGGACCGCCCAACTCATCCGCGCCGGCTACCATGTCTGGGGCGTCGACCAATCGCGCGCCATGATCCGCCTCGCCCGCGGAAACGCCCCGCGCTCGAAATTCAAAATCGGCTCGCTCCTCCGGGTCGAGCTGCCGCGCTGCGACGCCGTCACCTCGACCGGCGAATGTCTGAACTATACCTTTGATGAGCGGAATAGCCACGCCGCCCTGCTCCGGCTCTTCCGCCGCGTCTATCGCGCCCTGCGTCCCGGCGGCGTTTTCGTCTTCGACATCGCGGAACCGTCCCGCATCCCCAAGACGCCCGAGCGCAAGTGGACTGAGGGCCGCGGCTGGGCCATCCTGGTGCACATCGAAGGAAATCGGAGCCAGAAATTTCTGCGGCGGCGGATCGTGACGTTTCGAAAGCTGGGCAGCTCCTACCGGCGCACCTGCGAAACGCACTCGCTGCGTCTCTATCGCGCGCAGGACCTCATCCGGATGCTGGATCGATGTGGTTTCCGCGCGCGCCAACTGTCGGGATACGGCAGCTTTCGATTTCCTCCGGGCATCGCCGGCGTGCTGGCCGCCAAGCCGTAGTCACTTCGCGTAAGGATGCCCGCGCAAGGTTGCCAGCGCGCGGTAAATCTGTTCGGCCAGCACCACACGCGCAAGCTCGTGCGGCAGCGTCATCGCCGACAGCGACAGCAGAAGCCCGCCCCGATCGCGCCAGCCTGCGGGCAGACCGTTCGCGTCGCCCACCAGAAACACCAGGTCGCGCGACTCCTGTTCGGCTTTCACCACCAGCTTCGTGAACTCGGCGGAATCGAAACTTCGGCCGCCAGGATCGAGAAGGATTTTCGTCGCCGAGGGATGCTTTGTCCAGGCATCGAACTTCTCCGGCTTGATCTCCCGCATCTGGCAGCCGACATACCGCCCGGACCGCTCGATGTAGTCGTCCGCCATCCGATTGGCGTGCGCGTCGCGCGCCTTGCCCACATAGTACAGAAAAATCTTCATCAGTCGGTTGTGGCGCACGCACTAATGCGTGCCGCGTTCACACTCGTGTGCACGCTATTCGGTAAGTATCGGCAATATCGCTCTCGCAGCGCGCTCGCTCTTCCCATCCAGATCAAGATAACGCGGATCCAGCAGCCGATCCGTCTCCAGATTGCCCATCGCGGAAAGCAACGTCTCTTTGAGATGCGGATAGTCCTTTTCGATCTCGCTGAACAACCCACGAATCGACTTCCGCACCGTGCCGGTCCGCAACGAACATCCGCACGGCACGATGGGCGCACCCAGAGAACTCGCGAAGCGGCTGGTGATCTCCTCGGTCACGAACGCCAGCGGACGAATCAAGCGAAATTCCTTGTCGCGCGAATAGGTGATCGGAGGCAGCGCGCTTACGCGCCCGGTGAACAGCGCATTGCGCAAGAAGGATTCGCAAAAATCGTCGGCGGTGTGTCCGAAGGCGATCACGTTGGCCCCCAGCCCGCGCGCAATCTCGTACACGGCGCGCCGCCGATAGCGGCTGCATAGATCGCACCCATGCTCGGGCTGCTCCTCGAGAAGCCGCAGCGACGGCCGGTCCTGATAGTAAGTCCAGTCGACGCCCCGCTCCTTCAAATATTCCCCCAGCGGCGCGATCGGCCGCAGAAACTTGCCTTGCTCCACCGTGAACGCGCACACCGAAAACTCAACCGGAGCCCGCTTGGCCAGCAGCAGCAGCGCTTCGAGCAGCGTGAGCGAGTCCTTGCCGCCCGACAACGCCACCGCCACCCGATCGCCGTCGCGGATCATCCGGAAGCGGCCCACCGCCTCGCCGACCTTGCGCAAGAGTATTTTTTCCAGGTCCAAAATACAATTATACGAGGCGTTGGAGCGCTGGCCGCGCAACTCGCGCCGGTCTAGTCTCCCGCCACGATCCTGGAGCGCCCGGTTTCTATCGCCAGATTGAAGTTCTCGCCCAGGTACACCCGGCGCACTTCCGGATCGCTGCCCAACGCCTCGGGCGTGCCCGCGCGGAAAATCTTCCCGTTGTTGATGATGTATGCGCGGTCCGTCACCGCCAGCGTCTCCCGCACGTTGTGGTCGGTCACCAGCACTCCGATGCCCGCGTTCTTCAGATCGAAGATGATGCGCTGCAGCTCCAGAACCTGGATGGGGTCGATCCCGGAGAAAGGCTCATCCAACAGCAGGAAGCTCGGCTCGATCACCAGCGAGCGCGCGATCTCCACGCGCCGCCGCTCGCCGCCCGATAGCGCGTAGCCCTTGTTGTGGCGCACCGTCTCCAAACCCAGTTGGCCGATCAAGCGGTTCATGCGCTCGCGCCGTTCCCGCCGGCTCATCCGCAGTGTCTGCAGGATGGCCATGAGATTATCCTCCACGGTCAACTTGCGGAACACCGACGCCTCTTGCGGCAGATAGCTGATGCCGCGCCGCGCCCGCTGGTACATGGGCATGTTGGTGATGTCGTCGGAGCCGTCGCCGTTTCCTATCAGCACCCGCCCGGAATCCGGACTGATGAGACCGACGATCATGTAGAACGACGTGGTCTTGCCAGCACCGTTCGGTCCCAGCAGTCCCACCACCTCGCCTTGCTTCACCCACAGCGAGACGTTATCGACAACCTTGCGGCCGCGGTAGCTTTTCGAGATTTCGACGGTCTGAAGCGTTCGCATCACGGGTGCTTACTTCTTGCGGTGCAGCACGCTCTTGGCGGGCACTCCGTTCACCAGCAGCCTATCATCCTTGGAGAACCAGGTCAATTTCTCGCCCTGCGTGGTTCCGCGGACGTTGTCCGTAAACTGCGGCTTGCCGCCTTCCAGGATGACTTTGTCTTCGTCCACGTAATACTCGGCATGCTCGGAAGCGCCGTTCCGGATGCGCCCCGGCGCCGTCTGCTCGATCTCCACCTTGCCGTCGGCGAAGGCGTGATCGAGAGAAGAATCGTCGCTGTTGTTGCGCAGGAACGCGCGTATCTCGCGCGCCTTCACCTTCATGTTGGGCCGGTCCAGAATCACGCCGTCCTTGTAATCCGCGATCCGCTGCTCGTCGCTGTACACCAGCTCGGGAGCCCTCACGATGGTAAACACCCGAGCGCCCTGGTTGGTTGCGGTCTTCGCAGCCGGCGCGCCTTTCGCGTCCTTGGAATCGCTCTTGGCCTTATCGAGCAGTTGGCTCACCACGTGGCCGTGCGCCTTAAGTATTTCACTCTCGCGATCGATCTCCACCACGTCGGCTTCCAGGCGGCTGGCGCCCTGCCACAGCACCGCGTGGCCTTCGTAGCGGATCTTGAGATTGTTCTCGGTGGATTGCATCTTGGCCGCACGGGCGTGCAGCGGCTCATCTTCGGAAAGCATCCCGCCGCCGCCCGAATCTTTGCTGGTCTTATCGGGCATGCGCGTGGAACTGACGTTGCCTTCGGCGCTGACATCGCCGCTCTTCTGATCCAGCAAGATCTTGTCGGCGTCGGCCGAGCCGGTGGGATCCCACACGCGCGCCGCGCCGGTCAGATCGATCCGGTTGTTGGGCTGGTCGAGCACCGCTCGATCGGCCTTGGCGCGCCGGTCGCCTTCCTGATATCGGAAATCGCTCCACTGCTCGAGCTTCGAGAGCTGCGACGAATTGGGCTGAAAGGTCGCCGCCAGATCCTTGCTCCAGGTCAGTTCCGGAGCGGGAGCGGTCTTGGCGTCCGCGGGTTTGGGCTTCTCCGTCCGCGTCGAGACCGCGCTCGCGCGGAACGATTGGATCTGGTTCTTCTCGCCGTACGCAATGGAAATGCGCTCGCCGTTCATCCAGCGATGCGGCTGCCCGGGCCGGTTGGGAATAAACTCGATGGCCCCGGGCGACTCGGTCTGGACCGACTCCAGCTCCTGGCCGCCCGCACGCATCTTGGTGCGGATCACATCGCTCTTGAGAATGCGCGTGTCGGCTGGATCGACGCCCGCTTTCACCAGAGGCTTGGACTCCACCATGCTGTGACCTGTCGCCAGGGCCGTCTGGAGCAGGCTGGAGTCCCCGGAAGTGTCGAAATCCATGACCACGCGGTCGGCCGTAACTGTCGTGACGGTCGCATCCGCCGTTGAAACCACGCGCGCCTGATCGGTTCCGGTGATCTTCTGGATCTGGTTGCTGTCGTCGAATTCCATGTCCAGATGGTTCGCGCTGTATTCCAGCTTGCGGGCCGGCCGCTCGTCCGAGCCGTGAGCCTGCGTCGTTTCCACGTGATTCAGGGCGCCTGATACCAGCGTGACGATGGCTGGTCCGGCGTCGAGCGTCATGGTCTCGCGCGTCAGCTTGGACCAGGGCGACAGGTAGACTTTCAGATCGCGCTCCTGGTAGCTCAACTCTCCGGATTCCACATGCATCGGCGGGCTCTTGCGATCCTTGCCCTGCCAAACCAGCTTCACCTGGCTGCGCATCTTCAGCTCGCGCGTGTTGGGATCGTAATCCGCGCCTACCGCCTGCCCCTCGCCGCGATCGAATTGGAACGTCGCCGGCCGGTCCGTGGAAGCTTTGCCGGTCTTGCTTTCCACCCGCACCCCGGACGACTTGATCACCATCAGCCGCCCGCTGGCAGGCTGGTCCACCTTCATTCCCATGGTGATCTCGACCTCGCCGTCGGAATACAGAATCCCCTGGCCCATGTCGAACTCGGCCTTGGCGCTTCGCACGCGATTGTATTGGCCGTCGTCCTTGCGATAAATGTCCAGTTGAACGCCGGAGAGCTCCTGCTTGCCTTCCACCTCCTGCATGTCGTCGGCGCTTACCTTGATCACCATCTTCTGATTGGAAGTGTGCGTGTACGTCCAGCCGTGATAGCTGGCCGCGGTGCCGGGCGCGAGCGCTTTCGGTTTTTCCGGCGCGTTAGCGAAGCGCTGCTTCAGCCGGCCGTAATACGTCACCCCGACCCCAACCAGAATCGCCAGCATGGCCACGAGGAACAAAGGCCGGGCGTATCGCATCGATACCTCCAGCATACCGAGAATTGGCCGCGCTCGCCTCCCGAGTTTCGCTCGCTAACGTTTGCCGCCACGGGCTTACGATCCCCTGCGGTGATAGTCTATAACGCGTGTTATAACAAGCATTTACGAACGCATCTTGTCACTCTTCGGTCGAGTCTGCTAACATATCTGGGACGAGCGCGTTCTCGCCCGTCACCGCAAAATTTCTAAACTTCAAGACCAATGGAGGTTCAACGTATGAATATTCGACCGCTCTATGATCGCATCGTTGTGAAACGGATCGAAGAGCAGGAGACCAAGGTTGGAGGTCTTTTCATTCCGGATTCCGCCAAAGAGAAACCGCAGGAGGGAGAAGTGGTGGCGGTCGGTAAGGGCAAGCGCCTGGAGGATGGCAAGGTGGTTCCGCTCGACATCGCCAAGGGCGACCGCATCCTGTTCGGCAAGTACTCGGGCAGCGAAATCAGAATCGACGGCGAAGAACTGTTGATCATGCGCGAGGACGAAGTTCTCGGAATTTTGGAAGGCGCCACCAAGAAGGCCAAGCAGGTCGCCTAGCGCCAGGTTTTCACATCACAAGGAGAAATTTTCATGCCAGCAAAACAAATTGTTTATAGCGAGAATTCGCGCCAGGCCATTCTGCGGGGCGTCAACCAGTTGGCTGACGCCGTCAAGGTCACGCTTGGTCCCCGCGGCCGCAACGTGGTTCTGGAGAAGAAATTCGGCGGCCCCACCATCACCAAGGACGGCGTCACCGTCGCCAAGGAGATCGAGCTGAAGGACCCGCTCGAGAACATGGGCGCGCAGATGGTGCGCGAGGTCGCTTCCAAGACTTCCGACACCGCCGGCGACGGCACTACCACCGCGACCATTCTGGCCCAGGCGATTTTCCGCGAAGGCGTCAAGGCCGTGGCCGCGGGCGCGAATCCCATGGCGCTCAAGCGCGGCATCGAGAAGTCGGTCGAGCTGATCGTCGAGGACGTCAAGAAGCTTTCCAAGCCCGTCTCCGGTGAAATGATCGCGCAGGTCGGAACCATTTCCGCCAACGGCGACACCACCATCGGCAACATCATCGCCGAGGCCATGAAGAAGGTCGGCAAGGACGGTGTCATCACGGTCGAAGAATCCCGGACCATGTCCACCGAGCTGCAGACCGTGGACGGCATGCAGTTCGACCGCGGCTATCTGTCGCCCTATTTCATCAGCGATCCGGACCGCATGGAGTGCGTGATCGAGGATCCCTACATCCTGATCCACGAAAAGAAAATCAGCAACATGAAGGACCTTCTGCCGTTGCTCGAGCAGATCGCCCGCGCCGGCAAGCCGCTGCTGGTGATCGCCGAGGAAGTGGAAGGCGAAGCGCTGGCTACCCTCGTAGTCAACAAGCTGCGCGGCACGCTGAATGCCTGCGCCGTGAAGGCTCCGGGCTTCGGCGATCGCCGCAAAGCCATGCTCGAAGACATCGGAATCCTGACCGGCGGCAAGGCCATCATGGAAGAGACCGGCATCAAGCTGGAAGGCGTGCGGCTGGAGGACCTCGGCCGCGCCAAGCGCGTCACCGTGGACAAGGACAACACCACCCTCGTGGACGGCGCCGGCACCCAGAAGAACATCGAAGGCCGCATCAAGCAGTTGCGCGCCCAAATCGACGAGACCACCAGCGACTATGACCGCGAGAAGCTGCAGGAGCGGCTGGCCAAACTGGCCGGCGGCGTGGCGGTGATCAAGGTCGGCGCAGCCACCGAGACCGAAATGAAGGAGAAGAAGGCTCGCGTCGAGGACGCGCTGCATGCCACCCGCGCCGCGGTCGAAGAAGGCATCGTGCCGGGCGGCGGCGTGGCGCTGCTGCGCGCTGTGAAGGCGCTCGATAGCCTGCATCTGGCCGGCGACGAGCAGATCGGCGTGAACATCGTTCGCCGCGCCGCCGAGGAGCCGGTGCGCCAGATCGTCGGCAACGCCGGTTTCGAGGGCGCCATCGTGATCGAGAAAATCCGCGGCTCCAACGATCCCAACTTCGGCTTCAACGCTTCCACCGCGACGTACGAAGACCTGGTGAAGTCGGGCGTCATCGATCCCACCAAGGTGACCCGCTCGGCGCTGCAGAACGCTTCTTCCATCGCGGCTCTCATGCTGACCACCGAAGCGATGATCGCTGAGATCCCCGAGAAGAAAGCGGCCCCGGCCCCCGGCGGCCCGCACGGCCCCGACATGGACTACTAAGCGCTAGCCGCTCACACCCGCAACATCGAGCCCGCCCTCCGGGGCGGGCTTTTCTTTGGCGACGCTACCGCGCGAGCTCCGCGCACATGCCTTCGATGCTGCGCTGGAAGTTCGGGTTGGCGCCCATCCCCAGGTCCTTGGCATCGATGCGCTTGGCCGCGTCCGCCGCGCCTCCCGCGCAGGCCGCTTTGGCGCGCGTCCGCAGCGTAACCAGCGTCTGGCGCCACTTCACCAGGTCTGCTTTAGTCGCCACCGGGCCGTGTCCGGGAATCACCTTGTCGACATCATATTGCAGCGCCCGCTCGATGGTCTGGTCCCACTCGACGATGCTGCCGTGCGCGCTGTAGTCGATGAACGGCGCTTGGCCGTTCACGAAGAGATCGCCGGTATGCAGCACGCGCTCGCTCGGAAAGTAGATCACCGAGTCGCCGTTGGTGTGGCCGCGACCCAAGTGCCGCGCCTCAACTTCCTTGCCGCCCAGGAACACCTGCGCTTCGTCGGCGAAGGTGATCAGCGGCAGCCCCGGCATCTTGGCCGCCACCATGTTGTCGCGAGCGTTCTTGTGAATGAGAGTCTGCGCGCCCTCGGCCATCATCGCGACATTGCCGCCGGTGTGATCGCCATGCTGGTGTGTGTTCAGCACGTAGCGTAGCGGCTTGTCGCTGACGCTCTTCACCTTGGCCAGGATCTCCGGCGCATTCTGGGCGAACTTGTCGTCCACCAGCAGGACGCCCTCGCTGGTCGGCAGCACCGCTACGTTGCCGCCGCTTCCGATGATCACGTACAGGTTGTCGGTGACCTTTTCCATGGTCAACGGCGGAGCCTGCTGCTGCGCCTGCGACCACACCAGCCAGAGTCCCGCCAAGCCGAGACCGATCCCACCCAAACGAATTGCAACTGTTTTGTTCCTGAGCATGTTGTGACGAATATATCGCTTTCGAAGGAGCATTTCAACGCCCGCGGCGCAGCGGACGCTTGGCCGGATACTCGACTCGCTCGAGAAACAGACCCGATGCCGGCGCGGTCCACGCCGCTACATCCAGCGACGGGTTGGCGCGGCCTTCGAGCAGCCCGGCGAAGTCTTGCACGCTCAGCTCGCCCTTGCCGAGCCGAACCAGCACACCCACGACGCGCCGCACCATGCGCCACAAGAAGTGCGAAGCCGTGATGCGGAACAAAATCAAGTCGCCGTCCAGGTCGACGCCGGCGTCTTCCACCACCACGATGGTCGAGTCATCCGGGCGCGACGGATCCGCGGCGCGGAAACACACGAAGGTATGCCGGCCGATCAACATGCGCGCCGCTTGCGCCATCGCGGCAACGTCCAGCGGCTCTCTCACCCACCACACGTACTTCTTGAAAAACGCCGTCCGGCGTTTGGAAATCTGGTAAACGTAAGTCCGCGCCAGCGCGTCCGTGCGGGCGTGAAACGAGCTGTCCGCTTCCTCCACGTCGATGACGCAAACATCCGACGGCAGCCGCTCGTTGAGCGCGCGCAGAAGTCGGTCAACCGGAGGGACGCGCTTCGCGCTGGCACGCAAATGCGCGACCTGTGCGCGGGCATGCACGCCCGCATCGGTCCGGCCGGCGCCATGCAGATCCACCTCGACGCCCAGGAAATCCTCGGCGGCCTTGCGCAGCTGGCCCTGCACGGTACGGGCGTTCGTCTGCTCCTGCCAGCCGCTGTACTTGGTGCCGTCGTACTCGATCGTAAGCTTCCAGGTTTTCAATCCCCAAGTTTAGCCGTTCGGCCGCCGCCGAATGCTATGATAGTGCCCTTCGAGGAGGTGGCATGTTCAAGGACTTCAAAGAATTCATCATGCGCGGTAACGTGATGGACCTGGCCGTCGCCGTGATCATCGGCGCGGCGTTCGGCAAGATCGTCACGTCGATGGTCAACGATGTTCTGATGCCGGTGATCGGGATCGTGGGAGGCAAGGTCGACTTCAGCAACCTGTTCATCGATTTGTCGGGAGCCAATCATCCGACCATAGCGGCCGCCAAAGCCGCCGGCGCCGCCACCATCAACTACGGCCTGTTCCTAAACACGGTGATCGACTTTCTGATCGTGTCTTTCGCCATCTTCGTGATGGTCCGCCAGGCGAACCGGCTCAAGCAGCAACCGGCCGCGGCGCCCGCAGCGCCTTCTACCAAGGATTGCCCGTACTGCTGCACGCCGATCCCGATCCAGGCGAAGCGCTGCCCGAACTGCACTTCTCAACTGGCGTAGCGCCTCGGCGGACGAGCGGCTGGACGGAGATCTCGAGACCTTCGTACGCGCAGGTGACTTCGAGCCGTGAGTCAAGCCGCTGGGCCAATCCACGAGCCAGCTGTTCGACCGCATCCATGAAAACATCGTCGTGCGACGGATCGTGATGCGTAAGAACCAAGCGGCGCACTCCGGCCGCGGCCGCCAGCTTCACCACATAGCTGTACGTGCTGTGGCCCCAATGTTCTTTGGCGGGATATTCGTCGGGCGTGTACTGGGCTTCGTGAATGACAAGATCGGCGCCCTGCATGAACTCAGCGTGGCGACGATCGCCTGGTTCCAGGATCGACTCGAGGCGCCCCGGCTCGGCGCCATCGCGCCAGATGGCTTCGTAAAACGGCTCATGATCGCTGAGATAACAGATCGTGCAGCCGTCGCCTGCGATTCGATAGCCGAGCGTCGGCGAGGGATGATTCATCTGCTGCGCGGTGATCTTCAATCCCGCGATATCGTGCGTGCCTTCGCCCAGGTCCTGATAAGTGATGCGCGCGGCCAGTTGATCGAGTTCAACCGGGAAATAATGATGCTCCATCTGCCCGGCCAGAACATCGCGCAACGACAGATGCGCTCCCTCAGGCCCGTAGACGCGGAAGTGGTTGCCCTGCGCGAACAGCGGCGCGAAAAACGGGAAGCCCTGGATGTGGTCCCAGTGAGTGTGCGTGAGCAGAATCGTCGCGGACACCGAGCCATCGCTCGCTGCCAGAAGCTGATTGCCCAACAGCCGCGCGCCGGTGCCACAGTCGAGCACGATCTTTTCGCCCGAGGCTTCCGTCAATTCGATGCAGGACGTATTGCCGCCATAGCGGGTGGTGCAAGGGCCGGGGGTGGCAATGGAGCCTCGAGTGCCCCAGAACCGAAGCCGCATGGAACTGGTGTCCTGCATAGTTACTGGTACCTTTCTTTGCTAATCGACAAAAGCCAATTTCTCCTATAGACCGGCCTTAACCGGCTCAATCCACAATGGCCTCAATGGTCTGGGGCGCGTTCCCCTCCAGGCGATTGTTCACAAAAATGTACGACGGCTCATGCCGCTCCCGGGCCCGTGAAATCAGGCCGCGCAGCGCCTGGCGAGCCTCCGGGTTCGGATCCCTCACCTCCTTATAGGGCGAAAATTGCGCCACTGCTTGCTCATACGGACGCGATTGTCGCAGCAGCGCCCGGGCGACCGTGAAGTCAGCCGTGTAAGCTTCCGCGAGTTGCATCTGCTCGCCGATCGACGGCATCCGCGTCCAGGCGTTGAAGGCATGCGCGACGCGCCGCTGGTGCAGGCAGCCAAAATATTCGGGGCGAAGGAACTCCTGGTTACGGATCTCGACCGCGTACCGGAAATCCGCGGGCAACGCAGCCAGAAACGGATCCAGCTCCTTCAGAAACTCGTCCACGTTGCGGTAACTCTGCCGGGGAAAGGCTCCGAATTCGAAGATCAGCACGGCGATGCGCTCGCGATAGGGCTGGAGCAGATCGAGAAACGCGTTCTGGAACAACAGCGCGTCCAGAAACGACGAATTCTTTTCGCCCGCGCGCGCCCCGTAGCGGGGATGAGTGGGAAACTGCTTTACGGTGACCTCCTCGGGCGCTTTGAAAGCATACTTCAGAGACGCCGGCGCGGAGCCGAACAGACGCTGCCAGTAGCTCTCGGCCGGAAACTGGTAAAACGAAAAGTCGCCGCACACGATGGGAAACGTGGCGGCGTACTCATTCAGGCACTCGGCCTGAAATCGCTTTTCAGAAAAGCGGCCGCGCACCACGTACCGGTCCCGGGAGTAGATCTGGCCGATCCAGCCTTCGTATTTCCACGAGCTGGTGCCGATGTAGATTTTTTCGGAAGCTAGCGCTGCGAGGCTTCGCCGCAATCGCTCGCGGTCGAACTCGGAAGGCTCCTCGAAGAGCGAAAGGTTTTCCAACGCGCAACGATTTAGTAGGCGTGGGCGACGCGGTATCCGTAAGGATCGGCGCCCGCTTCAATCGCGCCTTCCGGCGTCACCCGGATCATGACCGGCGCGGCTCCGCTGGACCACTTGGAATGCAAGCTGACCTTGTGCCCGCGCCCGGCCAGCTCGGCGGCGGTGCCTTGAGAAATGCGTTCATCGAGAATCAGGTCGCCGCGATTCCAGGCGTGATTGTCGAAACTCGAGACCAGGTGGCGGGTCTGATAGCGGGGGGCCTCCACGGCAGCCTGCGCGTTCATGCGAAACTCCACCACGTCCAGGAACAACTGCAGCAGGCTCTGGTCCTGATTGTCGCCGCCGGGAGTGGACAGCGCCAGCAGCGGCTTGCCTTGCTCGGTGACGATGGTGGGACTCAAGGTGACGCGGGGGCGCTTGCCTCCGGCCAGTTCGTTGGGCGATCCCGGCACCAGAATAAACTGCTGCGCGCGTTCGGTCAGGGGAATGCCGGTATCGCCGGCGATGACCGACGGCAGCCAGGCTCCGGACGGCGTCGCGGAGAACACGATCCCGTCCTTATCGATGGCGTCCACGCAGGTGGTGTCGCTGGCCATCAACTCGTCGTCGATCTTGGTGCGCGCGATATCCATGTCCACCGGATGTTTGGGCGTCTTGCCGTTGATGGTACCCGGAATAAAATCCAGCGACGCGTTACGGCCAATCAGTTTGCGACGCTCGGCAGCGTAGCTTTTCGACAGCAGAACATCGGTTGGAAGTTCGGGGTTGAACTTAGGATCCCCATAGTAGGCGTCGCGATCGGCGTACGCCAGCTTGAGCGCCTCCACCGACTTGTGAATGTAGTCGGCGGTGTCGAAACCGGAGACGCGCAGATCGAAGCCTTCCAGAATATTCAGCGCTTCGAGCATGGCGGGACCCTGGCTCCAGAAGCCGGGCTTGTAGACTTTGTATCCGCGGTAGTCGGTGGAGACCGGCTCTTCGGGCTGCAGCTTGAACGCGGCCATGTCCTCGTAGCGCATCAAGCCGTCGTTGGCGCGCATGAACGCGTCGATACGGTGCGCGATGTCGCCGCGATAGAAATAGTCGTGGACCGCGTCGATGGCCGCGGCGCGGGTTGCTCCGGCCGCCAGCGCCTTCTTCTCAGCGGCCGCCATGGAACGCAGCGTGCGCGCCAAGTTGGGCTGATGGAAGATCTCGCCCGGCATGGGGACCTGTCCGTTGGGCAGGAAGGTTTTCTTGGAATCCGGCCAAACGTCGAAGAAGCGGCGCGAACGCGCGATGGAGCCGGAGCGCATTTCATCGATGGGCAGGCCGTCGGCCAGCTCGATGGCCGGCTCGATCACTTCGCTGAACGACTTGGTGCCGAAATCCCGCAGCGCCACCAGTCCGGCCTCCACCATGCTGGGAACCAGGGCCGGCATGATGCCCGCGACCGGGATGATGCCGCGCAGCCCGCCAGGGTCGAGCGAGATAATCTCGAACGGCCTGGGCCTGCGCTCGCGGAACAATTGCGCGGTGGCCAGCTTGGGCATGGTGCCGACACCGGCGATGGCGTAAACCTTGCCGGCCTTGGTGCGGATCAGAATGGGCGCCTCGCCGCCGAGACCGAAGTGGGAGAACTCGGAGACCGATGCCGCGTACATCGTGGCGACGCCCGCGTCCACCGCGTTTCCGCCGCGGAAGTACATGCGCATCCCGGCTTCGGCGCCGTATTCGCTGCCCGCGGCGACAGCGCCATGCGTACCGCGCGCGGCGTGCATGGCCGGTTGTTCAAAATCCTTCCGCTGAGCCAGCGAGGCCGCGATCAGGCCGAAAAAGAGGACGCCAATCTTGCGCTTCATAGCTAGGCTCATTATATCCCCGGAACCCGCTTCGCGCCGTCCGGCCGATCACACAAGAGCAACCTGCTCTTCGGTTGGCTCCGCTCAACAGTACCAGGGTTCGTCCAGGTAAGGGACGGTGGCGCGGGGCATCAGGTCGAAATCTTCGGGAAGGGGTTGCGAGGCCACCAGGTTCCACATTTTGCGGAAGATCTGGCGGCGCGGCGCTTTCAGCGCGGCCAGCTTCAGAGCCTGTTCGGCTAACGCGTCGACGTGCGGGTCCCGATGGCGCCAGCGATGCAGCAGGGCTGGTTCGTCGAAGCCTGTGATTGCGGACCTTACGTCCTCAAGCTCCAGCAGGCGCGAGCCGTTCGGAATCAGCAGGCGCAACGCGAGCTGGATGGGCGCGACGTTTTCCACCAGATCCAGCTCCACCAGCAACTGCAGCAGGTCGCGATGCGATTCGCGCGTGGTCCAGGGCGTGAACGGGATGAAGGTCGGCGCAAGCGCGAGGCCGGCGGCTCGAAACTCGCGCACCACCTGGATGAAGTCGGCCCGGGTGTGACCTTTATCGAGCGTTTGAAGCACTGCGTCGTCCACGGACTCGACAGCGCTGGTCACAAACAGGCAGCCGGTGTCTTTCAGGCGCGGCACGAGGTCGCGATGCTTGCGCAGGTGTTCGATCTTGATGGTCGCGTCGTAGGTGAGGCTCGGGAATTCCCGGTGCAGCGCGTCCACGATGCGCATGGCGTGCGCCGGACCATTGAAGAAATCCGGATCGCCGAAGGTGACGTGTTCGGCGCCGGCGGCCACCTGGCGGCGGATGTCTTCGAGCACCACGGCGGGCTGGACCACGCGGAAAGCTCCCTGATAGACCGGCACCACCGGGCAATGCCGGCAGAGGTGCTTGCATCCACGGCTGGCCTCGGTGTAGCCGGCGCGCCGTGCGGAGCCGTTGATGCGCAGCCTGGCGTATTCATCGAGCGGCGCGAGACTGGAGCGATCGGGCGGCAGAAACTGCAGGCGGTCCAGAGAGACGACGGGTTCGGCCTGCGGGCCACCGGTCAGGCCGCTCGCAAGACGTTGCGCGAGAGCAACCAGGCCGGTCTCGAACTCGCCGCCCAGAATGGTCGCGACGCCGAGTTTGCGCAGGTACGATTCGTTGAGCGGCGCATACAGGCCGTAGCAGCACAGGTGCGCGGACGGGTTCAGTTCGCGAATCCTGGCGATCACCGGGACCGCAAGGCGCGTGGCGGTATGCATCGGCAGATACATCGCGATCAATTGGGCCGCGCGGACCGCATCGTCCGAGAGCGACTGGACGCACAGGTCCACGCAGGCGACCTGATGGCCGTGCGGCGCGAGCCATGCGGCCGGCGATGCCAGGCCGAACGGCTGGTGTCCGAGCTCGTAGGTCGAGACTAACAGAACGTTCATGCGGCTCCGCTTTCATTATCCGTTGCGCGATCATGACGTGGCACGGAAGGCCGGTCCAGCAGCTCCTTGCGGGCGTCGTCATTGAATCCGCGCGGCTGCAGGCGTTGCGCGATGTGATAGACTGGCCCCCAGCGCGACTCCTCTTCCAGCGCTGCCAAGGAGGCTTGACCACGATGAAGCTCAGCACTCGCAACTGGTCCCGCCTGGGACTTCTGCTCGTTCTGCCGCTGGCGGCCAGCACGGTCCGCATCGTGCAGACCAACAGCGCCGGCGACAACGTTCATCTGATCGATCCGGCCACCAATAAGGTGGTGGGAATCATCAGCGGGATTGAGGTGAACCACGGCGCTACTTATGCGCCGGACGGAAGCCGCTACTATATCAGCGACGAGGCGGAGAGCACTCTGGATGTGGTGGACGCCAAGACGCTCAAGGTGACGCGGCGCATTCCGCTCACCGATCATCCCAACAACATCGCGATCAGCAAGGACGGGCGCAAGGTGTACGTCTCCATCGCGGCGCGGCCGGGCGCGGTGGACGTCATCGACACGGCTTCGCTGGAGAAGGTGAACAGCATTCCGGTGAAGGGGCCGGTGCACAACACTTATGTGACTCCGGACGGCAAGTACATCGTGGCCGGCTCGGTGGTGGGGAAGATCCTGACGGTGATCGACGCGCAGACCGAGAAGCCGATCTGGACCGTGACGTTCGAGAACGGGGTGCGGCCGATCACGTTCGAGACCAATCCGGATGGGTCGACCAAGCGGATGTTCGTGCAGATTTCCGAACTGCACGGGTTCGCGGTGGTGGACTTCGACACTCATAAGGAAGTGCAGCGCATCACGCTGCCCGACGTTCCGGGGAAGACCAAGAACAGCGATGGCGTGCAAGGGTCTCCGTCGCACGGCATCGGCATCTCGCCGGACAAGAAGACCATCTGGGCCACCAGCAAGTGGTACGGCTACGTGTTCGCATATTCGATGCCCGATCTGAAGCTGCTGGGGAGCGTGCCGGTGGGCGAGGATCCGGACTGGCTTACGTTCACGCCGGACAGCAAGTCGATGTACGTGGCCTGCGCGGGATCGAACTGGGTGACGGTGATCGACGTGAATTCCCGGAAAGTGGTGACGCACATTCCGGTCGGCCAGGTGCCGAAGCGGAACATCACGGCGATTCTGCCTTAGCTCGAGCGGCGCTACTTCGAACTGGCGGTGGCCTTCTGGCCGTGGGCCCATTCGTCCAGGATCTTCCACTCGGCCGCGCTTTTGGAGTCCCAGTGCTTGCCGCCGGGATGGAAATGATTTCCGCCGGCGTCTTCGGCCAGAGGATTCAAGAGCAGCGGGCTCGCTTCGGGCTCGCGGGTGTTGACCATGGCGGAAGCGGCGGTGAAATTCTTGCGGGATTGCTCGTCATCCCAGGCGGTGGCGCCGGGCGAAAGACGCTGCAGGCGGAAGGGCGTGCCGGTGGAGTGGCAGGCGTAGCAGCGCGCGTGGCCCGGCCGCTTGGCCAGGAAGATGGGCTGCACGCTAGCCTTGAAGAATTCGAAATCCAGAGAAGACGCGCCGCCGGAGGGCGATTGCGCGAAAGCCGCGGTCGCGGCGACGATTACTAGAGCCACTCGCATAGAAGCCGATTCCTTTCCTCACGATTCTACACTCGGGACGGGGCGCGCGCAAACGTGGGGAGGACGCATCCGGTTGGATGGGCGCGGTTTAATTCGGGCGGATGTAGGTGATGGTGTGGTGCGCCAGCAGCTTGCCTTCGCGGCTGGAGCACTCGGCGACACCGTAAATCAAGCGGCGGCCCAGCTTGAGAATTTTGGCGGCGCAGATGAAATCCTCCTGGCGGGCGGCGCTCAGGAAGTTGGTCTTCATCTCGGCGGTGACGGAGCCGTCGGCGGCGCCGAGCCGGGTCATGATGGCAAGCCACATGGCGACGTCGGCGGCGGCCATGAAGACCTGGCCGCTCACCACTCCGCCGGGGCGTTCGAAGGCCGGGCGGAACGGGACCAGCAGCGCGCACTCGCCATCGGAGAAGGAATGCAGCTGGAAGCCGTAGTGTTCGAGGAACGAGACCTCGGAGAGAAGCTGGCGCAGTTCGGAATCGGTGACAGCGAGGGGCATAAGCGAGCCGGGCGGCTCTTCTTATGTTGGCACGGATGGCGGCGCGGTCAGCCGCGGGCGAAGTACAGGGCTGCGGCGCGCTCGAGCTCGGCCTTGCTCATATAGGGCGGACGGCCCTCGTACTTTCCGATGGAGACCAGAATATGGCAGATGTCGGCCGGGTAGCAGGCGCGCAGCTCGGTACGGCCTTCGCGCATGCACAGCTTGCGTAGATACTCGGCGCTGTCGGGTTCGAAGGGGATATTGGCGTTGCCGACCACGCGATGGAAGATTTGGTCGAAAGCTTTCTCGTCCACGGCTTCGACGAAGATCTTGTTGTGGATGCGGCGCAGGAAGGCTTCGTCGGCCAGATCGCTGGGTTCGAGGTTGGTGGAGAAGACCACCATGAGCTCGAAGGGGATCTGGAATTTGACGCCGTAGCGCAGCATCAGGTAATCGACATGCCGGTCGAGGGGAACGATCCAGCGGTTCAGCAGGTCGCGCGGGGACATCAACTGGCGGCCGAAGTCGTCGATGATGAAGATGCCGTTGTTGGCTTTCATCTGCAGCGGCGCGGCGTAAATGCCGGAGGATTCGTCCAGGCGCAATTCGAGCATGCTGGGAATCAGCTCGCCGCCCACCACGATGCAGGGCCGGCGGCACATGACCCAGCGGGGGTCCAGGTCCAGATCATCCACGTCGATTTTCTGGTGCACGACGGGGTCGTACAAGCTGATGATTTGCGAGTCCACCTCGACCGCGTAGGGCAGCAGGATGGCGTCCTGGTAGACGCGCAGCATTCGTTCCGCGAGGCTGGTTTTCCCGTTTCCGGTGGGCCCATATATAAAGATGGAGTTCTGGGAAATCAGGGCGGGACCCAACTGGTCGAGCAGCATATCGGAGATGACCAGGTCGGAGAAGGCCGAGCGGAGCAGTTTGCGATCCACCTTGACGTTGGCCGACTGGGCCTTGGTGGCGGCGTGATAGTCCTTGAGCGAGACGGGAGCGGCGCCGGCGTACTGGGCGATCTGGAAGCGCTCGCTGGCCAGCAGTTTGCCGGATTGCGAGAGGGTGAAGTGATAGTCGTTGCCGATCATCCCCTTGACTTCCACCAGTTGCTGCTGGCGCATGTGGTTGAAGACCACGGTGAGAATGGGGACGGAGAGGCGCAGGGAGGCGCTCAAGTTATGGAGATTGCTGAAGCCCTCCAGCAGCATGCGGCGCAACACCAGGTCCAGGACCAGCGACTGGGGAATGCCCAGTTCCTCAAAGGTTTGGGGCGCGGTGGGATTGAACGCGGGGCGCGTGGACGTCATTGTTGCAGACATTCGATGAGCCAGTCCTCGCTCTTCAGTTCGGCCGTTTCAGGTGAATTCTTTATACACGCCGGCAAGGTGTACGCCGTCATATATCTAGTGAAACTCTGCGGGCTGGGCCTGGCGACGGTGGTGGCGGCGGCGGCCATGTATGGCGCGACGGCCGAGCAACTGTTCTTGCAAGGGCAAAAGGCCGAGCGGGCGGGCGAGACGGTGCGAGCCTACTCGCTGTATACACAAGCGTCGGCGGCCGAGCCGAACAATCTGAAATATTGGGAAAAGGTGCAGGCGCTGCGTCCGATGGCCAGCCTGCTGGAGGTTTCGCATGCCAAGCCGGCCGAGGCGGGGGACAAACTCGATCCGAGCTTGTTCGGAAGCATCTCGGCGCAGGAACTGGAGCAGGCGCGGCGTCCACTTCCTCCGCCGCAGTTGAAGGCCGCGGCAGGGCGGCGCGATTTCGATCTGCGGGGCGATTCGAAAACGCTGTGGGAGCAGCTTGGCGCGGCGCTGGAACTCAACGTGGTGTTCGACACCGAGTACCGGCCGACCACGCCGCTGCGATTCGAGCTGAACGACGCCGACTACCGGGTGGCGCTGCGGGCGCTGGAAGGCGCGACGGATTCGTTCCTGACGCCGGTGAGCGGAAACCTGATCCTGGTGGCCAACGACAATCCGCAGAAGCGCACGGAATTCGAGCGGACGGCGTCGGTGACCATTCCCTTCTCCGAGACCGAGAGCGTTCAGGAGCTGCAGGAGATCGCCACCAGCGTGCGGGGGGTTCTGGACATAACGCGGCTGATGGTGGACAACCAGAAGAAGCTGATCCTGATTCGGGACCGGGTGACCAAGGTGCGGCTGGCGCAGAAGATTTTCGAGGATCTGATGCGGCCGCGGGCGCAGGTGGCGGTGGACGTCGAGGTGCTGACGACGGACGCGTCGTCGGCGCTGAACTACGGCCTGTCGCTTCCCACCGCGTTTCCGCTGGTGAATTTCCCGGTCAAGTCGAATCTGATGACCACCATTCCGTCGGGCTTCACGAATTTTCTGGGCTTCGGCGGCGGCGCGAGCCTGATCGGCCTGGGGGTGACCAGCGCGAGCCTGTTCGCCACGGCGTCGAAATCGAACACGAGTACGGTGCTGAACACCGAAGTGGTGGCCATGGACGGATTGCCCTCGACGCTGCACGTGGGCGACAAATTTCCGCTGGTGACCAACACCTATATCGGAAACACGTCGGGAAGCGGGCAAGTGTTCGCGCCGCCGCCCACTTTCACGTTCGAGGACCTGGGGCTGCTTCTGAAGGTGACGCCGCACGTGCACGGGGTGGACGACGTGACGCTGGAAGTGGACGTCGAATTCAAGCTGCTGGGCGCGGCGGCGGTGGACGGAATCCCGGTGATTTCGAGCAAGAAATTCGAATCGAAAGTGCGGCTGATGAACGGCGAATGGGCGG
The DNA here is from genome assembly GCA_020073265.1 of Terriglobia bacterium. Lineage (GTDB taxonomy): Bacteria > Acidobacteriota > Terriglobia > Bryobacterales > Bryobacteraceae > Palsa-89. The sequence goes on along the minus strand of JAIQFN010000036.1, from coordinate 3,782 downwards.
TGCTGGGGGGATTGCTGACCACGTCGGAGGCGCGCACGATTTCGGGAATTCCGCTGCTGAGCGCGATTCCGCTGCTGCGCAACAACACGGTGAATCGCGACATGGGGCAGACGTTGATCGTGCTGAAGCCGCACATTCAGGTGCTGCCGCCGACCGAGTATCCGACCTGGCGGGCCTGGACGGGGACCGAGACGCGCTTCGCGACGGAACTGTAGGGCGCGGGTGTTCATTTCCGGGATTGGCTTTGTTTGGTAATTTTCGTTTTTCCGCGTGGCGCGCGCGTTCGCGAGTGGCGATTCCATCAAGGCCAGGATAGAGCGGGTGAATCGGGGGCGGCGGCGACGCGATTCGTAATGCTTTGAAAATTTAGCGAATTGAGTTGCGGGTGGGGCGTGACTGGCGGGATTGGGCGGGCACGGTGCAGGCCTGCGAGAATGCAGAAGCGCTATGATCAAAGAAATGGCGACGGTCCGCATCACGGAAGCCGAACTGGCACGCGATATCCACGCTGTGCTGGCCAAAGTGCAGGCAGGCGTGGAGGTAATCGTGGAGCAGGACCATCGCGCTGTGGCGATCATCAGGACGCCGCCCGGTCCGGGCCGCAAGATCAGCGAGTGCATCGCTCTGGCGAAGGCGCATGAAGCGAAGCTCGGCTACGCGCCGGTGCTCGATCCCGACTTTGCCAACGACGTGCAGGCCGCCATTGATGCGCACCGCGAGCCGCTGACTCCACCTGCATGGGATTAGTGCTCGACTCCGGCGTGCTGATCGCCGCCGAGCGTGACGCGAAGCCCGTTAGCGAACTGCTTTTCGCACTCGAACGCGAACACGGGGAAACCGAAATCGTGCTCGCGGCCGTCACCGTGGTCGAGCTGGAGCACAGCCTCCATCGCGCACAGACTTCCGAGCAGTTACGGAAGCGGCGGGACTATCTCGACACCGTTTTCGCGGCGATTCCACCGGACCTGTTGATCGGCGCGACAGCGCTTCATTTCGGCTACTCAATCGGGACCCGGAATTTACGGCACTTCAGGATGATTCCAAGTTTACCCGTTGTCCAACTCTGAAGCCTCATCTACGACCGCGACGGTGCAGGGCGGGACCGGGATCAACGTCACTTACAACTACCCGACCGGGTCGAACAACGGCAAGGTTAGCTCGGTGTCGGACGCGCTCAGCGGGGAGACCGTCACCTACCAGTACGACTCGCTGAACCGGCTGATTTCGGCGGCTGGGAGCGGGTGGACGCAGACGCAGTCGTACGACGGGTTCGGGAATCTGACCGGGCGCGTGGGGACGGGCACGGCGCAGTCGACCAGCATGAGCACGCCGGCCGACGCGACCACTAACCGGCTGTCGGGCTATTCGTACGACGCCAACGGGAATCAGCTTTCCACCGGCAACGTTTTCGACGCCGAGAACCGGCTGGCGTTCGCGAACATCTCGGGCGGGATGGTGGAGTATTTCTACGACGCGCAGAACAAGCGCATCTGGCAGGGGAGCTGCACGCAAGGCGGGAACTGCCAGCAGGGCGTGGTCTCGACCGACACGGTGACGCTGTTCGGCGTGGATGGGAGGCTGGTGGCGACGTACCAGTGGTCGGCGGCGTGGACGAATACGCAGAACCAGGTGACGATTACGTTCCAGGCGTCGGCGCGGCGGGCGTACTTCGGGGGGAAGCTGGTCTCGCAGTCGCAGAGCGGGGTGATGCTTTCGGCTGTGCAGGACCGGCTGGGGTCGGTGGGGCGGTATTATCCGTATGGGGAGGAGCGGAACGCGCCGCCGTTGCCGAACGATCAGGTGAAGTTTGCGACCTACACGCGGGATTCGGGGACGGGGTTGGATTATGCGGATCAGCGGTATTATGCGAGTACGTTTGGAAGGTTCATGACGCCGGACCCGTATTGGGGTAGCGCGAGTCTAAAGAATCCTCAGAGCTTGAATAGATTTGCATACGTCCTAGACGATCCTGTCAACAACGGTGACCCCTTAGGACTATGCGCGGCGATGCTGGCAGGCATCACAATGAATCCAGACGATACCAGTCCATTTGATAAGCTGCAAATGAGCCTGGGTGGGGTCGCGGGATTCCCGTACAGCGGCTCCGGGTTCTGGCAGTCCGTCGGAAGCGTTACATACCAAGCCGCGTTCGGCCGGAACGCCTCGACAGCTGTGGCTCTCGCGACGTTGAAGGACGCTCTCAATAACAACTCTGGGCCGATCGACGTGATCGCGTACAGTGGGGGCGCACAGGCCTTCGCGACGGCGTTGAACCAACTCTCATCAGATGAAAAGGCCCGGATTGGTAATGTCCTTTACATATCTCCGGGGATGATCGGAACGCTCCCAACTCCGAACGGCCCCTTCAACGTCACTGTTGTACTGGGCACGGAGGGTCCCGATATCGCGGCTACTCTCGGGACGTCCATCCCTGACAATGTGAGGGTAATCACAACACCTTGTGATCATACTGACTTGGCGTGCCTAATCAGGAATGCACCGCTTGCACAGATAACCGCGGACGGACCCTGCTCCTCGCAGGATATCTTCACCCCCCCGGCGCGAATGAGTAGGCTAAGCTTGGCGCAACTCGGGGTTTTTCCGATGTTCGCTGCAGGTACCGATGCTGATGGCTTGTACTTTGGGGGAATGTATAGCGCCTCTCAATTCATTTTCCTAGGCACACCTAGCGTGACAGATAAAATTACCTATCACTTGCCCTAGGAGACGATCAAAAGAGGAAGGCTCGAAAAAGCTGAGCGTTTAGGAGGATGCTTCCGCCATGGAGCAAATCGAATCCCGCGATGATGACATGTTCAAAACCGAGTTGAGCGACGACTTCTCCTTCATGGCTTGGCTTTCGCAACAAGTAGGAGCAGTTCTTGTTCCGGTAATCTGGGCGATGATCACGGCCGACATCCCTGTCAGCTTGGGCGGCCTAACCTACCCCATAGGAAAGGTTGCTGCCTTCATTTGGAACGCCGTTTTCGTTTGGGGAATCGGGTTCCCGTTGGCACTAGTCGTGCACAGGCTGCTGCCGAGAGCGGCCTCTGCTGGTCGGTGGGTTTGGGTTTTGCCGACGTTTTTCTTTCTGTTGACATTCATTGGTGATTCGGTCATGTCGTCGTTGGGGCACGCGTTTTCCAATCTCTTCTACACCGGCTCTAACGGCGAGGGAGAATGGGCGACCGCTCTTATCACGTATCCCACCTCGGAGTGCGCCCTCTACTCGCTCGCTATGTACTTAGCGTCCCGGCGAAGGCGGCGGAGCGGGCCGGGCTAGGCTGCCGTGGTTCTCGGGCTTCGACCCACGGTGTATTGGACCACGCATTACTACGACGGGTTGGGGAGGACGACCAGCGTGGTGGCGCCGGATGGAAGCACGACGTCTTACGCTTATGCGGCCAACACGGTCACGGTGACCGATCCTGCGGGAAAATGGAAGAAGTTCAGCATGGACGCGCTCGGGAACTTGACGCAGGTGCAGGAGCCGGACCCGTCGCTAGGGACGGTATCGACCTCTTACACCTACGACATCCTGAGCCACCTGACCGGGGTGTCGATGACTCGCAATGGGAGCACGCAGACGCGGACGTTCAACTACACGAACGGGTCGACGGTGGGGGCGCTGCTGTTGAGCGCGACGAATCCTGAGAACGGCACGGTCAACTACACCTACAACACCGACATGACGCTGGCGACCAAGACCGACGCCAAGGGGCAGGTGTTCGGCTACAGCTACGATAGCTACAAGCGGCTGACCCAGGTCAGCGTGGGCGCGA
>JAIQFN010000035.1 GCA_020073265.1 Terriglobia bacterium | reverse complement strand
CTCTTGCTGGCAAAGCTTGGGGGCGACTACGGCTGCCGCCCCCACCCATCGTCTCGATGAGTTTCCAGCCGGCTATTCCTCGGCGAGTTGCTCTCCAGCAGTGCCCGCTTCCGCTTCACCAGCCGGGCACCAGTATGCTGTAATGTCGTCTTGCCGGTCGAGCAGTTTTCATCGAACGGCGAACTGTGTCTTAACTATTTGTCCCAGCTCAGGGGGCCACCGCAGCGAGATCCGCGAGAATTACACCTTTCGCCGGATCGTCCGCACCGACGAGGTCGACAAGAACGGAACGGTCACCAAGACCACCAACGTGGAGCGCGAGGTTTTTTTCGTCAAAGGGCGTCAGATCGCCCGACTGGTGAAGCGCAACGGAGTGGAACTGAACGCGCAAGAAGACAAGCACGAACAAGAGCGGATCAGGAAACGCGTCGAAATGGCTCTGAAGGGCTTCCCGAAGTCGAGGCCGAGAGCGGAGCGTATCAGCCTGATCAGCGACATCCTGGCAGTCGCCAAAATCTCCAGTCCGCGGCGCGTTTCACTCAATGGCAGGGAGACGTTGGCGTTCGATTTCCACGGCGACCCGAAGGCGCGCGTTTCGGATCGTCACGACACACAACAAAACGCTGCCAAAAACATGGCAGGAACCATCTGGTTCGATGAAGCTGACCGCCAGGTGGCTCGGCTCGAAGTACGCCTTGCCGAGAACTTCCACGTGGGCGGTGGCCTGCTCGCCAGCATCCGAAAAGGCACCTATCTTAGATTGGAGCAGTCGCCCGTGGGACCGGGACTGTGGATGCAAACGGCCAGCGAGCAGTTCATCGACGCGCGACTGGTTGTGAAGGGCCTACGTGAAAGAACGCGTGTTGAAAATTTCGACTTCAAACGGTTCGATGTGGAAACCATCGAGAAGATAAACCCGCCTTTCCAATAGCCGCCCGCTACAATTAAGGTATGCGCATCCTGCTGTTCAGCGGCAAGGGAGGCGTCGGTAAGACCAGCATTGCCGCCGCTACTGGCCTGCATTTATCCCGTCTCGGATATTCCACTTTAGTAATGAGCGTGGATCCGGCCCATAGCCTGGCCGACGCCTTCGATCTCGAAACCGGCCTGTTCCAGGAAAAAACCAACGAACCCTACTCGATCGACGCCAACCTCGCTATCCAGGAAGTCAATATCCAAAAGGAGATCAAGCGGCATTGGAGCGAAATCTCCACCTACGTCGTGTCGGTGTTGAGGACCACCGGCATCAGCGACGTCGAGGCCGAGGAGCTGGCCATCCTGCCCGGCATGGAAGAGCTGAGCGCCATGATGTACGTCAACCAGTTCCGGCGCGAGCAGCGCTACCAGGTGATCATACTGGACTGCGCGCCCACGGCCGAATCCATGCGCTTCGTCAGCATGCCGACCACGCTCGAATGGTACATGAAGCACGTCTTTCCCTTCCAGCGCGGGCTGCTCAAGGCGGTGCGTCCGGTGGCCAACCGCATTTCGCCGGTGGAACTGCCCACCGACAACTACTTCGCCAACATCCAGCATCTGTTCGGCCGGCTGGAGGGAATCGCGGAGCTGCTTGAGGACCCGAAAACCACCAGCGTCCGGCTGGTCACCAATCCCGAGAAAATGGTGTTGCGCGAGACGCAGCGCGCCTTCGTTTACTTTTCCCTGCACGGGCTGACCATCGACGGCGTGATCGTGAATCGCGTGCTGCCCACCGAGGTCACCGACACCTGGTTCGACCAGTGGCGCGCGTCGCAGGCCCGGATTCTGGACGAAATCGAAGAGTATTTCGCGCCGGTGGCCATGAAGCGCGTGCCGCTGTTTACGCACGAGGTGCTGGGACGCGATCGGCTGATCGAGCTGGCCGACGCGCTGTACGGTGCTCAGGAAGATCCCGCCGCCGTCACGCGCACCGAAGCGCCTTACACTTTTGAAAAGGTCAACGCGCACTACGAAGTCCGGCTGCGCCTGCCGTTCGCCGTCAAGGGCGAGGTGGGGCTGTTCAAGAAGGGCGACGAACTGGTGGTCGAGATCGGCACGCTGCGGCGCCACATCGGACTGCCGACCTCCATGGCCGCGCTCACTCCCACGCGGGCCACGCTGCAGAATAAAATGTTAACAGTGGAGATGAAAGAGGGCTGACATGGACGAGAAACAAAGCACCGCGCACGCGCCGGGCTGCGTGTTCTGCACCGTGGTTGCGCCGCAGCTGGACGCGATCATGGATCACATCTGGCCGGAAGACACGCGCGAGCATTTTCGCAACGCGCGCATCGAGGTTCTGAAAGGCATGCGCAGCTTGCTGGACGCCCGCATCGAGAGGCTGTCGCAGAGCGAGCCCAAAGGCACCAAGGTCGCGGTCGAATAAAGCCACGATTCCGATCAGCACTATCGGCCACTCGACTCGTCCCATCGAGGAATTCATACACATCCTCGAAGCGCACGGGATCAAGCAACTGATGGACGTCCGCACCGTTCCGCGCTCGCGGCACAATCCGCAATTCAATCGCGAGAACCTGCCAGCCAGCCTGGAGGCGGCCGGCATTCTTTACCGGCACATGCCTGGTCTGGGCGGACTACGGCACGCGGCGAAGGATTCGATCAACACCGGCTGGCGCAATGCCTCGTTCCGCGGCTTCGCGGACTACATGCAGACCGACGCCTTCCGCGAAAGTCTTGAAGAGCTGATCGAACTGGCGTCAGAGCGGCCGACGGCGATCATGTGCGCGGAAGCAGTGCCCTGGCGCTGCCATCGTTCGCTGATCGCCGACGCACTGGCGGCGCGCGGCATCCCGGTGCTCGAAATCCTCAGCGCGACCAACGCGCGGCCCCATTCGATGACGCCGTTCGCCAAAGTTCACGGCGGCGAAGTCACTTATCCGGGTGACAACGAGAACCTGAAGCTGGTGTTTGAAAAGCCGGACGCCTAGCGACCCGCAACGTCATTCACTGCCACGGTGGCATGCGGCACGGCCGCGGGATCGACGGCGGCATCGAAGAAGCCAACCAGCATTTCTTCCCAGCTCTGCTCGCCCCAGGTAACCTTCTTGGTCGGATCGGGATTGGCGGGATTGTTCGGCGAATTGTCCCACCAGGCGGTGGCCTTGACCTTCATGCCGGGCTTCAGCTCGATCGGCTGCGCTAGCTTGTAGGAAAGCTGCCAGTTCAGGCTCCAGTTGTCGACCTTGAGCAAGGTTTCCGTCTCGCCGTTGGGATAGATCAAGTCATATTGGAACGCCTTGCCGCGCAGATGCATGTGCGGGAACAGCGTCAGCATAGTCATTTCGTGCGTGATCGGGATGATGGCTTCGGCCTTGTAGCTCGGGTCGCCGGGCGGGATCGCGATTCGCAAGTTCACGCCATACATCGTGAAGACGCGCTCTTTGGGAGGCTCCTTGGCGAAGACCAGGCCAAGGCGCGTGCGATCGTGTCCGGGTTTTCCGGTGGCGGTGTAGTGCATCTGGAACACCAGGTCGCTGCCCGCCGGGATCAACTTTGCAGTGCCGGGCTTGTAGACATCGGGGACCATGCCGGGCGTATAGATGGTCAGGATCTCGCTGCCCATGCCGCTGCCGTTGGCGACGCCGAGGGGCACGCCGGGCTTTTGGCCGGCCAACCATTTCGATCCCGGCTCTCGGATGAAGATCTGAGCGTGATGCGTGATGCTGCGGTCAGAAGGACGAACCTCGGCCATTTGAATCCACTTGTCCTCGGTAAAGCCGGTGGGGATGACGATGTACTGATACTCGACTCGTCCGCTGGCCGGCATATCGAAGGCGGTGGGCATCTCGAGGATGGCGTCGGGTTGGGGAATGTTCCAGCCTTCCACCCAGGTGCGCGGGCGTGGCGCGTCGGCCGGATTGCCTTCCGGAGCGCCGCTATCGACCCAGGCAGCCAGCAGATCGATCTGCTCGGCGGTGAGCGAACGGCCGTTCGAGAATTTTCCGAAGTGCGGATTGATCGGCCACGGCGGCATCTTGCGTTGAATCACGGCGCTCTTGATCGCCTTGGCCCAGGGGCGCGCCTGCTCGTACGTCATGAGCGCCATGGGTCCGACTTCGCCGGGACGGTGGCACTGCTGGCAACGGTCCTGCAGGATGGGCTCGATGTCCTTGTGGAAGGAAACCGAGGGAGCGGCGGCCGTGGCAAGACCGCCTAGCGCTAGAAGCGACGCGCAGCAAGCCAATCGCGGGATCATAACTCCTTATATCATATGCTCACGGTGTGACCCGGTGAAGTGCGTTGACGGCCTGGACCGAATGGGCTAGAATCAGACTGCGGGGTGGAGCAGTCTGGTAGCTCGTTGGGCTCATAACCCAAAGGTCGGTGGTTCAAATCCATCCCCCGCAACCAACCTCTTTAATACCATCTCTACAACTCTGCTGTGAGCCTGACGTTTACTATCCGTCATGGCTTTTCCGTAGACGTTCATTGTCGTCTGGATGCTCGCATGCCGCATCAATTCTTTCTGCACGGTCATCGGAGCGTCCATCCAGGAGCGGTAGCTATGCCGGAACGTGTGCCAGCCAATTCCGTCGCCCAGTCCAGCATCACGCCCAGCCTTGGGTCCGGTACGGTTCACTAATCAACGCCGGCAAGAGACGGAACTGTTCCGGCGTCAAGATCAGAAGCGCCTCCAGCCGTCTGGTAGTCGGGCCCCGGATATGACGGGTCGACAACTTTCGCGCAAATCAACGGGGTCATTTCTCGCACTCCCTGGGCGTCAGAACTCAGCCTGGATTGCATCGAATTCGTAAGCCTTGGATTTGTCAATGAGTTACCAATTGGCCTCGCTATTGCTCCACTGATTGGCAACGCGGCGCGACTGGTCCTAGCTCTGCTTGATGGGTCAGAGAGACCCATTTACCGGGGGAAGTGCTGACCGGATAGACACCCAAGGAGAACGAACGATGCTTCGACCCAACTGGCGGGGCTTTCGGCTGGGTGGATGCCAACATCGACGGCGCGTTCGTGATCCCTGGCAGCCAATACGCTCTGGTCCTCTCCTTGCCCTTGAGTTGCAGTGGAGAAGCGTTTTCGGGCCTTCCACCCTAGCCGTACGCCCTCTCACTTTAGGAGAGTTTTCAACGTGAAGCATCGGGAAAAGGAGTTCGCCATGAATTCATTGAAAGCCAAAGGAATCGCCCTCGGCATCGCCCTCATGGGTCTTTCAGGTTTCGGTTTGCTTTCGGCGCAAGAATTGACCTCGCGACAAATTTCCGAACGCAATAAACCCGGTACCGTCATGATCATCACCATGTACGAGGCCGATGTCACGGTGCCAGAAGCTGAGCTGCCCCAGCAAAGCATTGCGGCCCTTCAGAAAAAAGTTACTCAACTCATCCAGGAAGGTGCTGTGGCGCACAACCAGCAAGCCATGCTTAACGCGGTCTGGAACGAACTGTTTACGAATCCTCTGAAGTATCTTGTTCCCAGCGAGAAGCATCTGCAGACCAAGGCGAAGACGGGCGCGCAGGGAAGCGGGTTCATCATCACCCCTGACGGATACATCGTGACCAACGCACACGTGGTCTTCAAAGAAGAGCAGATGCTCAAGCGGATGCTGGCCGAAGGTGGCCTGGGCACCATCATCTCCAAGGACATTGAAGACATTCGCAAAGAACTGGGAGGCCAGCTCACGCCGGAGATGGAGAAGTTGGCCACCCAGGGCGCTGCAACCTGGTACTCGCACTACATGGTTATCGACAATATCAACCGGCAGATTGACACCATGATGGGAGTGAAGCTCGCCGGAATTCCCACCCTGACGCAGAAGTTTACCGCCGACGTCCGCACCATGGGAAAACCCACACCCGGCAAGGACGTGGCCATCATCAAGATTGACCGCAAAGATCTTCCCACCATCAGCCTGGGCGACGATACAGCCATGAGAGCAGGGGACAGGGTTTACGTCATCGGCTATCCGCAATCAGAGAGCATCCAGTTGCTTCTTGCGCCGGAGAGCCAGACCGAAACCACTCTCACTTCCGGGCTGATCAGCGCCCGCAAGACCATGGCAGGGGGCTGGGACGTCCTGCAGACCGACACCACCATCAACCACGGCAACAGCGGTGGGCCTGCGTTCAATGAGAAGGGCGAGGTCATCGGCATTGCCACCTTTGGCGCTATTGACTGGAGTACCGGCAAGGAGATCACCGGAGTGAACTTCCTGGTGCCATCCTCGATCATCAAGCAGTATCTGCACGAGATCAACGTCACACCGCAGCAGAGCCGGCTTACCCGCTTGTATAACGAAGGGCTGACCTCATTTGAACGTAAGCACTACAGCGCCGCTCTGGACAAATTCCGGGAGATCAATGAACTGAATCCCGGATATCCCTATGTGCAGGCGTATATTACCGATTCGCGTGCCGCCAAAGAGAGGGGCGAGGACGTTTCCACGATCCCCTGGCTGTACATATTGTTGGGCCTTGGATCCCTGGTGGCTGTTGGCGCTGTAGTTGGTTTCATGCTCCGGCGCCGTAAAGGACCTCCGGGCAAGCCGACGATCATTAAGAAAACGGAGCCACCGATTAAAGCAACTGCGTGAAGACACAGAGACGATCTAGTTTCCCGAACAGGCTGTCTATGCGTGCGCTTTCTGCTCGGCATTGTTCTTCCTCGACCGCCCTCCGGGGCCAATGGCGTCAGTCCTCCGGTGCGAGTATGCGCGGAGGGTTTAGACGCCTTAGCGTTGCGTCTCGGCAACCGCGTTGAGCACAGTTGCCCTACGTATCACCGCAAGCGGCGCGGCCTGACGGGATTTTGCGGTGCCTGTTTTCGCGCTCGGAACCACATTCGCATCTGGTTACACTCTTTCGAAAACGCTACACAGCCCCGGTACCCCCACCGAAGCCACGCGAACTGCTATCGCCCATGCTTGGCATACTCTTAATCGTGCCGACGTGTGCCAGCATTCGCCACTTCGTGTAACTCGACTCCGAGATGAGCCACCTTATCAGGATGGTACTTGGCCATTCCGTCGCGATGGGCAGCATGAATTTCTTCCTTGGTCGCGTCAGCAGGAACACCTAACACAGCATATGGGTCGAACTGGACACTGTCGCTGTTCTTCGGGTGCCCTCTTGTGACTTCTGATAAGCAGAGGACCATCGAAGAATATCGGTTCCTGCAAGGAGCGTGATTGGCTTTCCGGCAGCGAAACTCCGCGCGCTCGGAGTGAACGTGGCAGTTGTAATGATGAACCCATGCCGCGCCCCGGCATGTCACGGCCCAGACAAGAGCTCAAGACAACACTGTCCAGACTACGACGTTCATATACGGGAAAGAAATGAACCTAGATCCCGGAGAGAGCACCGATCGAGTCGTTGGTCTGTATGGGCGCTGGTGCGGTTAGGAGAAGGTTATGAGCACCATTACAGTCCAAGATGACACAACGATCTACTTCAAAGACTGGGGCACAGGCCCGGTCGAAACGTTTTCGCATGGTTTCGCGTCAAACGCACGCAGCGAGACCGGCCTGCTGGCCACTGAGCTGTGATGCTTGGGACGGCCAAATGACCGGCAATTTAGAATTGCTGCGGGAAAGGACGATCATGAAAATCGTAGTAATTGGCGGTACTGGACTCATTGGATCGAAGCTTGTCAAAAACCTTCGTGAGCATGGGCAAGAGGCGGTAGCCGCGTCGCCCGACACTGGCGTCAACACACTCACAGGCGAGGGACTCGCGAATGCGCTGAAGGGCGCCTCGGTGGCCGTCGATGTAACGAACTCCCCTTCATGGGAGGATGCGGCAGTGCTGAAGTTCTTCGAGACATCCACCCGTAACGTCCTCAAGCATGAATCGGCCGCGCGCGTGGGACATCACGTCGCGTTGTCGGTCGTAGGAACGGAACGTCTGCTCGAAAGCGGCTTCTTCCGCGCCAAACTCGCTCAGGAGAACTTGATCAAAGCCTCTAGCATTCCCTACTCAATCATCCGTGCGACACAGTTCTTTGAATTCGTCAAGAAAATCGCCGATCTTTCCACGGAGGGCAACAAAGTGCGGCTGCCTGCAGTGCTCTTCCGGCCTATGGCCGCCGATGATGTCGCCAGTGCAATTGGCAGAATCGCAATGAGCTCACCTGTGAATGACACCGTTGAGATAGGAGGTCCCGAACAGTTTCGTCTGGATGAACTCGTCCGGCGGGACTTGGCCGCACGCAAGGATCCACGCGAGGTCATCTCCGACCCGCACGCGCGCTACTACGGCATCCAGGTGAGCGAGAGGACACTGGTCCCGAACGACAGCGCGCGACTCGGCGAGACGCGCTTCGAAGACTGGCTCCGTCAGGCTATCAAACAAGTCCCAAAGACGGATCTGCAGCCGGCATAAGTGCAGCGAAGGCGAACGATTATGAAGGTCCCACGACTGATGCTCGTGCCGGTATTTCTCATCGCCAGCAGCCTGATCGCGCAGGACGCTAAGGTCACACCGCTCATGTCGAAAGATCTTGCGGAATGTCCCGGCAAGGAAGGTCTGATGATCACGGTGGTGTATCCGCCTGGCGCTTCGGATCCTATTCATCGGCACAACGCGCATGCGTTTTTTTACGTGCTGGAAGGCTCCGTTGTGATGCAGGTGAACGGCGGGAAAGAAGTCACGCTCACGCCAGGCCAGACTTTCTACGAAGGTCCCAACGACATTCATACCGTTGGCCGGAATGCAAGCAACACTAAATCAGCGAAGTTCAGTGTGTTTTTAGTTAAGGACAAGGGGGCGCCGGTGCTGCTACCAGTAAACCCAACGACGGCGGGCGTTTCTGCTTCGCCAAAACTCAATTCAGTCCAAAACGGCACAAGGACTTACCAGAAGGATTGAGGAGCGGGCCCGGTCGTCACGTTTTCGCGCGGCTGGGGTGCTCATAACCCGGATCGCCGTCCGGAACCGCCGCGGACATTAACCGAAAATCTGGACACTTGATTTCGTTTTGGGGGAGCCAACCCTCTAGGTTGACGACCGCGCTTTTTCGAAGATCGCGATGGAACTGAGAATCACATCCACCGACGCGTCCTCGCCCAGCGCCGAGTTGATCATGAGATGGTAGTTGGGCCGCGCAGGCCAATCGACCGCATAGTATTGCTTGATGTAAGCAGCCCGGTCCTGGTCGACAGTCTCTGCCAACAGATAGGCTTCGTCCTCGCTCTTGCCCATCTTGCGCAGCCGCTCCACCTTCTCGTGCAGCGGCGCATAAACGAACACGTGGAATGCGCCGGAGTTAGCTTGGAGGTAATACGCAGACCCGCGTCCGACAATCACGCAATTGCCTTGCTTGGCTGCCTGCAGGACCACTGTCTCAGCAGCTTCGCGAATGCAGTCGGCGTCCACCATTCTCACGCGTTGGGCGTTCAACGTGCCTTCGAAGCTGCCGCGCATGAAAGCCTTGAATAGCCGGTGGCTGAGTGCGTCGCGGCGTTCCTCGCGTTCCTCGACAGCCTGGCAATCGCACTCCATCATGCGGGCGATTTCGGAAGTGAGCAACTCGTCCCACAACTTCCAATTCAGGCGTTCGGCGAGCTTCCGGGCGATATCCGCGGCGCCGCTGCCATATTCACGATCGATCGTAATCACGCTGATCATAGACCCACCATCGTTGCCGGTGCGGAGGCTCATCCTACAGCAACTCCACCGCCCGCCTTGGGATCGTTCCTGCGAACGATGAAGGAGAGCAGAAACATGATGCCCGCGGCGATGGTCAGCACCATGAACGTGTCGAGGTAACCGAGAGTGAGCGCCTGCGACTGTATCGACCGGTAGATCAGGCCATATGCCAGCTTCGGCGCGTCGGCAACGCTTGCGCCCGAATGAACCAACTGCCGCCCCAAGCCCCTGACCTGATTCTGAAGCGCGGGATCAAAGGGCGTGGTGTGGCGCGCCAGCACGGTCTGATGAAATTGCGCGCGTCGAGCCAGCAAGGTGGTAACCATGGACGTTCCGACGCTGCTGCCCATGTTGCGCATGAAGTTGATGATGCCGGCCACATTATTGGCCTTTTCCGGCGGCGTCCCCATGTATCCGGCCAGCGTGATGGGGACAAAGAGAAAGCCGATGCCGAACCCCTGGAACACGCGCAGCACGGTGGCCGAACGGAAACTGATCAACAGATCCAGCCACACGGTCGAAACGTACATTCCGATGGCCATCGTAAGCCAGCCGAACGCGATGATGTATTTGGCCGGGTATTTTCCGGTGAGCTGGCCTACCACCGGCATCTCCAGCAAGATCACGAAGCCGCCGACGGAAAGCACTTTGCCTGCGTTCTCGGCCGTGTAGCCGACCAGCGTTTGGAGAAACTGCGGCATCATGACCAGGCTGCTGAACAGCAGGATTCCCAGCAGGAACATCATTACATTGGCTGTGGCGAAGTTGAAGCTCTTGAACAATCGCACGTCGACAATGGGATGCTTGTGACGCCACTCCCAGACCACCAGCGCTATCAGGCAGCAGGCCGAGACCAGCACTAAGGTGACGATGAACCTGGAACCGAACCAATCGTCTTCCTGCCCCTTGTCGAGCAGAACCTGGAGGGCTCCGACGCCCAGCGCCAGCAGCGCGATTCCGATGTAGTCGACGCGGACGCCGGCCTGCTTCTGGCGCAGCAGATAAGGTGGATCTTCAACCAGCCGCAACACCAGAAACGCGGCCAGGATTCCGACCGGCAGATTGATGAAGAAAATCCAGCGCCAGGTGTAGTTGTCGGTAATCCAGCCGCCCAGCGTCGGCCCGATGGTGGGCGCCATGACGGCGGTGATTCCGTAGAGTGCGAACGCCAAGCCGCGCTTCTGGGGCGGTACAACGTCCGCCAGGATGGCCTGGGCCATAGGCTGGAGTCCGCCGCTACCGGCGCCCTGCAGGATGCGGAACAAAATCAAAAGGCCGAGCGTGGGGGCGGCGCCGCAAAGCAGCGAGCTTAACGTGAACAGAACGATGCAGAGCACGAAGAATCGCTTGCGTCCGAACGTTCCAGCCAGCCAGCCGCTGATGGGGAGCACGATGGCGTTCGAGACCAGGTACGACGTCAGCACCCAGGTGCTCTCGTCGTTGCTCGCGCCCAGGTTCCCGGCCATGTGCGGCAGCGCGACGTTGGCGATGCTGGTATCGAGCACCTCCATGAATGCCGCCAGCACCACAACCACTGCGATCACCCAGGGATTGTGCTTTGGCCGCCAGATCTCGGGGACCGGAGCAGCCGCAGCCGGGAGTACGTCGACGCTACTCGACATAAACTTTGGGAACCACCGACATGCCCGGCCGCAGCCGATGGTCGGCATTTTGTTTCGAGTCGATGTCGATGCGGACCGGGATGCGTTGCACCACCTTCACAAAGTTTCCGGTGGCGTTCTCAGGAGGCAGCAGGCTGAGGCGGGAGCCGCTGGCGCCGCCGATGCCTGAGACCTTGCCGTCGTATTCGCGTCCATAGGCGTCTACGCTGAACCGGACGCGCTGGCCCGGCTTCATGAGCCTCAGTTGGGTCTCCTTGAAGTCGGCGGTAACCCAGATGTCATCCAGCGGAACAACGGCCATCAACTGCTGGCCGGGTGAGACATTGGCGCCGATCTCGACCGTCTTCTTGTCGACGATGCCGCTGACCGGGGCAACAATCGTGCAGTAGCTGAGGTTGAGCCGCGCCTGGTCGACCAGAGCCTGCTTTTGCGCCACCTGCGCCTCGGCGGACCTGGCGCGCGCCCGGCTGACGGCCACCTGTTGCGGCGCGGTCAGCGCGGACTGGATTGAAGCATCGGCCTGAACAATCTTGGCGTTGGCCTGTTCGATGGCGCTCTGCGCGTAGCGGACATTCTGTTCGGCCTCGGCGACGGCAGCCCGGCGCGCGTCCACAGTTGCTTTCGCGGCATCGGCGGTGGAGACCGCGGTGTCGTATTGCTGCTTCGGAATCTCGTCTTTGGTTACCAGCAGCTTGTAGCGAGCCACGTCGTCGGTGTCTTTCATGTAGGTGGCCTGAGCTTCGCGGACCTGCGCCTGAGCGGTCTCGATACGCGCCTCGGCTGCACTCAATTGGCGCTGTGCCCCCAGCAGCGCCGCATCCGCGTCTACGCGGCCCGAACGCGCCGTTGTCAACTGACTGTTCGTGGTGGCCGACGTAATGGGGACATCGGTACGCGAGCTTTGCAGGGCCGCTTCGGCCGCGGCTAGGTCCGCCTGGGCGTTGGCGAGAGCGACTTCGTAGTCTTTCGGATCGATGCGGACCAGCACGTCGCCGGCCTTTAGATATTGCTCATCCTGTACCGGCACATCGGACACGTAGCCGTTGATCCGGGCGCTGATGGCGTTGATATGCCCGTCGATCTCAGCGTCGTCGGTGGACTCATACGCGCTGAAATGTTCCCACGCAGCATACGAGCCCGCTGCCAAAGCAGCCAGGATCAGCATCAACACGATGGCGCGGACCAGCATTTTCCGGCCCCTGCGCGGCGGCCGGCGCCGGAGGGAACCGCTCTGCCTGGCGCCTGCAGCCTGGCTATCCATTGTGGTTTCGGCCATGGCTACTTGACCTCCATGAATTTCTGAATCTGCTGCTCGGTCGACCCCAAGGCGCGGGCGAGTTCCACCTTTGCCAGGTTGTGCGCATATAGCGCCGATATCAGATTGTCGTTGGCGATGGCGACGGATCCCTGGGCCTGTACGACCTCGATGTTGTCGGTCACGCCGGCGGAGAAGCGGTCGCGAGCCTGTGCCAGCGTCTGGTTGGCAAGGTCGAGGCTGCTTCTTGCAACGGCTACCTGGTCGGCCGCCGACTGGATATCGAGCAGTGCGGTGCGGACCTGGTAGTCAATCTGGCCCCCGAGATCGGCCAGCTCGTCCTGACGCTGCTTCAAACTGGCTCGGGCTTGGATGATATCGCCGCTGATGCGTCCGCCGTCGAAGATGTTGAATTTAGCCGCCGCCTGAAACGTGAAGGTGCCGTGCGAATTATTTAGCGTTGTGCCGACGTCGCCGTAGTCGGCCGTGACTTTGAAGTTCGGATAGCGTTCCCCACGAGCGGCCTTCACAGCCTCTTCGGCCGCGCGAACCGTCGCTTTGGCGCTCTGGTAATCCGGGCGCTCAGCCAGGGCGGCGCTCAGTGCCTGCCCCGGCGTCATCGCGGCGAGCGGCGTGTATGGCTCTGGCTCCGCGATTGTGAAGTCCTGTCCGGACGGTAAGCCGATCACCCGCCCCAGGGCCAGCTTGTCCTTGGCGAGCTGGTTTTCTTGAGCGAGCAATTGTTGCTGCTGCTGCTGCAACTGCACCTGGGCGCGGAGTACGTCGATCCCGGCAGCCGTCCCGGCACTCCTCTGATCGGCGGTGCGATCGTAAATCGCCCGGTCGGTATCCACCTGGGCGCGCAGCGCCTCCACCCGCGATGAGCCGGCAATCACCAGAAGATAAGCGCTCGCTACCGACTGCACCACCAGATCCCGGGCGTCTTGAACGGAGAGCTGAGCGGCCCGCGCGCTCTCCTTTGAGGCGCCGTAGTTCTTGCGGAGGTTGTAATCGAACACGCTGAATGACGCGGATGCGCGCGCATCCGTGTAGTGAAAAGGCCCAACGATAGTGGGGATCGAGACGCCCGGAAAGTGGAAGTTGAATCCGATCGTGGCCAGGTTGAGTTGCTCGACCGTTTCGCTCACTGCGCCATTCACTTGAGGCAGAAGAGCGCTTAGCGATCGCAGACGCTCACCGCGCGCGCTTTCGCTCGCCGAGCCGCTGACCAGCAGCCCGAGGTTGGTGCGGAAACCGCGATCGATCGCATCGCGAAGCGTCAGCGCGATCGGTGTGGGCGATGCGGATCCCGCGGGAACGCTGCCTTGGAATTGGCCTGGCTGGGCGCACAGCACTGGAGCAAGCAGAAGCCCCAGGAACACGATGACGAGATAAGTGCAGGTCAGCAGGCTCAGGAAAACCGACATGAATCGCATTCGTCCTCTCCACTCGACAACCTGTTCGAAACTTCACCCTACGTTGGATGCCGCCAAAGACGGCCAGGACTCGGTCATCGCTCTTCGCAGCGCTGCGTCCGAAGCCTGTAATGCCAGAGCGCTTACCTCACTCAGCCAGGACCTTGTGCACAAACTGGACCGCCATCGATCCTTCGCCTACCGCGGCGGCTACGCGTTTCAGGCTGCCTGAGCGAACATCGCCCACCGCGAAGACGCCGGGCGCGCTCGATTCCAGCAGATACGGCGCGCGGCGCAAGGGCCAATCCGGTCCAGCGTCGGCGCCAGTCTTGATGAACTGCTTCGAATCGAGAGCCAGGCATCCTCGCAGCCATGAGGTGTTGGGATCGGCTCCGGTCATCAAGAACAAATGCCGTATGGCGTACGTCTCGCTCGCGCCTGTTTCCACGCTCCGCCAGCGGATGCCCTCCAAATGGTCGGAGCCATCCAGAGCTTCGACTTCAGTCCAGTTCTTGAAAGTGATAGAGGGCGAGGCTTCGATCCTGCCAATCAAGTAGCGCGACATCGTGTCGGCGAGTCCTGCGCCGCGCACCAGCAGGTAGACGTGCTTCGCGACGCCGGATAGAAACACCGCGGCCTGGCCCGCCGAGTTTCCGCCGCCGACAATCACGACCTCTTCGTTCCTGCACACCTGAGCCTCCACTTGCGTGGCGCCATAGTAAACGCCGGAGCTTTCAAATTGCGCGAGGTTGGGAAGATCCAGCTTCCGGTATTGAGCGCCCGCGGCAACAATGACGCTACGGCCTCTCATGGAGCCTCCGTCATCGAGCTCGACCGCGTAGGGCGCATGCAGGCACTGCAGGCCTACGGCGGCTCGCGCGACGGCGATTTGGGCGCCGAATTTTTCAGCCTGCACGAAGGCGCGGCCGGCGAGATCCTGTCCGGAAATTCCGTTGGGAAAGCCGAGGTAGTTTTCGATCCGCGAACTGGCGCCGGCTTGCCCGCCTGGGGCGCTGCTCTCGACCACCAGCACGTTCAGACCTTCGGAGGCCGCGTACACCGCCGCGGCCAACCCGCTGGGACCCGCGCCGACCACGATGAGGTCGTAGACCGCGTCCTCGTCGATGCCGGCATTCAATCCGAAACAGGCGGCTGCATCCGCGATGCTGGGATTGCGAAGGACCAGTGTGCCGCGGCAGATCAGAACCGGGATATCGGCAACGCCGATCGAGAAGTGGTCCAGCAGGCTCTGAACATCAGGGTCGTGCTCCACGTCCAGATAGATGTGCGGATGTCCGTTGCGAGTAAGGAATGCCCGCAGGCGCAGGGTGTCTCCGGAATGCGTCGATCCGATCAGCACCGCGTCGCCGACAGAATGCGAAATCAGGAACGCGCGGCGCATCAGGAACACTCGCAGGAATATCTCGCCGAGAGCGGCATCGGCCTGCATGATGCGGCGCAGCGTGGCACGGTCAATCTCCAGCAGCACGGCGGCTTCGCGCGCCCGGCATCGGACCAAAGTGCGCCGGCCGGAAAGCTGGTTCACTTCGCCGGTGAACATACCGCGTTCAAGGACGCGGAGAGACGCCTCGCCGGAGTTGGATATGCTCAGGATCTCGATACTGCCGCTCAGCACAATAAAGACGCCATGGGTTTGATCGCCCTGATCAAAGACAATATCTCCGGCATCGACGCGGCCCTCTATCCCGAACGCCCGGAGCCGCTCGATTTGAGCGTCGTCGAGACGTGGGAACATCGCGTCAAGTTGTTCGGCGGTTTCAGCCATAAACGGGTATCGCGGCTCCGTGGATCACTTTCGTTTCGTCGCTCGCGAGGAACAGGATCACGCGCGCGACGTCATCCGGCTTCGGCCACTTCGCGAAATCCGCGCCGGGCATTGCCTTCCGATTCGCTTCGGTATCGATGATGCTGGGTAAAATCGAGTCCGCGCGCACGCCCGTGCCCTGAAGATCGGCGGCGGCGGGAACACCGGCCAGCGATGAAGTCACGGCCGTCAGAGCGTGAATCCCGTTGAAGTCGAAGAAGAAGAGCGTCCTGTTCTTCAGGATTGGCCCACCGATGGTTCCGCCGAAACCGTTGCGCGTCAGATGCGGCTGCTGAAGGCCGGCTGCGTTGGCGAAGAACGTGTTCGCATCCAGAACCTTGTGGCGGAAAAACTCAGGGCAAACCCCCACTGATAGGCTTGCCCGCAACGCACATGGCCGCATCCTGACCGGTGTTCTCAAAGGGAGCCTCCACAGCGTCAGCGGGGCACAACGAGGTGCCGGAAGGGCCCAGAGGTTAGCGATTTTCTCCGATCCCGCTCACAGGGCCGAAAGGCGAACGGCGATCTCAAACCGGCGCGTCATCGCTTGAACTCCTTACTATTTTAATGCCTGGGGTAAGACGCCGAGCGCGGCGTTTTCCGATGACATCTGTCATTAGACTCCACCGCGTGGTCGCACGTTACTCTTAGATCGAAAATCGAGTCCCGAGGATGCGGAGTTTTATGTAACCCATTTGTGACATCGACGCGGCTTTGTTGCATCGACGCGGCTTTGTTACATCGACGCGGCCGGCGCAGCTCAGAAAAACGGCGCTTCGGTGCTCTCCCCTGGGCCGTTCCTCCAACTTTGAGAATACGCTGAAACCATACGGAAGGGTAGCTACTTTGCTTTCATTGCGGTTCCCCGCAACCAACCCCATCTAACTCAATCTTGCCCATGTAGCTTACCTGGCAAACCACCGATATTCGAATTGTATAGGTCTAGATCTCAGGTTCCAATGGGCAGCATAGAGCAACGTCGCCACCCTCGCCTCGCGGCCAACCTGGTTATTCGGGTCTCGGCGATTCGCGCCGAGCGGGCCGACCACGAGTCCGGACGCATGCTGGACGTATCGGAAGGCGGGCTGTGCTTCGTCGGGGCGCGCTATCTGCCTCCGGGGACTTCGGTGAAGATCGAATTTGCCGATTGCAGTCTCGTGGGCGAGGTGAGGCACTGCCGCATGCGAGACTACTCGTCGCGCGTCGAGTTCGTCACCGGCGTGCAGGTACACGAGATCGAGGCCGGGCAGGAATCCTGGCGAGACCTCACACAGGCCGCCTCCTAGAACCCGCGGCCGATCTACTTCCCTTCCCTGTTCCACATGGCGAGATACGATTCGGAGGCGAGCGATTCCAGTTCCCGCGCCTGCTCGTATTGCCAGCGTTTGAGGTTGCGGTCCTTCAGTTCCTCCAGCAGCCGAAGTCGCTGTTTGGCTTCGTTGTATTTCTTCTTTTGCACCGCCAGGTCGCGCTGGCACCGGGCGGCGGCCTGCACCACATTTCCGATCTGACGGCGCAGCCGCAGGTCGTAAGCGGCCATGGCGCGCAGATCCTGACCGCGCAGGTCGCGCAGCGCGGCCAGCGATGACTCCAGCTTGGAACGTTCGTCGCCCAAGGCCGCCGCCAGCATCTGCAAGCGAAGTTGTTCCTGGATCAAGCGCTGCAGTTGGGCTTGCTCGCGGGCCAGTTCGATTGAACGCCAGCGCAGGATTCGATCGAGGGAAAACCGGAATTGCGCCATGCTCGGAACCCGCCGCTATCCCAGCGTGGCGGCCAGTTTCGCGAGCCGCTCGATGGTTTCGCTCTGAGTGGAAAAGCTGTGGGCGTCCTGCTTGAGGAAATTCAGAATCTCGGGCCGCGCGCGGATGCATGCATCCAGCTTGGGATTGCTGCCGGCGGCGTATGCGCCCAATTGGATCAGGTCCTGCGAATCGTGATACAGCCCCAGCGCTTCGCGCAGCTTTTGAATGTTGGAAACCTGTTCGGCCGAAGCCACGCGCGGGGTCAGCCGGCTGAGCGAGTGGCGGATGTCGATGGCCGGATAGTGGCCGGCCGCGGCCAACTCGCGGGACAGGATGAAGTGCCCGTCCAGAATGCCGCGCGCGGCGTCGCAGATGGGCTCGTTGAAATCGTCGCCCTCCACCAGCACGGTGAAGAAGCCGGTGATGGAACCTTTCTTGAAGTGGCCGGATCGTTCGAAGATCCTGGGCAGCATCGCGAAGACGGAAGGCGTGTATCCTTTTTGGCTGGGCGGTTCTCCGGCAGCCAGGCCGATCTCGCGCTGCGCCATGGCCAGGCGCGTCACCGAGTCGACTACCAGGAGCACGTTCTTGCCCTGATCGCGGAAATACTCGGCCACGGCCAGCGCCACGAAGCAGGCGCGGATTCGTAGCGGAGCGGGACGATCGGAAGTGGCCACCACCACCACGGAGCGGCGGCGTCCTTCGGGACCCAGCTCGTTGTCGAGAAACGCGCGCACCTCGCGATTGCGTTCACCCACCAGGGCGATGACGCTCACGTCGGCGTCGTTGTGGCGCGACATGGCGCCCAGCAGAGTGCTTTTGCCGACGCCACTGCCGCCGAAGATGCCGACGCGCTGGCCTTTGCCGCAGGGCAGCAGCCCGTCGATGGCGCGGATGCCGGTAATCAGAGGTTCGACGATATGTTCGCGCTCCAGGGGAGAAGGCGCCGGGGCATAGAGCGGATAGGACGCGGACGCCTGGATGGGCGGGCCACCGTCGATGGGCCGTCCGAATCCGTCCAGCACGCGCCCGAGCAGTTGCGGGGACACGCGCAGCAGAGCCTCGTTGCGGCGAGCGATCACGCGGTCGCCGAGCTGCAGGCCATCGATCTCTTCAAGCGGCAGCGAGAGCACCTGCCCGTTGCGGAATCCGATCACCTGAGATCGAATAGAGCGGCCGTTGGAGGTGCGCACTTCACAGAAGTCTCCGATGGAGACCACCGGGCCGCGCGAGGCGACCAGCAACCCGACCATCTCGGTCACTTCGCCCACCCAGGGCAGGACTTCCAGGTCCGGGACCTGCGGAACAAGCTGGCTGATGGCAGAGCTGGCGGCCATGGGTGTGCTACCTCCCCAACCGGTCGATCAAGCCGCGTTCGATTTCGCGCAACTGAGTATCCACGGAGGCATCCAGGATGCCTTGCGAGGTTTCGAAGACCAGGTCGCCGGGATTCAAGCCGGGATCCGCCGACAACACCAGGTTGACGGGCGCGCCGTAGTGTTCCAGGCACTTCCGCAGCAGCGCTTCGAGCGCGGGATGCACGCGGGCGCGGCTGATCTCGCGGGCCTGCAGCTTGGAGAAAGCGGCGTTGATCAATCCGGCGAGCGCGTCGGGATCGACGGCGACTTCACGATGAATGACGCGAGCGGCGATGGAGGTGGCCAGGCGCACCAGTTCTTGAGTGGCTTCCTCGCGCATCACCTCACGCATGCGCGTCAACTCGATCAGGGTGCGGGCGATGTTTTCGACGGCGGGAAGAATTTGCTGTTCGGCTTCCCGGCGGCCTGCGGCGACACCTTCCGCGAATCCGTCGCGGCGGGCCTGCTCCAGGCGCTGCGCGTTGGCGCGATCGGCGTCGGAGCGATCGTTTCTGACCGCGCCGGCCGGCACAGAAGCCACCGTGCGCCAAAAGACACGAGCCGCGGAGGATTGTTCACCGAGCAGAATTTCAGACGACATACTGGTCTCCGCCACCACCCTTGAGGCTGATCACGCCGTCGCTCTCCAATTGCTGCACCACGGCCAGGATCTGCTGTTGGGCTGCTTCGACGTCGCGGATTCTCACCGGGCCGGCCGCTTCCATGTCTTCACGCAGCATCTCGGCGCCGCGCTGCGACATGCACTGCAGGAAAAGGCTCTTCAATTGATCGCTGGTTCCCTTGAGCGCGATGACCAGCAGTTTTTTGTCCAATTTCGCCACCACATCCTTCATCGCGGTGGCGTCGAGCAGCAGCAGGTCCTCGAAGGTGAACATGAAATGGCGGATCGCGTCGAGCAGCGGTTGCTCGTCCTTGATGCTTCCCAGGATCTCTTCGCTCAGGGCCGAATCCATCCGGTTCAGGATGTCGGCGACCGAGCGCGGGCCGCCCTGCGCTTCCACTCTCAATTCCCCAAGCGTTTTCAATTTCTCGGAGATCACGATGGAAATGCGCGCCACGATGTCGGGCGACACGCGGTCCAATTGCGCGATTCGAAGAGTGACGTCGGAGCGCAGCGGCAGAGGAAGACTACCCAGAAGCGCCGCCGCCTGGGCCGCTGAAAGGTGCGAAAGGATCAGCGCGATGGTTTGCGGATGTTCTCCTTCGATGAAGCGGCTGAGCTGCAGCGGATCGGCTCTCTGCAGCGATTCAATATTCTTGCTGGAGCGCCTTCCGGATTTCGGCAGGTGCTCCGCGATTCTTTTCGCGCCCTCGGCTCCAAAGGCGTTCGCCAGCATCCGCTTGGCAGTGTCGAAGCCGCCATGCGGGGCGCCGTGCGTAACCGCCTGGCAGAACTCTTCCAGAACGGACTCAGTCTGGTCGGCGGTAACCTTGTCGAGGCGTACGATGGCCTTGCTGACCGCTTTCACTTCCTCGTCATTGAGCTGCTTGAGAAGTTCGCTTCCGAGTCTCTCGCCCAGAGCGACCATCAGGATAGCGGCCTTCTGAGGGCCGGTGAATTTCGCGCTGGCGTTTTCAGTTACGGTCATCGCGGATCAGTCTTCCTTGAGGGCATTGTCACGACGGTTCCTCTTCGGCCAGCCAGCCGCGCAGGATCCCGGCCCAGGCCTCCGGATTGTTTCTTCCGCCTTCCTGAAGTTGCGTGAGCAGCACTTCGGTTCGCGACGGCATCAGCGCTGGTACTCGAGCGCGGTCGTTGGCCACCGCAAAGACGGCGTCGGAAGCGGGTGACAAGGCTGCGGGCACCGCGGACGGAGCAACCGGCTGGGGCAGAGCTTCCTGAGCCTCCATTCGCCGCCCGCCCTTCCTGCCGCGGACCACCGCAAAGACACCGAGGAGCAGCAGCAGAGCCGCGCCTCCCACCGAACCCCACAGCACCGCGGGCTTCTTCTTCAACGCCTCCAGGGAAAATGCGTCGTCTGGTTTCGGCGCAGCTACCGGGGCAGGTGTCTGGGGAAGCTCCACGTTGAGACTGGTATCGAACGGCAGCGCTTCCACGGTGAGCTGGTCGCCGCGCTCAGGACTGAAACCCACCAGCGTGCCGACCAGACTTTGAATCGCCTTCAGCTTCTCGGGATCGGGTGGAATCACCACTCGGTGCATCTGCTTACCCTGGCCTTCCCAGCGTGCGCCCTGATCCACTAGAACGGCGATCGACAATCGCTTGACGGCGCCCTGCGGAAGGTTGACGTGCTTGGTTACACGGCTGGATTGATAGGTGATGTTCTCGGTGCGCTTGCTGGAGGTGGTGGTGTTTCCAGGCGGGCGCGTGGCCGCTTGCTGCGGCAGGGTGGAAGCTGTTCCGGGCGGGCTGGCCGCGACTGAGCGCGTGCTTCCGTTGGTGTCCTCGGTTTTTTGCGAGGTCAGCATGACGGATTTGCTGGGGTCGAAGCTTTCCTCGCTCTGCTCGCCGCTGGTCATGTCCACTTCCGCGGAAACGCCGGTCCGGAACTTGTCGGGGCCCAGCAGCGGATCGAGCGTGTTGTTGATCTTGGCCGCAAGGTCGCGTTCGACGGCCTGCCGGTACTCGAGGGCGGCTTCGGTAAGCTGCACTCCGTCGGCCGGATTGTCGTGGCGCGGGCGGCTCAGCAGATTGCCGTTCATGTCGACAATCGACACCGATTCCGGTTTCAGACCTTCCACCGCGCTCGAAACCAGGTTCATGATCGCGACAACGTTCTGCGGAGACAGCCTGGCGCCGGGATGCAGTCCCACCAGAACGCTGGCCTTGGCGGCCTCGCGCGAATCGGTGAAGACGGATTCCTTGGGCAGGCTGACATGCACGCGGGCCTGCTGGACCGCGGAGAGCGCCATGACGGAGCGTTCCAGCTCGCCCTCGACGGCACGGCGGTAGTTGACGTGTTCGGCGAAGTCGGTGATTCCGAAATTGGTCTTGTCGAAAATCTCAAACCCGATGCGCCCGGTCTTGGGGAGACCGAGCCCGGCCATCTCCAGGCGCAATTCCGGGACGCGGGCCTCGGGCACCAGCAGGCTGGTTCCATTTTCCGAGACGCGATAAGCCACGCCGTTCTCACGCAGCTTCGCGACAATGGCGCTGGCGTCTTCCGGCGCGAGCGACGTGTAAAGCGGACGCAGCCCGGCCTCGCGCTGATAGTTGGTGAACCAGGCGACGCCGCCAGCCACCGCGATGGCGCAGATCAGAATGGTGACCATTTGGCGGCCGCTGAGAGACGACAGAAGTTTCTTGGTTTGTTCCATGGGCTAAGGGAGCGGGTGTGGCCTACAGTTGCATCCTCATGACCTCTTGGTAGGCCTGCACGACTTTATTCCGGACCTGCAAGAACAAATCGAATTCCAATTGCGACCGCTGGGAGGCCAGGGCGACGGAGTGCAAGTCGTCGTTTCCGCCGGTGAGGAAGCTGTCGACGGCTTGCTGCGATTTGGCCTGGGACTGTTCGACGCCATTGACGACGCTCTCCAGAACCGACTGGAATCCGCCGGCGGGCGCGGCCGTTGAGCCGAGCTTCGGCATCTCGGGAAGCGTGACCGGCAGGATGGAGGAGATAGGGGCGGACATGGAGATTAGCGGAACAGCTCGAGCGATTTCTGGATCATGTCTTTCACGGCGGAGATCGCAGCCACGTTGGCTTCATAGCTGCGCGAGGCGCCCATCAGGTCGACCATATCCTCGGCCGGGTTGATCCTGGGAAAAGCCACGTAGCCGTCTTTGTCGGCGTCGGGATGTCCGGGCATGTAGCGCCGGTCCGGCTCGCGGCTATCCACGATGGTCTCGCTGACGGTGACTCCGGATGCGTTCGAGCCGAGCGCCGAGTTCAACTCGGAAGAGAACGAACCGAGCGAGGGATCTTCGGCGAACACGACGTCCTTGCGGCGGTAGGGCCCGCCTTCGGGCGTACGGGTGGTGTCCGCGTTCGCGAGGTTTTCGACCAGCAGCTCGGCCCGCGCGCGTTGCGCGGCCATGCCCGAGGCGCTGACGGACAGGGACGAGAACAAGCTCACGAGCTCTTGCCCTCCTCAATCGCGCTACGGATGGTCTGCAATTCGGAACGCGCCAGGTTGGTGGCGACGGCGAATTTCAGCGCGTTCTCGGCCAGCAGCCGGGCTTCGCGATCCATGCTCACGTTGTTTCCGTCGCTCTTGGCCTTGAGGTCCGACACTTCCACCACGTTGGGATTCAGAGCGCCCATCTGGTTTTCGAGTTCCGACTGGAAATCAATGTCCTTGGTCTTATAGCCGGGAGTGTCGGCGTTGGCGATGTTGGACGCCACCAGTTTTTGCCGGGCGCTGAGCAGACTCATATAACGCTCGATGCCCGCGCCCACATTCTGCAGCATGACGGCCATGGCATTGCAATTCGGCTACCACGTCCGGCGCAATGCGTTTTCAGGGATTTGCCGCGCGGCGGTGTTTTAGCAATGACGGAAGCGTTGAGATTTCGACGACGGCGAGGCCGGTCTGGCTAGGCCCGCACCTGAATGGCGCTGCGAGCCGCGTCCTGTGAGGGAGGCGATTTGTAGCGGGTCAGCTTTTGCACCACCGCGAATTGCTCTCCGGCGATGGCGCGCTGGACGATGGTCATTCCTCGCGCCCAGGTGAGCAGCTCGCGAGTAGCGCGGGGCAGCGGCGAAGCAGCCCGTTCCGGCTCGGGGAGCGTTTCCCACAGTTGCCGCACAGCTTCGGCGTAGTCGCAAGCCAGCCGGTCTGCCCGAGCATGGTCGGCGGCCAGCACCGCGGCGCGAAGTTCCGGTATCAGTTCATCCAGCGTTGGTGGCATTGGGATTGTTGCTGGTGGCGTACTGGAACAAGCCCTGCAGGAAGGTGTTCTGCTGCTGCAAGGTCGCAATCAGCGCATCGGCTTGAGCCATTTTCGCAAGCAGGTTGGTCTGGAGCTGAGTGACGCGCGCTTGCACCGCGTCGATCTGGTCCTGATCGCGCTGGTTTTGGGCGTGAAGGGACTGGGTTTCGGAGGCGATGATGCCGGTGGTCGAATCGGTGATGCTGTTGAGGGTATTGGTGGCGAACTGCAGGAACCCGCTGCTCGACGGATTGCCGAGAAACGACAAAGCGTCGGTGATTTGA
This sequence comes from Terriglobia bacterium, assembly GCA_020073265.1. GTDB lineage: Bacteria > Acidobacteriota > Terriglobia > Bryobacterales > Bryobacteraceae > Palsa-89. Next base: position 80,018 of record JAIQFN010000035.1, on the reverse strand, counting down.
GCCGGCGGCAGAGTGCTGACGGCGCTAGGGTCGAAACTCAGCGTGCCATCCTTGTTGAACGTGACGCCCAGCTGCGTCAGGTTCGTGATGGAGCCGCTCGAGCCGGTGTATTCGAAGATCTGTGATAGGGCCTGCTGCATCGACAGCACGCTGCTCTCGCCGTTGAGCGCGCCGGTATTCTGTCCGCGGTTCTGTCCGAGCTCGGACAGCGTGGTGTTGTAGGTATTCACCAGAGAAGAAAGAGCGTTGGACACCGCGCTGAGGTTGGGGGAAACCGTGACGCTGGCCGTGCCTTGCTGGGCGAGCGTAACGTTCAGTCCGGGCGCCACGGTGACGGTGGAGCTGTTGGTGGAAATGCCGCCGGGCGGCTGGCCGTTCACGGTGTAGGACGCATTCGAGCCTGGGCTCAGGGTGTTCAACAGGTCGCTCGATCCGTCGTTCAACTGAATCGGAACCGCACCCAGAGTGGTGCTTTGAATCACCAGGCGGTAATCCGGCGCGGAAGGCGCCCCAAGGTTGATCACCACGGCCTGCACCGGCGCGCCGCTGGCATTAATGGCGTTGGCCAGTGAATTCAGGTTCTGGGCGGGAGGCTGAATGGTGTAAGTTTTGCCGTCCACGGTCAAGGTGAACGAACTGCTCTGGCTGATGCTTTGGCCGGACGGGTCGGTAACGGGGGTGGGAAGGGCGATGCTCATCGCGGCGGCCGAAGAGCCGGGATCCAGGACCTGGATGGTGTAAGTGCCCGGCAAGGCTGTGCCGGTGAGGTTGGCCTGCAGGACGGAGGAATCCGAGACCGACGTCGCCAGACCGCCGGCGCTGGCGCCGGATGCCAACGACTGGAGGGAACTCTGCACGTTGCCGAACAGCGAAGCGAGCCGGCCGAGTTCCGTAACCTGACCGCTCACCCGATTCTGATCCGCCTGCAGCAGTTGCTGGGGTAGGGCGGCGATGGAGAGCGCGCGATTCACCGCGGTTTGCAGGTCGGAGGCGAACGTGCTGGAGCCGGTCAGAGTTGTGAGCGGGCTGATGACGGGACTGGTGCTCATGAAGACTCCTCAAATGGAAACTGGGCCGTTCTCCGTAGAGATCGGCCCAGCGCTAACTTAGCTTTAGCTTGCGGGTTACTGCAGGAGTTTGAGGACCGCTGCGGGCAAGGCGTTGGCCTGCGCCAGAGCGGCGATGGAGGACTGGATCAAGGTCTGCGCCTTGGTCAGGTTGGCGGCGGCGGCGGCAACGTCGGCGTCGCGAATCGACGACTGAGCGGCCGAGAGGTTGGTGACTTGGCTGTCAGCCAGGTTGATGGCGTTGGCGAACACGTTCTCACCGGTGCCGACGCGGCCTTGAACCAGGCCCAGCCGGGACACGGCGCTGGTCAAGGCAACCAGGGCGGCCGAAGCATTCCCCGTACCGCTGGCGTTGGCTGACGGCGCAGTGACTGCCTCGGCGCCGGTGCCGGCGAACAGACCGCCACTGGTTCCGGCGGCGGCGGTTTGATTGACGCTGAACGCGTTGCCGCTCTGGATGTTGATGTCGGTTCCGTTGGCTCCTAGAACCGCGGTGATTCCCGAACCGGCCAGTTGCGTGTTCAGGGCCTGGATGGTGGCGGCCGCGACGCCGGCGGGCAGACTGACGTTGTAGGACCCGTTGGCATTCTGGAACGTCAGCGTTTCGTTGGTACCCACGATGGCCGCGAACGCGGAGTTGATGTTGTAGTCGCCGGTGTTGGTCGGGATGGTGGAAGCAGCGGTCGCGACGGCATTACCCGCGCTGGCGGCGCCCGCCGCGCCCAGAGTGAAGGCGACGTTGCCGGAGAACTGGAGCTGGCCGTTCGCTCCGATCGAGGCCGTGATCCCGCTGGCCTGCAACTGGCTGTTCAAGGAGCTGATGACCTGCGTGCCGCTCAAACCGGAGCTGCCGCCGCTGACTGTGGCGACGACCGTGGCAGCCGCGCCCGTGGGGCCGGCGATGTTAAAGGTGAAGGCCTGCGAGCCGCTGACCAGGAAGCTCACCGCGGAGTCGTCCAAGCGGACCGAGTTGCCCGTCAGCGACGTGCCGCCGCCCGCAACGCTGCTGGTGTTCAAGCCGAGAGCAGTGGCATCCACGCCGTTGTTGGCGCCGCTGAGATCGACTTTCACCACGGCGTTCGCGGCGCTGCTGGCGCCACCGATGTAGACGCTGATCTGGGTGTTGTAGGTGCCGCCGGTGTTCAATCCGATGTTGGACGCCTGGCGGTTGATTTCGGCCAGTTGCGACTGGAATTCGTTGTTCAGCGTGCTGCGGTCGCCCGCGAACGTCGCCGAGGCCGACTGGGTCGCCAGCGTGCGCAGGCGATCCAAAATCTGGGAGATGTTGTTCAAGCCGCCGTCGATGGTCTGAAACACGCTGATACCATCGTTGGCGTTGCGAACGCCCTGCTGCAGCTCGGCGATCTGGGAACGATACAGGTTGGCGACCGCCAAACCCGCCGCGTCGTCTCCGGAGGAGTTGATCCGGAAGCCAGAAGTCAACTGTTGAATGGTCTTGCTTTCGAACGTGGAATTCTGGGCGAGGGCCTGTTGGGCGAACAACGATGTAACGTTGGTTTGAATCGAGATTGACATGGTTTATCCTCTTTAATTTCTGTTCGGCCTCTCGCCGAACCGCTCCGGCTTCTCCGGGTGCAGGTATCTTGTCGATGAGCAGGTCCCGCTTTTCACATTTTTTTTGAGTTTTGTTTTGGTTCTGGAACGGTTTGGGGGGAGGTACCGTCGAGAACTCGACGCTCGCCACCCGGCGGGAGCGGCGGTTCTAGAACCCCGCGGCGGTTGGGCCTATTTTCGGACCTCAGCCTGAACGGCCGCGGAGTTTTGGATATTTAGGCTGTTGACGATCACCAAGTCAACACGGCGGTTTCGGGCGCGGCCCTCCGGCGTGTCATTGCTGGCGACCGGGAAGGTATCGGCGCGCCCCACTACCGAGAAGCGATCCCGGTCCAATTGGAAGGTTCCGCAGAGTGTTTCGAGGACCGCGATGCCGCGCGCGCAGGACAGTTCCCAGTTACTCTTGAACCGCGCGTTGTGAATCGGCACCGAGTCGGTATGTCCTTCCAGTTGGATCGGGTTCGGAAGCGTTTTGATAAGTTGGGCCAGCTTCTGGATGGTGGGCATAGTGGCCTGATCGAGCACGTCTCCACCGGACGGGAAGAAGGCCGATTCGCGCAGGCTGATCACCAGGCCCCTGGGTTCCAGCCGCATCTCGAGCTTACCGGCCTTGATCTCATCTTCCAGCTCCTTGTTCAAGCGCTGGAGCGAAGGCAGCAGTTCCACGATGTTTTCAGGCGGGGGCTCTTTGGGCACGTGTTGCGCGCCCCCCGGCCCTCGCATCATGGCGTTGCCCTGCCCCTTGTCATCCACCGTGCCGCCCAGAATCTTGGCGACCGCGGGGGGAACGCTGATCGAATGGCCTTCCTTGAGCGCCTTCTCCACGGCTGCGGAAACTTGTTTGGCGCGCGACTTGTCGGTCTGGGAGGACGCAAACATCACCACGAAGAATGCGAAGAGCAACGTGATGAAATCGGCGTAGGAAACCAGCCAGCGCTCGTGGTTCTCGGGCGGCGGCGGTGCTTTCTTCCTGCCCATCGGCTAGCCTCTTGCGGGCGCCGCCTGGGTGGCCGCGCCTTCGGCCGCTTTGGCCTTCTTGGGCGCTTCCGCTTCGCCGTGCGTGAAGGCATCCAATTTGATCCGAATCAATTTAGGATTGAGGCCTTCCACGATGCTGCAGACACCTTCCAGCATCAGTTCCTTCAACTCCAGCGCATGCTGAAATCGCGCCTTGATTTTGTTGGCGGCCGGAAGGAAGAACAGGTTGGCCGAAGCAACTCCGTAGACCGTCGCCACGAAGGCAACCGCGATGCCGCGGCCCACTTCCTCGATATTCTCCAGGTGCTTCATCACCTGAATCAGCCCCAGAACCGCGCCGATGATGCCGATCGTAGGCGAGTAACCACCGGCGGCCTCGTAAACCTTGACGACTCCTTCGGCGCCCTTGTGTTCGAGCTCGATGTCCAGCTCCATCATCTTGCGAAGCTCCTGCAGGTCGGTGCCGTCGACGCTGAGCGAGATGGCTTTGCGGAGAAACGGATCGGCGATATTCGGCAAGTCGGATTCGAGAGAGATGATGCTGTTCTTTCTGGCCTTGGTGGCGTAAGAGATCAGTTCCTCGATGATCTGCTCGGCCGGCTGTGCCCGGTCCAGGAAGACGTTGCCCAGGCACTTGGCCGCGCGAATCAAGGTTTTGAGCGGCGTGGTAACCATCACGGCCCCAATGGTTCCACCCAGCACGATCATGAGCGCCGTGACTTGGGCGATGTCGGTGAGCTTGCCGCCTTCCAACATCAGACCGCCCAGAATGCCGCCGGCCGCCAGCAACAAGCCTCCCAGCGTAGCTAGGTCGGGGCGGCTGGACGGTTTCTTGGGAGTGCCTGCGTCTTTGCTTGCCATGACGTCGAGTTACCTGTCGCGGGTGTTCATCGGATCGGCTACGCTGGCCGGTTGATCCGTTTTGAGGGGGCAACCGGAGGCGTTCAGGATGGCCTTCTTGAACTGAATTACTTTGTCCACCACGTCTTCGGCCGTCTCGAGGACCAGAAACTTCTGGCCGGTCGTCAGCGCCACGACGGTATCCGGCGTAACTTCGACATGTTCGATCAGGTCGGAGTTAACTATAAGTGGCACGTGGTTCAACCTAGTCAGGTGGATCATCAGTTACTCCAATAAGTTGGCTCGGGGTTATATCGACACATTGGTTTGGAACGTTTATGCTTATGCGGACCGCTGTTGCACCTAGGCTTCCAAAAATAAAGTATCTACGCGGGCCAGTCGATTGGAAGACTTACGGTTTAACACACAGTATGGAACCCGACTGGACTCAGGTGGATTTTCAGAACACCGGGCGGCTGCAGGGCGTCAACGGCGATCGCCTGCGGCTGGCCCAGGAAGCGCTGGCTCGGGATCTGTCGATCAACCTCTCGGCGTTTCTGCGCAACTCCGTCACGGCCACCTTTCGCAGCGCGGGCGAGACCATCTTTGGCGACTTTTTGGGGGGCGCTTCGCACTCCTGCTTCAGCCTGGCGCTGGTCCGGCCGGATCAACACAAGCTGCTGCTCGCCTTGGAGCAATCCGTGCTGTACCCGTTGATCGGGATCGCACTGGGCGCCAAGCCGGGCAGTTTCACTCCGCCCGAACGTCAGCCGACTGAAATCGAGTTACAAGTAGTGGGCCTGCTGGTCCGTCTTATCCTGGCCGAAACATACCGGGCTTGGGCCACTATTCTCGAAACGCAGTTGGAAACGGTGACGGTTGAAATCGAGCAGACGCCGGCCCGTGTTTTTCCCGCCGCCGAATCGGTCTTCGCCGTCCACTTCGATCTTTCACTCGGGGAACACTCAGGCAAACTCGCGCTGCTAGCGCCGGCCAGCCTGTTCCAACGCATCCTGTCCGAGCCGCAGCCGGCCCCGGAGCCGAAAATGGAACCGACGGCGTCGGCCGGGACAGTGCTGGACCTGATGATGCCGGCCAAGGTCGCCGTGGATGTGTGGCTGGATGGCTGCGAGATGCGGCTGGGAGATCTGCTGCAGCTCCGTGAAGGCCAGATCGTGAAGCTCGATCATCCGGTGGAGCGCAAGGTGGTTTGTACGTTGAACGGCGGCGCGGGTCTGCGCGGTCAGATCGTGAGCACCGGCGCCCGGAGAGCGTTTCTAGCTGAGGACTTCACCGCCTAGGACGCCCGGTGGCGCCCTGGGCAAGATGTTCCAACAGGTGCAGGGCGGCCAGGACTGGCTCCGGACGCGAGCACTCCAGCGACTCTATAGCGCCCATCAGGACGTCCATTTTCTCGGCCTCGCACGCGTCCATGTCGCGGGCTAACGCTTCGGTGCGGGCAACTTCCTTCCGCAGCTCTGCCTTCCGCCCCGCCCGGTGCGCGGCCAGAGCCAGAGTGGCCAGGCTGGCGACATCCTCTCGACCGGTTCGGCAACGCTTTCCCATACCTTAGACATATCGATACAACCACGAAGTTATTGAAACAACTTTTCGGGCAGTAACTATGGAATCGGTAAGTAGTCGAATAGCGTCGTCTGCGGACGCCTTGCCTGGGCGGACATTACAGCGTTGAGATTAGTGCTGTCTTGAGTCAACTGGACGGCTGCCGACGTCACGTCGGTATCCTGTAAGTCGCTCAAGCGCGTCTGGGTTTGCACTTGGAACTTCTGCGCCAAGTCCAGGGAGGCGCTGATGCGATTCTGCGCGGCTCCATAGAATCCCAGTTGCTGGTTCAGGTAAGCGCTGGCGGTATGGAGACCATCGATGGCCTGCGAAATGGCGGCGGGATCGTTGGCCTGCAAGGCGAGCTGCAAACTGTTGACCGCGGCAAACACGTTCTCCGGGGCGGGATTGTCGGCGTTGTCCCGTTTGTCAAAGAGATCCTGCGCGGTCATCGCGTATGGGAAGTTGACGCCAGACGGGTCCGCGATTTGCTGGGTGGCTTGCACCGTCAACAGGCGGTCGACGCCAGCCGGGCTGGCTGAATCGACCTGGTAGGCCGGAGAACCGCCTTGGTCGCCGCTGAAGATGTACACACCGTCCACCTGGGTACGGCTCAATCCCACCAATTGCGATTGGAGCGTCTGAACCTGGAGCGCCAAAGCTTGGCGTTGATCGGCGGTCTCCGTGGTGTTGACACCTTGGGCGGCCAGGACACCGGCCTGGTCGAGTAGCTGCGCGGCGTTTTGCAAGGCCGAATCGGCGGAGTCGACCTGCGATTTTATTGTCGTCAGGTTCTGGCCGACTTGAGTTACCCGCGCCAAGTCGGCACGTGCCTGGAAGATGTCGCTCAACTCTTGCGGCGCATCCGATGCTTTATTAACACGCAGACCGGTGGAAAGCTGTTGCTGTGTGTTGTTGAAACGGGTCTGTAAGTCATTCAACGACGTCACAAACTGCTCGTTAGCCGGATCTAACCCACTAATCATAACGAATGCCTTCCTAAGTGACTAATGCACCATGTCGATCAATGACTGCATAAGTTGGTCAACGATGGTAACCACCTTGCTGGCGGCCTGATACGAGCTCTGCAGTTGGATCAGCCGGATGGCTTCCTCATCCATCGATACTCCGGAGAGCTGTTGCCGCAGGGTCTTCGCCTGTGCGACTAACTGAGTCTGCGCGGCCACGCTGGTGTCGGCGCTTTGGGCCGCGTTTCCAACCCGGGACGCCAGCGTGCTGAAAAACTGCGTGAAGCTCAACCCGTTGATCTGGCCATTCGGGTCGCTATCCAGACCGGCTAAACGCAGCGCGATGCCGTTGGAAACCAGCGGCGGTCCCGGATCGATACCGGCCAGCTGGCCCGGCAACAGATTGGGATTCACGCCCAGGCTCGCGGCCACGCCGGACGGTGAGCTCGGGTCATAGCTGAATAACGCGCTGCCGGCCTGATAGGGCGGCGTCAGCGTGGTGGATCCCTGAGCCAGCAGGTTGTTCACTGTGTCTGCCAGCCCCTGCGCCAAGGTATTGAGATCGCCGGCTTGCTGTCCCCCGCCCGCGAGCGACGGAATCAGATTGTTCCTGACCGTCAGCAACCCGTACAGACTGCCCGAAGTTACCTGCGCGCTGACGTCCCGGCCGGTGCTATCGACGATGGTTTTGTCGGGCGGACCCACCGGATTCACGGAGCTGGCGTCCTGAACGTGCAAGGTGTTGATCTGGGCTCCAATGACCAGCGGCGTCTGGCCGCCCAATAGAACCGTCACGGTGGCCCCGTTGCCCGGCATCACCTGGATGTCCGCCAACGAGGACAGATCCTCCAGGGTCGCGTGCAGGCGCGCGTCGCGTCCTGCATCGGGCGTTGAATCTCTCGCCACGCTCTGGTTGTAGTCCTGGATTTGCAAAGCATCCTGATTGATCTGGTCAACCGTGGACTGGAGATCCTTGTCGGTGGCGCTGCGAATGTTGTTGAGCTGGGCTGCGGTTTGTTGGAACGCGCTCCCAGCTTGCTGAGCGGCGCTGATGACCAAGGACTGCGAGGTGGTGTCGCTGGGGTGCGCGCTCCATTGCGAGAAACTCTGGAACAGGTTGTTCAGCGCGGTGGGAATCGCGCTGTTGGAAGAGACATCCAGCACGGTCTGCAACGGCGCCAGCGAAGTCTGAAGCTGCTGGAACTGCCCAAGCAAAGAGAGTTGCTGCTGCACGGCGTTGTCGGCGAATTCGCTGCGGGTGTCCTGAGTTTGTTCCCGGACGCCGCCGGAAACACCGCCGGTGGTCTGAAAATCCTGCGACTGGAAGGTCGGAACCTGCTTGGCGTAGCCGGGACTGTTGGCATTCGCGACGTTGTTCTGGGTCACGTCGACCGAACGCTGGAAGGCGTTCAGTGCGCTGGCTGCCGAACTCAGTGCGGAGAACAGGTCACCCATGAGACATCATCCTTCCAGGCTCATTCTGCCGACCAACTGCAGCGGCGCGGCCTGGCCTCGGCCGGTGTAGCCCGCGCGCTTGGTCTGGATGGTACGCAGCCAGCCAGTGAAGAGCTTGTCGGCTTCCGCGAACAACTGGGCCAGCATGGCCGCTTCTCGTTGCAGGTCCTCCAGCATCGAGCGAGTCTCGGGACTGGGATGGGAAGCGCCGCCGGCTCGCAGGATCGCCACCGCACAGCCGAGTTGCACTTCGATTTCGCGGAGAGTGGAAGCGCACAGCTCGACGCTGTCCACCGATCCGCGAGAAAGCAACTGCCTGACTTCGTCCATATTGGCCTTGGCGGCGCGGATGCACTGGCGGACGTCGCCATACTGAGCGGGAACTTCCCGGTTGGTGCTCATGACGCGGGCCGTTAGCCGTCCGCCAGGTGAGCATCAATCAGAGCACGACTGACGGCCAGAGGATCGATCCGGTACTGGTTGCTTTCGATTTGCTGCTTCAGCTCCAGGACTCGAGCCGCGCGCGCGTCGGATCCGGCGCTCAGGGCTTGTTGAACCAAGTCCTTGGTGGAAGACAGAGCAATCGAATCAGCGGCCGTAGAACGGCCAATCGCAGCCGACCCAGCCAGATCGGCGCCCCCGGCAGGGCGCGGTGCGCGAGCCTGGTCCAGGTTGATTTGTGAAGCGTCTGTGGCGTCTCCGGTCTTGATTTTCATCGCTTCCTCAGTTGTGCCTCTTCTCGTATCGCATATTCCGGCAACCGGTTTAGTCTTTTTATGCCCCCATCTGGCCCGCCGGCGCCACGCCCTCGTAGGGCCGCATGACAACCTTATGGACCTTAATCAGCAGGTCCACCTCACCTTTGGGCAGACCGAGCGTCTCGGCGATTTGTTCGGTGGACCGGCCCACACGGTGCATTTTGAGCACCTTGCCGCGGGCCATATCGCTGAGTCCGGCGTCCTGCGGTTCCGGATCTCGCCGCGTTACGCCCTCGTTTTCAAATTCCTCGAACCTCCGTTTCAGCTCGTTCACCGCGTTGGTGAGCTGGGCCGCTTCGGCCTGGATGGAGGTCTCGCACGTTTGCACCGACTTGCGGAGCCGGCGCACGCGGATATCGATTCCGCAGATCAGCGCCAGCGGAACCACAATGACGGCGGCGGGAAGCAGGTACGGAATCAAAACCCACAAGAATGGCATCATTTCAACCTCTCGGAAAGACGTAGCAGATCAGTTTCTGTTGACGGCTGGACGGCCTCGCCGCCCGAGGCGATCCGGGTGATTCGGACGCCGTAGTTTCCACCCACCACCACGATCTCGCCCTGAGCGATGACGCGATCGTTCACGACAATCTCCACCGGATCGTCCGGCGAGCAATCCAGCTCGACCACCGAACCGGACCCGAGCAGCGTGATGTCTCGCAGGCACATCTGGGTGCGTCCCATGAGCACGCGAATCGGCAGCTTGACTCCCATGAGCCGGGGCGCGGCCGAGGATGCAGCGGGCGTGCCGGCGTGCGGGGCTCCGCTAACGCCGGTATCGCTCGGCGGCGCAGGGTTCACACTAATCTCCGTTCCTTCTTCCGGCCGGTTGGTCACAATATCCCCCGAGTGCTTGGCCATTTCTTGACAACATAGGCGCGCAGCCGCAGCAGCGCTTGCGCCTTCAGTTGACAGACGCGCGTGGTGTGCAGACCCAGAATCTGGGCAATCTCCTGAAGATTCTGCTCTTCTTTGTAGTACAGCGTCAGGATGGTCTTCTCCAGCCGGGGCATTTTGTTCACCGCGTCGACCAGTAGTTTTTCCAACTCGGCGCGCTCCAGGATTCGGCCGGGCTGGTTTTCCTCGTCCTGAGCGACGTAGCGCAGCAGGCGGTTCTCGGAGAATCCATCCGCGACTTCATCCAAGCTTCCCAGGCTGACACCGCGCAGCTCAGCCAGCGCGTTTTGGTATTCGGCGAGCGAGACGCTCAACTCGGCGGCGATTTCCTCTTCGCCCGGAACACGCTGCAAGCGCTGCTCGGCGGCCGCGATCGCCGATTCGATTTCCTTCAGCCGCTTGCGCTTGTGCGCCGGAACCCCGTCCAGACCTCGAATGCTGTCCAGAATGGCGCCGCGGATCCGGTACTCGGCGTAGGTCTTGAGCTTGACGTTGTACTTCGGATCGTAACTGTCTACCGCGTTGATCAGACCGATGGTGCCGGCCGAGACGAGATCGTCCAGGCTGACAGCGCCGCAGATCCGGTCGTGGATGCGCATCGCGATCCAGCGCACATTGGACAGATGATCCAGGATCAGACGCTCCCGTTCATCCGCCTCGAGCGCGGGGAGGACCGAGCAGTAGGCCGAATTTGTGAGTACGTTCGACGCCATTTATGCTGCCGAGATTGCCGCCGCGCGCTGGCCGAAGAGATTGGTGAGTAACGGCTCCGCGCTGGCCGCCTGGAGCTCTTCCGGAATGCTCTGCCCGGTCGCGAAGAATGAAAGCGGCTTGTTGCTTTCGATCGCCGCGCCGAGGCAGGCAGCCGGCGATTCGGTCTCATCCAGATTCGTGAACAACAGGTAATCGGGCCGAAATTCCGCATACAGCCGGATGTACCGCAGCAGATCCTTTTGACTCATCCAGGCGGGCAGCACCAGGTGCACTTCCTTGGGACTCATTTCGGAGAAGCAACCGGCCAGGTCGCGGGCGCTCTCGAAATCATTGCTGCCGAATCCGGGCGTATCGATGAGCAGCATGTCCTTGCCGCGGAACTCGTCGACGGCTTCTAGAAACTCGCGAATCGTATTCACGGAGGTGAACCCGAGGCCCATGATTCTCGCCAGGCTTCGAAGTCTTTCGTGGGCCGCTACGCGGTAAGGATCCACCGAAATGATCCGGGTTGAAAGCCGGCGCCCCAGGCATTCGCGAATCGCGATTTTCGCCAGGGTGGTGGTCTTACCGGCGCCCGGAGGTCCTATCAGGATGACGCTGCGCTTCACAGCTTGGGCGTCCGAAGCAAACTCAGGCGCGAAGCGCAGTCTCTTGCGGATGATCTGGGCGGCCAATGCCTCGAAGCCGGCGGATCTTTGCGCCGCCGGTAAGTCGCGCGAGGCGTTTGCAGCGTCGTCGATGATTTGTTGAGCCAGCGCCGCGTCCAGGCCTGCGTTCACGAATTGCTGGTGAAAGCGCGCAAACTCCGGCTGCGCACCGGCATTGGGTGCAGGCACGCCGGATGCGAGCGCTCGTTTGATGCTTTCCATCTGGTCGCGCAGCGCCGCCACTTCGCGATTGAGGTCCTGCGGCGGCGGAGCGGATTCAGGGGCCGGGGCCGTGCTGCCGAAGACCACTTCATAGGCGCCCAGGTGCCGGTCGTGCGGCGCGGCGCGCCGGGAGGTGATCAAGACGGCCTCGGGACCGAGTTGCTGTCGCGCCTCCTGGATGGCTTGTTCCACGGAATGCGAAAAGTACGATTTGATTTTCATCGAAGCTGCTGTGTCTGATTGCATGGCACCCTCATCCGATCCAGCCTAGGGATTTGACTTTAGTCTCCGGCGGCACCTCGCTATGCGAAAGCACCGTCGCATCTGGAAAAGCGGTCTCTAGAAGTTGCTTAACGAACGGCCGGACGCTGGCTCCCGTAAGCACCACGGCCGAAAAGTCCGGCCGCTCCAGCTTGCGTGCGACGTTGGCTACGAAGTCGCGGGCCGCCTGCGGCGCAAGACCGAGCACGCTGTTGTTTTCGCTGTGCTCCACCGCCGATTCCACCATCTGTTCCGCGGCTGGCTCCACCAGGTACACGGGCAGCTCGCCCTGCGGACTCATGTGCGGCTTGACGATGACCCGGCGTATCGCCTGGCGAACGTACTCGGTGAGCATCACCGGATTCTTGGTCATCTGCGCACCTTCGCTGAGCGCTTCCAGGATCGTAACGGAGTCGCGAATGGGGATCCGTTCCCGCAAAAGATTTTGGAGCACACGTTGAATCACGGCTAGCGACAGCATTTTTGGTACCAAATCTTCCACCACCTTGGGGTTGCTCTGAGCGACGCGGTCGCAGAAGTTTTTCGCGTCCTGCCGGCTGAACAATTCATGGGCGTGCCGTCGCACCACTTCGGACAGGTGCGTTCCGAGCACGCTGACGTCGTCCACCACCGTGTAGCCGCGGCTGCGCGCGAACCCGGCGCGTTCCGAAGGAATCCACAACGCCGCCAATCCGAAAGCCGGATCCTTGGTGGGTAGGCCTTCCACGCTGCCGTCCAGGCCCGCGCTGGGAATGGCTAACTCCTGCCCGCCCGGCAGTTCGTAGCGCGCGATCTCAACGCCTTTGATCAGAATCGAATACTCGCGCGAGCGCAGCGCCAGGTTGTCATTTACCTTGACCGGAGGCAGATAGTAACCGAGCTGCGCGGCCAGGTTCTTGCGGATGCCGGAGATCCTCTGCAACAGCGCGGAGTTCGGACCGCCGTCCACAAGCTTCACCAAACCCAAGCCGACTTCGACGGTGAGCGGTTCCACCTGCAGCAGCGCCTCGATATTTTCCTTGGCTGGTTTCTCGGCCGAATCCGTCGAGGTTGCGACGTTGGCGTCTTGTTTTCGACGCTTCTGCCAGGCGATGACGCCGAGACCTCCGCCCAAAGCGAGAAAGGGAACGGTCGGCAAACCGGGGAAAAGCGACAGCGCTATGAGCACGCCGCTGGCCAGCATGAGCGGTTCGGATTTCCCGAACACCTGATTTTCGAACTGCGCTCCGAGCTTGGCGTCGGAGCTGGCGCGGGTGACGATCAGGCCGCCCGAGATCGAGATCATCAAGGCGGGAATCACGGTAACCAGGCCGTCTCCGATGGTCAGGACCGTGTACGTTTGGAGCGCGTGCCGCAGGTCCATGTGGTGCTGCAGCACGCCGATCAGGAATCCGGCGATGATGTTGACCGCCGTGATGATGATGCTGGCGATGGCGTCGCGCTGCGTAAAGCGGGACGCGCCGTCCATGGCGCCATAGAATTCCGCTTCGCTGCTCAGTTCTTTCCGGCGGCGCCGCGCCTCGGCTTCCTCGATCAGACCGCCATTCAGGTCCGCGTCGATCGACATCTGCTTGCCGGGCATGGCGTCCAGGGTGAAGCGAGCCGTTACTTCGGAAATGCGCACCGAGCCGTGGTTGATCACCACATACTGGATGGCGATCAGCACCAAGAAGATCACGGCGCCGATGATGTAGTTCCCGCCCACGACGAAACTTCCGAACGCTTCGATCACGTGCCCCGCCGCCGCGGTTCCGGTATTGCCGTTCAAGAGAATGAGCCGCGCCGAGGACACATTCAGCGCCAGGCGGAACAGGGTGAGCAGCAGCAGCACGGTGGGAAAAACGCTGAACTCCACTGGCCGCCCGATGTACATGGCCACCATCATGACCACCACCGACATCATGAGATCCAGAACGATCAGAAAGTCCAGGATGAAGCTGGGGAGCGGCGTGATCAGAGCGACCACGATCAACAGCACCGCGATCGGGACCCCAAGCTCTCCCACGTTGCTCAGGCCCAGGGAGCCGCGAGGATTGACGGGCGCCGGATTGTTTGCGACTGCGCGCGCCGGGACCATATGGCGTTACGCGCAGACCTCGAGGGCCTTGAACTTGGAGATCAGCGTGGTGCGCTTCATCTGCAGCATGCTGGCCGCGCGAGCCTTGTTGCCGCCGGATTTCGCCAGCGCGCGCTCCAGCAGCCGCCGCTCGATCCCCATGATCAGCTCTTCGAAATTGAGGCCCGTCTCCGGCACGTCGAGCGCGGAAAGACGAGCCATCACCGGCGACTCCAAGTCGGCCGGCAGATCCAGGTCGCTGGGGTGCAATAGCGTCCGCGTGCCGCTCAAGGCCACCGCGGATTCCAACGCGTGTTCGAGCTGGCGTACGTTGCCGGGCCAGGAATAACGCATCAACAGATCCAATGCGTCCGGTGATAGCTGCTTCGGCTGAGCGGACTCCAGTTCGGCGATGTTGACCAGGAAGTGCGCGGCTAACTCCAGAATGTCCGAGGCTCTATCGCGGAGTGGAGGCATCTTGAGAGCCACTACGTTCAGCCGGTAATAGAGATCCTCGCGAAAGCGCCGGTTCGCCACGGCCTCTAGCAGATTGCTGTTGGAGGCGGCAATCACCCGCACGTCCACCGGAACCGGCTCAGAGCTGCCGATGCGCTGGATCTCGCGTTCCTGCAGCACGCGCAAGAGCTTGGCCTGCAATTGCAGCGGCATCTCTCCGATTTCGTCCAGGAAAATGGTGCTGCGATGGGCCTGCTCAAAAAGACCAACCCGCGCATTCACTGCTCCGGTGAATGCTCCCTTGGTGTGTCCGAAAAGCTCGGCCTCGAGTAAGTGATCCGGAAGAGCAGCACAATTGATGGCCACCATTCTGGAGCCGGAGCGGTTGCTGGCGGCGTGAATGGCTCGCGCGGCGATTTCCTTTCCGCTGCCGGTTTCCCCGCTGATCAGAACCGTGGAACGGCGCGGGCCCACCAGGCGGATGATCTCGATCACCTGGCGCATCGCGCTGCTCGAGCCGACCAGCATCCCTTGCCAGGCGTCGACCGCCGGTTGCGAGGACCTGCTCACCTTGTCCAGCTTGCATCGGATCCCCGGCAAAATCCACCGCAGAAGCTCCTGGGGCGGCACGGTATCGGTAATGTATTGCGCCGCACCGAGCCGGATCAACTCATCCCCACAGCCGGACTTCCCGGCCGGATCGTAAACAAACAGCGGCGCCGTGTTCGCGGAAGCGCGCAGGCGCCTCACCAGCTCTTCAGCCGAGTAACTCACGATGGGAAGACACAAGACGATCGCATCAATGTCGTTCTTCCCGAGTAAGTCAACGGCGGAAGCAAGACTGGCGGCAAACATCAGGCCTGGCGAGTCCGGATCCTCGGCGTTTTCCCTTAGGTCCGTGGATACCGTATCAGCTATCCACAGTATGGTCGCAGCACGAGCGCTTTGCTCCATTTGAATCGTTTAATCCTTTTGTGGCGTTGTACTTAAGACATCGGCGACTAAGTTGAAACACTTGATAACGAGTACTAAGACTTTATGTGGTAGGCGCTACCTCCCAATGCGGGTATCCGTGCGGGTATCCAAATGTCGTAAATCGCGGCTCGCGATCATCGATAAGAAGCAAGGAAGGTGACCGCTTGAACCGCCAAAACGAGTATCTGTCGCAGCGGGTCGAAACCGCATCGCCGGTGGAACTCATCCGCATCCTGTATGAAGCCGCACTGCGGACGCTGGACGAAGCCCTGGCGGCGCTCTACTCGGGAGACATCCTGAAGCGGGGACGCGCGGTCACCAAGGCGATCGAGATTCTGTCGGAGCTTCAGATGTCGCTGCGCTGCGACGTCCAGCCGGAATACTCGAATACCTTGGCGGGCCTGTATAGCTACATGCAACAGCAGTTGATTCGAGCCCATGCGGAACAATCGGAAAGCCGGCTGCAGGAAGTCGCTCGTCTGCTACGAACGTTACTGGAGGGTTGGATCGGCGCCATGCAGAATCTCGCGACCGGTACGGAAAGCCACGCGGCATTGGAATCCCAGCCCGAGGCCCATGCCGCCAGCACGTCGAACCCCTACTCGACGGATTCTCCTAGCGCGCCGCCGGCGGTCCGGAGCTGGCGTCTTTAGCCGCGCTGCGATGCAGGCTCGCGACCACGGCCTTCGAGACGCCTAGTCCTCCGCGGGCGGCCAAAGCCTGGGCGAATCCCTGCTCGGCCATTTCGAGCGCCAACTCGCCGGTCTGATCGTCACTGGTCCCCAGCCATCCGCCATCCGACGCTTCGCGCGCGGCCTTCAGCACTTGTCCCGCAATGAGCGCTTCGAACTGCTTGGCCGCATCGGCAACCTTGCCGGTCTCATTGGACGCCCGCGCGAGCACCTGCTCGAAGGACTCGCCCGATTCGTTGGCCTGCTTGTTCTTCAACTGGCTTTGCGCCAACGCGTCTTGCGCCATCGCCACCGAGCTGGCAGATTGAATGTCCATGCTGCTCCTGCTAGATGACCTCGATTTCGGATTCCAACGCTCCCGCGCTACGTAAGCTCTGGAGAATGGCAATGATGTCCCGCGGCGTGGATCCGATCGAAGAAAGCGCTCGCACCAGCTCTTCCACAGTGGCTCCTTCTTTCAGGACCACATTGCGGGCCTTTTCTTCCTTGACGCCCACGCCGACCTGCGGAACCACTTGCGTTGCCCCTTGGGAGAAAGGCGCCGGCTGCGATACGTTGAACGTGGTCTGGATCTCCACCGTCAGGTTGCCGTGCATGATGGCGACCGGCGAGACGTGGACCTCTTTGCCCATCACGATGGTTCCAGTCCTCTCGTTAATAACCACGCGCGCAGGCCGGTCGGTCTGAACCGGCAACTGCTCCAGTTCAGCGACGAATTCGGTAGTGCGGGCCGCGAATTCCGGCGGAATGGCGATGCTCACAACACCGGAGTTCTCGGCACGCGCCACTGGCTTGGTCTGCGCCGAATAGTGTTGGTTCACAGCTTCGGCGATCCGCGCGGCGGTCGTAAAGTCCGCCTGGTGGAGTTGCAACCGAACCGGATTGGACGGTGCGACAGCCGGCGACGGACGTTCGATGATCGCGCCGTTGGGAATGCGCCCTAAGGTCGGGTGGTTCACGACCTGCGTGTTGGCGGCTCCGCCGGCGATAAATCCACCGGTGACCACCGGCCCTTGCGCGACCGAGTAAACTTGTCCGTCGATACCGCGCAGGCTGGTCATGATTAACAGGCCGCCCTGCAGACTGGATGCGTCGCCAATCGCGGCCACGGAGACATCGATTCGCGAACCAGGCTGAGCAAACGGCGGAAGTGTAGCGGTAACCATGGCCGACGCGGTGTTGCGGACCAGAATGAATTGTGGATTGACGGTCACGCCCATCTGTTGCAGCATGTTCGCCAGGCTTTGGGCGGTGAACAGCGTCTGCCTTCGGTCGCCCGTTCCGTTCAGTCCCACCACCATACCGTAGCCGACCAACTGGTTGTCTCGCACGCCTTCGAGCGAAGCGAGTTCTTTCAGACGGATGGCGGGCGGTCCGGCGATCGCAGCGGCCGCCAGCGTCGCACAGAGCAAGTTGAAGCGCAGGAAACGTGTCATCGGATTAGAAGGGCAACAATCCCAGGATTAAGCGGTACAGGAAAAACGGCCGGCGGATGGAGTCTCCTACCACTCCCTTGCCGTTGACCTGAACTTCCATTTGTGCGACTCGGTCGCTCGGCACGCTGTTAGTAAGGTCCAGATCGAAGGGCCGCACCACGCCTCGAATCGTGATGACCTGGTTCTCAGAGTTTACTTGTACGCGCTTTACACCTTCGACAACCAGGTATCCATTGGGCAGAACGTTAGTAACTCGCGCGCTGACGGTGGCGGTCAGAGTAGCCCCGCGGCTGGTGGAACCCTGGCCCTGCAGCGCCGTTTGCGTGTTCGTCTTGGCGAGGTTGGTTACGTGGCTGGCCTTCAAATCCGTGCCCAGGTTCGCAAGCAGCGCGTTCGGAGACCAGATTGAACCGGGAGACTGCGTGGCCGCCGGCGAAGCATCCTGCCGGGAGGCATCGCTGACATACTGCTGAAGCGGCGATAGCTCCTGCGAATGTTGCTTTTTCTTGTCCTTTCCGAAAGCCGCCGCGCAGAGCGCCGTCAGCGCCAGCAGGAACAACGCTGTCCGTATTCTCATTGCACCCTCCCCAGAAGACCGGCCGGCCCCGAGATCACGACGGCCTTTCCAGGTCCCTCGATGCGCGCTGCAAAGGTCTTGCCGCTGCGCGGATTCGCGACCGTAATCATGTCTCCCCGCCTTCCGGAATTTCCCGCGACGGCGTCCAGTTCCACTTGCGCCGCGCCGGAGATCGCAGTTACTTTGACTAACTCACCGCGCTGCACCTGAAACGGGTCCACCAGGTCGGTCCTGAAGACCGGAAGCCCGGCGCGAATGCCGCGCAGCGGTACGCGCCCGACTACTTCCTCCAGATTTCGCGCCACCTCGTTATGCAGCGGAAATTCGTCGTAAGTCTCCAACCGCACCTGCCGTTTTCCGACCGCTTGCCCCGGAGTAAGTGCCTCCACGGCTACCACGCGTGTAGAGGTGGACGCCACTCGAACCCTGGCCCATACCGCGAACCGCCGCGTTTTGCCGTAGAGCACGTAGCCATGCCAGATCACCGGCGTCGCTGGATCCACGGCGCTCGATACCGAGAGTCCCGACAATGGGAACTCCAGTTTTCCGTCGGGGAGCTGCGACTTACTAACCGCGAGCACATCCACGCGCGCCTGGGGCGCATTGAGAGACCGGAGCATCGCCGATCGCACCGCGCCTTCGGTAAGCGTGGCGAGCTTCCATTCGAAGCAGGCCCGCGAATCGTGGGGAGCGCTGATTCCGTACTTCATTCCGATCCGCTTCAGTTCCGGAAACCGCACGACCCGGGCAGCGCCGGGCGCGGGTGAATAGCCGATCACCGCGTCGGCCGGCATGCTGGCGAAAACCGGTAGCGCCCTGGCCAGGTCTTCGCCGAGAATGCGCTCGCCGCTGATATTCTGACAGGCTGAGGATAGCTGCATCATGCCGAGTAGAAGAAGCCACGAGGTCATTGCTTGAGATTGTTGACCTGCTGGTACATTTCGTCCGCCGCTTTCACCACTTTGGAATTGGCTTCATAAGCGCGCTGGCTGACGATCAGATTGATGAATTCCTGAACCACGCTGACGTTGGATTGCTCGACGTATCCCTGCAGCAGCGGGCCCATGCCTTCCTGGCCGCCGGGTGCGCCGGTGATCGCGTCCCCGGATGCATCCGTGGGCAGAAACAGGCTGTTGCCGATGCTGTTCAGGCCGCTTGGATTGGCGAAATTGGCCAGTTGTATCTGGCCGGCTTGCTGCGACGCGGTTTGTCCGGCCTGCGTATAGCTGACGGTTCCGTCGGTGCCGATCGAGATGACCTGCGCGCCCTGCGGAATAGTAATCGGGGGTTCCAGCAGCTCGCCGTTGGCAGTGACCATTTGACCGGTCGCGTTGAGATGAAAGCTCCCCGACTTGGTGTACGCCAGGTCGCCCGAGGTGCGCCGCACCTGAAAGAAGCCGCTGCCTTGAATGACCACATCCAGCGGATTGTTGGTCTGTGAAAAGTCGCCCTGAGTGAAAATGATTTCATTCGAGACCGGACGCGTGCCCAAGCCGAGCTGCAACCCGGTCGGGATGACGGACTGCTGATCGGCGGCCGCGCCGGGCTGGATCAGGCTCTGATACAGAAGATCCTGAAACTGGGCGCGCCGCGCCTTGAACCCGTTGGTATTCGCGTTGGCAATGTTGTTGGCGATGTTGTCGACGTTCAATTGCTGCGCGTTCATTCCGCTGGCCGCGCTGTAGAGTGCTCGAATCATGTCCTCTGTTCTCCGGAGTTAAACCTTGGCTACTTCTTCGATGGTCTTGCGACTCATGTCGCCCGAAATCGAAATGGCTTTCTGCATCATCTCGAACTGCCGCATGACACCCACCAGTCGCACTGCGGCGTGCGAGGCGCTCACGTTGGAGCCTTCCAGCCTTCCCTGATGAACCTTGATATCTGTCGCATCGGCCGGCTGCTGGTCGCTCGTGTTCCGAAAATAGTTGTTACCCTGCTTGAGTAATACTGACGGGTCCTTGAAGTCGACTAACTGCAACTTACCTACCGACTGGCCTTTCTGGCGGACATTTCCATCCAACGACACCTCGATGGGTTGATTGGCATCGGCCTGGATCGGTTGGCCTCCCTGATCGAGCAGCGGATAACCGTCGGTGGTGATCAACTTACCGGACGTCGATACCTGAAAGCTGCCGCTCCTGGTGTACAGCGGGCCGTTCGGGCCGGTCACCACGAAGAAGCCTTTGCCGGAAAGCCCGAAATCCAGGGGATTGTTGGTCGGCTCCAGCAGACCCTGAGAGAAATCCGTCCATTGCTTCTGGATCATGGGAAGCGTCGACGTAGCGCCGGACGTCTCCGCGTCCTCCGCCTGCGACGTGAACAGCGTGTAGAATTCGCTATCACCCTTATATCCGCTCGTAGATGCGTTGGCGATGTTGTTCGCCAGTAAGTCCATCGACTCCATGCGAGCGCGCATTCCGGCGGCGGCCAAGATACTGATCTGGTCCATAGAGCGACAAAGGGCATTGCAAGTGCGCGGCCAAACCGGGGCATCGTAGAAAAGTTATAAGTTGCTTTTACTTTTGCGATAAGAGAAACGCACAGCTCGCGCAAATTCGTCGGAACTAAGTCGGCGGTCGGCGAGTTTTCGACGACCTGGGAATCTAAGCCGCTGAAAATCCGCTTACGCAACTTTGGCTGTGAACCTGCATAAGTCGCCGCCGTAATGGATGCTGCTCCGGCGCTCGCCGCGTTGAACACGCTTGTGCTCATGCCCTCTCAAGGCGCGCCTGTTCCAAACACCGGTCAAGGATCGGCTAGTCCTTTCCACAGCGTCTATCAGAGTCTGCCTGGATTTCAGACGGCAGACGGCAGCGAAGGACACCAGGAAGCCCCTAATTCAAAAAGCGGGCAGACCAAGAAGAATACCGTCGGGGACGAGACCGGCAAGACGACCGTCGTGCCCAACATCGTTTCGAACAGCAGTGTTCATTTCACGGCTCCGCTGACGCTAACATTCCCTTCGCTTGGCTTGGCGGTCGAAACTCCGACGCCCGTCACAGATGCGCCATCAACGCAACCTCAGACTGAGGGTCCGCCAGAGTCCGAAAAGGTCTCGCAATCCTCACAATCGGTTGTCACGCCGCACGTGGTCGCCCTGCCGAATTTGATTTCGCAAGCATCGGTCTCGATTCCGGCGGCGCACAGCGTGACTTCTTCCGCCTCGAGCCTGCCGACGGCCAGCGCCGTGCTTCCGGACATAAGTTCTCAACCGAGCGTCGCGAGTTCGTCAAAGCAATCCGTAGCCGCGGCAACCGCCGTTCTTATGCCGGCTTCCACGCCGATTTCGATCCCGACTGAGTATTCGAACGTTCCGGCCCCGAAGGACCTGACTCCCACGACACTCAAGACACGCACCGGCCGCGAACAGCCGGCATCCATTCAGCGATCCGTTCCGGCATCGATCCAGCGGTCTGTTCCGGTTGTGACGCAGTCGCCCAATTCGGTGGAAGAAGCCCCGAAAGCGCCGGTTGCTGTTCCAGTCAAGTCCGATCCCGCACCGTCCGGTCAACAGAATCAGACGCCGTTCCCAACGCCGGGCCAGTTCCAACAGGCACCTTCGCCTGCCTCCGCAAACCTTGAGCCCGCGGTGACACCCGCCGCATCGACGAATCCGATTCCCGTGCGAAGCGAGAATCTAGCGTTCTCCCTCGATCTCGCAAGGACCAGTACGGCTCCTCTGCAAACGGCTCAGCCAGGTTCCATTCGTGACCAGGCCGCCATTGAGGACGACGCCGCGGCAGCGCAGCGGCCGACAACTCTGCTGACAACTCAGGCGCCCGCCCCATTCGAATCGCATGCTCACGCGAGCGATGGCAGCCTTGGACCCATGCCTTCGCTGCTCCCGCGAACTGAAGGCTTTGCGTCCTCCCTGCGCTTACCGGTGAGCAACTCGAGATCCGCCCAGGGGCAGCGAGTAGAGCAGCCCGCGCCGCGCTCAAACGTTGCAACTGCCGACACCACACTTCCCTCGCGGCCGCCAGTAGCGCCGGTCGCCGCCCCTGGAACAAAAGACCCGCTTCCACCCAGCGGCCCGCGCGAACTTGCAGCCTCCGCACGCGACATAGCCTGGAATGCCCCGCCCGCGGTTTCGCACCTGGACGTCCGTCCGGCCCTTTTGCCTCAAGAACCAGCCGAGACCATACACAGCCACGCGACACCGGCGCTCGACAACGCGCAACCGGTCGCACCGGAGCCGCTCAAGCCGAACGTCAGCGGCCAGATCCTGCTGCAGTTGGGAACCAAGGACCAAGCCTCGGCTGCGGTCCGCATCATGGACCGCGCCGGCGCCGTCAACGTCTCCGTGCACGCCCCCGACCAGGATCTGCGAAACTCGCTGCGCTCCAGTCTCGGTGAGCTTACCTCACAGCTCAATCAACAAGGCTGGAAGGCCGAAGTGGTGAAAGCCCCAGTGGCCCCGGTTCCGATGCACTCCGAAAACAGACCCGATTCAGGAACCCAAGGACAACGTTCGTTCAGCCAACAGCAGTCTTCTGGCGACGGCGAACGTCAACCCCAGCGCGACCGTCGCTCGAACAGCCGCTGGCTGGATGAATTCGAGCAACAGACTTCCGGCAACACCGGGAATTCAGGAGGTAACAATTAATGCTGCCCGTCACCGCCCCAACCGATCCAACGCAAACCAGCGCGGCATCGAATAGCTCGTCCAGCGCCCTGGCTGGAGCCACCGACAAGTTGACGAACGAAAGCACGTTCCTGCAATTGCTGGTCGCCCAGGTCCAGAATCAGGATCCGCTCAACCCCACCGATAGCATCCAGTTCGTGGGCCAGTTAGTGCAGTTTAGCCAGTTGGAGCAATTGCTGGGCATCAACCAGGGCGTGCAAAGTCTGGTCACAAGCACGACCCCAAGTTCCCCGACGACGCCGCCCGCAAACGGCGCCACGTCCCAATAAATTCCGAAAAAAGGAGCACACTATGTCAGGATCATTTTCAATCGCACTCAGCGGACTCAACGCGGATACAGCAGCGCTCGACGTCGTCGGCAACAATCTCGCGAACCTCAACACCACCGGTTACAAGACCAGCACGCTCTCGTTCTACGATCTGTTGGCTCAGTCCATCGGAGGCGGCGCGGTTCAGATCGGCGGCGGCGTTTCAGCCACGTTCAGCCAGCGCGAGTTCACCCAGGGATCCATTCAGCTTTCCGGAGGCGCGTTCGACGCCGCCGTCCAGGGCAACGGATTCTTCATTCTGCACGACAACGCGGGCGACACCTTGTACACGCGCGCCGGCAATTTTCACTTGGATGGCAGCGGCAACCTGGTCACTGGCACCGGCCAGCGGGTGCAGGGCTGGACGGCGACCAATGGCGTCATCAACACCAGTTCCGCCATCGGCGACATCACCATGCCGTCCAACTCGCTGCACACGCCCATCGCGACCACCCAGTTCTCAATGAACCTGAACCTGCAGTCGGACGCAACCGTCGGCCAACCTAACGCAACCTTCTCGGCGCCGATCCAGGTGGTGGACTCTCTGGGATCCACGCACACTCTGACGGTGACCTTCACCAAGACCGCGGCGAACGCCTGGGATTACAAAGTCGAAATCCCCGGCGAAGACCTGTCCTCCGGCACGGCCGGGACGCCCACCTCGCTCACCAACGGATCCTTGACTTTCGACAGCAATGGCAAGCTGACCACGCCCGCGCCTCCCGGACAAGTTGCCGTCGCCATCACCGGCCTGGCCGACGGCTCCAGCGACATGAACATCAACTGGAACCTGTACGACGCCAGCAACGTGGCGACCATGACCCAGTTCGCGCAGCCGTCCGCGCTGTCGGCGACTTCGCAGGACGGCGTCCAGGCCGCGCAGATCACGCAGGTCTCGCTCGCCAACGGCGGCTCCATCATCGCGCACTTTTCCGACGGCAGCCAGCAGACCATCGGCCAGATCGCCCTGGCGGCGATCAGCAATCCCGAGTCTCTGGTCTCGGTAGGCCAGAGCAACTTCGAAGTCGGAGCCGATACCGCCACACCAGTGATCGGCGCCGCGGGAACCGGCAGTCGCGGAGCCATTCAAGGTGGCGCACTCGAATCCTCCACGGTGGACATCGCGCGGGAATTCACGAACCTGATCGTGTACCAGCGTTCTTACCAGGCCAACTCGCGCGTCATCTCGACCTTGGATGAACTGACCCAGGATCTGCTCTCTCTGAAGCGCTAACCGATGAATCCTTCTGACGTCCTGGAACATTTCGGGGGTCTGTCCTTCGGCGTACAGCTCGAAGTGGGAGACCTCACGATGACCGTTCAGGAGATGTTCGACCTCCAGGAAGGGATGGTGCTGCGAACCAGCCATCCCGCCGGCGCGCCGTTCGTGCTGCGTGCCGGTGGCGCCGAACTCGCCATGGCCGATCTGGTCGTGGTGGGTGGCGGCTTTTCGGCTCGCGTGAAAGACTTGCTGCGAAAACCCAAGACCACCGCCGGCGAGAATGGAAATGACTGAACAAGTCGCGATGGTTCTGGCCGTCTTCGCGCTGTTGGGCGGCGTGCTCTGGATGCTCAAGAAGCGCGGCTTCGCATCGCTTGCGTTGCCCACGCGGCGTGGCTCCGGCTCACGTCGTCTCGAGGTGCTGGAGCGCGTCCCACTTACTCCCCAGCACGCCGTGCACCTGGTTCGCGTCTCCGGCAAGATCGTGCTCATCGGAACCGCGCCCTCCGCTTGCACGCTGCTGGACGGCTCGATTTCCGAAGCTTTCATGCCTGAAAAGCTGGTGGGGAGCGGCCAATGATCCGAAGCCTCGTTATCGCCGTGCTGTTGTTGCTGTCCGGAGCGGTTCTGGCAGCGCCGCAACAGGCCGATCCGGTGGTCCCGGTCTTCGGCTCCGCCAACGCCAAAGGGTTGACCCTCAGCACGCCCATGCAGATCGTCATTCTGTTGACGCTGCTCACGCTGCTGCCGGCCGTCATCATGGCGGTCAGCCCGTTTCTCCGCATCACCATCGTGCTCCACTTTCTGCGGCAGGCTCTGGGAACGCAGTCGGCGCCGTCCAATCAGGTGCTGGTGGGCCTGGCGCTTTTTCTCGCGTTCCTGATCATGCAACCGGTGGTCATGGACATCTACCATCGCGGCTGGGAACCGGTGGAGAGTGGACAACTCACCTGGCAGCAGGGGTTCGATGAGGGATCCAAACCGCTCAAAGTCTTCCTTCTGAAATTCTCCCGCGAGAAGGACATCAAAACCTGCGTGGAGATCGCCAAGATGCCGGAACCACGGACGCCGGCCGATCTGGATCTCAAGGTCCTGATCCCGGCCTACATTCTTTCGGAAATGAAGGCCGGCTTTCAAATCGGAGCCGTTCTGTTCTTGCCCTTCTTGATCATCGACCTGGTGGTGGCCTCCGTCACGCTGTCGATCGGAATGATCCAGCTTCCGCCAGTCATGATCTCAGCGCCGTTCAAAATCCTGCTGTTCGTTCTAGTGGACGGATGGAACCTGGTGATCGGCTCGCTACTGAAAACTTTTTCCTGAGGACCCATGACCCCCGAAGCAGTCATCCATATCATCAGCCAGGCTTTCTGGACCACCGTCGTGCTTTCCGCGCCGCTGCTCCTGATCGGTTTCGCGGTCGGAATCGTCGTGAACATCATTCAGATCGCGACCTCCATGCAAGACGCCGCCTTCAGCACCATTCCGCGGCTGGGCGCCTTCTTGTTCGGCTTCCTGCTGCTGATGCCGTGGATGTTGAAGCAGATCTCGGCGTACTCCATCTCGATCTTCGGCGACCTGTCGCGCTATGCACGCTAGCCCGGCGATCCACGCCTCGCTGCTCTACGGGTTCCTGCTGGTGCTGGCCCGCATGTCGGGCGTGTTTATTTTCCTCCCGCTTCCCGGTCTCAAGGCCGGGCCGGACGCGGCCAAGATCATGCTCGCCGTAGCGCTGACGTTTGCCCTGTATGCGCGCTGG
The DNA here is from genome assembly GCA_020073265.1 of Terriglobia bacterium. Lineage (GTDB taxonomy): Bacteria > Acidobacteriota > Terriglobia > Bryobacterales > Bryobacteraceae > Palsa-89. The sequence goes on along the minus strand of JAIQFN010000035.1, from coordinate 53,950 downwards.
CCGGTGATCGATCCGGTTCCCGAGAGCATGGTGCCCATGGTGGGCTGGGTAGTCGCGGAAGCCGCCATCGGGCTGGCCACCGGACTGGCCGTGGCGTTCGTCATCGAAGGTCTCCTGATGGCCGCCCAAGCCATCAGCGTCCAGGCTGGATTCGCGTATGCCTCCACCGTCGATCCCAGTACCGAAGCCGACTCCACCGTCCTCATCCTCATCGCGCAGTTGATCGCCGGCTTGCTCTTCTTCGCGCTGGGTCTCGACCGTCAGCTCTTGAGCATTCTCGCACGCAGCCTGGAGACGCACGCACCGGGAACGTTCGCCGCGTCTCGTGCGGACAGCGAAGCGCTGTTGATGCTCGGCTCCGGCGTATTCTCCACGGGAATCCGGCTGGTCTTGCCCGTGATGACGCTGCTGTTCCTGATCGACCTTTCCGTGGGCCTGCTGGGACGTCTCAACTCGCAACTACAGTTGATGGCGGTCGCCTTCCCCGCCAAGATGCTCGCGGCACTGGCCGCTCTGAGCGTCCTGGTGCTGTTGATTCCCAAGCTCTACCAGCAATCGGCGGCCGCCGCTTTCGGAGTCCTGAGTAAATTGCTGGGCTTGTAAGCCACATCCTGCGCCATGAAACCAGGCGGCGACAAAACCGAAAAACCAACACCGCGCCGGCTGCTGAAAGCGCGCCGCGAAGGTCAGTACGCTTCGTCGCGCGATTTCGTAGGCGGACTGCAATTCGCGGTTTTCACGTCCCTGCTGGTCCAGTTCGGACCCAGGCTGTGGGGCAATATGAAGGAATCCACGCGCCTGCTGCTCGGCCAGGCGTTTCGAACCGACCTGGGTCCGTCGGCGCTGATCGAGATCCTCCACCAAGCCTTCGCCTGGACGCTCTATCCGCTCTTAACCGCCAGCGCCATTCTAGTGGCCAGCGGCCTGGCCTTTCAACTCAGCTCCACCGGTTTCGCCATGAGCCTGCGGCGCCTGGCGCCCAAGCCAGCCAACTTCAGTCCACTCTCGAAGCTCAAGTCCGCGCGCCAAAAAGGATTCGGCTCGGCAGTTCAGGCCGTGGCGCTGCTGGCCGTTTTCGGCCTGACCATCTATTGGGTAATCACCGAAGATGCCAGCCGCCTGCTGGTTACTCCGCTCAGCAAGCTGGAAGTGGGCCTGGACACCGTTCGGGCGCTTTGCATGGACGTGATGTGGAAAGCCACGGCATTTTTTGTGCTGGCGGGCATGATCGACCTGTTTCGTCAGAAACGCAGCTTCGCCAAACAGATGCGGATGAGCAAGCAGGAGCTGCGCGACGAAGTGAAGGAATCCGAGGGCAATCCGCAGATCAAGATGCGCATCCGGCGCCTGCAGCGAGACGCGCGCCGCCGCAGAATGATGGAGGACGTCAAGACCGCCACGGCCGTGATCGTGAACCCCACCCACTACGCGGTGGCCATCCGTTATCACCACGAATCGATGCCGGCCCCCATCGTCGTCGCCAAAGGCAAGAACTACCTGGCGCAGCGCATTCGTGCTCGAGCGCTTTCCAACCAGATCCCGCTGATCGAGAATCCTCCCTTGGCGCAGGCCCTCTACAAGTCCGTGGATGTCGGTCAGCAGATTCCCGCCCACCTGTACCGCGCGGTGGCCGAGATCCTGGCTTATGTGTACCGGCTGATGGGGACCAGAAAGTTTTAGACGGGACTAGGCCGGCTCTTGCCAGCCTGTCCCGTTCTTGAATTCCAGGCCGATCACGTAATTCCCATGCGAGGGACTGCAGTATCGCACCGAACCGGTCCCGCAGATGCCCAGCTTCGGTTCGTCGCACGACACGCGCGCATGCACCGGGATGTTTTCGGCCACCTGCAACTTCAGCCCTTCCACCGATACGTTGAGGAGTTTGGCTTTGGATAGCTGCCTGCGGCCGGCGCCGTCCTCCCAACCGATGCGCAGTGTTCCGCTGCCGGCGTGGCGCACGTTGCGGCGCGAACCTGCTCCGCGGGCCGTCCCGTGCAGCGCCCGCTGAGCCCACAGTGTAGATTCCGCGTAGGCCTCGCCGATCTCTGAAACTTTGATCTGCAGCCTGGATGCCAGCGCCGCCACAGCGGTCCAGTCTCCCACTTCGTACCGGCACGCCAGGCTATAGACGTCCCCGAACGCATCCTGCGTCTGCGAAGCGCCCAGCAGCGCCTGGCTGATGGCCGGCACGATGCTCACCTGCTTCAAAGCTTCCTCGAGCGGCGTGTCGATGAGCGCGTCCAGCAGCGAGAACAGTCCCATCAGGAATCCGAGTTTGTACTCGGAAATTCCGGCCGCCTGTGCGAGATGCTCACAGAAACGCGCTCGTACCAGCGAGTGCGTCACCAGTTCACCGGGCTTGTCGTCGGCCATCGCCGGAAGAGTCGCCAGCGCCACCCAGTTTCGGATGTTGATTTCACCCAGCATCGCCAAAGCCTGCCGGACCGAACGAATCTCGGAGTAGCGCGAGAACAACGCCGAGTTGGAATAGCGCAGCAATTTATAAGACAGCGAGACGTCTTCCGAGATCAGTTTCTCCAAACGTTCAAAATCCAGATCCGAACGTTGCATTTCCGTAAGCACCTTCAAACAGGTGACCTTGGCCGCCGGAATCTGCTTGCCGCGGACCAGCGCCGGCCGTGCGAAAAAATAACCTTGGAAGAAATCGTAGCCGGCGCGCCTCGCCCAGGCGAAGTCCTCAGGCGTCTCTACCTTTTCGGCCAGCATAGCCATGCCGCGCGGCTGGTAGGTTCGCAGCAGACGTTCCTGCTCCTCAATCGGCGTCGCCCGAATATCTACTTTAATCAGCTTGGCCATCTCGAGCAGCGGCTGGTAGCTGGGGTGATCCACGAAGTCGTCCAGCGCGATCGTGTAGCCCTGGCTGTGCAGTTCCCGGCAGGCTGCCACCACTTCCTCGTCCGGCGTGACCGACTCCAGAATCTCCAGCACCACGTTCTCCTTCGGAAGAACCGTGTGCAAGCCGGCCAACAATAAGCTGCGATCAAAATTGATAAAGGCCTGCTTGCCGTCTAGAATTTTTTGCCAGCCGATTGAGAGCAGACTGTGTGCGATCAGTTGCGTAGTGGCGGACGCAGCTTCGCTGCCATCAAACTCGTTACTGTCGCTGTCCGAGCGGAAAAGCAGCTCGTAGGCAAAGAGTTGGCGTGTCCGGTCGAATATAGGCTGCCGGGCAACAAACACGTCCATGGACAAAACATCGGCACCCGTGGATAGAGAACTTAGCCCCAAGATGTATCGCTGCTTACAAAGCATGCGCGAAGGAATGCGCTATCACCCACCTGATCGGACCCGCATTGGTCGTTATCTTTTTGAAAACAAACATCAGAACATTTGGTATGCTACGTGTTTCACGGGACCACGGAGTCCCTGCGAGCGTGATGCCCAATCGAGTCGTCCTGGTCGACGACCACAAAATCATGCGGGATGGAATCAAGGCCATCCTGTCGCACACCGAAGACTTTAAAGTCGTCGGCGAGGCCGAGTCCGGGACCGCCGCGGTGGAGACCTGCCAGACCCTGCGCCCCGACATTGTCGTGATGGACATCGGGCTTCCGGGTTGGAACGGGATCGAAGCCACCATCGAGATTCTGCGGCTCTTCCCCGAGACCAAGGTCGTCATCCTGTCCATGTACGACGATGCCGAGGCGGTGTTCGGCGCCATGGACGCGGGCGCGCGCGCGTTTGTCTTGAAGAAGGGTTCCGATACCGAATTGCTGAAAGCGCTCAGCACGGTGGCCGAAGGCGGCACCTACCTGTGTCCGCAGGTTTCAGAACATCTATTGCGAAGAGTTCAGCCTTCGCCGGATGCGAGGTCCAGTAAGACTGCGCTAAAATATCTGTCGCCGAGGGAGCTCGAGGTGTTGCGCTTGATTGCGGAAGGCAACACCGGCAAGGCGATTGCGGCCTCGCTGGCGTTGTCGCCTCTGACCGTGCGCAGCTATCGCAAGACTCTCATGCGGAAACTGGGCGTCTCGAATATCGCAGGTCTCACTCAGATCGCGATCCAAAACCATGTGGTGCGCACGGATGCGCCGCTACCGGCACGAGCGAAGTCCAAGACGGTCTGAATCCCTCTCAAGCCTTACCTCGCCAGCATCTCGTCCGGCGATTCGACTTCGCGATAGCCGAAGAAATGGCGCTCCTTAATCACCCTGGCGATCTCGGCAGGCACCATCTCCTCCCAGGAAACATCGCCATCCTTGATCCGCCTCAGGACATCTCGCGAGAAGATGTGCAGCACGTCTTCGTTGTAGTTGTCCAGTTGCCGGATCCGGCCGCGCGCCACCAGGTGGCGGTACAGGCTGTGCACGGCTTCGTCCATCTGGACTTCGCCCACCGTCTCCAGTTTGCGAGTGGCCTGGTCGCGCAGAGGATAGACGTAAATCCGCAGATCCTTGGTGAACAACTTGCCGAAGGCCTCCAGGATTCCGCCTTCGAGTCCGGCGTAGTATTCTTCTTTGAACAAATCCCTCAGGCTCGCGGCGCCCATCGTCACGGCGATGGGCTCTTTGGTGTAGCGGGCCAGATAGCCGGCCAAACGGTAGTATTCAAAATAGTCCGAGATCAGCACGGTCTTGCCGGCCGCGGCCAACAAGTCGGCCCGCGCCAGGAAATCGCTGAGATCCAGCTTGCCCTCCGACAGCAGGTTTCGCATGGTGATTTCCATGAGCTCCACCACCTGGCCGGCGTCCACCTCCGGCTCCGCGGCGAATCGCTCGCGGGCACTGTTGATCATGTCGATGTTGACCTTGGTCACCGGACGGAAGCTGCCGCGCTCCACCAGCACCGGCTTCTTGCGCAACACCTCGGAAGGCTGCAGCACTTCGCCCGACGGCCCGAACATCGCAGCGCCGCTCAGGCCCAGCTCCACCAGCTTCAGGCTCATGACGCGATTGTCGACATGCCGGAACTCGATGCCCGAGAACTCGATCATGTCGATCTCCAGCCGCTCGGTGCTGAGGTTGTCGAGCAGCGACTCAACCATCAGCGCCGGCTGGTGATGCAGGAAAAAAGCGCCGAACAGCAGATTGACTCCGACGATACCCAGCGCTTCCTGCTGCAGGTCGTTTTCATGGTCCAGCATTCGGACGTGAATAATGATCTGGCTGTCTTCGTCCCGGGGGTGGGCCTGGTATTTCACACCCATCCAGCCGTGGCATTCGTTGGTGCCTTGAAAGTTGCGCGCCGCCACGGTATCGGCGAAAGCGAAGAACGCGGTGGTATCGCCTCGCGACGCCCGCAGCCGTTCCAGGTTGAGACCGTGCTCGCAATCCAGCATGCTCTGCAAGCGCTCACGCGAAACGTAGCGCTTGGAGCGGCCATAGATCGCATCGCTGACGGTCATATCGTAGGCCGATATGGATTTGGAGATCGTACCGGCCGCGCCGCCCACTTTGAAGAACCAGCGGGCCACCTCCTGGCCGGCTCCGATCTCGGCAAATGTCCCATAGCGCATGGGATCCAGATTGATCTTCAGCGCCTTCTGGTGCGTACCGAACTGTGGACGCTCGTCACCTGCAGGTATGCCGATCCCATTGTGCATGCAGAAGTAATCGGCGGAGCCGGCCTTCTGGTTTAGTGGCCTCCCCGGCACGACTTGTCTGTCCGGCGCGGTCTGGTGTATACATTAAGGACCGCCGACGGGACGGGGATTGCGATTTCCAAAGACCGCACGGCGAATCCGGCCGGCTTCCGCGCGTTTTCTACCCGGAAACGGGCGCGAAGCCGGCTTGGACCGGTCCCCGGGGTTTCTGCGATCCCGATGGTCTAAAATAGGTAGATGTCCACCGCAACCGCGGTACCTCGATCCGGCCTTCACAATCTTACCCGGCGACAGCTGGCTGGAACCTTGACCGGCCTGGTGCTGACGCTCCTGCTGGCGGCGCTCGATCAGACCATCGTAGGCACGTCGGAGCCGCGCATCATTGCGTCCCTGAACGGCTTCGACCGCTATCCCTGGGTCACCACCGCTTATCTGCTGACCTCCACCATCGCGGTCCCGATTTTCGCCAAACTGAGCGACATCTACGGCCGAAAATGGTTTTTCCTAACCGGCAACATCCTGTTCGTGACGGCCTCCGCGTTTTGCGGCGCCGCAGGCGAGTTTCGCTGGTTCCCCGGCGACGGAATGTCGCAGCTCATCGCCTTTCGCGGCTTGCAAGGACTCGGCGCCGGCATCGCCATGGGGCTGCTGTTCACCATCATCGGCGACATCTTCCCGCCCGCTCAGCGCGCCAAGTATCAAGGGCTGTTCGCCAGCGTATTCGGCCTGGCGTCCATCTTCGGCCCCACGCTGGGCGGCTGGATCACCGATCAATTCTCCTGGCGCTGGACCTTTTACGTCAACCTGCCGGTGGGTATCATCGCGGCCACGGCCATCCTGGTGGAGTTTCCCTACTTCCGTCCGCACGGCATCCAGCGCAGGATCGACTGGTGGGGCGTGTTCTCGCTGGCCGGATGTCTGGTTCCGCTGCTGCTGGCGCTCACCTGGGTGACCGACTACGGCTGGGGATCCGAGCGCGTGGTGTCCTTGCTGGTTGTAGCGGCGGTCATGTTGGTCTCATTCCTGCTGGCCGAGACGCGCGCCATCGAACCGGTGATTCCTCTGTCGCTCTTTAAAAATCCGATCATCGCCGTCGCCACCCTGGCCGTGTTTCTGCTGGGTGTCAGCATGTTCGGCGTGATCATATACATTCCGCTTTTCATGCAGGGCGTGCTGGGTGTCACGGCGACCCGGTCCGGTTCGCTGTTGACCCCGATGATGCTCGGATTTGTCGTGGCCAGCGCAACGGCTGGAAATATCATCGGCCGGACAGGACGCTACCGGATCGTAGCCCTGACAGGCGCATCGCTCGCGACCGTCGGAATTTTTCTCATGGCTGCCATGGACGGAAACACGGCCCAGTGGGAAGTGATTCGTAACATGATCATTGCCGGTCTCGGAATGGGATCGGTGATGCCGGTCTACACGCTGGCGGTGCAAAACGTGGCTCCTCCGGCTCACATGGGATCGGCCACCGCTTCCAGCCAATTCTTCCGGTCGATTGGCGGAACGGTCGGGGTCGCAACCTACGGCTCGATCCTGCTGCGGAACTATCACGCCAACTTTGCTCGCAACGTCCCGGCGGGCACACCGCCACGCGTGCTGGCGCTCCTGAACAATCCTCTGCAACTGCGGCAGGCCTCGCTCGGCAAAGCGTCGGGCATGCAACCTGCCGACCTGCTTCTGATACGGCACTTGCTCGGCAACGTCAGAGAGGCATTGCTCGCAGGACTTCACCATATTTTTGTCATCGGATCCGTTCTGATGGTGGTGGCGGTGGCGGTGAACCTCTTCCTGCGCGAGGTCCCTCTGCGGAAGAAGCATCACGCCAGTGTTGCCGCCGAGGTGTAGCATGCGACGGCTGCTTTTGACAGTCGCTTTCGCTGCCGGTTCCTGGGCGCAGTCCGTCTCCATTCTGAGCCAGGATCAGATCCAGGAACTCGAGAACAAGGTCGCGCAGCACCCCGAAGACCGCCAGTCCCAGAAACTCCTGGGCCAAAACTACGCGGCCTTCATCCTCGGCATCACCGCGCTCGGAACGTACAACACGGTCGAGGGCGTCGATGCGTCCAAGGCTGCGAGCAGCTTCGCCCAGCATTCGCGGGAAATGCTGAGCACCTCGTCGCTGGCGGGCGTCGTGGCCGAGGGTGGACACGCGCTTTGGGATTTCAGCTTTCAGGTGCAGGGTTACGAGGTTCTCAAGCAGGCCCGCGACCGAGTGCAGTACTCAGACGCGCGCACGCTAGGAGTTCAAGCGCTGGACCGCGCGATCCTCCTGGAGCCGAAGAATGCAGCCTGGCGTTCGTATCGCATCCCCATCCTGGCGCTTCGATCCAATTCCCGGACGACCATGCCTGTGGATACGGCCGACGCCTACACCCAGATAAAACAGGACCTGGCCGTGCTCACCGGCGCCAGCCGCTACAACCTGCTTGCTTCCGTAGCGAAGCAGGCGGTGAAGGCCGGGGCTCTGGACAATGCCGCATCCTACGCGCAAGAGCTGCTCCAATCCGCCAACGACCCGAAGAATTGCAACTACGGCAACGCGATCTTCTTCGGCAACATGGTGCTCGGCCAGGTCGCCCTGCGACGCGGCGACAAGGACCAGGCGCGGTCGCATTTGCTCGCGGCCGGCAAGACCTCCGGATCGCCACAACTGAATTCCTTCGGTCCCAACATGTCGCTCGCCAAGGATCTGCTGGAAGCCGGCGACCGTCAGGCGGTGTTGGAATTTTTCGAGCTATGCCGGTCGTTCTGGAAGATGGACCGGGGCAGGCTACAGGACTGGGCCAACCAGATAAACGCCGGCAGCACTCCGGATTTCGGCGCGAATCTTGCCTACTAGCCGGCGATCGCCCGCCGCTCGGCCTCCTGCGCATCCACCACCGCGATGGCGGCCACGTTCACGATTTCGTTGACTTCGGCTCCGCGCTGCAACACGTGCACGGGCTTTGAAAGTCCCATCAAAATCGGACCCACCGCTTCGGCGCCGCCCAGCTTCGCCAGCAGCTTGTAGGCCACGTTGCCGGCTTCGAGATTCGGAAAGATCAGCACGTTGGCGCCGCCTTTGAGCGAGCTGAATGGGTAAGTCTGTTCGATGATCTCGGGCGCGATCGCCGTGTCGACTTGCATTTCGCCGTCCACCATCAAGGCCGGCGCGCGCTGCTTGATCAACGCCACCGCGCGGCGGACCTTGTCGGCCAGCGGATGGCGCGTGCTGCCGAAATTCGAGAACGAAAGCAGCGCCACGCGCGGCTTGACGTTGAAGCGCTCGGCTGTTTCCGCCGCCGAGATCGCGATCTCGGCCAGGTCTTCGGCGCTGGGATCGATGTTCACGGTCGCGTCGGCGAAGAAGTAGATGCCCTGCTGCGTGATCATCAGGTACAGGCCCGAGACTCGGCGCAGCCCCGCGCGCAGCGGGATCACCTCCAGCCCCGGACGGATCGTCTCGGGATAGTGCATGCTGATGCCGCCCACCAGCGCGTCCGCATCGCCCATCGAAACCATGATGGAGCCGAAATAGTTGCGGCTGAGAATCAGCTCATCGGCTTCGCTGCGGGTGATGCCTTTGCGCTGCCGCAGGCGGTACAGCTCTTCGGCGTACTGGCCGAGCCGCGGCGAACGGGCGGGATCGACGATCACGGCCGAATCAAGCGTGATACGAAGATTGGCCATGCGCTCGCGGATAATCGTTTCCCGGCCCAGCAGAATCGGCAGCGCCACCTGCTCGTCGATCAGAATCTGAGCCGCGCGAAGGATCTTGTTCTCCTCGCCTTCCGGGAACACCACGCGCTTGGGTTGCTGCTGCGCCTTGTGAATCATGATCCGCATCACGCCGTGCACCTTGCTCAAGCGGCGCTCCAGTTGCTCGCGGTATTCGTCCAGATCCACGTGTTCCTGCGCTACTCCGGTGTCCATGGCGGCTTTGGCCACCGCGGAAGACTCGCGGATCAAAACGCGCGGGTCGAATGGCTTGGGAATGATGTATTGCGGCCCGAACTCCAGGCGCTGCATGCCATACGAGCGGCTGACCGAATCCGGCACTTCCTCGCGCGCCAGTTCGGCCAGCGCGTGGGTGGCCGCCATTTTCATCGCGTCATTGATGGTGGTGGCGCGAACATCCAGCGCGCCGCGAAAGATGAACGGAAAGCCCAGCAGATTATTCACCTGGTTCGGGAAATCCGAGCGGCCGGTGGCCACGATGGCGTCCGGGCGCGTCTTGACCACCACGTCGTAGGGAACCTCGGGGTCGGGATTGGCCAGCGCGAACACGATCGGACGCGCGGCCATCGACAGCAGCATCTCGGGCGTCACGCAGTTCCCTACTGAGAGCCCGATGAAAACGTCGGCCCCGGGCATGGCGTCCGCCAAGGTTCGCATGGAGGTCTTTCGAGCGAAGCGCGCCTTGTAGGGATTCATTTCGGCCGTGCGCCCCTCATACACCACGCCCTCGATGTCGCACATGATGATGTTCTCGCGCTTCATTCCGAGCTGGATGGCGTGTTCGGCGCAGGCCAGCGACGCGGCGCCCGCGCCATTACACACCGCGATCACGTCAGCGATGTTCTTATGCACCAGGATCAGCGCGTTCAGCAAGGCCGCTCCGACGATGATCGCCGTTCCATGCTGATCGTCGTGAAACACGGGAATGCGCATGGTTCGGCGCAGCTCTTCTTCCACCACGAAGCAGTCCGGCGCCTTGACGTCCTCGAGATTGATGGCGCCGAAGGTCGGCTCCAGCATCTGGCAGGCGCGAATCAAATCCTGAGGATCGCTGGCGTCCAGTTCCAGATCGAACACATCGATGTCGGCGAAGCGCTTGAACAAGACGCCCTTGCCCTCCATCACCGGCTTGCCCGCCAGCGGCCCGATGTTTCCCAAGCCCAGCACCGACGTGCCGTTGGTCACCACCCCGACCAGATTGCCCTTGGCCGTATAGCGGTAAGCCAGAGCGGGCTCGCGCTCAATTTCCAGACATGGGATCGCCACGCCCGGCGTGTAGGCCAGGCTGAGATCGCGTTGCGTGTGACACGGCTTGGTCGGCGTGATCGAAATTTTTCCGGCAGGCGCGGCGGAATGGTACTCCAGAACATCTTCCTTGCGGATATTCATCGCTTTTATTATGGACGGACGCCGGGAACTGATGCCGCCTCCGGTGTGGACGCGGTCTCGCGACTTCCTCTACTTCGCGGGTTTCTTAGCTTCGTCGGCGCGCGCGCCTGTCAGGATATCCACCAGCGCGTAGTTCCCCTCGTGACAGGCGTACTCGTAGATCGGCCCCGCGGTCGCGCGGAGCGGGAGCTCGGCGGTCCAGGGCTTGCTGAACGTAGTCGGGTCGTCGATGGTGAAGCGATAGAGAATCGTGTTGGGGCCGGTGCGCGTGAAGCGCTTGATCACGTGCAGATGCTCGTCCGATCCGCGGAAACCCGTCTTGCCGGTGAAGTTGGTTGAGTCCACCACCAGCGTGTCGCCTTCCCAATGGCCGATCGCATCGCCGGTCCATTTGCGGATCGCGTCCGCGGCGTGCGGACGCCCGTCCAACGGAACGATGCGCGCCTCGTGGATCATCTCGCTGAGAATCATCACGTAGCCGCGCGTCTGGTAGATCTGATAGGTGTTGTTGTAGGGACCGGGCAGCATGGGCGGCCCCGTCGTCCCCCAGAAAAGACAGCGCTCCTGCAGGGACCGGTTCTCCGGGCCGTCGGCGGGATGCAAACGCGCCTGGTTGCGGGCGGCTTGCAATCGCTTCTGCGCTTCCGGCGTCAGCGCGGGGACTCGCCCGTCCGGCGGGTCCACGATCAGCGCGGTGCGAATGGTGTTGTCGATGCGCGCCAGTTGGTCGCCGCGTTCGAAGAAAAGCTCGTTGTACGCGCGGCCAACGTCAGCCTCCGCGCCTCCGTCGCGTCGGTCGCGATTGCCCTGCTCTAGGAGTCGCTTTTCATAGACTGCGGCTTCCGCTTCTGACAGAACCGGTTTGCCTTCAAACTCGGCGGGGCGTTCCAGCGGCGTCAGAGTGGAGTTGGTCCAGATGCCTTGGAGGTCCGGGTGGCCGTCCGGCGCGCGCGGAGGACTCCAGCTCTGGCAAAAAGCGGGCGCGACGGCCATCAGCGCCGCAGCGGTTAATGTAACCAAAGCGTTCACAGGAATGAACCAGCCGACTCCGATCCTACATTCAAGCCCGGCTGCTGTCAACGGCGAAGCGGCGCTGCCGAAGCCGAGCACCTTGTTACGGTGGTGCTTATCTAGAGTTACGGAATAGCAGCGCTACTATGCAGATGCCCTGTGCTATACTGTGTCGATGTCGGCAGTACCCTCAACCGACCCCTCACGCACCGGGCCGGGTTCCACTCACCAGCGCATCCTCCGGGTCGGCAAGACGCTTTTCGCGAATCGCGGATTCGAGCACACCAGCACTTCGGCCATCGCTCGCCAGGCGGGCACCAGCGAATCGCAACTCATGAAGCACTTCGGAAGCAAGGCCGGTCTGCTGGAGGCCATCTTTATCGAAGGCTGGACCCAAATCACCGAGCAATCTCGAGCCGCAATTCAAGACGTAGCATCGCCGCTCGAAAAGCTGCAAATCATGTCGGGATGCGTGCTGCAGTCGCTCGATCGGGATCCGGAATTGAAGCTTCTGATGCTGCTTGAGGGTCGTAGGATTCGGAGGGAAGGCCAGATGGTGGCGCTCACCGAAGGGTTCCTCAGCTTCGTGCGGCTGGCGGATGGCGTGCTGAACGAGATGAGCGCCAAGCACATGCTGCGCCCCGAACTGAATGTGCATGCGATTCGCTCGGCCCTGATGGGGATGCTGGAAGGGATGCTGCGCGATCGTTTCCTGGCCGAGCGGCTAGGGTTTCCCGCCGATTTCAAGCCGGAACAGGTGCAGCAGATGCTCGGATTCGTGTTGAAATCGTTCCTGCTGCCGGAGTGATCGCTACTGGATGTCCGCGGTGAAGCGCAGGTCGAGGTTGCGCGGCTGCAGACACTCCTTGTTGTTACAGGCCTGGTAGCGAAGCTTGCCCGTCATGACAACTAGACCGGGCCGGGCCGAGACCGGCGCCTTGAAACGCGTCACGATTTCGAAGTTCCCACTGAATACCGATACCGGGTTCTGGGAAAAATCATATTTCTCCAACTGCGGCTTCGGAAAGACGACCTGCTCGGCCTCGATCGGCTCCTTGGCCCAGGTGAGTTTCAACGGAATGAGAAATTCATCGTTGGGCGAATTGCTGTTGACGTGGAAGCCCGGCTGTAAAGCTGCCTTGAGCTTCAACTCCGCCGTGCCGCCGCGCTTGATGGTCAACCGTTCAGGCGGCGCGATGTTGAGTACTCCGTTAGTTTGCGCGAGTGAAGAAAGCCAGGGCGCCGCGAGAAGGAGGAAGAAGACCGGCGTGGGGCGCCTCGGCAGGCCCGAGCAGATTGACGATCTCATTCTTGAAGTCATCCTTTCCTCCCGCGAGACCGACGTGCGTTGCAGCGATCTTGCCCTGGCGGTCGATTAAGAACGTGGTAGGCAGCGAGTCGACGCCGCCGTACAGCTCGCCCACCTTGTCGTTGCCCAGCACGATCCGGTAATTCACCTTGAGCTGCTGGAGATAGGGCTTGACCACCGTCCAGCCGTCGTCGTCCATGGAGACTCCCAGCACCGCAAAGCCTTTGTTCTTGTAGGTCTGCTCGAATTCCATGAACCAGGGAATCTCAACCTTGCAGGGGCCGCACCAGGTGGCCCAGAAGTCCAGCAGCACCACCTTGCCTTTGTAGTCTGAAAGCTGGACCTTCTGTCCATTGACGTCGGCCAGCGTGAAGTTGGGGGCCGCTTTGCGATCCTTGTCGGCCTTCACGGCGGCTTTGACAGTGGCCTCGTGCGTACAAGCCAGCGACAGGACGACGGCAGCCAAGAAAGCCGCGAGGGCCGCGGGTGAGACTGTCTTAGGCACAGGCATCTCCTGATTCATTATATCGGTATTCCGGCCTTTCCAAAGGTCTGGCGAAACCAGGCGGCGCGGCGCTGGCGGTGGCGCTCGGCGAGCGTGAACTCCTGGTGACGGAGGACGCCGGAATAGAGCCAGGCGGCCGAGTCGCAAAAACTCTCGCAGGCATAGTCGCGCCATTTCGCCCGGCTGGCGTCAGACCTCAGATGACGGGGCAGACGCGCTTTCCGCAACTCCGCCGACCAACCCAGCTCCCCGCGCGCATGCTGCTTCCATTCGCGCAGCAGTACAGCGTGGTACGAACGTCGAACCGGATTTCCTAACCGCACCCAGACGAAATGAAACAGCTCGTGCACCAGAATGCGCGCCAATTCTTTCGGCCGGCGCTGCAGTTCGCGGTCCAGGACGATCTGCCGCTTGCGGATGAAGGTCCCGGCGTAGACCGGCTGGCCGTAGCGCTGTCGCGAGTAAAGTTTCCGGCTGCCGGCACTGAGCTCCGGCAAGAAGCGGACGCGAACGGCGCGGCCTTCGAGCGGTGGCAGCCGCTTGGGCAGGCTTGAAACTCCGCGCAGCTTCAACGGACTTGTTGCAATTGAGGGGGAGCCTGGGGCCTGAAATAGCCCGGGTTTTCCACTTTCACCCCGAATTGCGTCTGCAACGCCTTGGTCCATTCATTGAAATGTTCCTGCCGCAGTTCTTTGGCGATGTCCGGGTTTACTTCGTCGTAAGATTGCGTTTGCATCGCGTCGAGGCGAATGAGATAGAAGCCGTTGCGCTCCTTGATCGGCTGGCTTAGCTCTCCCGGCTTGAGCGCGAACACGGCGTTCTTGATCGCGTCCGGATAAGGGCTGCTGTGCTTGATGGTGCCGAAATCTCCGTCCTTGGGCGCCGAAGTGGCGTCGTCGGAATTTTCCCGCGCCAGTTTGCCGAAATCGGCGCCGGCCACGATCTGGCTGCGCAGGTCGACGATTTTCACCTTGGCCTCGGCTTCTCCGAGAAGCTGCTTGTCTCCGGGAACAGCTTTCCCGGGAGTGGGATTGAAGGCGATGTAAATCACGCGGACTTTGGCTTCCTGGAATTTTTCAGGATGGTCTTTGTAATACTTTGCCTGGTCGGCGGGTGAGACTATGTAAGAGTTGCCTTGCAGAGTCAACTCGGAGTTGGCGAGAAGCTGCAGGCGGCTGAACTCGAGCTGCTCCTTGAGCGGCGACTCCTTATCGCGCCCGGCCTTTTCGGCATCCTCGGCCAGCTTCTGATACACCAGCAAGGTGGTCAACATCTGGGGCTGGGAGCGAGCGGGCTGCTGATATTGCGGAGGCAGGAGCGCGATCAAGTGGTCGACTTCCGCGGCCGTGTACTTCTTTCCGTTCGCTTCCATCACGATGGTGGTGGGCGCGATCGCCGCCGGCGCAGGCGGAGTGGCAGGAGTGGCCTGGGGCGGCGCTTTGACAGCCGGCGTCCCCGGCGTCACTTGGACCGGTTGCGGAGGCTGCGCGCACAAGAGTCCGGAAAAGAGCGTTGCAGTAACTAGAGCTTTCATGTGGAGTTCCTTGACGCGGAATTCCCAGTCTAACACGCGGTCCCAAGCCCGGCGGCCGCACATCGGCCAGACCGCCGTCGGCGCTTGAGTACTAGTACAATTCCTCTCGATCAACTTGCGCAAGGCCCTGTCCAAAGAAGCTCCTGGGAGTATACTGTAGTGGTCCGTGCGGCAGGATGGGAATCCGTTCCGGGTGGCCGCGTTCTCCGGAGACTCAGCAGCGGGAGGCAAGCGTGGGGCATCTAGAAGGCGAAGTTAAGAACAACGATCGAGTCAAGAAATTCGTACGGCACTTACTGACTGCCACTTGTCTGACTGCCGCCAGCGTGGGTGCGGCGCACGCGAGTACGGTCACCGAGTCGACGGACTTTAGCGATACCTTCGCGGGTGCGTTCGCACTCCCGGCCCTTACCGATGTAGTAATCGGGGAGGTGTTCGCGCCGGGAAGTAACGACTTGGATGACTACTTCCAGTTCAGCGGCCTCACTCCTTCGGTTGGATTCAATGTGAACTTCTTCACGCCAAACGCCGGAAATGTTGTAGGTGGAGAGGTCCTTGACAGCAGTGCGAATAGTTTCGGAAGCGTTGGCTTCGACCCGGAAAATGACATCGGAGGCACAGTGCCCTCCGACGGCATTTTGGTGGTGAGAACATTCGCCCAAGAAGGCGGCCCCTACACGGTGACCCTGACGACGGAGTCCGCCGTTCCCGAACCGTCGACTGCTCCTCTCGCCGGCGTGGGCATGCTGCTGGCCGGCGGGCTGGACTGGTGGCGGCGCAGGCAGAAGCAGTAGCGCCTTCAGTTCATTCGCAGCCGGGGTCAATGTGCCGGTGCGGTCCACATGGACTACCAAATCCTTTCGATTTTGGAGACTTCCGAGGTAGACCGCATCCTGGCTGAGTTAGGCCGGCAACCTTTCCTCGATGGCCGGCCCACTGCGCTCGGCGGAGCGCGCGGCGTCAAGAAAAACCTGCAACTGGACCGCGCCGCCACCACTGCGACAGGAATCGACCAGCTTGTCCTGTCCGCGCTGCGGCGCAACCAAACCTTTCAGGCCTTCGCTTTTCCCAAGCGAGTCATGCCTCCCATGTTCAATCGGTATGAGCCGGGCATGGAGTACGGGGCCCACGTGGATGGCAGCATCATGCCCACTGCCACCGAACCGATGCGCACCGATTTGGCGATCACCTTATTTTTGAGCCCGCCGGATAGCTACGAGGGAGGAGAGCTGATTCTCCAACTACCGTCCGGCGACGAGGAAGTCAAGCTGGCGTCCGGCGAGGCGGTGGTCTATTCGGCGAAGTACATCCATCGCGTGGGACCCGTGCGGAGCGGAGTCCGACTGGCGGCTGTGACCTGGGTGCAGAGTGCCGTGCGCGATGAAAGAATTCGCGCCATTCTCTACGACTTGCATCTGGCTTTGCGGACGCTGGGGGAGCACGAGGAGGCGGCTCTTCTGGTGTCGAAAAGCTACCATAATCTTTTGAGGTTGGCTTCTGAACTCTGATTCACCGCCGCCCGCGTCTCATGAGCCGCTTTTGGCGACCGGCGAGGAGCCGGTTCAAATCCAGGAGACGGGTCGTCAAGGCGCGGTCCGTGAATACTCCGTTCGCATCGCAGCCTCTTACGTCGACCAGCGTGTGGCCAAGCAACTCGCTTCGCTCGGGCAGAGCGTGCGGCTGCCGGGTTTTCGTCCGGGCAAGATCCCTGGCGACGTCCTAAAACAGCGCTACGGCGCCAGGGCTCGCGGAGACGTCGTCAAACGATTGGCGGGCGAGTTCGCTCAGCGAGCTGTGCCGGAAGGCGGAATGCTTTCCGCAGTGGACCTGGTGAGCGGGGCCGAAGCGGGCGAGCTCGTGTTGAAATTCACCGCAACCTCGCTGCCGGATCTTCCCGTGGCAGACTTTTCCGGCCTGACTCTGGAGCGGCTGGTGCTGGAAACGTCGCCCCCCCAGGCGGAAGCGGCCGCTCACTCCCACCTGAAGCGGCAGGTGTTGGATCACTTGGAAAAAATATACGAGTTCCCAATCGCGTCATTTCTGGTGGAGCGCGAGTTCGGCTCTATCGTGAAGGCCGCCCAGGCGCAACTGGAACTCGATAGCGAGAATCGCAGCGAGCTCGAGGCGGAGTTCCGCCGCATCGCGGAACGGCGGATCCGCCTGGGAGTGGTGGTGGCTGAAACAGCGCGAAGGCAGGGAGTCCGAGTCTCCGACGAGGAAGTCAACACGATCCGGCAGGCGATGACGGAACAAGAGCGCGCTACTGAAACGCCGGCGCAGACGCGCAGCCGTTGGTTGGAAGAGAAGGTCATCGCCTGGATCGTGTCACGAGCCCAGTTGACTGAGCGGCGCGTGACCATCGACGAACTCGCTGCCTTGTGAGGGATTCGGAGTCCTACTTCGTCATGTAATTGCGGTGAATCCACGCGTCGCCTTGCGCGCGATCGCGGGTTTCGAACAGTATATTGCGCGGCGTTTCTTTCACTAGCACGTTGGTGCGGTCGGTCAGTTGCCTGGCGAAGCCTTTGGCGGAATCGGCGTCGGCGAGAGCTGTCTTGAGGGCCGCCACGTTGGCCGGCTCGAACTTCTTGCCGGACTGGTATTCTGATACCGCCTCGACAGCACTGGCTCTGAGCAGCTTCGGCCAAAGCTTCGCGAACAGTTCATGCGAAACGTACACGTCGGCGCTGTTCACCTGGCCGTCGATTGCAAACGCGTAGCCGATCACGTCGCTGTTGCCGTCGACGATGCCTTTCAGCTCGCGCAGATAGCCGTCGATCGACTTCTGCACGGCCGGCGCCTGCATGGTCATGGCGTAACTGGTGGGAGAAGCCGCGGCGCGCACGTCCGAACGAAGCGAGCTGGACATGCTGGCTTGCGCGGCCGCCACCTGCTCCCACACCTCGCGCTGATCGCCCTTCATCTTGACGGCCATCTTCAGCTTCTTGGTGGCCAGGGCCTCGGTGGCCGAGCCAAATGTGGACACCGGCTCGGTTCCGCGAGCGCTCCAGCGGCCGTGTTCCACGCAGAAAGAATTGATATTGACGCGGCCCGACTTGGTGGGCAGTATCAGATCGTCCTTGAGCGTGCGATCCTGCGCGCCGCCCTTGACGATGTCGCCCGACTCGATGAATACGTCTTCATCCGAGACGTTCTCGATGGCCAGTTCGTTGACGTTGCGCGTCTCATAGACCACCACTTTGTGCTGCGCAATGGCCTCTTCGAGGGTTAACAGGTTCTTGGCCGATCGGTTGGTTCCATGAAACAGGAACACTGAAAGATTTTCGTGGGTATACGGTCCCGAGATGCGATACTCGCCGGCGCGCTGGGTTTCCGCGAAAACGTTTTGCAACATCATGAGCGCCACGCTGGCCGCGATGGCAACCAACGCGAACACACTACCGCTGAACAGCTTCATCCTGAATCTCCTTTGGACCTGGGGCGCGAATCGGCCCGCATTGGTCTCACCAGACCAATGCCCTGGCGAGATTGAACCTTTCACCGAGCCGGCAGTCAACCGCGCGACCGGCTGGGTTATGCTGAGTTCATTCCTATGAAACAGGAATCCTTCGATCCAGGCTTGACAACGCAGTTCAGCGGCGAGCTGCGGCGGACCATCAACCGGGACGGCTCTTTCAATGTGCGCCGCAAAGGCCTGCGGCTGCGGGACG
Organism: Terriglobia bacterium; assembly: GCA_020073265.1. GTDB lineage: Bacteria > Acidobacteriota > Terriglobia > Bryobacterales > Bryobacteraceae > Palsa-89. The sequence continues at coordinate 35,245 of JAIQFN010000035.1, read as the reverse complement.
TGAACCTCTACCTCAAGCTGATCGACACCACCTGGCCGTGGTTCCTGGCCGTAGTCCTGTCGATTTTCCTGGCGGTGAACATGCTTTTCGCCGGGATCTATCTGGCGATCGGCGCCGAGCATCTCAGGGGGAACGAACCGGAAATGAACGCGTTCCTGAACGCCTTTTTCTTCAGCGTCCACACGCTCACCACGGTCGGGTACGGCAACATTTATCCGGTCGGCAACTGGGCCAACGCGGTGTCGGCGCTGGAGGCCACGGCCGGCCTGATGATTTTTGCCTTGGCGACCGGGCTGCTCTATGGGCGTTTCTCCAGACCGTCGGCTCGGATTCTGTTCAGCGACCACGCGCTGATCTCGCCCTACCAGGACGGCTCCAGCCTGCAGTTCCGCATTACCAACGCGCGCAGCAACGTCTTGATGGACATGGAAGCGCGCATCTTACTGATGACAGTCAACACGACCGACGGCATACTCAAACGCGACTACTTCGATCTCCCGCTGGAACGCCGAACAGTCTACTTTTTCCCGCTCACCTGGACCATCGTGCATCCCATCGATGAGGCCAGCCCGCTCTATGGAAAGACGGCGCAGGATCTGGCGCGGCAGGCGGCTGAGATTTTGATCCTGATCCAGGGATTCGACGACACCTTCAGCCAATTGGTGCATGCGCGCTACTCTTACCGGCACGACGAGATTCTCTTCGGCGCGAAGTTCGAACCCGCGTTTCATGTGGACCAGAAAGGCGATCTGGTCCTGGATGTCGATCGCATCGACGAGCTGAAGATGCTGGGCTGAAGGAGCGTTCCTTGGTTCGTTGGTTCGTAATCTCTCTGGCTGCTTGCGCGTCGTGCGCGGGACAATGGAACGCGACGCCGTTTGCGCCGGATTCCGCGCCGCTCCCCTCGGCGGATCTCAGGGAGGTTCTGGGACTGCTCTGCCCCGGGCACGAGTACATCGGACAGGAAAGCGGTTGCCATGTTTGCCCGGCCGGGACCAAGGCAGCCGGGGCGAAGGCGGATGCCAGTATCGAAACCGTGATTCGCGGACGTTTCCTGAAACCTGACTCTGACGATCTGCTGGTGGTTTTGTACGGCTGCGGATCGGCGCTGCTCACGCACTCCACCAGCGGGTGGTTCGTCAATCGCGTCACGGGAGTTCCCGACGGGCTGTGCCGCAAGGTGCCGGGCCGCATGGGGCGCGACGGGCTGGTGTGCTTCGCGGATTCCTCCTCAGCCGATCGGCAGAGCGCGCGGCTCGCGTTCGGATTCGTTCCCGAATCCCAGGTGGACCTCGCGGCCGCTTTCGACAATACCGGCGGAGCTTGCGATGCACCGCGCCGCGTGGTGGTTCAGTCGGCCATCCGGGAGGTCAGGTTCATACCGGGCGCCGCGGGTAAATTGACCGTGCGGATTCTGGCCAATTGCCGAAGAGGTCCGCTCAGTGCGCGTTCATCGAAAGCCTGCGCGCGCGGGGCGGGATTCGAGGACATCAGCCCGGCCGTGCCTTTCCGCGCGTTCCAGATCGACTACGGCTTCGACGGTGAGAAGTTTTCGCTCGCGGCGGCGAGCCAGGCGGTGAAACGAGCTTATGATGTCTGCTCGGCCGAGGTGAAGTAGTTAGTTGCCTTTAAGTACATTGCTGGATTCGGCTTCGGCGATCAGGCGGTCGGCGTCGGCCTTCAGCAGATAGCGATCCTTCACCAGTCGCTCGGCGGCCGCTCGCACCAGCGCCACGTACTTCTCGTGAGTCCCGTAGCGTTCTTCGAGCGACGGCCGCGGATCTCCGGCTGCCAGGCGCTCGGCCTTGGTCTTCGCGAACGGAACGTAGCCGCCGGTGAAGCCGCACTCCGTGCCTTTGTAGTAACCAGCCGCGGTCACGTTCCAGCCCAGGTAGGTGCCGAGCGGCGCCTGGTGCAATACGCTCGCGACGCCCGCGGTTTCGTTGCCGTCGGCATTCACCTTCGGAACCAGACTAGGAAGAATATCCTTGACCACCGGCGGCTGGATGGTGATGGCGCCGCTGAGATCGCGGACGTTGAACTTGTGACCAAAATCGTAGTTGTACATCGGGTTCAGGATGCCGTCCGGGAGCGGCACGCCGGGGATGCTTGGGGAGCCGAGAGCTTGCTGAGTGGGCGGCACGAGTTCGCCGCGCTCGAGACGCGGATACTGGCTCGCAGGCGGTGCGGAGCCCTTGACCACCCAGTCGACCAATGCCTCGGTCAAGGCGCGCATCGTGTCGGAGGACGGATTCGGGTTGTCCGGCAATTCGCAGCGCGCCGGCGCGTTGGGCCTGGCGATGGAAAAACCGCCGCGGCCGCCGCCGTGCGTGACTCCTGGGAAGTAATAACGGCGCACGTTGGCGGGCAGCGGGATATCGCGGTCGGCTTTGGTGCCCACCAGGTCGGGCGACGCACGCAGGCCCCAAAATTCGGACGAGCCGAAAGTCTCGAAAATCTTCGGGCAGGTTTTGGTCGCATTGCAGCGATCCAGCAGACCGCCGGCCGGCTGATGACGAGCCTCATCGGCGTAATCGCTCCACCAGACAATGCCGTCGCTGCCGGGTTGATAGAGGTCCGCGGCTCCGCCAGGCACGGCAAAGCGGAAATTCATCGGGTTTTGGCGCGCGGCGATGTTGGGATTCAGGCCGTCAAAAACGATGCGCTTCGCCTCGTCCTGATTGAAGCCCAGATGGATAAAGCTGCGTAGATAATTTCCGGACTGCGAAGTTCCGCGGCCGACGGCGAAGCCGATCCTGCCGGCCAGCGGGTTGGCGGTTCCAGTCTCGTCGGCGGTCGCGTAGCGGAAGAACGAATTGATGTCGCGCGTGGCGGCGTAGCCGATTCCCAGCACCAGCGGATCTTTGGCGGTGTAGACCAGCTCGTAGAGGAAAGCCGGATCGAATCCGCCCTTCACGCAGACTTTGTGCGGGTCCGCTTCACCGGGAAACGGCGTCTTGCTGCAATCGGCGAAGGCCCAGTCGCTCGACCGGATGGGAATTACCTCGCGGCCCTCGCCAGAGCGCCGGGTGAGCATGGCTTTGGACGTGTCGAGGCTGGCCGGTTGTGATTGGGGCACGCCCGCGCCCAGGCCGCCGGTGATCGGCAGCGTGGCGGCGCCGGAGGGCATGTCGACAAATCGCACCAGGATCGGACCGGTGATGCTGGAGCCGTCGGAATTCTTAGCCACCGGCACCACCAGCGTCTCCATGCCGGGCGTCGGCGGGATGTCGCCTTGCCAGCCGCTCGACAGCAGCACGTGACCGCCGTTGAACAGGTCCGCCATCGCGCCGGCATTGGTCGATCCTCCGGCCAGCGCGGATCGGCCGCGATTCGGCACTTCATAGATCAGGACGCGGCTGGCCTTCGCGAGATCGAGCGGCTTGGCGAGCGAGAAGGTGGCGGAGTATTCCACCATTCCACGCTGGTTGCGCGGCGCGAGTCCGAGATCCGTCACGATCGCGTTGAGCGGATCTTTGGGATCCAGCTCGCCGTAGATGTGGCCGGTCAGCCTTTCGTACGTGCCAACTTGGCCGAAAGAACGGCCCTGATAAGCAGGCGAGTCGCGATGCTCGATGACAATGCGTGTGATGCGGGCTTGCGCGGACACGGCGCAGGCCAAGGCTGCGGCAAGAATAGCCCAACGGATTCGGCGTGGTTCCATGTCTTTGTACATTACTGAAATGGGCGCGCAAAAACAACCGGCGCCACTTCGCTCCACACCTTCTCCGCCACGGCTTCAGGCGTGCCGCTGCCGTCGATCAATCGAAAGCGCCTCGGCTCAAGCCGGGCAAGTTCGTGATAGGCGGCGCGGGCCTTCTGATGAAATTCGACCGACTGCTCGTCCAGGCGCGACTCGCTTTTCTCAGTGTTGCTGCGGTTGCGCGAGTGCGCACGCGCCAGGCCGGTTTCGGTGTCGATGTCGATGCACAACGTCAGATCGGGAGCCAGGCCCCGGCATGCGATCCGGTCGATGGCCAGCACTGTGTCGGTTCCCAGCCCTCGGCCCGCGCCTTGATAGGCGATCGAAGAATCTGTGAAGCGATCGCAGACCACGATCTGGCCTTGCTCGAGCGCGGGCAGAATCCACTGCTCGACGTTTTGCGCGCGCGCGGCGAACATCAGCAGCAGCTCGGTGGTGGGGCGGAGTTCCTGATTCGCGGAATTGAGCAGGATGCCGCGGATCTGCTGGCCAATGCGGGTGCCGCCGGGTTCGGCGGTTTCGAGCACCTGGCGGCCTTCGCGACGCAGGCGCTCGGCCAGCAGTTTGGCCTGGGTGCTCTTGCCGCTGCCGTCGGGTCCCTCCAGCGTGATGAAGAGGCCACGGTCAGTCGTAGACATAGTGCAGGACCTTCTTGAGATCCTCCCAGGCTTCCTTCTTGGCGTTCTGGTTGTACGGCCGCAGCAGATAGGAGGGATGATACGTCACCATCACGGGGATGTCGCGCCACTGCTGCCATTTTCCGCGCAGCCGCGTGACGCCCTCCTTGGTCCCGAGCACCGCTTTGGCCGCCGTGGAACCCAGCGCGCAAATCGCTTTGGGGCGAATCGCGAGAAGCTGGCGATACAGGAACTGGCCGCAGATTTCCATCTCGTCCGGCTGCGGCGTCCGATTCTCCGGCGGGCGGCACTTCACCACGTTGCAAATGTAGACGTCCGCACGCGTGAGTGGAATGCCCTCCTTGCGCGCGGTTCCTTCGATCATCTGCGTGAGCAGTTGTCCGGCTCGGCCGACGAACGGGATGCCCTGCGCGTCTTCGTCCGCCCCGGGCCCTTCGCCTACGAACACCAGCTTGGCGTTTTCGTTACCCACGCCGAAGACCAGCTTGTTGCGGCCTTCGTGCAAGCGGCAGCGCTTGCAGTCGCCGATGTCTTCCAGGATCTTGAGCAGATTGTCGTGCGCCGGTTCGAGCGCCGGCACCACTGGCGCGGGGGCCACAGTGACGGCTGGGGTCTCAGCGGCAACGGGCGGCGCGCTGACGGCTTCGCGCCGGAACACTGTCTTGACTCCCAGGTCCTGGTAAAACTCCAGATAGCGGCGGACTTCGTCGCGGGTCATTGGGCGGCGTGCAGGGCCAGCCGCAGCTTCAGCGCCTGGTCGAAGATGCGGTCTGCGATCTCACGCTTGGGTGCGCGAGCGAGCGGAATGGCTTCACCGGTGCGCAGCACCAGCACCACTTCGTTTTGATCGGATTCAAAGCCGGTGCCGTCCTGATTCACCAGGTTGGCAACCACCATGTCGCAATTCTTGGACTCGAGCTTCTGGCGAGCGCCGGCAACCAGGTTTTCGGTCTCGGCGGCGAATCCGACCAGCAGGCGGTCGCCCTTCTTCTGGCCCAATTCGGCCAGGATGTCGGGGGTCGGGTCGAGCTCCAGCGACATGCGCATGGCCGTCTTCTTGATCTTGTGCTGCGGGACGCGCGACACGTGGTAGTCGGCCACCGCGGCCGCCTTCAGAATAATGCTCGTCTCGCCCAGGTGTTCCATCACCGCGTTGCGCATCTCCGCCGCGGTGTGGACCGGAATGAACAGCACGCCATGCGGCGCCGGAAGTTGCACCGGGCCGGACACCAGAATTACCCGCGCACCGCGCTGCGCCGCTGCTTGAGCCAGCGCGTAACCCATTTTTCCGCTGGAACGGTTGCTGATGTAGCGAACCGGATCGAGCGGCTCTTGCGTGGGACCGGCGGTGACCAGCACCGTCTCGCCTTCCAGGTCGTGGAGCTTCAGGCCGAGACTCGCGACGATATCGGCGATGCGGTCCGGCTCAGCCAGCCGGCCGGGACCGGTCATGCCGCACGCCAGGATGCCTTCCTCCGGTTCGATGATGACGTGGCCGCGCTTCCTGAGGATGGCCAGGTTCTCCTGCGTCGCCGGATGCATCCACATGTTGGTGTTCATCGCGGGCGCCAGCACCACCGGTACGGTGAAGGCCAGATAGGTGGTGGAGAGAAAATCGTTGGCGTGCCCGCGCGCCAGGCGCGCCATGAGGTCGGCGGTGGTCGGGGCGACCACCAGCACGTCGTTGTCCTGGGCTACCGCGATGTGTTCGATGGCGCTCGAGAGCGTCTCCTCGGCGCTGCCGGAGGCGAACAGATCGGTGATGACTTTGCGGCCCGTGAGCGCGGCGAAAGTGAGCGGCGTGATGAACCGCTCGGCCGCCGGGGTGAGAACCACTTGAACGCGCAGCCCGCGCTCCATCAAGGCTCGGGCCAACTCGGCGGATTTGTACGCGGCGATTCCGCCGCCCACGCCCAGGATCGCGTTCATGCGGGAGTCACTCTTGCGGTACGGCTTCCTCTGGCTGTTCCCGCAACAGGTCCGAGTATTTCACCAGCCCGCGGCGAACCTCCTCCATGGACGTCACCGTGGGCTTCTTGGATGTCGTGGGCAAAAACGGACGCGCGCCATTCTGCAACTGCCGCGCGCGCTTGGCGGCCACGATAATGAACCGGTACGTGCTTTGCTCGATGTCGTCGGGAATGGCGTACATCGCGTTGTTCTTCAGTCTTTCAGCCATGCGTTGTCGGCACCTCAATCTCTAATTCTGGGAATCGCTAAAACTTTCGAGGATGGGCCGGACTTCCTCTTCCATGCGCGCCTTCCTCAGCCGCTCGGCCCTGACAATGGACGCCAGCCGCGCGGATGACTCCTCGATTTCCCGGTTAATCAGAACATAATCGTACTGCGTATAATTCCGAACCTCGTCGGCTGCGCCTCGCAGGCGGCGGCGAATCACTTCCTCGCTGTCTTGAGACCGGGCGCGGAGCCGTTGCTCCAGAACCTCCCGGGACGGCGGAAGCACAAAGATACTGATGGCCTCCGGGATCGCTACTTTCAATTGTCTCGCACCCTGGACGTCGATGTCGAGTACCAGGTCGTGGCTCTGCTGGACGGCCCTTTCGAACGTTTCCCGGTTGGTCCCGTAGTAGTTGCCGAAAACTTCGGCGTGCTCCAGGAACTCGCCGCGCTCCAGGCGCACCTCAAAGTCCGGGCGGGTGATGAAGTTGTAGTCCACGCCATCGGTTTCCCCCGGCCGCGGCGGACGCGTGGTGTAGGAAATCGAAAACGTGAGCCCCGGAACCGTGGCCAGCAGCCGGTGGACCAGCGTGGACTTGCCGGACCCGGAAGGCGCCGAGATGATGAAGACCGAGATCATTCCAGGTTCAACGCCTGTTCGCGGATCTTTTCGATGGCGGCCTTGGAAGCCAATGCCAGGTCGGTGAGGCGCAGGCCCAGGTCGCCGATGCCGCCGGTCTTCGACAAAATCGTGTTGGATTCGCGGTTCATCTCCTGCAACAGAAAATCGAGTTTTTTGCCCACTTCCCCGCCCGCATCCAGGATCTCGTCGACCTGCCGGGAGTGGATCTTGAGGCGGTCGATTTCCTCGCCGATGTCGCTGCGGTCGGCCAGCAGCGCGGCTTCCTGCGCGAGCCGCTGAGGATCCACAACTGAGTTGCCGAGCAAATCGCGAAGCCTCTCCTGCAGGCGCTTCTGGAACGCCGGCAGCGCTTCCGAGCGGATCTGCTGCATCTCGTCGGCGCCTTTCTGAATGGCGCGGTTCTGCTCGCGAATGGAGGCGGCCAGCTCGGCGCCCTCGCGCGTCCGGAATCGATTCAAAGTCTCCAGCGCCTGCTCGAGCACCGCCAGGACTTGGCCTTCGATCTCAGGATCGGGTTCCTGCTCGGCCGCGCCGCCAAACATGCCGGGATACTGCAAGGCCTGGTTCAAGTCCGGCTGGGCGTTGACACCTTCTTCGGCGGCCGCCTGGCGAAAAGCTTCCAGATAAGCGCGGAACAGTGGAAAGTTCAAGCCTCCCGACGCCCCGTCGCCGGTCTGGACCAGCGAGCAGCGGATGTCGACGTGCCCTCGCAGCACCGCGCGCTTGATCGCGCCGCGCATGGCCGCCTCCACCGGATCCAGGTCCGCTCCCAGATGAAAGTGCAGATCCAGGCCGCGATGGTTCACGCTTTTCAGGATGACCGTGATCTCGGTCTTTTCCATCGACTTGTGGACCCGGGCGAAGCCGGTCATGCTGCGGATCGGCGCGCTCATGAGTTCAGCAGCGGATCTGCTTCCAGGAATTGCAGCTCGTGCAGCCGCTGGTAAATGCCGCCGTGGTTCACCAGTTCTTCATGCGTCCCGATCTCGGAGATGCGTCCGCGATCCATCACCACGATCTTGTCGGCGCGCCGGATGGTGGACAACCGGTGGGCAATCACGATGACGGTGCGATTGCTCATGAGCGTCTGGAGCGCGCGCTGCACCAGCACTTCCGACTCCGTGTCCAGGTGCGAAGTGGCCTCGTCCAGAATCAGGATGGGAGCGTTCTTCAGCAACGCCCGCGCGATAGCCAGACGCTGCCGCTGGCCGCCGCTGAGCTTGGCCCCGCGCTCGCCGATCACCGTGTCGTAACCCTGCGGCATGCGCTCGATGAATTCTTCGGCCAGCGCGTTGCGCGCCGCTTCACGCACTTCCTCGTCCCGGGCCTCTGGCTTGCCGTAGCGAATGTTGTTGGTCACGGTGTCGTTGAACAGGAACGTTTCCTGCGCCACCATGCCCACCTTGGAGCGCAGCGACCCCAGTTGCAGATCGCGCACATCCTTGCCGTCGATTCGCACCGCGCCGCCGGTGACGTCATAGAATCGGGGCACCAGGTTGGCCAGCGTGGTCTTGCCGGCGCCGCTCGGCCCCACCAGGGCCACCACCTCGCCGGCGTTCACTTCCAGCTGAATCCCCTCCAGCGAGAATGCGTCGGGCGCGCTGGAATAACAAAACCCGACGTTGTCCAGAACAACGGATTGCTGGAATCTGGAAAGCTTCTGCGCGCCAGGTTTTTCAGAAATCTGCTGATCGCGATCCAGATACTCGAAGACCTTCTGCGACGCCCCCGCGGCCTGCTGGAAGATGTTGTGAATGCCGGTGAGCCGCTTGACGGGCTCGTACAACATGAGCAGCGCGATCACGAAGCTGGTGAATTCTCCGGCCGTCAGCGCACCGCTCTTGATCTGCAGGCGCGCGTAGCTGAGCAACCCGACGATGGTGATGGCGCCGAAAAATTCGATCAGCGGGCTGGACAGCGCCTGCTGCGCGACGTAGCGCAGATTGCTGGACTTGAGGCGGCTGGCGGCCAGGCGGAACCGATTCGACTCGATGTCCTCGGCGCCGAATGATTTCACCACCTGGTGCCCGCTGATGGTTTCCTGCAGGATCTGATTCAGCTCCGCGGCCTCGTCCTGCGCGCGCCGCGTGGTGCGCCGGATTCGCCGTCCGATGCGCAGCGTCGGAACCAGCACGAAGGGCAACAGGGTGAGGCTGGCCACCGCCAGTCTCCAGTCCTTCTGGATGACCACGCACAGCAGGAAAATCACCGAGAAGGACTGCCGCAGCCAGTCGGCCAGCATGTGCGAGGTGGCCACCTGGATTTTTTCCAGGTCGTTCATGATCGACGACATCACGCGCCCGGTGGAATTGGCTTCGAAGAAGTGCGCATCCTGCCGGAGCACGCGGTCGAAGACCCTCTGCCGCAGGTCGGTGACCGCCGAGAAGCCCACAAAGTTGACGAAGTAGTTGCCGAAGTAGTCGCACAGGCCCTTGACGCTGAAAGTGGCCAGGATCGCGATTGCCACCATGGTCCAGATGTTGTGAATCGCCGACGGCAGCAGGTCCCCCAGATTGACGGTGTGGTGGAAACCGGGAATGGTGAACAGCGCCACCGGCGAATCGGCTGAATCGGGCTTGAGCACTCGGTCGAACACCGGACCGATCAGCACCGCCATGAATCCCTGCGCCGCTCCGACCGCCGCCATGAGCAGCACCGACAGCAGCAGCGGCGCCGAATAGGGACGAACGAAGCGCAGCAGGCGGGTCATGATCCGCTTATTCTTCGATCTTGGCTTCGTCGATGAGCATCACGGGGATGTCATCGCGGATTGGATATACGCGCTTGCACTGCACGCATTTCAGACCGCTCTGATCGGGCTTCAACTCCAGGTCCGCCTTGCACAGCGGACAGACCAGAATGTCCAGCAGATCCTTGCTAATCGGCATGGTTTCGATTCAGTGTAACAGGGTGGGGACGCCGCCTGGTTGTATGGACTTCGCCAACGTCGGGTTTGAAGCCCGATCCGAAGTTGCGCTAGATGATCCATCGTCTACGCGCCGGCCGCGGTCCGCATTGGTCAGCGGCGCTTCTGCAGCTTCTCGATGACACCCCGCGCTTCCTGGCGAATCGCCGGGTCCGAGCTCGCCGCGGCTTTTTGAAGATAGGGCAAACCGCCCGCCGCATCGCCGGAATCGGCCAGCGCCTCGCCCAGGTGAAGCTGCGCGCGGCTGAAGTCCGGCCGGATGCGGAGCGCCTCGCGATAGTGTTCCATGGCCGGCCGAAGCTGCCCCTGCGCCGCCAGCAGCGTTCCCAGGAACTCGTGGCCGTCGGACCATCCCGAATCGCCGCGCAACCCGGCTTCAATCTGAGCCTGCGCTTCGTTCAAGCGGCCCGCCCGCGCCAACGCTACCGCATAGTTGTATCGCGCGGATGAATAATTGGTCCGGTAGCGGAGCGCCGCCTCGAAGTGATAGCGCGCCTCGTCAAAATGTCCCGTGGCGGAGAGAACGTTGCCGAGATTGTCGTGGGCCTCGGCATAGTTTGGTTCCAGGCGGATGGCGTTCCGCAGCGCCGGCTCGGCCTTGGCCATGTCTCCCATGTGGAACCACAGGCTGCCGAGACTGTTGTAGGCCTCCGGCATCTCAGGATCCAGCTCGATGGCCTTCTGGAACGCCGCCAGGCCGTCCGCCGTTTTGCCGGCCTCGACATCCGCGAAGCCCAGCATGTGCCAGCCGCCGGCGTCGCCCGGGGCGCGATCCAATCCGCTCCGCAGGATCTCGACGGCGCGGGTCTGCTGATGTAGCGTCAGGAAACACAGAGCCAGTTTCTCTACGTTTGCCAGCGAGTCGGGCCTGCGCCGCAGCGACTCCTCATACAGCGGAACAGCCTGCTCGAATTTGCCGCTGCTGCGCAAGGCATCGGCCAATTGCAAGGAATACTCGGCCCGCTCGGGATGATACCTCTCGATGGCCGCGGACAGCCGCGCGATTCCGGCGCCCAGGTTGCTGCCGTCGCGAACCTGCGCGATGGCCAGATACAGCTCGTCTTCGGGCTTCGGCGGCGACGCCGGATAGTACAACACCACCTCGCCGCGGTAGCCGGATCCCTCGGCCGGTTGACGCTCGGCCATCTCCGCCAGCAGATCCCGCGCCGGTTTCCGCCGCTGGATGTAGTGGTCCGTCATGACGACATGCACCACGTCGTCGGTGCGGCGCTTGGGCATGTGGCAGCCCACGCAGTCGCTGGAGCGGGAATGCTGGCCGGAGGCGACCAGCCGGTTGAGCGCGACCCCGTGACATTGGCGGCAAACCGCCGTGTAATGCCGGGCAGCGTCGGCCGGAAGCAGCGTAGCATGCGGATCATGACAGGTTGTACATTCGAGCGCCCGGTTGCTTTTCCGGAAGCACGCCGATCGCCGCAGCCGGTAAGCCGCGCCCGCGATCTCGAACTTGTCGTCTTCTCCCTGGCCGGGAGCCTGGTCGAAGTGCAGCATGAATTCCCCGAGCGGCTCGCCCGGCCGGTACGAGAATGGCCCCCGCTCATATCGCACCAGCGCATGCGGCAACGAAAAGCTGGTGGTTTCCAGGTGGCACTGCATGCACACCTCCATCCGTCTTTCCGGTGTAAGCCGCGCCGGATTCACGATCGCGGCTCGAATATCTTCCCGGCGCGCGGCGCGGTCGCGTGCTAAACGCACATGCTTTTCCCCCGGGCCGTGGCACCTCTGGCAATCGATTCCTTCCGGGATCTTGGAAAACACCGGCTGCGCATCCGGATCGGGGTTCCCGGGCGGGAGGTCCGCGTACCCGTTATGGCAGAACATGCACTCGTAGCCGATCAGCCGCCCAAATCCACGGTGGTCGGGGCGATCGTATCCCGGATTCATGGCCCAGTACCCGCCCTTTTCCGCGTACCAGGCCAGCGGCAGCTCCACCAGCGTGTTGCGGCTGGTTCGATGCAGGTAAGTTCGCGAATGATTTCCCGAACCAACGACGAAATCGATCTGCTGCTCCACAATATTCGTCTGCTGGCCATCGAATCCAAGCTGATATTCGCGCTGCAAGTAGCGCCCGTCGCGCTCGATCATCGTGAAATACGCATCCGACGCCAGGTGGAAGTAGGTGTTCTTCCGGCTGTAGTCTTCCACCGTGTTGTCCGGCTTCGGGCGGTAGAAGGAGCGCCCCATGCCGGTGCGGCGGTAGGATTCCCAGACGCTGGGATGGCAGGCCGCGCAGGCCGCTGAATCGATATAACCGTTAGCAGGTGGACGGGCCTGCGCCCGCACAACCTGGAGTCTTTGGTCGCATAAGAGCAGGCCGGCCAAAGCCGCCAAACCCACTAGCCCAGTGGCAGTTCCGACCCATCGGCGGCCTCTCTGCATGCGTCAATTCTACCCTGGCGGGCCCGGGAAAGCGCTCCTCGCGGGCTTGGAGCACCGTTTCTTCGAGCGAAACAGTCACAGTACCAGACGCTAAGTTTCGCATTGACAAGTATGACAAAAGAATATAAAATTGCCCCCAATACACTAGCTGCCAGTGTACGGCGGCGGTGGTTTAGGGGTTGGGTGAATTTACAGTCTAGCTTGAGGAGATGACATTCAAATGACTAGAGCCAAGTTTGCTAGCTACAGCTTTGTCGCACTGGTGATCCTGTTGTTGTTGCCTTCGTTGGCATTAGCCCAAAGTTCGATTGCCGGCGTCGTGAAAGACGCGTCCGGCGCCGTCGTGGCCAACGCCACGGTGCAGGCCGCCAGCGACGTCCTGATTGAGGGTGAACGCACTGTCACGACCAACGCCGAAGGACGATATGCCATCGTCGACCTCCGTCCGGGAACTTATGTCGTAACCGTCACCATGTCGGGCTTCAATACCGTCAAGCAAACCATCGTGGTGCCGGCCAACGTCGCCGTGCCGGTGGACGCCGAATTGAAGGTCGGCTCGGTTGGCGAAACCGTGAACGTCGAAGCTCGCGTCGCGACCGTCGACGTCGAAAATGCTTCGCATCCCCAGACCCTGACTAGAACCGAAATGGACGCGCTCCCCACCGGCCGCTATATGCAGTCGATCGCCTCCTACATTCCTGGCGCGCATTTGAACTTGCCGGATATTGGCGGATCCCAGCAGATCGAACAGAACTACATCTCGGTCCACGGGAACGGTCCGACGCACGATACCTACACGCTCGACGGCATGATGGTCAACACCACTTACCTCGACAACGCGATTCAGCAATACATCGACAATGAGGCCATTCAAGAGACCACCTATACCGGAAATAACAACACCGCTGAGGTCTCCGGAGGCGGCATGTTCACCAACCTCATTCCGAAGGAGGGTGGCAACGCCTATCATCTCGAGTTTTTCGCCGGCGGCAGCGGCGGCACCGGCTGGTGGCAGGCCAGCAATCTCGACAAAACCATCGGTCTCCGCAACTGCCCCCCCGGGTCGGCCGCGAGCTGCACTCCGACATCGGGTCAGAGCTCCACTGTCAAAATCGAAGACTTCGACGGTTCTTTCGGTGGCGCGATCAAGAAAGACAAGCTGTGGTTCCTGATAACCGGTCGAGACCAGGTCACCTGGACCCAGGCTGGAGCTTCCAAGTATCCCGACGGCTCGCCTGGCATTCAGGACGGGGGCATCTATGCCGGCTCCGCGCGCTTCACTTACCAGATGAATACCAAGAACAAGTTCAGCATCTTTGAAACTCGGAACTGGAAGTACAAAAACCACGAGATCCTGGATGGCGGTCAAGAGGGCTTTCTTCCCTCGGATCCAGCCACCACTTCCACCCTGCGCAACCGCTGGCCCATGTACTACATCGTCCAAGGCAAGTGGACCGGAACGCTCACCCCGAGGTTGATCACCGAAATCGGCGTCACCCTGAGCCATCTGGATTACAACGACTTGTATCAGCCTGGCCTCGACGAAGTCCCCGGTACGGCCGGCTGGTATGCGCACACCACTGCCAGGGATCTGGGCACCCTACTGCGCTTCTTCGCCCCGCGCAGCAACCAGCACTTTCAAACCACTCGGAATTTGTTTATGGGAGCCGCCACGTACGTCACGGGTTCCCACACCATCCGCGTCGGAATCCAGGACAGCTTCGGACCGTACCACGTCAGCGTCAACGAGAATGGCGACGGTTACATGCAGTTCGTGAACGGCGTTCCGAACAGTTTCGTGGCCCTCAACACGCCCTTCTACCAATTTCCCAACCTGGATCAGGATATCGGGATCTTCGCCACTGACACTTGGAAATTCAAGCGCATCGCGCTCACCTACGGAATCCGGTTTGAGTATCTGTCGTCCGACATCCAGGCCATTAGCGCGCCGGCCGGCCGATTCGCGCCTGCCCGCACGTCTCCCAGCGTCAATTGCGACACCGTGAAGGGTATGGGCTGCTGGAAGGACTGGGACCCTCGAGTTGGCATCGTCTATGACGTCTTCGGCAACCATAAGCTGGCCGTGAAAGCCGGCTTTGGAAAGTTCAATACGCCGTATGCCACGGGCTTCACCAACAACTTCAACCCGTTCACGGCATCCGGCGTAGCGGTCCCCTGGACCGCGGTTGGCGCCAACCTTCCGCAGTGCGCCCCGGTTACCTTCAACGGCCTGCCGGCCCCGAATCCAGGTTGCTTCCCCACCGGCGGCTTCAACGGCGCCGGAGCTCTTCCTGGCGTGGGCGCCGGTACGCTGGGCGCCGGCCCGGCTGGATTCGGAACCGTGGCCAACAGCACCGGCGTGGGTCTGGACCCCAACTGGCATCGCGACTACAACCTGCAATACAACGCCGGAATCCAGCAGGAAGTTGCCAAGGGCGTGACCTTTAATTTCAACTGGTATCGCCGTTCCCAATATCAGCAAACGCTGGTTGTGAACTACGCACAGACTCTGAGTGACTGGACATTGTTCAATATCACCAACCCGTTGGACGGAAGTCCACTGCCCGTTTATGGCCTGAGCGCCACGGCGGCAGCCCGGGCTCCCGCGTTGCTTCAGACCAATGCACCTCAAAGCCTGGTGAGAAACGTTTACAGCGGCTACGAAGCGCAAGTCACCGCGCGCCTGCCGCGCGGAACTTTCGCGCTCTTCGGTTGGACCATCGATCGCGACTTGGACCGCAGTTGCGGGGCCAGCGCCGGCAGCGCCACCAGTCTGGTGGGCAATCGATTTAACGATCCCAACTTGCTGCGTTACTGCGACATGTTTGGTTCGTCCAACCTCATCGGCCCGGGCGGAATCAATATCGCTGGTTTGGGCGCGGTGCCCGGTCCAGCCTGGCAGAATGAATTCAAGATACAGGGCGGCCTCCCCATTCACTGGGGAATCATGGGCTCCGTGTCTTTCTATAGCAACCGCTATCAAGGCAGCTTCTCGCCTTTGGGGAGCACGGCCGGGGTCGCCGACGACGGCTACCTCAATCGCACTTGGACGATCAACGCCAATACCGTTTATCCCAAGAATTGCGTCGGTTGTACGCCCGGAGCCAGAGTTTTCCCCACCGGAACAGTTCTGGGCCAAGCCTCGGACACCATCCAGTTAGTTTCGCCCGGGAGCGTCGTTAGCCCGCGCCTCAATCAATTGGACGTCAGTATCAAGAAGAGCTTCAAGTTCAAAGAAAAGTACGTGATCGAACCGGAAATGCAGCTCTTCAACATACTGAATAACAATGCTGCCGTGAGCGAATCGACGTCCCTCACCGGCGACGCTGCGGCCTTGCTGCCGAAGTCGGCTTGCGGGTCTGGTTCGCCGACCAACTGCGGCTTGGGTGGAAACGTGCTCACGGTAACCAATCCGCGCCTGCTGCGCATCGCGCTGCTGTTCCGGTTCTAAACATTTAGCTGCTTTCGCGTGAAGCGGGTGGAGTTGGTTCTCCACCCGCTTTTTTCTTGGAAAGCCAATCGCTCCCGGGAGTCCCCCGAATCGGATCTTCCCGACACTTCGTTTGACGGAATCCGGATCGCGTATCGCGACCAGGGTGCGGGGCCGGCTAGAGAACGCCCTGTGCTCTCAAGAACGTAGAGTACTGCTTGTCGTGTTCGCCGATGTGATCCAACAGCCAAGTCCGAAGGAATTGGAGGACCGGCGCACCGGCGCTGAGCTGCCCGCCGGCATACTTGGACTCGAGCTCATGAAGTTGGGCAATCAGAGAGGCGTGCTGCTGATGATGGGCTTCCAGTTCCGCGTATCCGTGCTTTTTCAGGAGTTGTTCTTCATACTCGAAATGATATTTCGTGTATTTGTTCAGGGCAGCGAACAGCGGACGGACAACCTCGCCACCTCTGCCTTCGAGCATCGCTTCTTGCAATTCTCGAATCTTGGAAACCAGCACTCGATGCTGACCATCAATGGAAGGGACATGCACGCTGTAGACCGGATCCCATTGGATCAGTCTGGAAAAAGGCAAGGACATGTTGGCCGAATCCTTTCCTGCAGCTCCGGCCTGGCAGGTCCGCTGCCTGCGCGAGGCCTCAGCCACGGAAACTATGAAGTGGCGGGAGAATAGAATATTCTCAGCAGTTGAGGGGCGCCAGGGAGGGGAGATTGTTCCCGGGCACCTCGCCTCCGCGCACCTTATAGCGGCCCGGGTGACGGGAGCTGACCCGAAGGTTCTGGCTGATACTCAATGGGAGAACCGACTTCTCGACGCAATACCAACTGCACGCTCGGCCGCCTGTGATGGCGACCACCACGGCTCCGCGGCGCCTTGCGCAAGCTGGAAGACTAGGCCGGAACGCCAAGCATCTCCGTTCCGGCTCTGGAGTTAGCAGCTTAGAACGAGAAGCGCGCCTGGAATTCGAAGCGCCGGTTGTTGCCGTTGTCGGAAAAAGCTCCGAAGCCGCCGGCCAGCGAGTTGGAGGTGCCGAACAACGGAGACGTTATGATGCTGTTGATCGGGCCGGGGTTGACGTGATTCAAAAGGTTGCGTGCCTGAACCGAGAGCGTCAGGTTGTAGCGACGGTTGGTGCCGCCGCCACCGAAACCTCCGGGGCCTCCGCCAAAGCCGCCTGGGCCGCCAGGGCCGCCGAATCCACCGCCTCCGCGCGGACCACCGCCACCGCCGGGTCCGCCGGGACCACGAGGTCCACCACCGCCAGGACCGCCCCTGTCGCCACCGCCACCGCCTCCTCGATTGGCCGACCGCTCGCGCGCCGCGCCAAAACCAAAGGTCCTCGCTAACCGAAGGTTCACCATGAAGCTGCCCGGGCTGCGTCCGAAGTTGCGCGGCAGAAGCTGTTCACCCGGCTTGGGGTTGGGATCGAGCAGGCCATATGCGGTCTTGACCACGCCCGGAATGCTCGGATCCGTCGCGATTCCGGGACGCGCCGTGCTCAGCAGCGTCGTGCCGTAGGGATCGGTTCCGGTGAGTATATTGAACGGCGCGCCCGAGTTCATCTGGATGAACGGCGACAGCCGGATGTCCCACTTGGTGGCGATCGACCCGGCGATCAGCCCGCGATGGCGCACGTCCTGCGACGACGGACCGTATTCGCCTACCGTGCTGTAAGGATTCGCGGGGAGCGTGCCGACGCCATCTGAGTCGGCGAAAGCGCGGCCATACGCATAGAAGCCATTCAGCGAGATCTTGCTGTTGATCTGCGCGCGCGCGTTGGTGACCAACTGCCACTGGTTGTAGATCCCGCTCGACTCCATCAGCAGGATCGGCCCGGCGCCGCCGTAGGGGAAAACACCGGTCCCCGTGCCGGTGTAGCTGCCGGGCACCGGCGCGTTGATATCCTGCGAGCGAAACTCGTGCGCGCCGTGGGAGTTCATGTACGACACCGACACGGTCGAGTTCTTGGGCAACTGTCTCTCGATGGTCAGAGCCTCCTGAAGTATATAGGGGGCGCGAAGATTGGAATCGATATCGCGAATGGATTGCGTGGCGGCTTTGCCGAGCTGAGCGATCTCGGAGATGCTCGGAATATTGGGGAAAAACGTAGGATTCAGAACGGTGTATTGTTGCTGGTTGATGCCGTTGTAACGCTCGGCCGTCAGAACATTGTTCTCTCCGAAGCGGTCATAGAACATGCCGAAGCCGGCCCGGATCACGGTCTTGGGGCGCGGGTTGTTCTTGCTCTGGCCAGGCGCCCAGGCGATGCCGATGCGGGGCGCCCAGTCATGCCAGTCATGAATATTGGTCTGGGTTTCATAGCGCAACCCGAGACTCAACGTCAGGTTCGGCCGGACGCGCCAGTCGTCGCCCACAAAAGCGCCGATATCCACCTGCGTCACGCCCGCCACGGGATTCCCGGCGGCGATGCTGAACTGCGTGGCTCCTCCGCCGTATTGCTGAATGGTGGCCGGGTTCAGGCCCATCTGCTGGAAAAGCAGCGTGCGCTGGTAGCGCTGGATGGAAGTGATGTTGTCGCAGCCCGGATTGGGAGTCGACGGATTGCAGATCACGCCCGCAACCACGGGTAAATTCGTAACCGAATCCAGGATGGGGGCATAGCCGCCGGCGAAGGCAAAGCTACCGCCGAAGTTGCTGGGCGAAAGGCTGTCGATGGTGACCGCGCGCACCCGCACGCCGAATTTCCAGGCATGCGCTCCGGTGGCGACGGTGGTGTAGTTCTGCAGCTCGTAACGAGTGTCGGCGTTGGTGGAGTGCCCGATCTGCGAGCCACCGCCGTTAAATGATCCCGAAACGCTCAGACCCGGCGCCAGCGTGTTGGCGAGCTGGTCGCTGAACTGGCGGTACAACTGGAAGCGCGTCTCGTTGATGACCTTGCTGCTCAGCACCGCGGTCTCGGTGGCCTGCACGGTGTGATCCGTGTTCTGGCTCTGATAGCCGCGCGAAAGCAGGCTGGTATTTCCGATGCCCTGGTCCTCGACATGGTTGCGCGTGTAGCCATACCGCAGGGTCAGCGTGTTGTTCTGGCTGAGCTGATAGTCGATGCGCGGGCTGATGCGAAAGCGGTTCTGCGGCGCTTCAAATACGGAGTTGAACGGCGTAATGGCAAGCGTGGCAGGGTCGAGCGTCACCGCATTGATGATGTTTCCGTTGTGGATTTCGCGATCGAAGACATCCAGGAAGAACGACGCCCGCTTATTGATGGGGCCGCTGAGCGTTCCGCCGAACTCGCGCAGGGAAAACGGAGCTTTCTCCTGGGCGTAGGGATTGCGGGAATTGAAGATATCGTCGCCGAAATTCGCGTTGACGTTGCCGCGGAATTTATCGGTGCCGGGCTTGGTGAGGATCTCGATGCGGCCGAAACCCAGCCGGTCGAATTCCGGAGAGAACGGATTCTGATTGATGCGGATCTCGCGAATGGAGTCCTTGGCGGGCAGGGTGCCGCCGGTGAAACCGTCGATGTAGATCTGGCCGCCATTGGGACCGGCCGAGGGCCCGGCCAGCGCCTGCAGGTCGGCCTGAAGATCGTCGGGATCGTCGGACAGCGAATCCAAGTCGGCGCCCCGGAGGATCAGCGCGCCCGCGTTCTGGGCCGGATCCACGCTCACCGAGGGACCCGAGTTCTCCTGCACGGTCACTTCCTGCTTTTCGAGCGACACCCGCAACTGGACATTCAGCTCCACCGATCGCAGCCCGCCGTTGAAGTCGGCAGTGGCCGGCTGAAACTGCACCAAGCCGGGAGAGCTGGCCTGGACCGAATAGGTGCCTGGAGCCAAGCCCGCGATGGAGTAGCTGCCGTCGCTGGCAGCGGTCGCGGTCTTTACCGGACCGGACTGGTTCGAGACGGTCACCTTGGCGCCCGGAACCAGCGCGCCGGATTCGTCGGTGATGACGCCGTGGAGAATGCCCGTACCCGTCTGGCCATAGAGCGACAGAACAGCTATCAGTAAGAGCAGTAACAATCGTTTGTGTTTCAACATTTAGCTTCCGTTTTTCGAGATGAAAAAATACCCGGCCTACTGCTCGGGTCCGCCGCCGCCACCGGCCTCCAGATTCCAAGACCCCAGGTTGACCTGGCCTTTGGGCGATGCGGCCAGGAATGGCTCCACGCCGGCCACGAAAGAGAACGCCGTGATGGGCGCGCCTTCCGCTACCTTGGCGCTGGAGACAATCACCGCGTCTCCCTTTTTCAGTTCGCTCAAGGACAACTGGGGAGAGCGCTCCAGAACCTGCTGGAGATCGAAGTTGCCTCCCGGACCGCCCGGGCCGCCGCGAAAACCGCCCGCGAGTCCACGCCCGCCTCCCTCTCGGCCGCCGGCGCCGCCCGGTTGACCGCCATCGCCGCCCGGCCGGCCGCCAAAACCGCCGCGCCCTCCAGAACCGCCCCGGCCGCCCGCGTCTACCGTTGCCAGATCGGGCCGCAGCCGCCGCGCCAACATACTCGCGGTTGCTTCGTCGATCTTGCGCAGCAGGGAATTTTTGTTAGTTAGCACCGTGACGGGTTTCTTGGTCTGAAGGTCGGTTACCCGGACTTCGCCGCTGGCCGCGTCCACGGAGATAACGGTGGCCGCGATGGACTGGAAAGCACCGGCAACGATCTCCTCAGCCTTGTACCGTGTGCCGTCCTCGTTCTTGTTGCCCAGCGCGCGCACCGTATCGCCGGTCTGCACGTCGGCGAAGGAACTCGGCTTGGCATCCGAAAAATTAACCGACTCCGGAGCGTAGCGTCGGAAACTGGCAGCCGAGGCTTCAATGACAACGGTCTTGCTGTCCCGCCCGCGCGTAGTCACCGTGATCTCTTTCGCGTCCGGGTTCACGCCGCTTACGATCCCGGTGATGCCACGCCTTTGCCACTCCGCCTGATCGTGGGCTTGCTTCTGCGCCAGGTCAGATTTTGTAATGATAATTACAGTTCTGGCCGCGACTTTTTCTTCCGACTGGACGCCTCGCGCCAGCAGCCGGTCGCCGGTGTTGATGTCGCTTACGGCGATCTTGGTAGCCTTCTTCACGTCGGTTTCGCCGGGAGGAATCCGCAGGTAGGAGGTGCCATCCTCCAGGGTGACCGTGTAGGTGGTCCCGTTGTCGGCCTTTATCTTGATTTGCTTGGCCGCCGAATCGATGGCCGTAACCTCTCCGATGACCGATTTCAAGGCGGAGGAGGGCGTTTGAGCCGCCGCCATTGCAAAGCACACAAAAATTGCCCAGAACTTCATCTAGTAACTTGGCGCTGAAGGAGATACGCGGGTTACGGGGGAACTGTCAAGAATAGTAAATGGCCCTCTGTGGGGCGGGCAATCCTACCCGCCGCCGGCTTTCAGCCGCGAGAGAAGAACCTCTAATCCGGACTCACCACAAGCTGGTTGGTGACCCCGGTGACGCCCTTCACTTTCTTCGCTATTTTTTCGGCCTTGACGCGCTGCTTTTCCGTCCGGACCTTGCCCTTGAGGATGACCTCCCCCTGGTGAGCCTCAACATCGATCTTCATGCCCCCGACGTCGGCATCGTCAGCGAGCTTCACCCGGACCTGGTCGATCAAAGCATCGTCGGAAACATGTTTTTGAGCCAGGACCGGCATCCACATCAGGACCAGCAGCAGTGCAGCCGAGAGAATTTGCTTCATCAGTCTGAGGTTGGCTCCGAACCTAATTCTCCACCGCTCATGGACCGCCAGTCAATGCTTTTCAGGAATTCGGGGTTCTCGCGCCAGTCTTTCTGCACCTTGACGAACAGTTCCAGGAAGATCTTGCGCGAGAACAGGGCTTCCATTTCTTCCCGGGCGAGCGTGCCAATTTTCTTGAGCGTGGCTCCCTTGGCTCCGATCAGGATGGCTTTCTGGCCGGGCCGCTCGACGTAGATGGTGGCCGCGATGCGGGTCAGCTTGGGCGTGTCGGTCCACTGGTCCACCAGGACCGCGACCGCGTGGGGCACTTCCTGCCGCGTCTCGCGCAGCGCTTTCTCGCGGATCAGCTCGGCCGCCAGGTAGCGCTCCGGCTGATCGGTCAGGTAATCGGCCGGAAAATACGCCGGGCCTTCCGGCAACCGCGCGACGATGGCGTCGCGGACGCGATCCAGCCCCTCGCCAGTCACCGACGAAATGGGAATGTACTCGTCGAACTCGCGCGCGGCTTTGTACTGCTCGATCAAGGGCAGCAGCAGCCGCTTGTCGGAGACCCGGTCGATCTTGGTGAGCAGCAACAGGGCCGGCGTGGACACCTTGCGCATGACATCCAGGGCCTGGGCGTCGGCGGGAGTGAAGCGCGCGGTGGCGTCGGCCAGGTAGAGCAGCACGTCGCGGTCCTGCAGGGCTGCGCGCACGGTTTCCATCATGCGCCGGTTCAGCAGCGTGCTGGACTCGTGGATTCCGGGCGTGTCCAGGAAAACGATCTGCGCTTGAGCCAGATGCAGCACTCCCTGGACGGAAGCGCGCGTGGTCTGGGGTTTTTCAGACACGATGGCGAGCTTGGATCCCACCAGCGCGTTCAGCAGAGTGGATTTTCCCGAGTTGGGCCGTCCCAGCAGCGAGACAAAGCCGGAACGAAAGCCGGAGCGTGCGGCGCTCATGGATGCTGCGACATGGCTTCCGGTGCGATCTTGGAGACCCGAACCTGTTCCACCTTCAGTTCGTCGCCGGCCAGAACCTCAATGCGGATCCCGTCGCGTTCCACGGTCTCGCCGGCGTGGGGCACATGCCCGAGCCACTCGGTCACCAGGCCGCCGATGGTGGTGGACTCGGTGTCTTCGGCGGGCCGGAATCCGATCAGGTCGTGCAAGCGGTCCAGGTCCAGGCTGCCGGCCACCACGAAGCGGCCTTCCGGTTCCTCGTGGACGTCGCGTTCGGGCTCATGCTCGTCGTGAATCTCGCCCAGGATCTCCTCCACCATGTCTTCCATGGTGGCCAGGCCCGCGACGTTGCCGTACTCATCCACCACGATGGCCATGTGCGCGCCGGCTTCCTGCATTTCACGAAGCAGGTCGTTCACCGGCTTGGTTTCGGGCACAAAGCGGATCGGGCGGACCAGTTCGCGCACCAACCGGCCCTGCCGGTCCGCTTCGTCCAATTCGAACATGTCGCGCACGTGGATGAAGCCGATGATGTGATCGATGCTCTGCTCGAACACGGGGATGCGGGAGAACTGCTCGTGGATCACCAGCTCGCGCAAATCCTCGAGCGAGCGGCTGGCATCGATGGCGACGATCTTGGGCCGGGGCGTCATCACCTCGCGCACGGTTTTGTCGCCGAACGCCACTACCGATTCGATGAGCTTGCGATCGTCCTTCTCGATGATGCCTTCCTCTTCGCCGGCCGAGATGAGGGCTTCGATGGGCCCGCTGGGGCCGGCCTCATGGCTCTCCGGTCCGGGCGCCGACAATTCCACCAGGGATTGGAAAAACCCGAGAATGGCGGTCAAGGGACGCACGGCGAGCGCGCACAAACGCAGCACCGGAGTGAGCGGAAGCAGCCAGTGCCCGCTGGTCTTGCGATACAGCATCTGCGCCAGGACGTAGGTGGCCAGCAGCATGGTCAGCCAGGCGAACAGCGTCGCCTCGAAGAAGCTTTGCCAGGGCGTGGTGGTGTTGCCGAATCGCACCGCCATGAAGCACAGACCCAGCAGCAGCAGCACGGTATGCTTGATGAGCGAAAACGCCAGGACGCCCTTTTCGGCTTCCACGCCGATGCGCGGCTCCAGCGTTTCCTTGAAGAATTGCAGCGCGGGCAGGTCGCGCGAGCGCAAACGCAGCGACTCCATGTAGAGAATCTGGACCACCGTGATGAGGCATAGCAGCACGGCGGATCCAGCGGCGGCCGCCAGCGCGAACCAGGTCATGAGCCCGTCCTCTCGATCAGACCGCGGGGCAATCCCAGGGTAGCGCGCCACTTGGCCTCGGCGCGCGCCATGCGTCCGCGGTCGGTGTGGTGGTCCATGCCGAGCAGGTGGAGAACGCCGTGCAGCATCAGGATCTGGATCTCCTGGTCGACCTGCAGTCCATACTCGGCGGCCTGCCGGCGGGCGGTCGGAAAAGAGATGGCCAGGTCGCCCAGGAAGCCGTTCAAAGGGGCGGCGGCGGGGAACGACAGCACGTCGGTGGAGCGATCCTCGTCTCGGAACTTCCGGTTCAGACGGCGCACCTCGCGATCGCCGGTGATCAGGCAGCCGAACGCGCGCCCGCCGGCCACCGCGGACGCGAGCCGCTGAGCAAAGGCCCGCACGCCGCGCCGTGAAAGGCCCGGCGTGGCAACCTGAAAAAGCAGAGCGGTCCGCTGGTCGGAAGGCATGGCGAAAATCAGGCCAGAGGAATCTCGCGGCTTTCGGCCGGCGAGTCGGGAAGCGGTTCGGTGGCAGGAGCTTCGGCGACGGGATCCGACAGCTTCAAGGCCAACTGGTTCCCGTTGCCCGTCATCTCCTGATAGCGTTCGTAGGCTTTCACGATTCTCTGCACCAGCGCGTGCCTGACGACGTCGCGCTCGTCGAAGTAGACAAAGCTGATGCCTTCCACGCCGCGCAGCACGTCGATCACGTGCGTCAGGCCGCTGCGGCGCCCGGTGGGCAGGTCCACCTGCGTAAGGTCGCCGGTCACCACCATCTTGGAATTGAAGCCCTGGCGCGTGAGCACCATCTTCATCTGCTCGGCGGTGCTGTTCTGGGCTTCATCCAGAATGATGAAGCTGTCGTTCAAAGTGCGGCCGCGCATGAACGCGATGGGAGCCACTTCGATCACCGAGCGTTCCAGCAGCTTTTCGACTTTCTCGGCCTCCAGCATGTCGTACAGCGCGTCGTACAGCGGGCGCAGATAGGGATCCACTTTTTCCTGCAGATTGCCGGGCAGGAATCCCAGGCGTTCGCCGGCTTCCACCGCCGGCCGGGTTAGCACGATGCGGCTGACGCGCTTGCTCAACAATGCCGAAACCGCCATCGCGACGGCCAGGTAAGTCTTGCCGGTGCCCGCCGGACCGATGCCGAATACCAGATCGTGCCGCTCGATCGCCTCCACATAGCGCCGCTGATTGACGGTCTTGGGCGCCAGCGTTTTCTTGCCGAAGTTGCGCTGCCGCCCGCTATGCACCAGGCTGCGCAGAGTCACTTCCGGATCTTCCGTCACGACGCGCAGGTAGCTGTTCAGGTCGCCGTTGGAGAAGCCCAGCCCCTCCTTCACCAGCGCGACGTAGTCCTCCAGAATGCTGGCGGCGCGGATCACGTTGGGTTCGTCGCCCTCGATTTCGAGCGAATCGTTCAGCAGGCTGGCGGTGACGTTCAGCCCGTTCTCGAGAACGCGGATGTTCTCGTCGCGGGTTCCGAAGAGGGACTCGATGCCGCGCGTGATCTGAACGCTTAGTTTCATTCCAAAATAGGGCGGATTAAAGGCATGCCGGAACGGCGGATAGAGCTGAAGTCCCCAGCTGGAAGCGATCGGCGGGGTCGAAGATCTTCATCCGCGAGCGCGGAGGAAAAAGCAACATCTGAATTGATTATAACAGAGCCGTAGGGACAGGCTAGGGCGCGAAGCTGGACCTGGCCTGCACGCCCCAATGGCCGTTCTGGAGCGTCACGATGTACAGCGACGGAAACCTGCCTATCTCTTTGCCGCTCACGTCGAAACGCACGAAGATCACGGCGAAATGCACTTTGTCGGGGCCGCTCTGGATCACCTGCATGGAGTCCCAGCGGCTGTGGTCCCAGGGCGCGAGCCGCTTGGGATAATCGGCGTCGCCGCGTGCGAACTCTTCGGCCGACTGATAGATCCGGACCTGGTTGCTGGCGAAACGCACGTGCGGATAGTTGAGCGTCGCGGCCCAGGCGTGTACGTCGCGTGAGTTGAACGCGGCCATGAAGTTGTCCATGGCCTGGCGGGCTGCTGCTTCGGCTTTGCGATCCTGCGCGTGGATCGGGAGGCCGCCGAGCAGCCACCCTACGGCTACACCAGCGGCCAGTTGGCGAATCCGGTTGACGTGCATACGCATGTTTGAGGATTATAGCTTTCTCGCTATTGGAGCGGGATCAACCTGTTTCGGGCAGCCGGCCATACCAGACCACGGAGTCGCAGAATACCATGTCCCTAGTATTCCGAATCTTGAATTCTCGGAATAGAATCAACTCAACTTAATCCCCGACCCTTAAACGGGCGCTCCCTTCCCTCAACCCCAAATAGAGCGCCCGTTTGGGCATTCCGGACCTCGTGATCCGGCAGTACCGCCGGTACCTCCGCCGGACCGCGGCGTGCCCCGTGGCCGTCTGTTAGAGATCGCGCCGCAACTGTCCACATGCTAAAAAGTCGTGCGGACGGACAGTCACTTGCAACAGGTTCCGGCGACCGCTGCGCTACCATGGAGTCTTTCCATGGCCATCGACTGGTTCCCGCTGTGGCTCAGCCTGCGCGTCGCCGTCATCTCCACCGCGGTCGCGCTCGCATGCGGGCTGTGGCTCGCATGGGTGCTGGCGAATCGCCAATTCCGCGGCAAGGAGCTGCTGGACGCCGCCGTAACCCTGCCGCTGGTGCTGCCTCCCACCGTGCTCGGCTACTATCTTCTAGTCGTCCTGGGACGCAACAGTCCGGTCGGCCACTTGTACGAATGGCTGTTCGGCGCGCCGCTGGTTTTTTCGTGGCAGGCGGCGGTGGTGGCGGCGCTATTCCATTCCACGCCGCTGCTGGTGAAGTCGGCGCGGGCGGCGTTCGAAAGCGCGGATCGATCCTATGAACGCGCGGCGCGCAACCTGGGCGCCAGCGAACTACGGCTGTTCTGGCGCGTAACTCTGCCGCTGGCCCGCCGCTCGATCCTGGCCGCCGCCGCCCTGGCCTTCGCGCGCTCGCTAGGCGACTTCGGCGTCACCCTCATGATCGCCGGCAACATTCCCGGCCGCACCCAGACCCTCGCGGTGGCCATCTACGATGCCGTCGAATCCGGCAACGGGACGGTGGCGCGCGCGCTGGTGTTGATCATCTCCGCAGTGGCGCTGGTGGTGCTGCTGGTCGCCAATCGCCTCACCACCAATCCGTATGGTCCCCGCCAGACGGCGCTATGATCCAGGCGCGCATTCGCAAGCAGTACGCGAAGGGGGCTGAGTCGGCCGGCTTTGCACTCGACATCGAATTCCAGGCTCCGCGCGGATTCACCGTGCTGTTTGGACCCAGCGGCGCCGGCAAGACCCTCACGCTCGATTCCATCGCCGGGTTCGTGCGCCCCGACGAGGGCCGCATCCTGCTGGACGATCAGATCCTGTTCGACGGCGCCTCGGGCGTGCACCTGGCTGCACAAGCCCGCCACTGCGGCTACGTCTTCCAGAACTACGCGCTGTTCCCGCACATGACGCTGCGCAAGAATCTGGAGTTCGCCGTCGAGCGCATCCCGCGCCTGGAGCGCCATCGCAAAGTGACCGAGATGCTCGAAAAATTCCATCTCACCGAGGTCTCCGGACGCCGCCCCTTCGAGCTATCGGGCGGACAGAAACAGCGCTGCTCCATCGCGCGCGCGCTGATCGGCGCCCCACGCCTGCTGCTGCTCGACGAGCCGGCCCAAGGATTGGACGCGCCGCTCAAAGCCGAGCTGTACTCTGTGCTGCGCCAGGTCCGCGAGGAATTCAAAATACCCGTGCTGCTGGTCACGCACGATTTCGAGGAATGCCTGGAACTCGGCGACGACATGATCGTGCTGCGCGAGGGCCGCGTGGTGCAGTCCGGCCCGCCTCGCAAGATCCTGGAGCAGCCTTCCAGCGTGGATGTCGCTCGGCTCCTCGGAATCTTCAACCTGCTCGCGGTCGAGATCCGCGGCCTCGATCCCGGACGAAACGCCAGCCGCCTGCTCTACCAGGATTTCGAATTGACCGGTCCGTACTTCCCCGGCCGCCTGATCGGCGACCATGTGTGGCTGTGCATCCGGCCCGATCTGCTGTCGGTGGCGCCGCGCGACGGACGGCCCGGCATGAACCAGATCCCGGCCGCGCTGCTGCGCACGGTGGAGAAGACGGACCGCGTGCGCCTCGAGTTCTCCGGCGACATCGCGGTGGAAGTGGACCGCTCCCAGCTCGAACGCTATGCAAACACCAGGGAATGGGTGATCGAGTTTCCGCAAAGCGGCTTCCGGATTCTATGAAGCGTTACTGCATCACCGATTCGCCGGAGGTCGCCGCGCGCGCCGCTCAGGACGCCGTCGACATGATCCAGATCCGCGCCAAGGATCTGGACGGGCGAGCGCTGGCCGAATTGGTTCGAGCCGCCATGGCGCTCGGCGCAAACCCGCTTCTGGTGAACACCCGCACCGACATCGCCCTGGCCTGTGGCGCGCAAGGCGTGCATCTGCCTTCCAGTTCCATCGCACCGAGCACCATTCGCCGCATCACTCCGCGCGATTTTCTGATAGGCGTGTCCTGCCACAGCGTCGCCGAACTGCGCGCGGCCGAAATCGAAGGCGCGGATTTCGCCGTCTTCGGCCCCATTTTCTTGAGTCCCACCAAGCTGGTGACGCCGCTGGGCCTGGACGCGCTTCGCCAGGCCGCCGCCAGCGTGCGTCTGCCGGTCTACGCCCTGGGCGGCGTCACGTCGGCCAATGCCCCGCTCTGTCTTGAGGCGGGCGCCGCGGGCATCGCAGGCATCTCGTTCTTCACGTAACATGAGGGTTGCCCCTTCGTGACACCCACTGAAACCAGCAAGAACCTGGGCGTGCTGCTGCGCGTCGGCGTCTTCGCGCTGATCGCGCTGTTGGGGCAGTTCATTTTCCCCACCCTCATGCTGTTCCTGCTGGGCGCCAACGCCGCGCTGGTGGTGGCGACGCTCGGCGCCTTCGCGGCCGCGGCCGTCGCGAATGCCATCGTGCTTCGCATCTACGAGCGCGCGCAGCTCGCCGATATCGGCCTGGGCTGGACCGCCGCCTCGCGTCGCAATCTGCTGCTCGGCGTCCTGGGCGGAGGCGGAGCCGGCGCCGTCATCCTGGTGGCGCCTCTGATGGTCCGCGCGGCCGACCTGGCGCCGCTTGCGAACGCACGCGTCCACTGGCCCAGCCTGCTGTTCTTGACCCTCATTCTTCTGTTCGGCTCCGTGGGCGAGGAAATGTTGTTCCGCGGCTACGCGTTTCAAGTGCTGGTGAAGGCCATCGGCCCGTTCGCCACCATCCTGCCCACCGCCGTCCTGTTCGGCCTGGCGCACCGGACCAACTTGAATTTCACTTGGCTCGCACTGGTCAACACCATCCTGTGGGGCGTGGTGCTGGGCTACGCCTTCATCCGCAGCGGCGACTTGTGGCTGCCCATCGGCCTGCACTTCGGTTGGAACTGGATCCTGCCCCTGTTCGGCGTCCCCCTCAGCGGGTTTACAATGGATGTAACAGGCTACTCCGTCCAGTGGAAGATTGGAGATCTGTGGAGTGGAGGCGCTTATGGCCCAGAAGGCGGGTTGCTTTCAAGCGCGATTATCGTGGTGCTGTTCTTCTATCTGCACCGAGCCCCCATCCAGCGTCAAGACGCGTTCCTGCTGCGGGAGATGTCATGACGTGTAGAATTGTCGTTCCCCTGGTGCTTAGCTTGAGCTTGCTCGCTCCCGCCTACGCCGGCGACACCAAGCTCACCGACGACGACCGCATCGAAATCCTCCGCGGCATGATGGCCGAGTACGCCACCGTCAAAGCGTTCCTGCCGCGATCGCCCAAGCCGCTGACGTTTCAGAGCACCGGCGCCTGGGACAAGCAGCAGTGGGCCGAGGCCGGACAAAAGTACGGACCCGCCGCGCGCCTCGGCGACCTGGTGCAGATCACCAAGGTGGACATCCAGAACGACAAGATCGTTTTCGAGATCAACGGCGGCATGAAGAAAAAGGGCGGCTGGCGCGATCACGTTCAGATCGGCATGGGCGGCCCGGTGGGCGGCGGCGTCCAGCAGGTCAATACCCAGCAGAACACCAGCGCGCCCAGCGGTACCATACTCGCCTTGCTGTTCGACAAAGCCACTCCGCCGCTCAAGGCGG
The DNA here is from genome assembly GCA_020073265.1 of Terriglobia bacterium. Classification (GTDB taxonomy): domain Bacteria; phylum Acidobacteriota; class Terriglobia; order Bryobacterales; family Bryobacteraceae; genus Palsa-89. The sequence continues at coordinate 5,340 of JAIQFN010000035.1, read as the reverse complement.
CCGACATCAAGAAGATGCTCAAGCCGATTCTGGACTTTGAGAAAGAGACCGCCACCGAGAACTACGTGGAGGAACTGCCCGAGCCGATCAAGAAGGCGATCAAAGAGAACAAAGCCATCGACGGCATGGATCGCAATCAAGTCGTGCTGGCGCTGGGCAAGCCGCGCCACAAAGAACGCAGCGTCGACAAAGACGGCACCGAGTTGGAAGACTGGATCTACGGCGAGCCTCCGGGCAAGATCACGTTCGTCACCTTCGCCGGCTCCAAAGTCGTCCGCATCAAGGAGTCCTACGCCGACATCGGCGGATCCACGGCCCCGCCCCTCATCGCCAAGTAGAACCCACCCTCAGGGACAGACGAATCTGTCCCAAGCGGCAGTATTTTCCTTGGAACGATGCGAGGTCTTCGCGCGTGGACAGATCCGTCTGTCCCCAGTCCCGGCGCCGCGCCGCGCCAATTTGACTAGCGCAATACGTGTCGATAGCAGGCGCTACGGAATATCGACCGCGCCGTTGCGCGCCGCCATCATCTGCCCTTCCGAATCCCTCACCACCAACCTGACGACATACTTCCCCGGCGTCAAATCGAAGCCGGCCTTAAACCCGATTCCCGATGGAGCCCGCATGGCGAGAATCTTGTCCTCCAATTTCATATCAATGTTCTTCTCAGCGCTGTTGATCAGGCGCCCGTCGCGATCGAACACGCCGGCTACGATGGTCAGAGTGTCAACGTTGCGGCCGTTCACCCTTTGATAGTGCAGCGCTCTCACGTCAACGCGCGCTACAACCACCAGTGCCGCGCTGTTCGCATGGGACTTGGTGACCTGCGTCTCAAGATCGACGGGGATGTCGTGTAACTCGTCGCGAGATAACAAAGCCTCCCGGATGTCCCGTTTGGCTTGCTCCACCGAGTCCGCAGGTTTAGGAGCATAATATCCACGCCGGACCTGTAACTGGTATCCATCGGAACGTCCGGAATTCCGGATGGTCACGCGGAGCGCGTGGAATTTGCCATCGAGCTTCAAGTCCTGCGGGGAAAATCCGAGAATATAAATATATTCCGGCCGCGCATCCACCCGGCGAAAGCCTTCCACCAGATCATTGTTGTTGTGGTAGAACCCGCCGCCCGTAGCGTCCGCAAGTTCAGCCAGAGTGCCCTCGGTAGCCAGGGCGCTGGCGCGCTGATACTCGGCCTTGGCCAGCGCTGTGGATGCGCTGATCCTCTGGCTCAAATCGTCGCCGGGAAAAATAACATACAGCCCGCGAGCGTCCACCGCGCTGACGATCACGTTGGCGCGGATCGCGCGCTCCATGAGCTCGGACTCGTCGCGCCGGTAATCGTCCGTGATCAGAAAGCCCGGCGAAGCGAGAATCAGCGAGCGCTGGCCCGGGGCGGCGGACAAGCGTCGAACCAGATCCCTCAACAGGCTCAGCGTGGTGTGGGTTTCCATGTCACCCGTAACCAGCGTCCTGCCCGCGACCGCTCGCGCCTGCATCATCGCAGTCTTTCGATCCGGGTTGTCGGAGCACACCATCGCCTCGTCGGTCGCCAGGTCCAACGCAGCCTGATCGTGCTTGTTCTGGATCAGGTCGGCCTGGTAATAGGTCATGGTCGGGCACTCGGTTTGCCCCAGTTGCCTGGATCGCGGCTGTAGCGCGAACAACGCATCGTGGATCTTCGCGAGATCGCTGGTGAAATCGAGCATGCCCAGGCCCGACGTCGTGAAGATCGCGGCACGATCGGTGGAGCGTAGCGTTTCCTTTATATGTTTGTCGGCGGCGTTGCGGGCATCCGCGAGGTCGGCGGCCTCCGCATGCACATCGTCGAACACATAGGCGACAAAGCGCGTCGGAATCGAAGCCGGCGGTGTGGCCGGTCTCTCACGGCTGTTGCTTCCGCCCGGCCCCGCTGAAGGTCCCACGCTGACCACCGGCCGGTCTGCCGATTTCTCGATTGAAAATCGCGAAATATCGCGGGGCCTGCCTTGATCGAAGAGCTGAAAGTCTTCCTTCCTCAGATCGCCGACCGAATGTCCGTTCTTGTCGCGAACCACCACCGGCACCATCACCAGCTCGACGCGCGAGCGAAACGTCGGCACTGAGTCGTTCGATCCGGTTTGCTGCGCGATCGCGCACGCACACAACAGAACCACCGGAGCGGCACGGAAAAGCCTGATCATGATGGCCCGCCTCAGTCACGACAATTCTAGCTGAAATCGATGTTTCGAAGGGTTAAGCGCGGGCCCAAACTCCGGCGCGGATCGGCAGGCTGGGGATTTCCCTATACACTGAAAGTGTATGCCGATCAAGGTAGGAATTAACGGCTTCGGCCGTATCGGGAGAAACGTGGTCCGCGCCGCTCTGGACCGCCCGAATATTGAATTCGTCGCCGCCAACGATCTTACTGACACGAAGACCCTGGCGCACCTGTTGAAGTATGATTCGATCCTCGGCCCGTTCCACGCCGAGGTGAAAGCCGATGGCGACTCCATCCTGGCAGGCGGAAGGCGCATCAAGATTTTCGCCGTCAAGGATCCCGCCGAGCTGGATTGGAATTCGCTCGGCGCCCAGATTGTCATCGAGTCCACCGGCAAGTTCACCGAAGCCAAGGACGCCGCCAAGCATCTGCGCGGGACCGTCAAGAAAGTGATCATCTCCGCGCCCGCCAAGAACGAGGACATCACGCTGGTGCTGGGCGTCAACGACAGCATGTACGATCCGGTGAAGCACAAGATCATTTCGAACGCCTCCTGCACCACCAACTGCCTGGCCCCCGTGGTCAAGGTGCTGCACGAAAAATTCGGCATCGCCAAGGGATCGATGACCACCATCCACAGCTACACCAACGACCAGAACGTGCTCGATTTCCCGCACAAGGATCTGCGGCGTGCGCGCGCGGCCGCGTTGAACATGATCCCCACCACCACCGGCGCGGCCAAAGCCATCGGTCTGGTGATGCCGGAGCTGAAGGGCAAGCTGGACGGCTACTCGATGCGCGTTCCCACGCCCGACGTTTCGGCCGTCGACCTGGTCGCGGTGCTGTCCAAGAACACCACCACCGAAGAAGTGAACAAGGCGCTCGAAGACGCCGCCAACGGGCCGATGAAGGGCATCCTGGCATACACCGAAGATCCCGTGGTCTCCACCGACATGCTGCACAACCCGGCCAGCTCCATCGTGGACGCGCAGATGACCAAGGTGCTGGACGGAAACCTGGTGAAGGTGCTGGCCTGGTACGACAACGAGTGGGGCTACTCGATGCGGGTGGTCGACCTGATCGAGTTCCTCGTCAAGAAGGGCCTCAACTGAGCGCGAGGGCGCAATCCAAACTCATAGCCTTCGGTTGGTACGGCGGGAAGTTCAGCCACTTGAACTGGCTGTTGCCGCTGCTGCCTGAATGTCATCACTATTGCGAACCGTTCGCCGGCTCCGCAGCCGTGCTGCTGAATCGCCCGCCCTCACCAGTTGAAACTTACAACGATATCGACGGCGAAGTTGCGAACTTCTTCCGCGTGCTTCGCGATCAGAAGGACCAGCTCATCGAAGCCATCGGCCTGACGCCATTCTCACGCGAGGAATTTTCCCAGGCGGTCTCGAAGCCCCACCGAGCGCTGACCGATGTCGAACGGGCCCGCCGCTTCTTCGTGCGAGCCCGCCAGGCGCGAACCGGCCTGGCCCAGACCGCGTCGCTTGGACGCTGGGCCAACTGCAAGAACACCAGCCGCGCCGGCATGTCGGGCGCCGTGTCGCGCTGGCTGGGAAGCATCGATGACCTTCCGAAAATCGCGCTGCGCCTGCTCCGCGTCCAGATCGAAAACCGCCCGGCTGTCGAAGTCATCCGGCTCTACGACGATCCGAAAACGCTGTTCTACTGCGATCCTCCGTACGTCCATTCAACGCGCGGCGACAGCAAAGCCTACCGCTTCGAAATGGACGACGAGTCCCATCGCGAACTGGCCCGTGCTCTCGCAAAGTGCAAAGGAATGGCCGCCGTCTCAGGCTACCGCTGCGACCTGATGGACGACTTCTACAAAAACTGGCGCCGCGCCGACGCCCCGCCCAAGACCTGCCACTCCATCAAAAAGCCCCGCCGCGAAGCGTTGTGGATGAACTACTGACACCGTGGCGCACGCACTCGTGCGTGCCGCGTTCACACTCGTGTGAACGCCTTGACGAGCTCGCCAGGCCTCGGATCCTCGCTTGGCCCGATAGTCGAGGAAGGCGTAGACGCAGAGGAACGGCGAAAGCGGACTACGCGGAATGGTGCCGGGATCAGAAGACCAAGAAACATGAGGCGCCGGACGGCTCATGACGGATTCGACACCTGATCGGCCGTGTCGCCAAGTTCAACTCGTGCCGGAAATCTGTCGACATCTGACTAGAATTGTCATTTCCGCGCGGGCTATATAGTGCGCAATACTTAAGGTTCGAGCGCATTTTAGGCTACTGAATTCCGCTCGGGGCTTGGCGCGTCTGCCAGTACTTGCGATCGGATGGAAATGAGGCACCATGAGACTTAAGAAAGCACGCGTGACCAAATACAGGAGCGTGCGTGATAGCGGTTGGTTTGAAATTGAGTTTGGGAAAACTATCCTGGTAGGGCCCAACGAGGCTGGCAAGACCGTGCTATTGCAAGCCTTGCAGCAATTGAATGCACCAAATGATATTGCAGGCTTCGATGTGCTTCGGGACTATCCCCGTTCTGAATACAACGACATCACAATCGGCAAAGTCGATCCGAAAAAAGTAACCGTAGTCGAGGCGCATTTCGTGCTGGAAGACGACGACCGGGCTGCAATTCCCGAAGAGTTTAGGGACGCGGTTTATGTTAGAGGCAGGAGGTTGGACAACACGCCCTTTGACGGGCTCGAGGGTGGGCCGCCGATCACGACCTACGGAAGCATCAAAAATGATCTTACGAGGCTCTGTGCACACGTCGATGCCCGTGTACCTTCGCCCGCTGAAGGGGCGCCGGCGCCTGGGATTCCAAGCCTGCAACTTGAGGCGATCACCAAAGGCTGGCATGACTGGGAGGAAATCAGCGGCACCAATGCGACGAATCTCGGAGCCTGGCTTCAAAAGACGCTTCCTCTCGTCGATGAAGAGAACCAGTCGGAGGCTGATCGGTACGTGGAGTGGTCCCCAAAAATGAGACGGCCAGTTAAGACTCAAAATCCATTCAAAGGAGAATTGAGTCATGGGTTTGTCGCGCAGGTTGTTCACTAAGGAGTTCAAGCTGGCCGCGGTGCGGCGGCTGGAAGAGGGCGTTCCGATCGGAGAGGTGGCGCGTGGGTTGGAAGTGAATCCCAACGTGCTGCATCGCTGGCGGCGTGAGGTTCG
>JAIQFN010000034.1 GCA_020073265.1 Terriglobia bacterium | reverse complement strand
ATCGCACAACGAAAGATCCCGTGCGCCGCCGGCATGGTTGCGACCGAAAGCAAGATTCTGTATTCGGGCGCGTTCGGCACGCGCGATTCCTCGGGAGTGGCGGTCACGGCCGACTCGATCTTCGCCATTGCATCCATGACCAAGGCCATCACCACCGTCGCCGCTCTGCAATTGGTGGAACAGGGCAAAGTGACGCTGGACGAGCCGGTATCGAAACACCTGCCGCAGCTCGCCAGTCTGGAAGTTCTCGAAGGCTTCAACCCAGGGAGCGGCAAACCGAAACTGCGCCCCGTACGGACTCCGGTGACGTTGAAGCATCTGCTCACGCACACCTCAGGCATCTGCTACGACACTTGGGATAAAGACATGTTCCAGTACACGTCCGAAAACCACGGCGTGGTTCCGGCGGTCCCGCCGCTCATGTTCGAGCCGGGAACGCGCTGGCAGTACGGCATGGGAGTGGATTGGGCCGGGCGCCTGGTGGAAGCGCTGAGCGGAATGAACCTGGAAGAGTATTTTCAAGCCAAGATTCTGCGGCCGCTGGAGATGCGGGATACCAGCTACCTGGTGCCGGCGTCGAAATTCGACCGGCTGGTGACGGGTTATTCGCGGCAAGCCGATGGCTCGCTCAAACAGAACAACCGGGTTCCTCCGCCGGCGCCCAAGGAATTCGGCGGTGGCGGCGGATTGTATTCCACCACCGGCGACTACGTGCGATTCATGCAGATGATCCTGGGGAAAGGGCGCGGCGCGAACAACGAGCGGATCCTGCAGGCCCAAACAATCGCCAGCATGGAGATCAATCAGATCGGCGAAGCCACAGCAGGAAAAATGAAGAGCTATCGCTCGAATCTGTCCAGCGACGTGGACATTCAGCCCGGGTCCACCGAGAAATGGGGGCTGGGGTTCCTGATCAACACCACGGCGTACGCGGGCGGGCGGTCGGCCGGAAGCCTGGCGTGGGCGGGGCTGTACAACACGTTCTACTGGATCGATCCGAAGCGATCCGTGTGCGCGGTATTGATGATGCAGTTCCTTCCGTTCGTGGATAAAGAAGCGGTGGGGCTGCTGGGCGATTTCGAGCGCGCGGCCTACGGCGCGTTGCGGGCCTGATTCGGTTGCCGCAGCGCTTCGGCCGGACTGGAGGCAAAGCGCGCCTCAGCCGATAAGTGGGCATGCAGACCAATCGGCTCGGGTGGATTCTGGGCCTGGTGGTCTGCGCTATTTTCTGGCACTGGATTCGTACGCCGGCGCATCCCACGCTCAAGGTTGTGTACCTGGTGCCGTCGGACCGCAGCCCGCGGGAGGAATTTCCGGAAGGCGCGCGCCGCGCGATGGCGTCCGTGCAGCGCTGGTATTTTGATCAGCTCGGCGCGAGGGAGACCTTCAAGCTGGCCGACCCACTGGTGGAAACGGTTCAGACCAGGCATCCGGAGAACTGGTACAACGATTCGACCGGCACGGGAGATGACCGGCAGGCGCTCTGGGACGCGGCCATGAAGGACGCCTTCCATCTGACGGGCGGGACGTACGATGATCCGCAACATATCTGGCTGTACTTCCTGGACGCGGACCTGCCGAGAATCCCCGCGCAAGGAACCAACGGCGTGGCGCTGCTGCTGCAGGAGGAAATCTCCAACCTGGTGGGTATGGAGCCGTCCTGCGACACGGTCGGCACGATCGCGCACGAGCTGGGGCACGCGTTCGGTTTGGAGCATCCGGCCGAGTGCGAGACGGAGAAGAAGAACGCGTGGTCTAGGGAATGCCAGTCGGTGAGCTTTTACGGTTCGCACCGTTTTCCGAATGCGGGCTTTCTTCCCGAGGAACGCACGCATTTGCTGCGGAGTTCGGCGTTCGCGCCGGTGACACCGCAGGCTTCCGCGGTGCATTGCTCCAAGTAACAGCGGCAACCCAACCTTGAAGCCGTCTCAGCGATGTAATATGGAACCTTCCGCGTCGCGGCGGTCAGGAGGAACCAATGAAAGCGATTCTGACGGCACTGTTGCTTCTTCCAGCGTGTATTCCCGCGTTCGCTCAAGCGTCCCCCACGAGCGTTAAGAAGGAGGATCCGAAGCTGGCGGCCATCTCTCAGGATTTCGCCACCGGCTTCACGCAAGCCCTGAGCGAGCATCGCTTCCTCATCGTGTTCTTCCGCGACAAGACCCTGCTCACGACACAGGAAGAGGCCGAAGTTGCGAAGCTGCGCGCCGACCGTCTGTTTTCATCGCTGTTCCTGTTCACACAAGCTACCTTGCCGGATGACCAGGTCGGCTTGAAGGCGGCACAGGAGCTGAAGGTCAAGGGCCTGCCCGCCATCTCAGTGTTGGCGCCGGACCAAGCGGTGTTGAGAGAAGTCACCCGCTTCGAGGGTGTCTTCACGGTCGCCGACCTGCTCAAGGGCATCATCTCGTGGATGTGCAAAGCCTTCCAGGCCGGCCGGTTCAGCCCGGATTCGAACATCACGAAACCGCTGGGCTGCGCGTCGAAGTAGGAGCAACTGGCGAGCGCCGAGGGTGTTACGCCGGCTGGGTGCGCCGCGTTCTATACTGATGTCCATCATGAGGTCACTGCACCTTTCGCTCTGCCTCGTGGCCGCTGCAGCTTGCTGTCAAGCCCAGCAGAACCGCGGCTACTATCGTTTTCCCGCCATCTCGGGCAACACCATCGCCTTCACCGCGGAAGGCGATTTATGGGTGACGAGCATTGACGGCGGCGTCGCCCGCCGGCTGACCACGCATCCGGGCGAGGAAACGCACGCGGCTTTTTCGCCGGACGGCAAGACCATCGCGTACTCGGCCAACTACGAAGGCCCCACGGAAGTCTACAGCATGCCCGCCGCCGGAGGACTGCCCACGCGGCGCACCTTCGCGGGCAACGCGGAAGTGGCCGGCTGGACGCCGGACGGGAAAATTCTTTACATCACGCGGCGTTACTCCACTCTGCCCGACGACCAGCTCGCAACCATCGGCCCCGACAACCGCGTCGCGCTGGTTCCGCTGAGCCAGGCTTCGCAAGGCGTCTACGATCCGCAAGGCAGCACGCTTTTCTTCACGCGCCTTCCGTTCCAGGGCAGCCAGGCCAAGCGCTACCAGGGCGGGACCGCGCAGAATATCTGGAAATTCGCCGCCGGCCAGGAAGCCGTCCCGCTCACAGCGGACCATCCGGGAACCAGCAAGGACGCGATGTACTGGAACGGCCGGGTCTATTTCCTGAGCGATCGCGACGGCACCATGAACCTGTGGTCCATGGACGCGAACGGCCGCAACCTGAAGCAGCTTACGCGGCATCAAGGCTGGGACGCGCAGTCGCCGTCGCTTTCCGAGGGCCGCATCGTGTACCAGCTGGGCGCGGATCTGCACCTGTACGACATCGCCAAAAGCGCCGACAAGACCATCAACATCGAGCTTCCCTCGGACTTCGATCACCTCCGCGAGCACTGGATCAAGACGCCGCTCGAATACACCACCTCGCTGCACATCTCGGCGGACGGCAGCAGCCTGGTAGCCACGTCGCGCGGGCGCGTGTTCGTCATTCCGGCCAAGAACGGCCGGCTGGTGGACGTCAACGAGCACAAGCCTGGACGCTACCGGGATGCCCGCATGTTGCCGGATGGAAAAACGCTGCTGGCGCTCTCGACGGAAACCGGCGAAACCGAGTTCTGGAAACTGCCGGCCAACGGCGTGGGTCCGGGCGAACAGCTCACCACCGGCGCCAAGGTGCTGCGCTGGGAAGGCATTCCATCGCCGGACGGCAAATGGATCGCGCACCAGGACAAAGACAACCAGCTCTGGCTGCTGGACACGGCCGCGAAAACGGAGAAGAAGATCGACGTGTCCATGCACGGCGACGACTCCAGCCCGCAATTTCAGCCGGTGCGCTGGTCGCCGGACAGCCGCTGGCTCACCTACACCAAGTCGGCCGCGAATCAGTTCGACCAGGTCATCTTATATGGCGTGGAAAGCGCCCAGCTCACTCCGCTCACCACGGACCGCTACAACAGCGAGGACACCGCCTGGAGTCCCGACGGCAAGTGGATCTACCTGCTTTCGGACCGGTCGCTCAAGACGGTGGTATTGGCGCCGTGGGGGCCGCGCCAGCCGGATCCGTTTTTCGACCGCTCGATGAAAATCTATCAGCTCCCGCTGCGCAAGGGACTGCGCTCTCCGTTCGCGCCGCCGGACGAGCTGCACCCGGACAAGCCGGAGGAAGGCGCCAGGAAGCCCGACGAGGCGAAGCCGTCCGAGAAGCCGAAAGTGGAAATCGATCTGGACGGCATCGCGTCGCGCCTGGAAGAAGTGCCCGTGCCGGCCGGAAACTACCGCGACCTGACCGCCACGGCGAAGCGGCTCTGCTGGATCGACCGCGATCCCATCGATCCGTCCAAGAGCTCGCTCGCATGCCTGGACATCGCCAACAAAGGCGACAAGCCGGAATCGCTGATGGACGGCGTCCGCAATTACGAGCTTTCCGCCGACGGCAAGAAGCTGTTCATCCGGAAACAGAACGACCTGTACTTGGTGGATTCCTCCATTCACGAGGCGGCCCTGCGGCTTCCGAAAACGCTGTCCGACAGCCATGTGGATCTCAGGGACTGGGCCTTCTCCGTCATCCCCAGCGACGAATTTCGCGAGGAGTTCCAGGACTCCTGGCGGCTGCACCGCGACTATTTCTACGACAAGCACATGCACGGCGTGAACTGGACCGCGATGCGCGACAAGTATTCCGAGCTGGTGGGACGCGTGCGCGACCGCCAGGAACTGAGCGACCTGCTGGCCCAAATGGTGGGCGAGTTGTCCGCCCTGCACACCTTCGTGCGCGGCGGCGATGTGCGGCGCGGGCCGGATCAGGTGCAGCTCGCCTCGCTCGGCGCCATGCTGTCGCGCGATCCAAGCGCCGGCGGCTACGTGGTCCAGCACATCTATCGATCCGATCCCGATCGTCCCGACAAGCGGCCGCCGCTGGCACGGCCCGGCGTGGAAGTGGCCGAGGGTGACGTGATCGTGGCCATCAACGGGCGCGATCTGCTGGCGGCTCCGGATCCGGGCGATTTGCTGCGCAACCAGGCCTCGAAGCAGGTGCTGCTGCGCGTTCGTCCCAAGGGCGCGTCCGACACGCGCGATGTCATCGTGAAACCGGTTTCGCTGCAGGAAGAATCCGACCTGCGCTATCGCGAATGGGAGTTCACGCGGCGCGAGAAAGTGGAGCAGGCTTCCAACGGCCAGATGGGCTACGTGCATCTTCGCGCCATGGGTCCCCAGGACATCGATCAATGGGAAGAAGAATACACTCCGGTCTTCGATCGGCAGGGTTTGATCGTCGACGTGCGGCACAATCAGGGCGGCAACATCGATAGCTGGATCCTCGGCAAGCTGCTGCGCAAGGCCTGGATGTATTGGCAGCCGCGAGTCGGAGATCCGTACTGGAACATGCAGTCGGCCTTTCGCGGGCACCTGGTGCTGCTGTGCGACGAATGGACGGGCTCGGACGGCGAGGCGTTCGCGGAAGGCTTCCGCCGGCTGGGGCTCGGCAAGATCATCGGCACGCGGACCTGGGGCGGCGAAATCTGGCTGACCGGGAGCAATTTCCTGGCGGATCGCGGAGTCACCACCGCAGCCGAGAACGGCGTGTATGGGCCGGAAGGCAAGTGGCTGATCGAAGGGCACGGCGTCGATCCAGACATCGTGGTGGACAATCTTCCGCACGCCACTTTCGAGGGCAAGGACGCGCAGCTCGAAGCGGCCATTCAGTACTTAGAGGAGCTGATCCGCAAAGAGCCGGTCAAGGTTCCTCCTCCGCCGCCGTATCCGGATAAGACGTTTCATCCGCGCGGCGGCGCGACGGCCACTGGCGGCGGGCGGCCGTGAGTAGTACTAGGCCCTGATTTCAAGCTTGTGCTGTGTGGGGCAGCCTTTCAGGCTGCAGCCGGCTTTCGGCTCTTAGATGGCCGGCTGAAGCCCGGCTGCGGCCAGGATTGGCCGCCCCACCGCAAATGTGCGAGTATGATGTAATTCCGCTTTTCTCTAAGGAACCATGAAGACTTCCCGTTTCCTCCCCCTGCTGCTGCTTTTGTTCGCCGGCAGCGGCTGTTCCGCGTTGATTTACGAAATCGTGTGGTACCAGCTTCTGCAACTGGCCATCGGCTCCACGGCCGTGTCGATGGGAGTGCTGCTGGCCACGTTCATGGGCGGGCTGTGCCTGGGCAGCATCGGGCTGCCGAGGCTGCGCCTGGCCGGAAAACATCCGATGCGAATCTACGCCGCCATCGAGCTGGGCATCGGCGTGTGCGGATTGCTGGTGCTGGTTGCGATTCCGTTCATCGATCGCGTGTACATCGCCGGCATAGGACATGGCATGCCGGGCATGCTGCTGCGCGGGCTGATCTCGGCGATTTGCCTGTTGCCGCCGACGATATTGATGGGCGCGTCGCTGCCGGCCATCGTGCGATGGGTGGAGCGCACGCCCTCGGGCGTTTCGTGGTGGGGATTGCTGTATGGCGGAAATACGGTGGGCGCGGTGTTCGGCTGCCTGCTGGCCGGATTCTACCTGCTGCGGATTTACGACATCGTGGTCGCTACCTTTGCCGCGGCGGCGATCAACTTCACGGTTGCGGCCATCAGCTATGCGCTGGCGGCTCGAACGCCGGCTGAGTCGCAGGAGTCCACCGCCGAACAGCCCGCACTCACCGCACCGGACGCTTCGGACGCCGGCCCGCAGTGGCCCATCTATGTTGCCATCGCGCTCTCGGGCGCAGGCGCGCTGGGCGCCGAAGTGGTCTGGACCCGTCTCATGGGCATGATGCTGGGCGCTACGGTGTACGTCTTCTCCATCATCCTGGCGGTTTTCCTGATCGGCCTGGCGCTGGGCAGTTCGGCCGCGTCCTTTTTGTTGCGCTGGGTGAAGCCGCGGCTCGCGCTGGGCTGGTGTCAGGTCCTGCTGATGGCCGGGATCGCCTGGACTGCTTACGCGATCGCCGAGGCGCTGCCCTATTGGCCGGCCTTGCTCAGCACCACGCCGTGGCGCACGCTGGAACTCGACCTTCTGCGCTGCCTGTTCGCCATCCTGCCGCCCGCCATACTGTGGGGCGCCAGTTTTCCATTTGCATTCGCGGCCGCGGCCCCGACGCATAAGGAACCAGGGAGGCTGGTGGGCGGCATCTACGCGGCCAACACATTCGGCGCGATCCTGGGCGCGCTGATTGTCAGCCTGGCGCTGATCCCCTGGATCGGAACGCAGCAATCGCAGCGCAGTCTGCTGGTGCTGGCGGCCGTCGGCGCGGCGGTTATCCTGGCGCCGTACGCCTGGCAACGCCGTTCCAAACTCGTCGCCGCGGGCCTGGTGGCTTCGATGGCGCTGGCCGGAGTGCTGACCTGGAGAATACACCGCATCCCCGGTGAACTGATCGCTTACGGACGCCGCGTGGCCACCTCCATGGGCCGCTCGAACATTCTGTATACGGCCGAGGGGCGAAACTCTTCGATCGCGATCTCGATCGGCCAGGACGGCTCGCTCGAAGTGGACGTCAACGGCCACGTGGAAGCCACCACCGAGCCATTCGACATGAAGCTGCAGCGCATGGTCGGCCATCTTCCAGCGCTGCTGCATCCCAATCCGCAGTCAGTGCTGGGCATCGGATTCGGGGCCGGGGTGTCGGCGGGCACGTTCACGCGCTACCCGGGCATCCGGAAAATCACGGTGTGCGAAATCGAGCCGGTCATCCCGCCCACCACCACGCGCTACTTCGGCGATCAGAACTACCGTGTGATGCACGACCCGCGCACGCACATCGTCTATGATGACGCGCGGCACTATCTGCTGACCACTACCGAGAAGTTCGACATCATCGCCTCCGATCCCCTGGACGTTTTCGTCAAAGGCACCGCCGCGCTGTATTCGAAAGAATACTTCGAGGCAGTAAAGCGGCACCTGAATCCGGGCGGCATGTTCACGCTATACGTCCCGCTCTATGAAACCGACGCGCCCACCATCAAGAGCGAAATCGCGACCTTCTTCGAAGCCTTCCCGCACGGCACGCTGTGGGCCAACACGCGGCTGGGCGAAGGCTACGACATGGTCTTCATGGGCCAGGCCGATCCGTTGAAGATCAACCTGGACGAGGTGCAGCAGCGCTTCTCGCGGCCCGACTATGCCAAGGTGGTCGAATCGCTGTACGACATCGGCGTCGGCTCGCCAATCGATTTGCTGGCCACTTATTCCGGCCGCAAGTCCGACCTGGGTCCCTGGGTCAAGGGCGCGCAGATCAACCGCGACAAGGATCTGCGGCTGCAATATCTGGCCGGCTGGGGCATCAATTCCCAGCTGGAAGCCGATCTTCAGCTCCAGATCCTGAGCTACGTGCAGCCGCCCGTGGAGCTGTTTGAGGGATCGCCCCGCCTGGTGCAAGCCTTGATGGGCGCGATGTCGGCGGGATGGGCCGGCGCGGCTCAGCCTTAGGGAATCGAGCGGCGCTGCTATATATTGAAACTTAGCCGTGAAATCTCCCGCGCCGCCGCTGGTCAGCATCGTGACGCCGTGTTTCAACATGGCGCAGTATCTGCCGGAGACCATCGACAGCGTGCTCAGCCAGGACTACCCGAACATCGAATACATCGTCGTGGACGGCGGCTCGACCGATGGCACTCTGGGGGTCCTGGGGCGCTATAAGGACCGCTTGAGTTACACCTCGGGTCCCGACCGCGGCCCGTCCGACGCGGCCTGTCAAGGTTTGCGGCGCGCGCGCGGCGATATAGTCACCTGGCTCAACGCCGACGACAGCTTCCTTCCCGGCGCGGTCCGCACCGCCGTCGAATATATGCAGGAACATCCCGAGGCCGACGTGGTGTACGGCGAAGGCTGGTGGATCGACGAACACGGCGCGGTGATCGAACGCTATCCCACGCTGCGCTTCGACGCCAAGGTGCTGGAACGCGATTGCTTCATCTGCCAGCCGGCCGCTTTTATTCGCGCCTCGTCTTACCGGAGCTGCGAATTGGACCCTAATGTCGAACGGTCTTTCGACTATGATTTGTGGATTCGCATGGCCAAGGCCGGCTTCCGATTCGAATCCATTCCGCAATATCTCGCGAATTCGCGCATGCATCGCGGGGCGAAGACCATTTACGAGCGGCGCGAGGTGTTCCAGGCTTCCATGCGCTTGCTGCAGCGCCACTACGGCTACGTGCCGCTGACCTGGATCGTCGGTTACACGGCTTATCGTATGGATCGCCGCGATCAGTTCTTCGAACCCATTCAATACTCGCCCGCGAAATACCTGGCGAGTTTGCCTGTTGGCTTAGTCTATAACTGGCGCAAGCCGTTCCGATTTTTCGGCGAATGGTTCGGCAAAGGCGCGCGAGAGCTGGCGCGCCGGGGCGTGGCGTTCAGCGTGGCAGGGCCGAGGCAACGCGGTTGAAGATCGAAGCGAAACCCATCCTGGCGGTAATCGGTTCCACTTTGGTCGGACTGCTGGCGTGTGAAGCGGGCCTGCGATTGTTCACCGGCTACGGCGCCCATCGCGCTGCGGAACCGGCCGCTCCTCCAGCCGTCACCGCCGACAAACCGCTCGAGGTCAGCGAAGCCGCGCGCTACATCCAGCAGCTCCCCGCCGAACCCGGCACGGACCGGCGCTGGTTCAGCGAGGATCCGCCGCCGCTTCCGAATCGTACGCCGGTCAGCCCGGAACGCATCGCGCGCTACAAGGACTTCGAGCGGCGCGGCCTGTATGGCCCGCAGGCGGACTACATCTGGAACCGGAAGTACGTGGAACGCGAGCGCTGCCAACTATCCGTTTTCGTTTCCCGAGCGCGTCGGCTATTGGCTGAACCGCTTCGCCGAATCCAGCCATTACGACGTGCATTTCGAGGCCTTGAACGCCGGACGCGAAGGACTAAACTCGCAGGATTTCGTCGCGATCGCGCGCGATGAACTGCTTCCGCTCGATCCGGACCTGGCGGTTTATTACGAAGGCGCCAACCAATTCGACGCTCCCGGCATGGCCTTCCCTCGCGGCACACCGCGCCAAGAAATCAACCCGCGCGATCCGGTTGCCACGCATCGCGTCCCGGAAGCCATCCGCGCTCATCTCGCGCTCGCGAATCTGCTGGACCGCGTGCTCAACGGATTCAGCTCGCTCTCGGAGCCGCGCAAACCGCTGCACGTGCTGATCTGGCCGGCCGGCGTCAGCGAGCAGAATCCGAATATCGACAGCCCCAAGCTGCCGTTACACCTGACCAGGATCGTCAAGGATCTGGATTCGATCCGCGCCGGCATGCAATCCATCGGAGGCGGGCTGGCGCTGTGCTCCTTCGAGTGGCTGGCCAAGGACGGGTTGCCGCTCTCCGCCACGCGCCACGCGTTCATCTACAAACAACTGAACACGGTGATGTGGCCGCTGCGCTACTCCGAGATCCGGCGCATGGCCGACTTCCAGAACCGCGTGTACCAGCGCTATGCGGAAGCGCGCGGCATCCCCTTCCTGGATATCGCTTCGGCCCTGCCGCAGGATCCCAATCTGTTCACCGACGCCATTCATATGACCGACACCGGCGAGCGCGTCAAGGCCTGGATCGTGTTCGAACAGTTGGTTCCTTTGATCCGCAAACAAATCCAAGGCGGCCAACTGCCGCGCCCCGCCGGTTCTCACGCTCTTCGGCCGCCTCCGTCGCTGTCGGCTTCCGAGATGAGTGTGCGCTGCGACGGCGCGACAGCCCGAAGCTCGCGATGAAATCTTTCCTGCTGGTCCTGGCATCCCTGTTGCTTGGCCTGTTGCTATGCGAAGCCGCGCTGCGCTTGTTTACCGGCTACCGCCCGAGCCGCTCTACGGAGTCAGCCGCGGTTCCCGGCCCGGTGGAGGCGAAGCCGGTCACGACGCCGGAGGCAATGCCCTATGTCGAGCGGCTCCCGGCGGCGCCCGGAACCGATCGCCGATGGTTCACCGAGGATCCTCCGCCGCTGTCCAACCGGGCGCCAGTGGGCGCGGACCGGGCAGCGCGTTACAAGGACTACCAGCAGCGGGGGCTGTTCCCCGACCAAGCCGACTACATCTGGAACCGCTACTACGTCGAGGGCACCCGCTGTGCGCCCACCAGTCTTTTTAGGAACTACCCCGACAATGTGCTGGCTTTCGATCCGCCGGCGCCGGCGAGCCATCCCATCTTTCGCTTCCCGCCCAATACCACGGGAGTCGCGGGGTTGGTCACCAACGAGTTCGGCCTGCGCGGGCCGGCCATCGGCATGGCGAAACCGCCCCGGACGATTCGCATCGCTTTCATCGGCGCTTCCACCACGGTTGGCTTCCACCACTTTCCGTTCTCTTATCCGGAATACGTCAGCTTCTGGCTGAACCGCTACGCCGCGGCCAACCATCTGGATGTGCGCTTTGAAATGCTCAACGCCGGACGCGAAGGCATCAATTCGGAGGACATCGCAGCCATCGTGCGCGATGAACTGCTGCCGCTCGATCCGGACCTGGCGGTCTACTACGAGGGCGCCAATCAGTTCCCCTCGGCCAACCTCCTGGTATCGCCCCACATCGCGCCGCGGGTTGAGATCGGCGCGCACGATCCCATCGCCCGGCATGTCGTGCCGGCCGCGATCCGCGCTCACCTGGCGATCGGCGATCTGATTGACCGGGCCGTCAACGGCTTCAGCGCCGTCGGCGAACCCCGCAAGCCCGCGTACCGGCTGATGTGGCCGCACGGCGTCGACAAACAGGACCCCAACGTCGACGATCCCAAGCTGCCGCTGCAGTTGCCGCGCATCGTCCACGATCTGGACGCCATCCGAAGCAGTTTGAAAACCGCCGGTGGGGAACTGGTGCTGTGTTCCTTCGAGTGGTATTCAAACGACCGCATCGCTCTGTCGCGCACGCGCCACAAGTTCATCTACGAGCAGTTGAATACCGTCCTGTGGCCGTTGCGCTATGCCGATATTCGCCGGTTGGCGAATTTCCAGAACCGCGTCTTCCGTCGCTATGCCGCCTCGCGCGGCATTCCTTTCCTGGACGTCGCAGCCAATGTCCCCGAGGATCCGGATCTTTTCGTGGACGCCATCCATATGACCGAGACCGGAGAACGGCTGAAGGCCTGGATCGTCTTTCAGCAACTCGCGCCGCTGGTCCGCCGCAAGATCGAAAGTGGTGAGTTGCCGCGCCCGGCCGGTTCGCATCCCCTGCCGCCCGCTCCCTCCCTGACCGCCTTCCCGGCGAGCATTCGTTGTGAAGATCCGCGCGGTCCGTTCACGCGAGTGGATGGCGTTGTGTCGCTCGAAACGCTGCAAGTCCACAACAATGCTTCGGTCCAAAAAGGCCCTCCGCTGAAGTTAGTTGCTCCCGCCGGCCAGGGGGCTTTCGCCCTGGGCTTTCCTCTCCGCATGCCCGAGCGTTCGGCCGGCGCCGGGTTCCTGTATCTACGGGGCCGCGTGCTGAATGGGCGGGTGACTCTGGGAATCCTGGATCAAGGCGCGAGTGAATTTCAAATCGAAAAGGGCGTCGATCCTTCGCCCGAACTGATCGACATTTACGTTCCCATCCTCTTTCCCGAGCGCGCCGGAGCCCTGATCGTCCGCAACGCCGCCGACGGCAACGTGCCTTCCGGGATGCTGATTCAGGATGTCGCGCTGATGTTGGGTCCCCGGCGAGAGTGAGCAACCGCTCAGGGCATTTTCCAGATTTCGATCTTCTCGACGATCGCCTGGGAGACAGCGCCACTAGCGGACAGGTTGCTGATGATCAGATCCCCGGCGCCCGCCGGCGAGGGCAGCGGCAGAACCAGGTCCACCATCGTGGGGGAGGGCCGAACGGCGTGTTCTTGCAGGAACGCCTGGTTGTCGGACCGCAGAATTCCGAATCCCACTTTCCCGCGCAATCCCCTGGCCCGCACATGCACGGCCAGCCGTGTCCGGCCAATGGCGTCCCAGTCCAGCGGCACCCTGCCCGCGAAGGCGCCGGGGCCTGGTATGGTGGTCACCATCAGTCCTTCCGGGACTCGCTGAAGTGAAGCATTCTTGTCGCCCAACTGCACCCGCTCGAGAGCGATGGTTTGCAACAGGCCGTCCGGCGAAGTCCCCGGGGAAGCCTGGGATTCAGGCCGGAGCATGGCGAGGGTGTAGGGCCGGGCGGCGCCCTCAACCTCCTCCACGGCTTCCACCACGGGACGGATTCCCAATGGCCCCCAGCACTTCGCGAGAGCCGCACGCGCCAACTCCGGGGTGTGCTCCTGCTGGGAGAGGACCACAATCACCGATCCGGTATCCATCGGCCCATCGCATCCGCCGGGAAAACCAGTGCCCAACTGGCTGAACTCCGCCAAATAAAATGAACTCACGCCAATGTATTCATTTCGATTGACCTCTTTCGCGTCGAACCAAAACAGTGGCGTCCGGCGCTTGCGGACCGACTCGATTCGTTCGCGCAGATGCATGAAGCGCTCGTATTGCTGCCGGCTTCCATGCAGCTCGGTCCCTTGAAAGTGTACCGTCTGGCCGAGCTGGACCGAAGTGAGCACGACAAAGCCGGTGACCGCGAGCATGGTCCCGGCCGTACGCCGCCGCAACACCAGCGCCGCTGCCAGGATACCCGCGCTGAGAACCAGAGTTCCTCTCTGCGCGCCTGGAGAGGCGGCCACCAGAGCACTGAAAGGGTTGTACCAAAGTACGCCGAAAGCCACCGCCGCGACACAGCAGATTGCCAGGTAAATTCGCAGGCTCGTTCCCTCGGCGGCCGGCCAGAACGTAGCGCCCATCACCAGAAACACGAAGGGCAGCAGGTAGCTGGCGTAGGGATGGTGGGCCAGAACGGTGGTCCCCCGGCTCTGCAAGAAAGCCATGTAGGCGAGAGCCAGCAGAAGCTGTGCGGAAAACAAGAGAGCTGCCCTGGAGCGCTCCGTCGCCGCTCTTCTCGCGCCGGCCAGCAACGCGACCAAGGCAGTGATGGCCCCGCCGACTCCGGGCCACAACCATGGCGCCAGCCCGTGATCCACCCAAATAGACCTGACGAACTGAAAGTCCTTGGCCATCTGCAACGCTCGCACCATCGATGGACCGTAGAACCAGAAATGGCTGTCCAGCCGGTGGTTGACGACCCCCAGTGCCAGCGTTACGATTCCGAATCCAAGTCCCGCCCAGACGCCCAAGTCGAAGATGGAACTTCTTGAGGGCGCGCGCTGCCACAGCCACACCAACCCGGAGTAGTACAGCAACAGCAGCGGCGTAAAGGTCGCCAGGAAAACATGTGTGTATGCCATTCCGGCAATTGCGCCGCCAGCCAGAAGAAGGCTGCGTTTCCGGGCGGCCCCCGTCGCGGCTCGCGTCAGCAACGCCATCGCCAGTAAACAGTAGGCGATCCCGGCGCCGTCTGGATAGTCCCATCCGGTGGCGGCCCACAGCCACGGGTTGACCGAGAAGACCAGCGTCGCCAGGAAAGCGCTTCGCGCCCCGGTTGTCAGCCGCAGAATCGAGAAAAACGAAAGCGCGGCGGTTGATTGAACGGTCAGGTGCAGAATGGCATTCGCGATTACCGGTCGGAACAACGAATGAATCAGCCAACCTGGGAGGATCCACGTCAGCCGGCTGCCGTAGTAGCTGCCGTCGAACAAGTCGCTCTTGTATTCAACCAGGTTGCGGAAATATCCCAGATAGAACCACGGATCGGCGTACCAGGGCGGCGTGTAGAGCGCATTGTCGCGGTGCCAGAGCACGATGACTGGCAGCAGCAGGACCGCTGCCAAGTACGGCCACAAGCGCGCCGGTGCATGCGGCGGACCTTCGCGAGCGCCTGGTGGTTCCAGTGTCTGTGCCGGGGAAACCGGCGATCTGTCTCCAGGTTGCGATGTCGCATTCGGCCCGGTTTTTCGTTGTTTTGCCATCAACCACGAGCCGGCGACAGCGTAAAGCCGAAGCGGGAAGATCCTGGTTTCGCCATAACCAGTTTAGCCGGATTCGGTCTCGCCCAGTTCCAGTTCCAGCCGCGACGTTTGATCCGGTCCTCGAAGGACGTTATACTGCACCTGAAGGCCTTCCTTTACTCCTGATAATGCCAGCTCACCACGAAGTGTTTTCCCGCTTTCAGCCGTTCTCCGGCGTGGTCCCGGCCGGCTATGGGTACGATTTCCTCGGGACCAAAACCCGCAGCCAGTTCATCGCCGGGCTGTACACCTACCCGGAGGGCACGCTGCTGGAAACGTCCTACCCGATGTTCAACGAAGAGTATCTCGAGTGGATCGATGTGCTGGAATCGGTGGTCGCAGCCCGCGGGTTTTACACCATGATCGACCTGGGCGCCGGCTTCGGACGCTGGGCGGTTCGCGCGGCGCACGCACTCAAGCAATTCAACCATCAGTTGCCTTACCGGCTGATCGCCGTCGAAGCCGAGCCGGTGGTTTTCCAATGGATGGGCCTGCATTTCCAGGACAACCAAATCGACGCCAGCCAGCATTGCCTGATCCACGCCGCCATCAGCGACTCGCCGGGTGACGTGCTGTTTTACATCGGCGGACCGCGCGGCGGCCCCTGGGATCGCAGCCCGGACGACTGGTATGGACAGTCTCTGGCCAAGGACTACGACCTCTCCGGCGAGTCCGAGCCGGATGGCGAATACTGCGGGTTCCCGGTCCGGCGTCACAAGAGCGGCTGGCGATCCATCCGCATACCCGGCGTAACGCTGGCCGGCCTGCTGAAGGACTTGAACCTGGTGGATCTCATCGACATGGACATCGAAGGCCAGGAACTGCCGGCCGTCCGGTCGAATATTGAAGAGCTGGATGCCAAGGTCAAACGCCTGCACATCGGCACGCATGCCAAGGAGATCGAGGACGAACTGCGCCAACTGCTCTCGGCCCACGGCTGGCGCTGCCTGCGCGATTATTCGCTGTTCTCCACCAGCGAGACGCCCTGGGGAACCATCGCTTTTGAAAACGGCGTGCAGAGTTGGGTGAATCCGAGGCTTTGAAGGACGCCGGCGGCCCACCCAGTGTGGCCGTCGCGCGCATTGTTCGCGACGCCGCCTGCGGTTATAATCTTAAGTTAATACCCGCGCCAGCCGAAGCATGAGCAGCTCACCATCTTTTCGCGACACCCCGCTCGCCAAGGTCAGCGAGTACTGGAACTCGCGTCCCTGCAACATCCGGCATTCTCCTCAACCGGTGGGATCGCGCGAGTACTTCGAAGAGGTGGAAGCCCGCAAGTACCTGGTGGAGCCGCACATCCCGGGATTTGCCGAGTTTGAAAAGTGGAAAGGCAAGAAAGTTCTGGAAATCGGTTGCGGCATCGGCACCGATACCATCAATTTCGCGGCCGCCGGCGCGCAAGTCACGGCCGTCGACCTCACGGAGAAATCGCTGGAAGTGGCGCGGCAGCGCGCTAAAGTCTTCGGTCTCGAAGAGCGAGTGCGCTTCATCCAGGCCAACGCCGAAAAGCTGAGCGAATCGGTGCCGGTGGAACCCTACGATCTGGTGTATTCCTTCGGCGTCATTCATCACACGCCCAATCCGGAAAGCGTGCTCGAGGAGATCCGCAAGTATTTGGCCCCGTCCAGCACCGTGAAAATCATGGTGTACAACCGGCGATCCTGGAAAGTTTTGTGGATTCTGCTGACCTACGGCAAGGGACGGTTCTGGAAGCTGGATCGGCTGGTCGCGGAATACTCGGAGGCCGAGGAGGGCTGCCCGGTAACCTACAGCTACTCGCGGTCCGGCGGGCGGCGGTTGCTGGAGAAGCATGGCCTGCGCGTCACCGATGTGATGGTGGACCATATTTTTCCCTACAGCATTCCGGAATACGTCCAGTATCAATACAAAGTGGTCTGGTATTTCCGCTGGATGCCTAAGTTCCTCTTTCGCGCTCTCGAGCGGGCCTTTGGTTGGCATCTGTGTCTGACGGCCACGCCGAAGTGATGTCCGGCGGCGGAGCCCCTTACCTTTCCCTAGTCGTGACGGCCCGCAACGACGATCATGGCGGCAACCTGCTCCACCGTATGCAAGCCTTCACCGCGGGTTGGATCGCGCAAGCGCGGCGCCACGGGATTCCCTCCGAGCTGATCCTCGTGGAATGGAACCCGCCGGCGGACCGCCCACGCTTGGCCGAGGCGTTGCGGTGGCCAACGGATTTCGGACCCTGCCAGGTCCGTGTTATCGAGGTGCCCGCGGAACTGCATCGCCGTTTTGCGCATGCCGATGCGCTGCCGCTCTATCAGATGCTCGCTAAGAACGTGGGCCTGCGCCGGGCGCGCGGCCGCTTTGCGCTGGCCACCAACATCGACATCCTGTTCTCCGACGAACTGGCCGAGTTCCTGGCCCAGCAGCGTCTCGAGCCAGGCCGGATGTACCGCATCGACCGGCATGACGCCATGAGCGACGTCCCCGTCGGCGCGCCGCTCGAAGACCAGCTGGCTTACTGCCGCACGCATCTGATCCGCGTCAACGTGCGCGAGGGAACCTACAACGTGTCGCCGGAGGGACGGCCAGTCTTGAACGCCGGCGACATCGCCGCGCCCGATTCCGGCCTCCTGTTCGGCAAGGGCTGGCTTCCGGTGGAGCGCTACACCGCCAACGAGCCGTTCCGCTGGGCCGGCCAATACGCCGAACTGCTGCTCGATAATCCACCGCCGCGAGTTTCGGCGTTGCTGCTGGAACTCGAGCCGGGACCAGGCACCGGCAACGCCGCGCTCGACCTGGAGGTGATCCGCGAAGGCTACCAGGTACTGGCGCACGTGAACGTCGCTCGACGAAGCCGGCTGCGTCTGCCTCTCGCGGCGCCCTTGCCCGCGCGGCTATGGTTCCGCGTTCATCATGGCGGCTTTCCCACCGAGCTCGACCCACGCATCCTGAACTTCCGCGCGTTTCGATTCACTTGGGAACTGGGCGCGGGCGGGACAGGGTCCGCGGCCCTGCAACCGATCGGAAGCCGTAACTTCATCGTCGCCGCTTGGTTCGCCCTGCAGCATCTCATCGACAAGCTGGCCAAAGGCGGACGCCTGGTGCGCCTCACCGTCCCCGTCTCGCCGCGCCTGCAGCGCTGGCTGCGCATGTACATCGACTATCGCGGATTCGTGGGCATGCTGCGCCACTCGTTCTCCGCGCTCAAGCGGCGCTGGTCGTTTCATGCCACCACGCCACCGGGCGAAGATATTTTCCCGTCCGGAGCAGGCCTCGCTCCGGGTGCCGCCTGGCAGCCGCTGGAAGACTATCGCGGAGAATCGTTCCGCCGCGCGCGCGACGGCGCCGAGTTCATCGTAGCCGCCTCCGCGACAAGCTCAGCCGAGCTGGGACTGCAAGTAGAACCCGCGGGCCGTCCCGTAGAGGTCGCGTTGCTCGACTCCGCCGGGTGCACCATCGCGCGGCAACAAATCGCGTCACTCACTTTCTTGCGCATTCCCGTCCAGCGCACTGCCGGCCGCACCCAGATCCTAAGGCTCGGCCTGCGCGACGCCACCGATACCGGTTCTCAGGGCCCACCCGAGCTGAAAGTATTCTGGTGCGGCTGGACCCCTCGCTCGCGGGCCAGCGCTATGGCCGCGGTCCTGTCGCAACCCTGGGGCGCGGGCTGGCGCTGGGATCCCGAATCGGATTCCATGCTCACCTCGGGTCCCGCCGAATTGGTGGTGCGCGCTCCAGCCGGAGAAGCCCGGCCGTTGTTCATCGACCTGGAAGCCGATCCCGCAGTCAACTTCGAGATTCGCGACGCGAACGGCCAGTCCCTGGCGGCGGCTCAAGCCGGCCACCGCGCAGTCCACCGTCTGGACGCCGCGCTCGATCCCGGCCGCACGCACGTCCTGGAACTCACCGCCAGCGGTCCCTTGCGGGCCTACGGTTGCGACTGGAACGAAACCCCAGGCGATCACAACGCCGCCTTCGTCCACACCAACGCCTGCGGCGACTTCACGCTCATGGCCCGCGAGCACTGGTGCGACCTGCGCGGTTATCCCGAGTTCGACCTGTTCTCGATGAACCTGGATTCTATCCTGTGCATCGCCGCGCATCACGGCGGCGCGCGCGAGCAAATGCTCGCCGACCCCATGCGCATCTACCACATCGAGCACGCCACCGGCTCCGGCTGGACGCCCGAAGGCCAGGCCAGGCTGTTCGAGCGCATCCGCGCCCGCGGACTCTCGTTCGTCGACAACGAAGAGGTGCTGGTCTGGGCCGCGCAGATGAACCGCCTCAATTCGCCCATGCTCTTCAATCACCACAACTGGGGCCTGGCCGAATTCGACTTGAAGGAAACGGTGCTGCCGGCATGATCTCCATCGTCCTCTACGGCCGCAACGATTCGCACGGCTACAACCTCCCCAAGCGCGCCGCCATCAGTTTCAACTGCATGGCGGAGGTGCTCCGCGACCCCGACGACGAGATCCTGTTCGTCGATTGCAACACCTCCAACGAACTACCCACCTTCATCGAGGCCATCTACGACACGCTGACGCCCAAAGCCAAGTCCGTCCTGCGCGTCTTCCGCATGCGCCCTCAACTGTACTGGCGCATGGTCGGGCACACTCATCTGTTCGCCACCGAGCCGCACACCCGCAACGTCGCCATCCGCAGATCGAACCCCAGAAACCGCTGGATTCTGACCACCAACACCGACATGGTCTTCGTCCTGGACAAGAGCATCTCCAGTCTGGGTGACGCGGTTCGCGATCTCCCCGACGGCCAATACATCGCCCCGCGCTTCGAAGTGCCCGAGCCGGTCTGGGAATCGTTCCCTCGCAGCGATCCGCAAGAAATCATCCGCCTGTGCGAGGACCTGGGTCCCCGGCTGCACCTGCACGAAGTGGCGTTGCGCGTTCCCTATATGCGCTTCGATTCTCCGGGCGACTTCCAATTGATGCCGCGCCAGACGCTGTTCGATATCTGCGGCTTCGATGAGCGCATGACGCATGGCTGGCACGCCGATTCCAACATGTGCAAGCGCCTGTGCCTGTACTTCGGTAATCGCACCGAGAGCCTGGCGCATCTGGTCAAGGGCTATCACTGCGATCACACCCGCGTCCCCACGCCCCTGCATCAAACCGACATCAAGCTGGAAAACAATCTGCAGCAGTTCGTCTGGGACATGGAGGAGGCCGTTGCGCACCACCAGAAAGACACCTGGGGAGCGCCCAACGAACCGGTGGAAGAGCTGGATTTCTCGAATGGCCCGGCGGCGCGGTACCTTTGCGCGCTCACGGAGACTTTGGGAGGACCGCAGCAGGCCCCCTATCCCACCGACGCCAACGACGCCCGGAATTTCGTCTTCTACTATCCCGAGCATGCCCTGCCGTACGTCGCAGCGCACTTCACCGTGTACCCTCCGGATGCGCGTTTTGTCTATGCAGGCAACAATCCCCGGATGCTCGAACTGATCGCCGAGTGCGCCGCCAGGATGCAATTCACCCGCCCTTTGCACTATGTCGCGGAGTTGCTCTCGGGCGGCAGCGCACCCGCCGGCACGCTTCCGGCCGATCCCCAGCCAGCGGGCGATGAATCGCTCGAGCGCCACCTGGCGGCCAACTACGACCTGATCATCTTCGATTTCGGCCTCGACCAGACCGGCCTGAATCTCGGCCAGGTGGCCCGCGTTACCGATTGGCCGCGCGAGCTGCGCTACAGCCTGGGCGCCGTCGCAAGGTCACTGGAAGCTTGCTCGGAACAATGCGACCGCCTGCAGCGTTCCGGCGGACGCTACGCGGATTTTCTCGCGCTCAACGCGGTGCACTACGTCTTCCAGCGCTTCATCGGCCAGTTCATGCTCGCCACCGAGACGCCTTATCCCGTGCATATCCGCAAAGGCCGCGCCCGAGTGGGCGAGGATCGCCGCTACAAAGGATCGCCCTGGAAGTACAACGAAGACCTGATGCGCTCCTACTTCGCCTACGACGAGGCCGATCACTCGCTCGCCGTCGTCGCGCCGGGACACGCGCTGGACCTGACCTCGCAAGGCCGCTCGGCCCGCTACAAAGACGGCGACTGGGGCGCGATGGACTACACCGGCTCCTGGATCGACGGCTATCGCGCGGCCATCGTGTTCCAACCCGATCCGTCCCTGACCGGCGATCTGGTGGCCTACCTCCGCATCACCGAAGGCTTCCTGAATCTGGACGACCATCCCATCCACCTTAAGGTCTTCTTCGAAGGCGAACAACTCGCGCGCTGGACCATCTACATGCGCTACGAGATTTCCCGCTGCAAGGTGGTCTTGCCGCTTCGGCTGATGGCGGGAAAAACTTCGTGCCGCCTCGAACTCCGGCCGCAAGATCCGCAATCGGCCCAGCAGATTTTGATCGCCAAAGGGCAGCAGCCGGTCAGCGAAGACCCCCGCGAGCTGAGCATCAAGGTCCAGCAGATTCTTTTCACCGGATCGGATCGCCTGGCCTGCCCGCTCAACCAAGCCATCGATTTTACCCGCCAGGGCGCCGGCCTCTATCACCTCGACGAATGCTGGACCAATCCCGACGATCTGGGCGCCTGGACGCTCGGTCCCGAAGCCGGCCTGGACGTCCTGGTGCCCGAACCGATCGACGGCCTGATCAACGCCGTGTTCACCATCACCGACGCCGCGGTCTCAGCCGAGCAATCCGAGATCGGCGTCACCGTCGCCGTCAACGGCCTCGACCTGGCCACCTGGACCATCCCGACGCGCTTCACCGAGCAGCGCAGGATTCTCGTTCCGGCGCACATCCTCGAATCTCAGCGGCCTGCCAGATTCACCTTCCGCATCGACGCGCCGCGCTCGCCCAAGCAACTCGGCTGGAACTCGTCCGACCAACGCCCGCTCGGCTTCCGTTTCACCAAGCTGGAGCTCAGGCCGGCCGGCTCCCTGCGCTATCGCCTGGGCGCGCTGATCGATTTTGCCGAGGGCGGCGATTCGATCACCTTCATCGGCGACGGCCTGGGCTCCCAATGGACTGCGCCCGACCCCTACGGATCCTGGACCATCGGCGCGGAGTCCAGCATGAAAGTGTCCTTCGAGACCGCGCCCGCCGGCGACCTCCCCGCCGCCTTCGTCATTTCCGACTGCAACCTGGGTGGAAGCTCGCCGCGCCTGCCAGTCCGCGTGAAAGCCAATGGCCACGTAGTGGGAGATTGGACGCTCGGCCCCGATCGGGAGGCGCACAAGCGTTCCATCAACATCCCGGCGGCCGTCCTGGCCGGCTCTTCGGAACTCACCCTGACCTTCGAGATCCCCGATGTCCAACCCGCTGCATCGCTCGGCTGGTCCGATGACCCTCGGCCGCTCGGAATCCGCCTGGCGCGCGCCGTCATCGGAAGCGCCCACATCGAAATCCCGCTGCTGGGCCCGCAGCCCCCCGCCAAGCGCCCCATGATCCGACGCATCCTGGGCCTGCCGTTCTTCGCCGTTCACGTAGGCCGCATCGTCGCCAAAGTCGCCCTCAAGAAATGGCAGGAACGATGAGCCAACCGCTGGAAGGCCTCCGCCTGGTGGCGACTTTGCCGCCGCACGATTGGTTCGGCGGAATCGACTACAACTTCGCCATCGAGATGACCGAGGAGTTGCGCCGGCTGGGCGCCGAGGTCTTCGACCTGCACGTGGGCGGATTCACCACCCAGAACGACATCTACATCCGAAGCGCCATCGACGCGCTGAAATCCTTCCGGCCCGATGCCGCCATTTCGCTTCCCAACGCGCTCTACATTCTGCTCTGCGCGACGCCGGACCGGCAAAATATCTTCACCGATGTCCTGCAGATCCCCACCTTGATGCTCTGGGACCACGGCCTGCTGCAGCTTCCCCAGCAGATTGTCGGGCCGCTCCCTCTGGACCCCAAGGAATCCACCGGCGGCTGCATCCGCAGAATCAAGAGCGTCCTGAGCCACCCGCTCTACCTGCACTATTCGCCCGACCGCGGCCACATCGCCGCGCTCGACAAGCTCGGTATCGTCGACCGAAGCAATGTGCGCTTCTTCCTCCAGCCCGCCTATCCGAACTACGTCCGCTACGGATACCGTACGCCATCGCCCAGCGCCTTCCGGACTCGCATGGCCTTCGCCGGCAATGTGTATCTGAAGGCCACCGACACTCTGCCGTTCCGCCAGGAGCCGGAGCTCGCGGCTCTCGAAGCGCGCGTCCAGGCCGCCAAGAAAGCCCGCCTCACCGATTGCCTTTGGGACCTGATCACCTCCGAGATCGACGCCCTCGACGCACCCACGCGCAAGCGCCTGCGCCTGGATGCAAACCACTCCTTCTTCTGGGGATTCATGCACGAGGAAATCGAGACCATGGGCAACACCAACGCCCGGCTGGGCGTGCTGACCGCGCTCAAACGCGACTTCGATTTCTACGGCAACTTCGTCGAGCCGGGCAGCGTCGCCCGGTTGCGCGACCAGTACCACATGCGCTTCCGCAAATGCCTCGATTATTTCAACGAGCTGCCACTGCTGTTCATGAACAGCGACATCATCGTGGACGTCGTCAACCTGGGCTACAACACCGGCGTCTCGCCCAAGATCATGGGCTGCTTCGCCTGCGGCGGCTTCATCCTCTTCGATTACAAAGAAGACTTCCACCAGGGCATGGGCGACGCCGCGAACGAGGTGATGTACCGCAACCTGGACGAGCTCAACGCCAAGGTGGAGGAGTTTCTCGGCAACCCGCGCAAGCGCCGCGATGTCGCGCGCTACTTGCAGAACCGCGTTTGCTCGGAATACAACTTCGCCGCATTGAGCAAGAAGATCCTGGTGGACGAGCCGGCCTGGCGCCGCTAGCGCAGCTTGGCCAGCGCCGCCTGGTTGCGTTCCCAGTCCGCCTGGCTCACCAGTATCCCGGCATCGTAAAGTTCGACTTGCGACGCGCCATCGTCGCTCGCGTTGATGATCGTGATGTAAGACGCACCGCGCAGGTTGGGCATGGCCAGAACGATATTCACCGGCTCCGGGCCCTTCAGCAGCGCGACGGGCGTGCGCTTCAGAACGCCTAGCTTGAGGTCCCAGGCAGCGAACCCGATGCGGCCCGCCGTCACTTTCAGCCGCAACTGAACCCAGCACGGCATGCTGATCGCTTCGCCGTGAGCGATGGGGATGTGCACCGCGAATTGCCCGAGACCCTGGGACGTGGTGATGCGGATCGGCCGCCCGCGTTCGAAGCGCGCGCGCGGATCGGCAGTCTGGATCTTGGAAAGATCCAGCACGCCACCGAGCGCCACCACCGCACTGGCCGGCGGAGCCAGCGCCGGCGGCAAGCCCGCGCCGATGAAGCCCGGCACCTGTTCCACATTGCGATAGAAATGGATGGTCGTGTCCTCGCGCCGCAAGGATCGAACCAAGGCGTCCAGGTCGGCGGCGCGAAGCGATCCTCGAACCTCCGCGATCTGCCGGCACGAGCGCTTCATCCAGCCGGCCGGCTCGACGGAATCGAGCGGTGTGAGCACGGTAACCAGCACGGCGCGCTCGGGTGGAGTTCCCCGCGGAAGATTCAGCAGGATCGGAAACGCTCCCGGCGCATAAACTTGCGGCGATGAGGGACACACCGCCGATAGCACGTGCGAATCCCCCGCCGCATCCTGCTCGAACCGGTACAGCTTCCCTTCGCGCTCCACGTAGCCCTGCACCTGCGGGGGCGCTTTCGCACTCAGCAGCACTTGCCGGAGTTGGTAGTTGGTCTCGGCGAAAAAAAACCCGCGCAGCTTCAGGGTGCCGTCCGCATACCAGGAAGAAATCGTGGTGTGCTCGGGGTTCTGAGTGAAGTCGCTGAAATGCGGATACTCGGCGATCGCATCGAAATCAGCGAAGTACGCCGCCGGAACGTACGGAGCGTTGAGGCGCAGCAGATCGTCCATGACGGGATGCCAATGCTCGGCGCCGGATGAATACCAGGCGCCGGTTCGGGATGCCACCCGCGCGTGCGGACCCAGGATCTCGCGTTCGGCCGCGCGCGCGACGTCGGCCTCGTAAACTTGCGGCTTCCAGGTGATGGCCGCCCCTCGCAGCGCCGCGTTGCCTGTCACCAGATAGACGCCCAGGCAGACCGCCGCCGCCGGCAGGAAGGCGCGCCCCAGTCCGGCACGCCTCGCAATCCAATCGCCGGCCATCAGAATTGCGATGACCGCCGCCGCCGCGTACAACGCTATCTCATGGATCGTGTAGGTAGCCTGTTTGTGGAACGAGACGTAGACCGCCAACAGCAATGGCAGCGCCGCCAGCGCGATGCCCCGTGTGGATCGCACGGCGGCAAGTATCGCGGTCGACAACACGACCAGCGGAATCCCCAGCCTGGCCGGAGCTCGGACCAGTTCCGGAATCGCCGCGCTGCTCCCCAACGCCTTGTACAGATCCAGTTGGTCGCGCACCGCCGCCGCAACCCCTTGGCCCGGCTGAGCGCCACCGATCTCATCCAGGATCTGCTTGAAATACGGCACGACATAGAAAGCAAGATACGGCACGCCAAACAGGCAGCCGCCCGCGCACACAGCCAGCACCCGCGGCTTGGCCTCGCTCCAGCCCAGATTCAACACCGCCCAGAGCATGTATACGCCCGCGCCCAGAAGCGCAGGAGCCGCGTAGTAATGCACGCCCGAAGCCCAGGTCAGCAGAAATGCGCCGGCGAAAAGCTGCGCGCGATTCCAGTTATCGAGCCGCCCGGATTCGAGCAACACCAGTCCGGCCAGCCACGCGGCGTGCACGTGCCCCTCCGGGCGCGTCCCGAAGTACACAGCCAGCGATTCGCCGGGAAACATCAGCAGACCAATCGAGAACAGCAGCCCCAGTTTCACCACCGGCGGAAATGCCCCGCGCACGATCGCGACGATCAGCAGCAGAAAGAACAGCACGGTCGGCGTCGCTTCCGAGTAGTACCAGGTGAACCCGAGTCGCGCGAACAGGCCGATCAAGCCCACGTGCACCGGCGGGTGCGCGATCACCGGAGCGTCGAATATCCTATACGCCGGATAGGTCAGCTTGCCGTAATGCGCCAGCATGTAGCTGGGGTTGTAGAGACCCAACTCATCGACATCTCCGTTGCGCACGTTGAAGTACGCGGCCACGAGAACCAGCAGCGCGATGAAGACGGCGAAGACCAGGACGGATCGTTCGGCAAGCAAAGTTCGGTACTGAAAGCTTAGCTCAAACGCGCGCGAGCCGTGGCGCATGCGCTCGCGCGAACGCCTGGCGGGAGCAGGCCGGGCGGATCGCACTCAGACATCAGGTTTTTCTCTTGTTTGTAACAATTCCATGCTAGAATGTTCTCGGTGCTCACGGACTTCGACAGGCTTCGAGTCGAACGGTTCAAGCAAGCGACGGAAGAAAAGTTGCGCGGCGTCCGCTGCCCCGAGCATCACCAGGCCCCGCGCGTCCGCTTCCACGGGAATTCGATTCGCGACATCAGCATTTCTCTGACCGGCTGCTGCTCCCGCGTCATGGAAATCGCCAACGCCCGGATCGGCGCGTCCTGGCCCAATCCCTCCGAATCCACCTCGGCCGCCTCCTGAGTCCGCGCTTCATCCGCGTAAATCTGAATGGCAACTGAAATGCTCAAAGCATCGCCAGTGATGTGTTTAATATCCTCACGAGCGGCGCTCCGGCAGCCTGGCATGGAACGGAAGCACCGTCAAAATCTGTTTCTTTTCAACGGTGCCTGAGATTCACTTCGCTCGCGGCGGATGATTCGGGCAGCGTCCGATAAGAGAAATCGGAACGCCGGTCTGCCGGTTTGAAACTGTTCACCTGCCCAGAGCGTGCGATCCCCGACAGCAAGGAGGCAGTCATGACTCATCGGATGAGTCCAAGGCGGAGCTTTGTCATCGCATTCTGCCTGGCTGCGCCCCTTTTCGCGGCGCAGGAGAAGCCAAGCTGGGAGGTCAACTTCGACCAAGGCATGGCGGACTTCGACGCCGGCCGCTTCGCCCAAGCTGTCTCTCCACTGGCGGCCTCCCTCGCACAGGCGCGAAAATTCCCCCAACCGGACCAGCGAACGGTGAAAAGTGCGCATACGCTCGCAATTACCTACCAGCTCCAAGGGAACCTCACCCAAGCCGAATCGCTATTCCTGGAAGCCAAGAGCGCCGTCGAAGCATTGGGGCCCAAAGGCAATTCGCTGCTCGGGTACGTGCTGGACGGCCTGGGCGAACTACGGCTCGACCAGGGCCGCCCGATGGAGGCAGAGCCCCTGCTGCGCCAAGCCATGCAGGCGTGCCGCGCAGCCCACGGCGAAACGCATCTCTGCACCCTCACCGCCGCCCGCCACCTCGGCGTGCTCTTGACGGTGCGCGGATCCCCAGCCGAGGCCGAAGATCTCCTCCAGAACGTCATCGGAATCCTGCACCGAGACTCGTCTTTGCCCCGGGATTTCCTGGCCGGCTGCCTGGCCAACCTGGCAACCGCCTATATGGCAGAAGGCCGCTACGAACCGGCCGAGCCGTTGTTGAAGGAATCGCTGGAATTGGGCAACCAGGAAGGCAACCCAGCTCCTGTGCTCGCCGACACACTGCTCGATTTGGGAGAGCTGTACCGCCTGGAAAACAACGCCTCCCGCGCCGAGCCGCTGCTCAACAAAGCCCTGCATATCTACGAAGCCGCCAACGATCCTCAACAGGCCGCCGCGCTCAGCCAGCTTGGCCGGGTCGCGATCGACCAGGGAAAATACGCCGTCGCCAAACAGCGCCTCCATCAAAGCCTGGCCATCTATCAACATCTGCTGGGATCGGCGCACGTGCTGGTGGCGCGTGTGAAGGCCGGGCTGGCCGAAGCGTTCCTGGGCGAGCGCAACTACACCGAGGCCAAGTCTCTCATCCAGGATGCGCTCGAAACCGAACGAAAAACCGGGGGCGCCGATGATTCCTCGTTCGCCAGACTGCTCATGATCGCTGGAAAAATCGAGGAGCAGGACCATTGCGCTTCCGAGGCCGCCGAGTACTACCGCCAGGCCCTCGACATCTACCGGAAAAGTCTGCAAAGCAGTCACCCCGAGCGTACGCAGGCCGAGCAGCAGTACGCGCGCTTCGCCAAGTCGCTGCGCAAGTAGTCAGGTTACGCGCGCCAGAATGCGCCCGATCCCCTCCCGGAACGTCTCCGGAGGAGTGAGCAGGCTCGCCACCAGGTAGGCTTCCCTTTCAAAATCGAAGAAGAACCCGGGCTGCACCAGCACGTTGTCTTCACCCAGCAGGCTGAGCACCCATTCTTCTTCGCTGTGGATCCGTGGCGCTTCCAGGACCGCATACCAACCGCCCTCGGCGTCGAGCACCCGCCAGGGCGAGTTGGTTCCAATCTGGCACGCCAGAAATTCCCGATTTCGTCGGACTCGGTCCAGGATCTGGCCCTGGATCTGATCCCGCAAGCCGAGCAGCGACCCAGCCGCCCACTGGACCGGCGTTCCCACCGAGAGGTATGTGTCCGAGATCAGCTCCAGCCGATCCATGGCTTGGCCCCGCACCGCCGCCGGGCCTCCCACCACGATCCAGCCCAGCTTCACCTGCGGCAGGCCAACCAACTTCGACAGACCGCTCAGGACAAAAGTCGGAACATCTTGGACCCCCACAAGCGATCGCACGCGCCGCGCGTCTTCCTCGAAACCATAGTCGGAGAAGACCTCATCGGAGATGAGCGCAAGCTGACGCTCCCGGCACAGCTCCACCAGCTCCGCCAGTTCCGCCTGCTTCAAGAACGACCCGGTCGGGTTGTTGGGATTCACCACCACGATGGCCCGCGTGCGCTCTGTCACGCGCCGCCTGAGCGCATCGAAATCGATCCTCCAGCCACCGTCATAAACCAGCGGATACTCCGCCGGATGCACCGACTCCAACGCCGCCAGGAACTCGAACAGAGGATAGGAAGGGCGCGGCACCAGCACCTGGTCGCCCGGATCGGCCAGCAGTTTGAACACATACCCGTAGGCCTCGCTGGTGCTGGCCGTCAGCAGAATTTGCTCGGAAGCGACGCGTCCGGAATAGTATTCGGCCACAGCCGAGCGCGCAGCCTGGATCCCGGCCGGATCCGGCTCGTAGCTGAGCGATCTCGGATCGGCCAGCGCCGCGAGAATCCGATCCTCCGGATACACAAGACCCGCACGCGTGGGATTCGATTCCGTCAGGTCGAGCAGAACCTCGCCCGCCTCGCGCTTCGCCTGCAGCAGTTTCGAAATAGGATTCGGCTGCGCGCTCCAGTCGAGCCGCGAAGAGAACATACCCGCGAGTCTACTTCAGATGGTGGCTCCAACGTGGCGCACGCACTGGTGCGTGCCGTGTCGAGACTCGTCTCGACACTAGTTCAAGTTCTTCGGTACCCTGCCGCTCTTACGCGACCCGCTTCGGTTGACACCACTCCGGTGCCTCCCCGTGCTGCTGCGCCTATGACTGGAACTCGAATGGCTCTTGCCGCTGGCGCTCTTTTTCGAACTGGCCAACGCAACCGAGCCGCCTCCCATCAACAACGCCAACGCAAGCAGACTGGAGAGAATAGTTTTCATGCCCTGTCAGTGCGCGCCGGCGCCTGAAAATCGCAGGCCAACTTGAGCTTGCTGAAAAACGCGCGCTACCACTCCCTGACGGTCGCGGCTCAGAATTCCAGAGTCACTTACAGAGCCGTAACCGTTAGGGAGCGGGTTGCTACAAAGGTTTTTCAGCAGGTTCAAACTTGGGAGTAGACTAGATAAAACAACCATGCCGCTCTCGGCCGGCGACAAACTGGGACCCTACGAAATCCTCGCGCAGATCGGCGCGGGCGGCATGGGCGAGGTCTACCGCGCGCGCGACACCCGGCTCGGCCGCGATGTCGCCATCAAAGTCTCCAAAGAGCAATTCTCCGAACGCTTCGAGCGCGAAGCCCGCGCCGTCGCCGCGCTGAATCATCCCAATATCTGCCAACTCTACGACGTCGGCCCCAACTACCTGGTGATGGAGCTGATCGAGGGCGAAACTCTGGCCGGCCCGCTGCCGCTCGAGACCGCCCTCAACTTCGCCCGCCAGATCGCCGCGGCGCTCGAAGCCGCGCACGAAAAAGGCATCACGCATCGCGATCTGAAACCCGCCAATATCAAAGTCACCCACGCCGGCGCGGTGAAAGTGCTCGATTTCGGGCTGGCCGCCGTCGCACAAGCCTCCGGTCCCGCATCCGGCGACCCGCGCAGCTCCCCCACCCTCACCATGTCCCCCACCATCGCCGGCATGATCCTGGGCACCGCCGCCTACATGTCGCCCGAGCAGGCGCGCGGCAAGCCGGTGGACAAGCGCGCCGACATCTGGGCCTTCGGCGTGGTCCTGTACGAAATGCTCACCGGCCGCCAGGCCTTCGCCGGCGAGACCATCACGGACGTCCTCGCGGCAGTGGTGAAATCCGAACCGCATTGGGACGGCGTTCCCGAAAAAGCGCTGCCTCTGCTGCGGCGCTGCCTCGAAAAAGATCCAGCACGCCGCCTGCGCGACATAGGAGACATCGAGCTGCTGCTGGGCGAAGCGCCGCCCGCCGAGAAGCCGCGCCACCACAAGCTCCCGTGGGCCATAGCCGCAGCGCTCGCGCTGGCATCCGTCGCCCTGATCGCGCTGCTCTGGCGCGCCACGCGTCCCGCCGATCCGCCGCTCCAACCGCTGGTCCGCCTGGACGTGGATCTGGGCGCCGACGTACCGGCCGGCCCGCTCACAGGAGTCGGCATGATCATTTCCCCCGACGGCTCGCGCCTGGTTTACGTGTCTCAGTCACGCCTCTTCACCCGCAGGCTCGATCAACCCACGGCCACCGAGCTGGCCGGAACGCGCGGAGCCACCAGCCCATTCTTCTCGCCGGATGGCCAGTGGGTGGCATTTTTCGCACAAGGACAACTGAAAAAGATATCCGTGGACGGCGGCTCGGCGATCACCCTGTGCAACGCTTCGGCCACCGTGACCGGAGGCAGTTGGGGCGAAGACGGGAACATCGTCGCGGCGCTAGCTCCCTCTGGGTCCCTGTCGCGCGTCCCCTCCTCCGGCGGCCAGCCTGCGGTATTAACCGAGCTCGATCACAGCCGCGGAGAAGTCACGCATCGCTTCCCGCAGATCTTGCCGGGAGGCAAGACGGTCCTGTTCACCTCCCACACGGCGATGGGCGGCGGCTACGACCTGGCCAACATTGACGTCATGTCCCTGGCCGACCATCGCCGCAAAACGCTCCAGCGCGGCGGAACCTATGGGCGGTATCTGCCAACGTCGAAAAGTGCAGGCTATGTCGTCTACGTGAACCGGGGCACGATGTTCGCCCTACCGTTCGACCTCGAGCGCCTGGAAGTGCGCGGCGCCGCTGTCCCGGTCCTCGAGCGGGTGTCTTATTCCGCCCAATACGGCTATGCACAATTCGATTCCTCCCGAAGCGGAACGATGCTCTATCGCAGCGGCGCAGAGCAAGCCGACCTCGTCACCGTCCAATGGCTGGACGGAACAGGCCACACTCAGCCATTGCTCTCTAAGACGGGCTTGTTCCTGACTCCGCAACTCTCGCCCGACGGACAGCGTCTGGCGCTCGCGAACGCCGGCGACCTTTGGGTCTACGATCCCCAGCGCGACACGATGACACGCTTGACCTTCGACGGCAAGAGCTCCAGAAATCCGGTTTGGACCCCGGATGGGCGGTACATCATCTTCGGAGCCTCCGATGGAATCTATTGGACCCGTTCCGATGGCGCCGGAAAGCCCCAACGTTTAATCTCCAGCACCAACCCGCAAATCCCAACGTCTCTCACACCCGACGGCAAACGCCTGGCCTTTGAGGAACTGACTCCGGCTAACGCCCAGGACCTTTTTACGATGGCGCTGGAGCGCGACGGCGAAGCTCTTCGCGCCGGAAAGCCGGAACCGTTCCTCCAAACACAGTTTAACGATCGGGACGCCTCCTTTTCCCCGGACGGAAGATGGATCGCCTACGCATCCGACGAAACCGGAACCAACGAAGTGTACGTGCGAGCGTTTCCCGACAAAGGCGGCAAGTGGCAAATCTCCAACGGCAGCGGCATGCTCCCGGTGTGGTCCCGCAATGGCCATGAGCTGTTTTTCCGCACCCTGGACAACCAAGTCATGGTGGCAACCTACGCGGTGAAGGGCGATTCGTTCGTGCCCGAAAAGCCGCGGGTCTGGTCCGAAAAAAGGTTAACGAGTTACACTCTGTCGGCATCGAACTTTAGCCTTGCGCCCGACGGCAAACGCATTGCTGCCCTCTTGCCTGCCGAGGGACCCGTGTCCCAGGCGCAAAGCCACGTGACCTTCCTGCTGAATTTCTTCGACGAGGTCCGCCGCCGCGCGCCGGCGAACGGGAAATGAGGAAACCATCGATGCTATTAGCGAAAATCGCTCCGCTCCTGGGTTGCACGATTGCATTCGCACAGAACCCGCCCGCCCCCACCGGCGTCCCTGAAAATGCGACCCAGCGCGTCTCCGAGCACGTCTACGCCATCCTCGGCTTTCCCAACATCGGCATCATCGTCGGCAACCGCGCCACCCTCGTTGTCGACACCGGCATGGGCGCGCCCAACGGCGCCATCGTCGCCCGCGAAGCCGCCAAGCTTGCCAAAGGCCCCATGCTGTACCTCACCACCACGCACTTCCATCCCGAGCACGCTTCCGGCGTCCAGGCCTTTCCCGCGAACACCATCCTGATCCGCCCCGCCGTCCAGCAGGACGAGATGGAAAAGCACGGCGCGGAATTCGTCCAGATGTTCAGCAGCCGCTCGGCCCTCTACCGCGAGCAGCTCAAAGACCTGCAGCTCCGCCCGCCCGACCTGCTCTTCGATCGCGAGCTGAAACTCGACCTCGGCGGCATCACCGCCCGCCTGATGTGGTTCGGCCCGGGCCACACCCAAGGCG
This sequence comes from Terriglobia bacterium, assembly GCA_020073265.1. Taxonomy (GTDB): domain Bacteria; phylum Acidobacteriota; class Terriglobia; order Bryobacterales; family Bryobacteraceae; genus Palsa-89. The sequence continues at coordinate 40,287 of JAIQFN010000034.1, read as the reverse complement.
ACGAGCTGATCTTCGTCGAACCCGACAGCGTCCTGCTCTCCGGCGACATAGTCGAAAACAAACTGGTCCCCAGCATGCCCAACGCCGACGCAAGCGCGAAAGGTTGGCTGGCCATTCTGGACAAAATCGCCCCGCTCCACCCGCGCCACATCATCCCCGATCACGGCACGCTAGGCGACGGCTCCCTGATCGCCCAGGAGCACACCTTCCTCAGCGACCTCCAAACCCGCGCCCAAGATCTCAAGCGCCAAAACATCCCAGTAGAAGAAGCCGGAAGGCGCATCGAAGCCGACCTGAAGACGAAATACCCAGACTGGGGCAGCAGCGCGGCGATCCCCAACGCCGTCCGCCGCGTCTACGCCGAAACGCAGTAACTGACACCCGACACCTGAAACCTGACACCTGCCTTGCTAAACTAGAGCTGATGCCCAACGTCCCCAAAGCGCCCGAACCGGCCCCCACGCGCTCCTGGTACCCGGTGGTCGGGCTGAGCTGGCTGATTCCCGGCGGCGGTCATTTTCTGCTGAAGCGGCCCGGCCGCGGCGGACTGCTGGCGGCCTGCGTCGTGCTGATGTTCCTGCTCGGCCTGATGATGCGCGGCGCCATGTTCCAGCCCCAGACCGGCGACATTCTCACCACCATCATCTATTGCGGCGGATTCGTCGGCGACCTCGCCTCCGGCCTGCTCTACCTGCTCAGCATCTGGCTCGGATACGCGCAACCGGACATGGCCGGCCACGTCCACGACTACGGCACTAAGTTCCTGGTAGCCGCCGGACTGCTGAACGTCCTGGCCATGGTGGACGCTTACGAAATCGCGATCGGGAAAAAAGACTGATGCCCAAGATGAACCTGACCCATTTCGAAGCGTCCGTGCTGTTCGCGCTGTTTTCCTCGGTGGTCCTGGGCGTGATCACCAAGCGAACCGACGCCGAGCGCCTCCGCTACGGCCTGCGCTGCTTCGGCTATTTCGTGGCGGCCCTGATCGGCCTGGGCTGGCTGATGTACTTAGGCCACGGCTGACCCGGCAGGGACAGACGAATCTGTCCCAAGCGGCGCTATTCTTTTTCGGAGTAACTAGGCACGTCGCGCGTGGACAGATCCGTCTGTCCCGCTCGTCCTACGGCTTACAATTCCCCTTACACACCGTCTCAGAAAGCTGCCGCGCCGGCCCCAGCGTCTTCGGATCCGCAACGCTCGGCCGCCGCACGTCCACCGTCTCCACCACCGTGTCGCTCGGCCCCTTCTTCCGCTCGATGATCTGCTGCTCCTGCAGCTTCAGCGACGATCCGCCAGCATCCACGGTCCCCGGAACGCCTTTCCCGAAAACATCCATCACGATGCTCTTCGACCCATCCGGCTGCTCCACCGTCTTCGAAACCGTCTGGCCGTGCAGCTCCAGTTGCCCGCTCGCGCCGACTTCATACTCCGCCGTGTTGTCGCTCGACTGCGACCCTTGCTGCGTATGCTCGGTCGACTTCCGCATCGCCGTGTAGAACCCGCCGCCCGCGTCCTTGCGATACGTCACCGCTTCCTCGCGGTAACTGCCGCTCGCATCCTTCACCTTGGTATCGCTCAGCTTCTCCACCGTCTCCACCGACCCGTTGATGGTCGGCCGCTGTACGGCCGTTTCCGCGGTCTCCGTGGAACCGCTGGTGCGAACCTCGGTGACCGACTTCTCGGCCAGCTGCATGTGCCCGTTGATGTCCTGCCGATACGTCGAGGTCTGGGTGGTGGAACTCCCGTCCGGCCGCTTTTCCACCTGGACGGTCTCCTTCACCGGCGTGGTCGGATTCCCCTGCGGATCGTATTTCTGGATGGTCCGCTCCACTACGCGCCCGGAAGCATCGTCCCGGATCACGCGCTCTTCCACCCGCTCCAGCGGAACCTGTCGCCCATTGATGGACCCCAGCGTCTGCGTCGTCACCGTCTGGTTGCCCGACTTCGACTGGATGCTCTGCGCCCCGTCATACACGCGCCGCCCGTTGATATCAACCGTGTTCGTGGCGCTAGTGCTGGTCTGCGCGAGCGCACAGCCGGCAGAAACAATACTACCCAGGATGAACCGCTTCACGATTCCAGCCTAACGCCTTCCGCCTACCCCGACAATGCGGTAAACCCCTTAGATCCCCGTGGGGCGGCCAATCCTGGCCGCAGCCGGCTTCAGCCGGCAGAGTATCGCGGGTCTGGCTCACCCCCACCACCACAAGTGATTCTCCTGTCCCTATCAGCTTGCCAAACGTCCTGAGTCACAAATTCCCTAGCTGTGGGGCGGCCAATCCTGGCCGCAGCCGGCTTCAGCCGGCCAGCAACCCAAACACCCGATCCAGCCACGGCCGCACCACCTTGTCCGCCTTGGACGGAAACCGATGCGTCCCCGGCATCAAATGAAACTCCACGTCCGCCGCCCGCACCCGCAACCTCCCGGGAAAAGTCTGCACCACTTCCACGGGATAAAACTCATCCTGATCGCGCGAGATATGCAACACCTTGGCCGTCACCGGCCGGTACTTCGATTCCTCCCAGTCCCGCGGCACCCCGCCGCAGATCCCGATCACCGCCGCCACCTGCTCGGGATGCGTCGCCGCGAACCGGTAGTTGAGCCCAACAGGCTGCGAAAACCCCACCAGCGCGCAGCGCTCCGGCCCCACCCGAAACCGCTCCCGCAACTCCGCCAGAACCCGCAGCACCATCTCATGATGCAGCCGCACCGTCGCGTCCCAATGCGGGCTGATCCCCCAGTTGTACCCCGGCACCGACTGCCGGTCCGGCAATGCCCCGGCCGTCACGTAATGCTGGTTGGGCGCCTGGATCGACGCCACCACCTGCCCGCTTCCCACCAGCCCCACCGTCAGCCTCAGCATCACCTCCGGATTCGAGCTGTAGCCGTGCAGGGCCACCAACAGCCGGGGCTTCGGCCCAATATCCTCCGGGACATGTAGCAGATAGCGGCACTCCATCGGCGCCGTGAAGGTGTGATGTTCGGTCGTCTTTAGATCCACAGAATCCTCATAATAATCCCCCGGACTGCCGATAACCAGGAAGAGGGTCGAAATAGCCCATGCGGGCGAATCGTACTATGGACCAAAAGCCACTCAATTCGCCACCCGAGGCGCTGCTCGCGGCCGCCAACCGTGACCTCGCCGCAGCCAACTGCTATCTGGAAGAGACCGGATCGCTGGCGCATGAGCTGGCCGAGCGCGTCGCCGCCTTGAGCGCCGCCAAGAGCGAGTTCCTCTCCAACATGACCCACGAGATCCGCACTCCGCTGAACGGGATCACCGGCATGCTGGACCTGGCGCTGTTGGGCGAATTGCAGCCTGAGCAGCGCGAATACCTTGAGCTGGCCCGTTCCTCGGCCGACACGCTGCTCGAGTTAGCCAACGATGTCCTCGATTATGCCCGCTACGAGGCCGGCAAGCTGGCCCTGAGCGTCGGCCCATTCTCGCTGCGCTCGTTGCTCCAACAGGTGCTGGGGCCGCTGGCCGAACGCGCCGCTACCAAGCATCTCCCCCTGGAATGGTCCGTCGACTCTGCCGTTCCCGATCGATGGATCGGAGACGCGGACCGGCTGGGCCAGGTGCTCGCGAGACTCGCCGGTAACGCCATCAAGTTCACCCGCGCCGGCAAGATAGCCGTCAGCGTGAGCGCCACCTCGCGCGGCCAGTCCAGCGTCGAACTCCAGTTCACCGTCGCCGATACCGGCATCGGCATACCGCGCGAAAAGCAGCGCATCATCTTTCAGCCCTTCGCCCAAGCCGATGGATCCACCACCCGCGAATTCGGCGGCGCTGGGCTGGGCCTGTCCATCGCTTCCGTTCTGGTCGAGTTGATGGGCGGACGCATCTGGGTGGAAAGCCAGCCGGGCGACGGAAGCAAGTTCCATTTCACGGCCGCTCTGGATTCGCCTCGCTCCGCGCCGCATGCGATCCCCCCAGAACCCGAAATTCACCGCAAGCGCATCCTGGTGGCCGAAGACAACGTCGTCAATCAGCGCCTGGCCACGCGCCTGTTGCAAAAAGAAGGCTACCACGTCGAGGTCGCCGCTTCCGGCAGGCAGGCTCTCGAAATGCTCGAGCGCGCCCACTACGACCTGGTCCTCATGGATATTCAAATGCCCGAGCTGGACGGCTGGCAAACCACCGTCCAGATCCGCCGGAAGGAACGCGGATCGGGACACCGCCTTCCCATTGTCGCCATCACCGCGCAGGCTTCCGACCAGGATCGCCAGCGCTGCTTCGAAGCCGGCATGGATGCCTACGTCACCAAGCCGGTGCGTGTACCGGAATTGATGAGCATGATTCAGTCTGTTGTGCCTGGAGGTTCTACTATGAATGCCGATCCCCAACGTCCCGGATCCTCGGTGGAAGAGCAGCTCCACCATCTGGATGAAGCCCTCGCGCTCAGCCGCGTGGGTGGAGACTTCGACCTGTTGCGCGAAGTCGTGGAACTGTTTCTCAATGACTACCCGCAGGCGCTGGACAAGATCCGCGGCGCCGTCGCCTCGCGCGACCCGTCCGGCGTGGAGCATCATGCCCACAGCCTGAAGGGCTCGGTATCCACCTTCGGCGCCAGGGAAGCCTTCGAAGCCGCGCTGGCGCTCGAACGCAAGGGCCGCAGCGGCGATCTCACCAACGCCGAAGAGGGCCTCGGTAAGCTCGAATACGCGCTCACCGCCCTCCGTCCCGAGCTCGAAGCCCTCCAAACCCGCTAGGTGGGGCAGCCAATCCTGGCTGCAGCCGCCTTTAGGCGGCTCCAACAAAACGGAATCGTCATACGCGTCTGCTATAGTGTGGAAGTCTGCACCCTATGGCAAGCACTTCTGTACTGGAACTGGTCTGCGCGCACAGTCCCGACTCCGACGACGCCTACATGTTCTACGGTTTGGCCACCAAGAAGGTCCGCTCGGGTCTGGTCAACTTCCGGCATGTGCTCGAAGACATCGAAACCTTGAACCGCAAGGCGCTGGAAGGCGCCTATGACCTGACCGCCGTTTCTTATCACGCCTATTCCTACATCGCTGACAAGTACGTCCTGATGGCCTCCGGATCCAGCGTCGGCGACGGCTACGGCCCCATCCTGGTCAGTACCCGCCCCATGGCGCCCGAAGAGATAAAAGGCAAACGCATCGCCATCCCCGGCCGCATGACCACCGCCTACCTGGCGCTCAAATTGTTCGAACCCGATTTCGAGGAAATCCCCATCCCCTTCGACAAAATCCTGGACGCCGTCGCCGAACACTCCGTGGACGCCGGCCTCATCATCCACGAAGGCCAGTTGACCTACGGCAAGAGCGGCTTCCAGAGCGTGGTCGACCTGGGCCGCTGGTGGAAAACCGCGTACGATCTCCCGCTGCCCCTGGGAGCCAATGCCCTGCTCCGCTCCATGCCCCAGGACGTCAAGAGCGAGTGCTGCCGCCTGATGCGCGAAAGCATCCAGTACGCGCTCGATCACACCGAAGAGTCGCTCAACTACGCCCTGCAATTCGCCCGCGACCTGGAGCCGCGCCTGGCCGAAAAGTTCGTGGGCATGTATGTGAATCACTTTACGCTCGACGGCGGCGACCTGGTGCCCGTGGCGGCTCAAAAACTGCTGGACATGGGCTTCCAAGCCGGAATCATTCCGCGCCAGGTGACCGTCGAATTCGTTCGCTGAGGTACCTGTTATGCGCCTCGTCACGTCCAGTAAATGGATGCGATACGCGTGTCTTCTCCTCGCCGTCCTCAGCCTCGGCGCCCTGAGCCTCGGCGCGCAGGACGACGCCAAACAACGCGCCAAGGCGGTTCGCGACCTCGGCAAAGACGCTACTTCCGACAACATCGAACGGATCGCGCCCTATCTTTCGGACGTCAATCTCAACGTGCGCCTGGAGGCCGTCAAGGCCATCGTCGCTATCGGCACGCAGCGTAGTCTCGATCCGCTCGTCAAAGCCTGCGCCGACAACGACGCCGAAATCCAGATTCGCGCCACCGACGGCCTGGTGAATTTCTACGTGCCCGGCTACATCCAAACCGGCTTGACCGCTTCGCTGCGCCGCGCCGGTACGTCCATCAAGAGCAAATTCACCGACACCAATGACCAGGTGATCGACGCCTACATTCAGGTCCGCCCGGAAGTGATCCAGGCGCTCGGCCGGATCGCGCGCGGCGGCGCCAGCATGGACTCGCGCGCCAACGCCGCCCGCGCCCTCGGAATCCTGCGCGGCCGCCAAGCCCTCCCGGACCTCGAACAGGCCTTGCGCTCCAAGGACACCCAGTTGATTTACGAGTCGCTGGTCGCACTCGAAAAGATCCGCGACCCGGCCGCCGGCCCCAGCGTCGCGTTCCTGCTCAACGACCTCAACGAAAAGGTGCAGCTCACCGCCATCGAGACTACTGGCCTGCTGGTCAATCGCGGCGCCATCAACGATCTGCGCGGCTTGCTGGACCGCTCCCGCAACACCAAGGTGAAGCGCGCCTCGCTCACCGCCATGGCTCAAATGCCCGACGAGCAACTGCACGGCGTCTTCGGCGCCTACCTCGCCAACAAGGACGACGGCCTGCGCGAGGCCGCCGCCGAAGGCTTCGCGCGCCTGAAAAACCCCTCCGACCTGGCTTCAGCCCAGAACGCTTTCCAGAACGAGAACAAGACCGGACCGCGCCTCTCGCAGGCCTTCGCCCTGGTGTCGCTCGGAAAACGCGAGATGGGCGAGTTCGACCCGCTGCGCTACCTGGTCAACAATCTCAACTCCACCGCCTATCGCGACACCGCCCGCCCGTACCTGATCGAGCTGGCGCGCGATGAAGAAGTGCGCCGCGCCCTCTATCCCGCCCTGCAGGCTGCAACCGCGACCAAGGACGAAAAAACCGGCCTGGCCCAGGTGCTGGCGGTGAGCGGCGCGAACGACTCCATCGCCCCTCTCGAAACCCTGTCCAAGGACACAGACCCCGAAGTCTCCAAAGAAGCCCTCCGCTCCCTGAAAAATCTCCGCGCAAGAATGTAGCGTGGGGCAGCCAATCCTGGCTGCAGCCGGCTTTAGCCGGCATGGGTAAGGAAACGATTCACAGACAATTCCGCACCCCTCAACCCCTTCTTATCAACCACATCACCGCACCCCTGCATCCGCGGTCTTACCACGCCGCGCTAAACTTCAAGTCGATCGACTGTTCAGAAAATCAGCCCGGACCGCCTAGAAAAAGTAAAATTACAAAACAAACCGAATCCCGGAAATGGACACCTCCCCCGCCCGCCTCTGACGCTTCCTCCTTGACAACCCAACTCCTTCGGAGCCACAATAGCAAAGGCGAAGAAAAGGCGAAATTGCATGAACCCCAACGCCGCTCTCTCCACTGCGCTCGGATTCCGCCCCCAACCCGCATCCCGCGAAAAGCTCCCCACTGGCCTCGCCCCCCTCGACGCCTTGATCGATGGCTTCCCGCGCGGCGCCATCTCTGAAATCATCGGCCCGGAAAGCTCCGGCCGCACCACCCTTATCCACTCGTTGCTCGCCGCCGCTACCGCCAAGTTCGAGATCTGCGCCTACGTCGACACCGACGATTCTTTCGACCCCGTCTCCGCCTCCGCCGCCGGCGTCGCCCTCTCCCAGCTCCTCTGGATCCGCTGCGGCCACAACGCCGGCCACGCGCTCAAAGCCGCCGATTCCCTGCTGCATGCCGGCGGATTCGGCGTCGTCGTGCTCGACCTCTGCCAGATCCCACCCAAAATCTCGAACCGCATCCCCATCTCCTACTGGTACCGCTTCCGCCTCGCCATCGAAAACACTCCCACCATCCTCGCGCTCGCTGAAAAGGACCCGCTCGCCAAATCCTGCGCTTCCCTGATGCTCGAAATGCAGCGCAAAAAAATCATCTGGAAAGGCGCCCCCGGCTTCGAGCTGCTGCGCGAAGTCGAGCTGGAGACCATCTCGCGCAAGCCGACGCGCCCGCTCCCCGCCAGTCTCCTCGCGAGGGCCATATAAATGTTCGCCTGCATCCATGGCCCCGCAGCCGATCTCGCCCGAATCGCCCAAGCCTTCACCCCCTGGTTCGAACAAACCGCGCCCGACACCGTCGTCTTCCCTATCGACGCCCTCCGTCGTCTCCACGGCACACCGCACGAAATCGCACAAGCGATGTGGCGCACGCTTCAGCGTGCCGCGTCCCCACTCATGAGGACGCCTCAAGTAAACATCGCCATCGCCGCCACCGCCGAATCCGCCATCCTGGCCGCCCGCAATTTCCCGGGCGTCAGCATCGCGCCAGAACTGGATCACCTGGATATTTCAACCCTCCCGCTCGCCGACGACCTCGCCGAAACGCTCGACGCCTGGGGCATCCACGACCTCCAGCAGCTCGCCCTGCTCCCGGAAACCGGCATCGCCGAACGATTCGGTCCCGCCGGCGTCCACCTCCAGCGCCTCGCCAAAAGCGCCGTCCACCGCCCGCTCCACGCCTTCCAGCCGGCCATCACCTACGACGCCCGCATCGAACTCGATCACCCCGTCGAACTGCTCGAACCCCTGCTGTTCCTGATCGCGCGCCTCCTCTCTGAGCAATGCGAAAAGCTCCAGGCGCACGGCATGGCCACCAACCAGGTCACCGTCCGTCTCGAACTCGACGGCCAGGCCGACCACACGCGCTCGCTCAACCTGCCCTTCCCCATGCGCGAGTCCAAGTCGCTCTTGAAACTCCTGCAAATGGATCTCGAAGCGCATCCGCCCGAAGCCTCCACGCTGGCGCTCGCACTCAGCCTCAAGCCGGTGCTCCCGCGCACCGTCCAGACCGGGATTTTCCTTCCACCCACGCCCGCACCCGACAAACTGGAGCTGACGCTCGCGCGCATTCGCGGCATCGTGGGCGATTCGAACGTCGGCATCCCCGAGCTCCTGAACACGCACCACCCGCACCCTTTTCACTTGGTCCAGACCCAGCCGCAAGTCACAACCCAGCAGCCGCCAACCAATCACCAGGGGTTCCGCTACTTCCGCCCGCCGCTCACAGCCAAAGTGGAGCTCCAACGCGATCGCCCCGCGCGCATTTTCGCCACCGGCATCCACGGGAAAATTCTCGACGCCTCCGGCCCCTGGCGAACTTCCGGCGACTGGTGGACGGAAGCCCCCTGGAATCGCGACGAATGGGACGTGACACTACCCAATGGTTTGTACCGCATCTATCGCGAACCCAACCAGCGCTGGTTCATCGAAGGCGCCTATGACTGACGTGGCGCACGCACTCCTGCGTGCCGCGCCGGCACTCGTGCCGCCGCAAGGAGTTTCCACCAGCGCTCCTTATATCGAACTCCACGCCCGCAGTGCCTTCAGCTTCCTGGAAGGCTCCTCCACCCCCGAAGAACTCACCGCCCACGCCGCCCAATTCGATCAGCCCGCCCTCGCTATCCTCGACCGCGACAACGTCTCCGGCGCCGCCCGCTTCCACATGGCCGCGAAAAAAGCCGGCCTGCGCGCCCACATCGGCGCCGAAATCACCTCGACCAACGGCCACCGCTACCCGCTGCTGGCCGAAAATCGCAAAGGCTATCAGAACCTCTGCCGCCTGATCACGCGCATGAAAATGCGTGCCGCTAAAGGCGAAGGCGCCGCCACGCCCGAAGAGTTCGCGGAATTCTCCGAAGGCCTGGTCCACCTGGCCTCCCGCCCAGACCCCCGCCTGCTCGATTGGTTCGGCGCAAAAAACATCTACGTCGAACTCCAGCGCCACTACAACAGAAACGAAGAAGCGCGCAATCAAGCTCTCATCGATTTCGCCCGCCGTCATCAACTCCCGCTGCTCGCCTCCAACGGCACCAGCCACGCGACGCCGGAATCGCGCGAAGCCCTCGACGTCCTCACCTGCGTCCGCGAAAAAGTCAAAATCGCCGGCGCCGGCCGCCTGCTCTCCATCAACTCCGAGCGGCATCTCAAAAACTCGCGGGAAATGTCGCGCCTCTTCGCCGACCTGTCGGAAGCCATCGCCAACACCCGCGAGCTCTCCAGCCGCCTCCAGTTCACTCTCGCCGACCTGGGCTACCAGTTCCCCCGCTATCCCGTCCCGCCCGGCGAAACCATGAACACCTTCCTTCGCAAACGCGCCGAGGAAGGCGCTCGCAACCGCTATTACCCCACTGCCTTCTCGGCCGACCTCTGCCGCCGCGCCCGCCGCCAGATCGAGCGCGAACTCGCCCTCATCGAAAAACTCGACCTCGCCGGCTACTTCCTGATCGTCTGGGACATCATCGAGTTCTGCCGCCGCAACAACATTCTGGTCCAGGGTCGCGGATCCGCCGCCAACAGCGCCGTCTGCTATTCGCTCGGAATCACCGCGGTCGACCCCATCTCGATGGAACTCCTGTTTGAGCGCTTCCTCTCCGAAGAACGCGGCGAGTGGCCGGACATCGATCTCGATCTGCCCAGCGGCGACCAGCGCGAGCGCGCCATCCAGTACGTCTACCAGCGCTACGGCCAGCTCGGCGCCGCCATGACCGCCAACGTCATCACCTATCGCGGCCGCTCCGCCGTCCGCGACATCGGCAAAGTGCTCGGCTTCGACGAACCCGACCTCGCCCGCATCGCTGCCCTCGTCCCCACCTGGGGCTGGACCGATCCCCAAGAAACCGCCGAGCGCCAGTTCCGTGAAGCCGGCCTCGCGCCCGAAGATCCCCGCATCCGGAAGTTCCTCGACCTCTACCTAGCCATCCAGGATCTCCCCCGCCACCTCGGCCAGCATTCCGGCGGCATGGTCATCTCGGAAGGCCAGCTCGATTCCGTCGTCCCGCTCGAACCCGCCACCATGCCCGGCCGCGTCGTCATCCAGTGGGACAAGGAAGATTGCGCCGACATGGGCATCATCAAAGTCGACCTGCTCGGCCTCGGCATGCTGGCCGTGCTCGAAGAAACCATCCAGCGCATCGACGAGTCCTACGGCGAAAAAGTCGATCTCGCGCATCTGCCGCAGGACGACCCGCTGGTCTACGCCGCCCTCCAGAAAGCCGACACCATCGGCCTATTTCAAGTGGAAAGCCGCGCGCAGATGTCTTGCCTGCCGCGCCTCAGGCCGCAGCGCTTCTACGACATCGTGGTCGAGGTCGCCATCATCCGCCCCGGCCCCATCGTGGGCCAGATGTTGAACCCCTACCTGCGCCGCCGCCAGGGCCGCGAAAAACCCGAGTGCCTGCATCCCTCGCTCGAACCCGTGCTCGCACGAACGCTCGGCGTCCCGCTATTTCAGGAACAGCTCCTGCGCATCGCCATGATCGCCGCCAACTTCACCGGCGGCGAAGCCGAAGAACTCCGACGCGCCATGGGCTTCAAGCGCTCCGAAGCCCGCATGCGCGACATCGAAACCCGCCTGCGCTCCGGCATGACCAAGAACGGAATCAGCGGCGCGCAGCAGGACACCATCGTCCAGTCCATCACCTCGTTCGCGCTGTACGGTTTTCCGGAATCGCACGCCGCCAGCTTCGCCCTCATCGCTTACGCCAGCGCGTATCTGAAATGCCACTACCTGGCCGCCTTCACCGCCGCCATCCTCAACAACCAGCCCATGGGATTCTACGCGCCCGCCACGCTGGTCAAGGACGCCCAGCGCCACGGCCTGCACTTCAAACCCATCGACGTCACGCGCTCCGATTGGAAATGCACCATCGAGCATCACCGCGGCGAAAAATGGGTGCGCCTGGGATTGAACTACGTCAAAGGCCTGCGCCAGCAAGCCGCTCAAGCGATCCTGGACGCCCGCGCGCAAGCCCCGTTCTTGAGCATCCAGGACCTGGTGAACCGCGCCCCCGCGCTCCGCAAAGACGAGCTTCGCAAGCTCAGTGAAATCGGCGCGCTCAATTTCATCACCGCCGATCCCACTCACCGCCGCGCCGCGCTCTGGGATTCCGAACTCGCCATCCGCCCCGCCGGCCCGCTCTTCGCCTCGGCCGACGACTCCACCTCAGATTCGCCGCTCGCGCCCATGACTTCGAGCGAACGCCTCAACTCCGATTTCCGCGGCACCCACTTGACCATCGGCAAACACCCGCTGGCCTTCCATCGCGACATGCTGAACGCCATCGGCGTCACCCCGGCGCGCGAGTTGAAATCCATCCCCAACGGCCGCCTGGCCCGCATCGCCGGCTGCGTCATTTGCCGCCAGCGTCCTGGTACCGCCAAGGGCCTCCTGTTCCTCAGCCTCGAAGATGAAACCGGCGTCTCCAATGCCGTCGTCATGCCAGACGTCTTCGACCGCGAGCGCGCCACCATCCTCCACAACTCTTATCTGGTGATCGACGGCGAAATGCAGAACATCGACAACGTCATTTCCATCAAAGCCAGCCATTTCGAACCTCTCCACGTCGCCGAGGAGGCGGTCCCATCCCATGATTTTCATTAGACTTCGCGGTTTGGTCATATTACTTCCTCGCATCAGTCCTGCCCCCAACCGTTCATGCGGTTTACAACCCCGCGCCCCATCCTGGAATTGGTGAGATCCCATGAAAAGCACGCTTTTGGTGCTCTTGGCCGCCCTAGTGGCGCCCGCAAGCTCCACCACCATCACCATCATGCCGGCCTCCGGCATCGCTGACGCCGTAACAGCCCGATCTAACTGGCTCGCGGCAAACTTCGACCCTGATTACACGCTCAACGTAACCGAATCGTTTGAAAACTATCTCTATGGACCCTATCCCGCCCTGCTCTCGAGCATCGGCACCTTCAGCGTGATGCCCGGCAGCCAGCCCGGCGATCCGCTCCAGTCCAACGGCGACAAGACCAATCGCTTCGCCATCCTCAACAGCTCCGATTCGCCTTACATCGGACGATTCAACACCACGCCCGGCGGCAAGGGCTGGCTGGATTCCAACGACATCACGCAACTGCAGCTCACTACATCGCTATCCAATACTTATTTCTTCATGACCGATGTCGATGATGTCGATGGCCTCCTGACACTGAAAACCGCCGACGGAACCACCGCCAGCTTCCAGATGCACTTGCCGGATGGAAGCATCTATTTCGTTGGCATCACTTCGGATGCGCCGCTGGGAACCATTTCCTGGCTGAACTCTTCGACCAATGATGGCTTCGGCCTGGACGACTTCGGAAAAATCGAAGAACCGCCCGAAGTGCCGGAGCCCGCTTCGTTGCCCACCGCCGCAGCCGCTCTGATCGCCATCATCTTCTTTACTAAGATGAAAAGACGTGAAGTCATGTAGTACTCGCTGGTTGTCGTACCAGTACCTTTTTTCCCGGGTTCTAAATCGAACGCCTCATAAGTTTTCCGCCCTCAGGCCGCATTCTTAGGCCTGGTGAGACGGTCATGAAAAGCTTTCTGCTCTCGATGCTATTCGCCTGTTCGGCGACTTTGGCGAGCGCTACCAGCATCACCGTGCTGCCTGAGACCAGCACAGGCAACGCAGTGGCCGCTAGGAACGCCTGGATCCTGTCAACTTTAGGCGTCAACTGGAACCCTGTCATGCTGGAAAACTTCGAGGGCTTTGGCTACGGACCCTACAACAGCCTGTCCACCGGCGCGGGCACTTTCAGCGTTGCGCCGGGCAGCCAGGCCGGCGACCCACAGCAGAGCAATGGGACTCACACGGATCAGTTCACCATTCTGAACAGCTCCGATACGCCATTCTCCGGCCGCTTCAACACCACGTCCGGCGGCAGCAATTGGTTGGATTCGAACGACATCACGCGGATGCAACTGACCACTTCGGCTTCCACCCTGTTCTTCTTCATCACCGACGTGGGCGATTGCGGCGGCGTCCTGCAGATCCAGACCGCGGATGGAACCACCTACACGTTCCCGTCCTTCAGCAACTACGCCGGGGACGGCAACCTTTATTTCGTCGGAATCAATTCCGCCAGCTCCATCGGCAGCGTGAAGTGGCTGAACAATTCGGGCAACGACGGTTTCGGTATGGATGATTTCGGAACCGCGGTGGACCCGCCGCCTCCGCCGCCCGCTGTTCCGGAGCCCGCTAGTTGGCCCGTCGCGGCCGCCGGCCTGCTCGCGATTCCGTTGATCAGGAAATTCCGCTCGCGCTCTTCGCGCTCGCCCGAAACTTCGGCGTAATCAAACGGCGGTGTAGAGGCCCATGCGCTCCTTCACCAGCCGCACGGTGGATTTCGCGATCGGCGACACGCGTTCGGCTCCCTGCGCAAGAACAGCGTCGACGTAACCGGGCTCCGAGGTGATCTCGCGGTAGCGTTGCTGGATCGGCTCCACCTTGGACACCACGATCTCGGCGACCTTCTTCTTCAGATCGCCATAGCGCATTCCTTGGAACTCGGTCCGGCTCTCGGCGCTGGTCCAACTCATGAACGCCTGGCTGATGTCGATCAGGTTGCGCACGCCCGCGCCCAGGCAGTCGAAATCCACTTGCGGCTGCGAGTCGGTGGTGGCGCGCATGATCTTCTTGCGAATCTGCTCCGGCGGGTCGAGCAGCCCGATGGCGTGTCCCGATCCGGTGGCCGACTTGCTCATCTTCTTCTCGGGATCGTCCAGCCCCATGACGCGCGACCCGACCGTGGGCAGGTGCGTGGCAGGCATCACGAACGTCTCGCCATACAGCGAATTGAAGCGCTGCGCGATGTCGCGCGTGAGTTCCAGGTGCTGCGCCTGGTCGTCGCCCACCGGCACGATCGCCGCCTGGTAGATCAGGATGTCGGCGGCCATCAGCACCGGGTATTGCAGCAGGCCGTCGCCGATGGTTTCCTGCTCCTGCGACTTGGCTTTGTACTGCGTCATCCGCTCCAGCCACCCCACCGGAGTCACGCAGGTCAGCATCCAGGCCAGCTCGGAATGCTCCGGCACCGACGACTGCACCACGATGCTGGATTGCCGCGGGTCGATGCCAACCGCCAAGAACAGCGCGGCGGTTTCGAGAATCTTCGCTCGCAGCTCCGCGGGGCTCTGGTAAACCGTGACCGCGTGCAGGTCGACGATGCCGAAGATGCTCTCGTAATCGCCCTGGATCTCCACCCAGTTCTTCAACGCCCCGAGATAATTTCCGATGTGCAGATTGCCGGACGGCTGAACGCCGCTGAAGATGCGTGCCTTCATGTTGAATTCTCCATGGTAGCGTAGGGTAAGCTTAGGCTTGCCCACCGAAGAAACGCTCAGCATAGAAAAACTGGTGTACGGCGGAGACGGACTGGCGCGGATCGAGGGTAAAGTGGTCCTGATTCCCTACGTGGCGCCAGGAGAAGTGGTGCGCGCCTCGCTCGACCGCGTCAAGAACGATATGTTCCGCGGGCGCTTGCTCGAAGTGATCTCGCCTGCGGCTGCGCGCGTCGCGCCGGCTTGTCCTTACTTCCAGCGCTGCGGAGGCTGCCAGTATCAGCACGTTGACTACGCGCTCGAAGTCGAGCAGAAGGTGGCCATCCTGCGCGAAGTGCTGCGGCGCGTGGGCAAGATCGAATTCGATGGCGAGATCGCCGCGATCACGGCCGATCCCTGGGGCTATCGCAACCGCGTCCAACTGCATATCGACCGCGGGCAGGTTGGCTACTTCGAGCACGGCTCGCGCCGTCTCTGTGCCATCGAGCATTGCCCCATCGCTTCGCCGGTTCTCAACCAGGTCATCGCCAAGCTCAATGCGCAGCTTGCGCGCCTCAGTTCGTTTAGCGGCGCGGTGGACCTGTTTACCAACGAAAACGAAGTGCAGATGAATCTTCTGGACCGTGCGCCGCGCTCGGTGTTCTCGATCCTGGAAACGGCCGGCACCACCGGCCCGATCGAATACGCCGGATTCCGCGTCAGCCGCAATTCGTTTTTTCAGGTGAATCGATTTCTGGTGGATGGCCTGGTGGCTTGCGCGCTGGAAGACCAGCAGGGGGACTCGGCGGTGGACCTCTACGCGGGCGTCGGTCTCTTTTCCAGGCATCTGGCCGGGCGCTTCCAGCGAGTGACCGCCGTGGAAGCCGGCCACAGCGCGTTTCGCGACCTGGCGCACAACGTTGCGGATCGCGTCGCCGCCGAGAACAGCAGCGTGGAAGAATTCCTGGCGCGCCTGGAGAGCACGCCCGATTTTATCCTGGCCGATCCACCGCGGGCCGGCCTGGGCAAGCCGGTGGTGAAGGAGCTGTCGCGCATCCGGGCGCCGCGAGTCACCATCGTGGCCTGCGATCCGGCGACGCTGGCGCGCGATTTACAAGGGCTGCTGGCCGGCGGCTACCGCATTGAGAAGATTGCGTTGGTGGATCTGTTCCCGCGGACGTTCCACCTGGAGACCGTAGTGCGGTTGCGGCGCTGAGCCTGTGCCGGTCTGATAGAATCCGAGGCATGCGGATCTTTGTTGGCTTGCTGCTTTGCGCCGCGCTAGGGTCCGCGGCGAACCTCGCTCCCGATCGAATTCGCGATGCCGCTTCCAAGGCCATCGCGCTGCTCGAGAACGCTCAGAAGGACTGGTACGCGAAACAGACCTGCTATTCGTGCCACAACCAGCTCCTGCCGGCCATCGCTTATCGCGCCGCGCGAGAGCACGGGATCCCGCTCAATGAGCAGATTGCGCACAACGACGTCGCGCGCGGTTTCGGTCCTTACGCCAGCCTCGACCGCGCCGTTCAATACTCGCACATCATCGATCCCGCCATGGACGACGCCATACGGCTACTGGGCATGGACGCCGCCGGTGTGCGCCCCAATCTGACGACGGCGATTTATGCCCGTCACATCGCGCTGCGCCAAAAACCCGATGGCCACTGGGTGACCAGCGACGAGCGGCCGCCGCAGGCTTACAGCTATATCACGGCCACCACAGTTGCGATGCGCGCTATCCAGCTCTATCATCATGCGTCGCTGGCCGCCGATACACTAAAGCGCGTCGAGCGGGCCAGGGCGTGGTTGAGTTCGCAACAGCCGCGCGATACCGAGGAACGAACCTATCAGTTGCTCGGCCTGCATTGGGCAGGCGCGGCGCAGAGCGACCTTGCGAAACGCGCGGCCGAGCTTGCGGCGACACAGCAATCAGACGGCGGCTGGAAGTCGATCGTCGGCCGGCCTAGCGACGCCTATTCGACAGGCGAGGCGCTGGTTGCACTGCACGAGGCCGGCGGCATGGCGGTGAGCGATCCGGTGTGGTCGCACGGCCTGCGCTTCCTGCTCGATTCCCAGCAGCCGGACGGCTCCTGGCACGTCGTCTCGCGACTGCATCCGCCCGCGGTGGTCAGCCCGCCGTACTTTGAGAGCGGCTATCCTTACGGCCACGATCAGTTCATCTCCCAGATGGGCGCGTCCTGGTCCGTGATGGCGCTGGCCGGCGCGCTCGGACCGGCGCAAAAGCAGAACGCGCCGCCGCTGCGCGAAGCCGAGCCTTCCGGAATTGAATCGTGGGCCGAGACTGTGCTATTCGGCACGCCCGCGGAACTGCGCGCCCTGTTGGACAAAAAGTTCGATCCGAACTCGGCCACCAAAGACGGCACGACGGCCTTGATGATGGCCATGCCGAACATCGAAAAAGCCAAGCTGCTGCTCGAGCATGGCGCCAAGGTGAACGCTCGGGCGAAGACCAAGTATTCGGCGTTGCTCGTAGCCGCGCAATATCCGGGATCGTCGCCAGTGATGCGGTTGCTGCTCGAGCGTGGCGCCGAGGTGCGGCTGCCGAAGGGTTCCGGCGCGCCGTTGTTCAACGCTACAGCGTTCGGGCTCGCCACGATGTCCGGCAACGCGGACATGTTTCCACAGCTCATCGCCAAGGGCGACAAGCTGGACGACAAGTTCCTGTTCCTGGGTTTCTTTGAGGGCGTCACGGCCTCCACGCCGATTGGGTTCGATGATCCCGCTACGTTCAAGGCGCTTCTGGATGCGGGGCTTCCGGTCGACCTGGCCGATGGCAGCGGTGTCACGCTCCTGGATTTGGCCGTAATCAACGGCCGGCCGGTGCTCGCGCGGCTGCTCCTTTCGCGCGGCGCTAACGTGAACGCCGTCGACAAGCTCGGCATGACTCCGCTGCTGTACGCCGCTTCCATTGACTTCGGCGATTCCGAGATGGTCAATCTGCTGATCAAGTCCGGAGCGAACACTAAGGCGCGTTCGAAGGAACGTTTGACGGCACAGGATCTGGCGCGCAAATACGGCCAGGCCAGTCTGCTGAAGAGCCTGGAACGTTAGACCCACGTCGTGACGTTCTGGTTGCTGGGATTCCTGTGGCTGGCGCAGTCGCCGCAACGCGCCGCGCCCGAGCCGAGCCCCCGCGAGAAAGAGATCAACGTTCTGGTCGGCCAGATTCGCAGGCTGGCCGCGTCCGAGCCGGTGGCATTCGGCATCGACAGCCGGCTCCAGACGGCCGATGTCTTGGGCGCTCGATATCCAAGCGTCGCCAGCGAACTGTTGCGGGATTCGCAGTCAGCGCTCAGCGGCGTCACAGATCCAGCCGAGCAAGGCCTGCTCGGTGTCCGGCTGGCGCGCGCCTGGGCTCCGCTCGATCTCGAACAGGCGGAACGAGTGAGCCGGTTGCTCGGCCGCGACGCGGAACGCGACTACGTGGCTCGGGCGTACGACCAGCTTTATCTGTTCCTAGAACCGCGCCCGGTGGAGGCACGCCGCATGGTGACCAACGGGTTGCGCGCGGGCGCCTTCCGCCTGGTCAGCGCATCCAGAATTCTCGAAGACTTGAGTCAGAAGGATCGGCAGGCGGCCGCGGAGTTGTTCTCGGAAATCCTGGCGGCGTTCCCGGCGGCGTCTTATTTTCCGGAGGACGTTCTCTATCTTCTCGAACAGAGTAAACAGATAGCGGCGTTCAACCGGCCGTTGGCCATCGAGGCGATCGACAAGGCTGTGGGCGCGGCCACCTCCCAGCGCCTTCGCGAACAACCACGGGACACGCGGGAGCATCTGTTTCGCCAGATCGCCGCACTGCTGGGATCGATCGACCCCGCTTTACTCGCGCAATACAAAGACGAATGGAAGGAGTTGGATTTGCCGCCGCAGCCGGAAATCGCAATCGCGGCGCAGGAAGAGAAGAAGGGTGACGTTTCTCCCGATGTTTCTAACCTTTCTTACTCGGAGGCTTTGTCGGAAGTGCGGCGGATGGAGTCGCTCTCGGACCGGGCGGCGGAATTGATCAAGCTGTCCAGGCGCGAGGACCTGACGCCGCAGCAACGCGCCAGTGTAGCTTCAGAAGCGCTGAGCACAACGGGGAAGCTGCCGCTCAGTGACGATCGTCTGGGCTACCTCGCCATCCTCAGCCGCGATTTTGCGCGACGCAACGAGCTCGCGAATGCCAGCCTGGCGGCGCACCTGCTCTCCGAGGCGTTCGCTCAAGCTTGCGACTGCGAGCGTGCTACCTGCCGGCGCGACGGCCAGGAGTTCAACTGTCTTCAAAACGTGCAGGACTTTGCCGAATATCTGGATGAATTCAAGGTCAGCCCGGAATCGATGGGGCTGGATAACATTTCGCTGGAATCGCGTTTGTTGATCTTGAAGCTGAAGGCGCTGCTGCACTAGTAAAATAGGAATGAAGCGAAGCGCTCTGTCCCGGCGCTTCTTCGACCCTCGCTCGTGACCCATCCTGCTATTCGCGATCTGCTGGAATCGCTGAGCCGCGATCCGGCTTTTCAGGACGTCGTCAGCCGGTTGACCCGCAACCGCACGGCGCGGCTTTCGCTCTCCGGCCTCACCACCACCGCGAAAGCGTTGTACCTGGTGCTGCTCTGGCAGCTCACCGAGCGCAATATCATTGTCGTCGTCGACGGCAACAAGGAAGCCGAGACGCTGGGCGAGCTGGTGGACACGTTTTTCGATCTGCTGGTGACCTCCGACATCCCGCGGCCGCAGAACATCCCCGCACTGGACGTGCTGCCCTCGCAGCGCATGTCGCCGCACAGCGAGATCAGCGAGCAGCGCGCCGTGGGACTGTGGCGGCTGGCGTCGCGCAAAACCACCATTACGATCACGCCGGTGGCGTCGGCCTTGCTTCGCACCGAGCCGGCCGACTTTTATCGCCAGCTCGCGCTCACGCTGCGAGTAGGTGAAGAGGTTCCGCTCGAAGATTTGCTGGCGCACTTGGAGAGCATCGGCTATGAGAAGCGCGATCCGGTTGAGATGGTGGGCGAGTACTCGCTGCGTGGCGGCATTCTCGACATCTTCCCGGCGGAAGCTTCCAAGCCCATCCGCATCGAGCTGTTCGGCGATCTGATTGAATCCATCCGCCGCTTCGACGTCGAGACGCAGCGCTCGGTGATGAAGATCGCTGAAGCGACGCTGCTGCCGCTGGCGGAATATCCGAAGTCGCGCGAGGTGCTGCAGGCCATCGCCGAAGAAGTGGATGTCGCAAGTCCGGGCGATCCCTTTCCGGGCTGGGAATTTCTGGTGCCGCTGGCGCGCCCGCGTTCGCAATCGCTGTTTGCGCTGGCCGAGAATCCGCTGGTGGTGCTGGATGAACCGGAGCAGATTGCTTCGGCGGCCGGCCGTCTCTGGAAGCGGCTGGAAGAAACCGATCGCGTTTTCCCCTGCCCTCCGGACAAGAACTTCTACACCTGGGGCGAGCTTCACGGCAGCCTGGAGTCCGAAGGCGAACTGGCGCTGCGGGAACTGGAGCTTATCACCAGCGCCGGCGCCGAAGCAAGCAACCCGGCGCTCGCCTCGCGGCCGTCGCTCGCTTTCCATGGCAACGTGCAGGCCGCGATCGCCGAAGCGCGCAACCTGGTGGAGCAAGGCTATCGCGTGATCTTTTTCGCGCGATCCACGGGCGAGCTGGAGCGGCTGGCCGACATTTTTCAGGAGTACGCGGTTCCCTTTCAGCTCGGACTCGATCCGGCGGATGCCACGCGGCCGTATCTGGCCGAGCGCTCTTATGTAGCAGGCGCGGTGGCCAGCACCCTGCTGGTGAAGGGGCTGGTGCGGCGCGGCGTGGTTTTTCCGGAGCCGCGCATCGCGCTGTTCGGCTCCGAAGACCTGTTCGACACTTCCGACCTGATCGCCAAGCCGGGTCCGACCAAGTCGCAGCTCGCAGCGTTCACCGCCGACCTGGCGGATCTCAAGCCCGGCGACTACGTGGTTCACGTCACGCACGGCATCGGGCGGTTTTTGGGCACTCGCGAAATCGCGCAAGGCGAGAACAAAGGCGACTTCATGCTGATCGAGTACGCCGCCGACGCCAAGCTCTACGTTCCGCTGACGCGTCTGGACCTGATTCAAAAGTATCGGGGCGCGGGCGAAGGCGCTGCGCCGACGCTCGACCGGTTGGGCGGCACCACCTGGTCGCGCACCAAGTCGCGCGTCAAGGCCAGAATGCGCGACATGGCCGACGAGCTGCTGAAACTCTACGCGCAGCGCCACATGGCCGAGGGCTTCGCGTTTTCACACGACAGCAACTGGCAGCGCGAGTTTGAGGACGCCTTCGATTTCACCGAGACCAAGGACCAGCTCTCCGCGATCCAGCAAATCAAGAAAGACATGGAGAGCGGCCATCCGATGGATCGGCTGCTGTGCGGCGACGTCGGTTACGGTAAGACCGAAGTCGCGATGCGCGCGGCGTTCA
Organism: Terriglobia bacterium; assembly: GCA_020073265.1. Taxonomy (GTDB): domain Bacteria; phylum Acidobacteriota; class Terriglobia; order Bryobacterales; family Bryobacteraceae; genus Palsa-89. The sequence goes on along the minus strand of JAIQFN010000034.1, from coordinate 18,843 downwards.
AGGCGCTGGGCGATGGCAAGCAGGTGGCCGTGCTCGCGCCTACCACCGTGCTCACGTTCCAGCATTTCGAGACCTTCAAGCGGCGTTTCGCGCCGTTCCCGGTGCACGTCGAGATGCTGAGCCGCTTTCGCGACAAGAAGGAGATCGCCGACGTTCTGACTGGGCTGGCCGAGGGCAAGGTGGACATCGTGATCGGAACGCATCGCCTGCTTTCGAAAGACGTCCAGTTCCACGACCTGGGTCTGCTGGTGGTGGACGAAGAGCAACGCTTCGGTGTGCGTCACAAGGAACGCATCAAGCAGCTCAAGCACAACGTGGACGTGCTGACCATGAGCGCGACGCCGATCCCGCGCACGCTGCACATGTCGCTGCTGGGCCTGCGCGACATGTCGGTCATCGAGACGCCTCCCAAGGACCGGCTGGCCATCCAGACGGTGGTGGCGCATTTCGATCCGGCGCTGATTCGCACCGCCATCGAGCAGGAGATGAGCCGGGGCGGGCAAGTCTATTTCATCCACAACCGCGTGGACAGCATCTTCTCGCGCGCGGCCGAGATCCAGGAACTGGTGCCGACTTGCCGCGTCGGCGTGGGGCATGGGCAGATGGGCGAGGCGGAGCTGGAGAAAGCGCTGCTGGGCTTCATGCGTCACCAGTTCGACGTGTTCGTTTGCACCACCATCGCCGAGAACGGGCTCGACATTCCGCTCGCGAACACGATGGTCATCGAGCATGCCGAGCGCTACGGGCTTTCAGAGCTGTACCAGTTGCGCGGCCGCGTGGGGCGTTCGAACCGGCGCGCGTATGCGTACCTGCTGGTTCCGGCCGACACCGAGTTGAGCGAGATCGCGCGCAAGCGGCTGGCCGCGCTCAAGGAGTTCAGCGACCTCGGCGCGGGATTCAAGATCGCCGCGCTGGATCTGGAGCTGCGCGGCGCCGGCAACATCCTGGGCGGCGAACAGCACGGACACATCGGTGCAGTCGGCTTCGACATGTATATCCGGCTGCTCGAGGAAACCGTGCACGAGCTGAAGGGCGAAGCGGTGCCGCTCGAAGTGCACTCCACGCTGAACCTGGGTCTCGACATCCGCATTCCGTCCGAGTACATTGCCGATGAGCACCAGCGCCTGCGCGCGTACAAGCGCATCGCGGATGCCGCTTCGAACGAGGAGGCCGCCGAGGTGCTGGCGGCGCTCGAAGACCGTTACGGCCCGGCGCCCGACGCGGTCCGCAGCCTGCTGAAGTTCTCAGTGTTGAAGAGCGCGGCGCAGAAGCTCGGCATCGAGGCGATCGACCGCCGCCAGGGCGCGCTGAACGTCAAGTTCCACAAGGACGCGCGCATCGATCCGAACCGGCTGATGAACCTGGTGACCAACACCGAAGGCGCGCAGTTCACGCCGGCCGGCGTACTGCGGCTTCCAGTGGATGGCGCCAGCAGTCCGACCAAGGTGCTGCAACTACTCGAAACGCACTTCGCGCAATTGCAAGCATAGTCACTGTTACAATCAACTGATGCGCTCCCCCATCCCGGTCCGATGGATCGCTCTTACAATTTTTGTTTTTTCCGCGGTCCTGAACTATCTGGACCGGCAGGTGCTGGCGACCATGGCCGAGATCTGGACCACGCGGCATGACTTCGCGTTCATGCCTTCCGATTACGGCCACCTGGTGCAGTATTTTTCCATCGCCTACGCCGCGACAGCGTTGTTCGTCGGTTCCTTCATCGATCGCATCGGACTGAATCGCGGCGCCACCATTTCGGTTGCGGTCTGGGGCATCGCGAGCTTCGGAACCGGGATGTCTCACAGCGTGCATGAGCTGCTGCTGTGGCGCATACTGCTGGGCGCGGCCGAAGCCAGCGGCGTGACGGCCGTCGGAAAAGCAGTGAGCCTGTATCTTTATCCCAAAGAGCAAGCCGTCGGAACGGCCATGGGACAACTGGGCTTGAGTCTCGGCGCGGGCATGGCGCCGGGTTTCGCAGTGTACTTTGCGTATCAGCACGACTGGCGCTGGACGTTCTATGCGGTGGGCATAATCAGCATGTTGTGGATTCCGGTCTGGCTGGTGACTTCGCGAGTGATCCCGCCCGTCGCCGGATACGTTCACGCCGCGCACAAGCATTCCTTCGGTCTGCTCAAAGACCCCAAGCTGTGGGCGCTGATCCTCGGAAACTTTCTCGCCATGACGGTCTACAGCTTGTGGACCAACTGGCCGCCGCGATACCTGGTGCGCATGCATCACCTGACTCCGGCGCAGACCGCCGAATACACCTGGATCATTCCGATTTGCGGTTACTTCGGCGCGATGCTGGGCGGCAGCATTTCGTGGCGTTTGATTCAGCGCGGCAAGACGCCGGTGTTCGCGCGCAAGCGCGCCTGCATGCTGGCCGCGATTCTACTGCTCAGCACGGCAGCGATCCCGTTCCTGCCGACTCCGACGCTGGCGACGGCTGGAATGTGCCTCAGCTTTTTCCTTGTGGCCGCCTGGAGCACCAATCACTACACGCTGCCGATCGATATCTACGGACCGGGCCGCGCGGCTTTCGGCGTGAGCAGCCTGATCCTGGCGTACGGCCTGATGCAGTTCGTCATATCGAGTCCGCTGGCGTGGGTGACGGATCGCTACGGATTCATGCCGGTTTGCATGCTCTTCGCGTTCATGCCCATCGCGTCCTATGCGGTGGTGCATTGGCTGATTCCGGACAGCGCGCATCCGGATCCGGTGGAAGACGCTCAGGCGGTGCGGACGGCGGCGTAGTCCTTAGCTAAGACCGCGGCTCCATCTCCGCGCCTGTCAGAGCGCGGTAGAAGGTGAGCGCGTTGCGATCCAGGTCGTACAGGGCGAATTCCCGCGTCGCCCACGGCGTATTGCGAACGCCGGTGGGAGTGCACTCGACGCCACGTTGCCGGTATTCTTTGAACAGCGCGTCTGGGTCGTCCACCAGAAACCGCAGCCGGATCGTGCCCATCTCGTGCTCGAACTGAAACTGCATGTGGAGTTCGACCGCGTCGCGGCGAAACCCGACGTAGTTCGGAGGATCTGCTTTGTCTCCAAAGGCCAGCTTGAAGCCAAGTTGCTTGGTGTAGAAGTCAATCGCCCGCTGGATGTCTCGCGTGCCGATAATCGGGTGCGTTTCTTTGAACATTGAGGCTCCAAGACACGTGGTCGCGGCCGGGGAGAATCCGGATTTAGTAGAAACGTCCCAGCCACTCGGCCACCAGCGCGGGCTTCTCCTGGCCCTCGATTTCAACCGTCACCTGCCAGGTGACTTCGTTGTCGGTGACTTTCTGGGGAGTGAATCGCGCGCGAATCTTTGCGCCGGCCGGCACCGGCGACACGAAGCGCAGGCGATTGAACCCGTAATTGATGCGCATTTTGAAATCGCCGCGCACCTCCACGGTTCGCCGCGACAGTTCGCTCAGCAGCGACACGGTAAGGAAGCCGTGCGCGATGGTGGAGCCGAACGGGGTCTCGCGCCGGGCGCGCTCGACGTCGACGTGGATCCACTGGTGATCGCCGGTGAGATCGGCGAAGCGGTTGATCATGTCCTGCGACACTTCCAGCCAGTCGCTCACTCCTACTTCACGGCCGATGAGCGACCGCAATTCGTCCAGCCCGTTAATGACTCGCGGATTTGGCATGTTCCACCATGGGTAAATCGGCGTCGGCGTTTTTCCATGCGGCCAGGAATTCCGAGTAAGCCCGCGTCGCGGCTTTCTTGTCGCCCGCCAGCTCGTAGGATTGCGCGATTCCGTACAGCGCGTGGCCGCTCGCTGGGCGCGTGATCATCTCGTCTTGAAAGGCCTTGCGAGCCAGGTCCCACTTGCCGGCGTGGATGTAGGCGTAGCCCAAGCTTTCAAGTTCGGGGCGGCTATACCGCGGAGGCTCGCCGTAGCCGACGTCCTTCTCTTTGTCGATGGCTTTTTTCAGGATCTCGATGGCTTGGTCGTGTTTCGACTGCGCGCTTTTCAAATTGCCGCGCAGATCGAGCGACAGCATCTCAAGGATCTCCAGCACCTGGTCGGGATTGCCGCCTTTCTCCTCACCATGGTCGTCGGCGTGGAGCCGCCACGAAACGGCGTCCAAGGCATCGGAGTCGCGCGCGGCAGTTTCGAGATCCTTTCGTGCGAGCGCCAGCATTCCTCTAGCGTACGCCAGGATGCCATCGCGATAGGCGGCGGCGGCAGCGCCGGCGGCGTCCGGATCCATGCCGAGCTGGATGGGATGATCGACGACCGCCTGCCAATTTCCGTAGCGGATCTGCAAACGCGCGGTGGCGCCACCCACGGTCAGCACATGCGACGGCGTACCTTTGGCGATGAACGGATTCGCGGGCAGTTTCTCCAGGCGCGCGGCCATATCCAGCGCTTCATGGAGACGGCCCGACTCGGCGTCGCTCGCGATCAGGTAACTCAGGTTGTGGGCGTAGTTCCAGTCATCCAGCGTGCTGACCTTTTCGCGTCGCATGTAGTCCTCGTCCACCTTCATCGAGTCGAGAAAAGACTGGCGGGCGCCGTCGTAATCGCCAAGGCGATAGTAGATGTGGCCGGGCATGTGCACCATGTGGCCGGAGCCGGGCGCGAGCTTCCCCAGTGCGTCGGCGTCCGCACGCGCGTCTAGGGGATGCGTGCTGGCTTCGAGGAGATGGATGCGGTAGTGATGCGCCGCGGCGCTGGAGGGATGCGTCGCCAGCACGCTATCGACGAGCATCAGGCCGTAGATGGTTCCGTTGCGCGGCCGTCCATCCTTCTGGACGTAGCCTGCGCCGGAGTGAATGCCGAGCAACAGCCGGGCATCGATGTCGTCCGGATACTTGTCGATCAGCGCTTCCATCTCTCGGCGATAATTTTGATCGCCGTCGTCCTCCTGCTGGGCCCGCTGCGCGCGGAGGTAGTATTGCTCGTGATCCGACGCCTTGTCCATCAGAGCCTTGGCTTTTTCGAGCGCGGACTTCTTGATGTCGTCCATGGCCTTGTAGTCGGACACGGATTCGGCGATGCCCCAGTAAGCCATGGCCGCGTTGGGATCGAGCCGCGCCGCTTCCTTGAACGCGCGGTACGCTTCGAAATCCCAGAAGCAATGTTGCAGATTCAGACCTTGATCGAAGTAGGCCTGGGCTTTTTCCGATTTGGTGGTGATCCGGAGGTGGCTGTCGCCGATGCCGCTGATGCGCGCGGGCGTCCCCATCTCGGTCATCTTGTAGTCGCCCGCGTTGTGGCCCTTGTGCGAGGTTGACTGCGCGGCGAGCGACAACGCAGCCAGCAGGCCGGCGAACAAACGCAGCATCATTTCTTATATCCGATCTTGCGCAGGAAACCATGACGCCACTCGACGCCCGCGGCATCCTCCACGCCTTTGGGCGACGATCCGTCGATCACGCCCAGCACTCCCCGGCCCTGTTCAGTTTGAGCGACGATCACCTCGACCGGGTTGGCGGTTGCGCAGAAAATATTGCAGACTTCGGGCGTTTCAAGAATGCGGTTCTTGATGTTGATGGGGAACCCGCCGCGCAGCGCGACCACAAACAGGTGGCCGGCCCCGATCGCGGTGGCGTTGCGCGTGGCAATGGCTTTCAGCTCGTCGTCGTTGCCGTCCACTCGCGTGAGGCAGTGGCCGGAAGCCTCGTTGAAGGCGAGGCCGAACTTCATCTGCGGCACCGTGTTGATGATGGCTTCGTAAACGTCCTCGACCGTCTTGATGAAGTGGCTATGCCCGACGATGATGTTGCCGTCGGAGGGGATCTCGAGCCGGATGGCGTGCAGGTCCATGACATTCAGGCTAGCGCAAGGTGCGCGCCGGGTCGGTATGGGCAGCGCGCCAAGCGGGAATCAGGGTAGCGAGCGCCGAGATTACGACGATCACCAGCGCGACGGCGGTGAAGGTCAACGGATCGGCTGGCTTCACGTCGTATAGCAGGCTGGTCATCAGACGCGTGGCAGCGAACGCGCCGGCCAAACCGAGAGCGACGCCGGCGCCCGCCAGCTTGATCGCGTTTCCCAGCACCAGCGCCAGCACGCGCCGGGCATCGGCTCCCAGCGCCATGCGGATCCCGATCTCCTGCGTCCTCTGCGCGACTGAATACGCCATCACGCCATAAATGCCGATGGCCGCCAGCAGCAGCGCGACGCCGGCGAACGCGCCCACGACCAGCATGTGAAAGCGCGGGCGCGCAACGGAGTCGGCCCGGCGCTGCTCGATGGTTTTCACACCAGCCACCGGCGAATCCTTGAGCACCGAGTTGACGGCGCGCACCATCGCCTGGCTCAGCCTGGAGGGATCGGCCGCGGTTCGGACCATCAGATAAGTAAACGGGATCACGTTCTGCATTTGAGGCGCGTACATTTCCACGCTTCGATCGGGGCCTTGTCCAACATGCTGCACGTCTCCCACGACGCCCACGATCTCACGCGGTAGCGGCGCGCCGAGGGTGCGGGCACGAAACTGCAGCGAGGCGCACACGATGCGCTTGCCGATGGGATCTTCACCGGGAAAGAATCGCCGCGCCATGGCGTCGCTGATGATCACGACGTCGGGGGCGCCACGCCGGTCCTGAGCGGTGAACTCGCGCCCGCGCAGCAACGGAATGCCGGCGGCGCGGAAATACGCGGGGCTGACGCTCAGGTAGGCGGCGCCCTGAATCTGGCCTGCTTTCGACGGGCGACCTTGGATGGCGAAGGCGCGTCCCTGGTTCAACTCGTTTCCAGGAACGTTGGTTCCGGCCGCCGCGGACAGCACGCCGGGAATCGCGCGGATTTTCTCCAGGGCGCGCTCGAAATCGGCGGCCATGAGCGGCTCCGATGCATACTGCTCCGGCTGCACGCTGACGTTCATGGTGAGCAGATTCTCGGTGCGGAACCCCGGGCTGGTTTCGAGCATGGCGGCGAAGCTTCGGATGAGGAGACCCGCGCCGACCAGGAGCACCAGCGCCAAGGCGAACTCCGCCACCACGAAAGCCGCGCGAGTTCTTCCGCCGCGCCGGCCGAGGGAAGCTCCGCGAGATCCTTCCTTCAGCGTTTCGTTCAAATCGATTTTCGAGAGTTGCGAAGCGGGCGCCAATCCGAACAGAATGCCCGTGACCAGCGAGACGGCGATGGTGAAGGCCAGCACGCGTACATCGATGCCGATCTCATCGAGTCGTGGGATGCCGCCAGGATCGAGTGCCACCAGGGCGCGAATGCACAGTTGCGCGAGGAACACACCAAGCGCCCCGCCCGCCACGGCCAGCAGCATGCTTTCCGACAGCAACCGTCGCACAATATCGCCGCGGCCGGCGCCCAACGCCGCTCGAATCGCAAATTCCGTTTGGCGTCCGGCGGCGCGCACCAACAGCAGGTTCGCGACATTAGCGCACGCGATCAGCAGCACCAACGCCACCGCGCCCATGAAGAGCAGCATCGCGGGGCGAACGCTTCCCACCAGTTCCTCGTCGAGCGGAACCACGGAAGCACCCAAAGCCTGATTGGTTTTCGGATACTCGGCCGTGAGCTGGCGCGCGATGACGTCCAGCTCGGCCCGGGCGCTCGCGAGCGTCACGCCGGTTTTGAGGCGCGCCACAGCGAGCAGAAAGTGGTAACTGCGATTCGCGCGATCGGGGTCGAGAGTCAGCGGCGTCCACAATTCGTACTCGGGGCCGTAGAAGCGGAATCCGCGCGGCATCACGCCGATCACGGTGTAGCTTTGTTGACTGATTTGGATGTTCTTGCCGATCAGCTTGGGATCGGCTCCGAACTGCCGCCGCCACAAGCCGTCGCTCAGCACCACGGCGTGGTTCGCACCGGGCTGGTCTTCGCCGGCGACGAAGCCCCGGCCGAGTGCGGGAGCGACGCCGAGCGTCTCAAAGAAGCCGCTGGTCACCGTCATTCCGATCAGCTTCTCGGGCCGGTCGCCGCCGGTGAGATTGAATGCCGATCCGGAGAACGCGGCCATCTGCTCGAAGGAGCGGGCACGATCGCGCCAGTCCTGGAAATCGGCGGCGGAGGCGTCATTGGCCGCTCGCGATTGCAGGGTTTGCGAAACAATCACCAGCCGCTCGGGGCTGCGGTAGGGCAACGGGCGCAGCAACACGGCATTCACCAGACTGAACATGGCGGTGTTGCCGCCGATGCCGAGCGCCAGCGCGAGGATCGCCGCGAGGGTGAACCCGGGCGTCTTCAACAGCGCGCGAATGGAATGGCGAAGCATGGGAAGTGGGACGGCGCAGAAACGCGGCGGGTTTCTCTAGGGACCGCGCAAGCCACGATGGCTATTCGCAACATCACTTCCAGTTTCCCAGACTAGATCCGCTCATGGCGGGGATGACAGAATAGTTTCAGATGCCCACACACGAAATCATCGACGCCTGGGCGCAGCCTGCTCTGGGACGCATGCGCCAGGATCTGCCGGAGGCCGTGCGTCTGTTCGAGAAATCCGGAACGGCGCAGTTGCTGGACCGTAAGCTGTCGCCCGCCGAAATCGTCGGGCTGATGGACGCGGCCGGCGTCCAAAAGCTGATGCTGTCAGCCTGGTGCCGCCCGGGGCGCTGGGTCATGACTAACGACGAGGTGGCGGCGCACGTGGAGGCGTTTCCGGATCGCTTCGCTGGAGTCGCTGCAGTGGATCTGGCGAATCCGGTGGCGGCGGTGCGCGAACTCGACCGCGCCGTCCGCCAGCTCGGTTTCAAAGCGCTGCGCGTGGTGCCGTGGCTGTGGAAGCTGCCGCCCAACGACAAGCTTTACTATCCGCTGTACGTGAAGTGCATCGAGCTCGGCATCCCGTTTTGCACGCAGGTGGGGCACACTGGTCCGCTGATGCCGTCGGAGACCGGGCGGCCGATTCCTTACCTGGACGAAGTGGCGCTGACGTTTCCGGAGCTGCGTATTGTGGGTGGACATATCGGGCATCCGTGGACCGACGAGATGATCGGCCTGGCGTGGAAGCACGACAACGTGTTCATCGACACGTCGGCGTACGCGCCGCGCTATTATCCGCCGCAGTTTTTGCATTACCTGCGCACGTACGGCCAGGACAAGGTGCTGTTCGGGACAAATTTTCCGCAGTTGCCGCTGGACAAGTGCGTGGAGCAGGTGCGAGCGCTGGGGCTGGCGGCGGACATCGAACGGAAGTTTCTGTTTGAGAACGCGCGGGCGGTGTTTAAGCTGGACTGACGTGGCGTACGCACTCGGGCGTGCCGCGTTCACACTGGTGTGAACGCCTGACTCATGTTCTCGGTTTTCGCGCGCTCCCTGCTCTTCGTCTAACTGCGGCCCCATGAGTGGGGACGCGGCACGCTGAAGCGTGCGCCACGGCATAAGGTATGCTGTCTCAATAGTGCGTCGAGTCATTACACAAGCTGAGGTGCCGGATTCCGGCGAGTTGAAGATCGCCAAAGGCACGATCGTTACGCCGTCGGCTCGCGATCTGGCCAAAGACCGGGGCGTGAAGATCGTCGAGGTGCCCGCCGATCAGGTCGACACCACGACGCCACCCGAGAAAATCATCGCGCTCGGATCGGACCACGGCGGCTTTGAACTCAAGGAGCAGCTCAAGCCGATCTTCGAAGAACTCGGTTTGCACGTCGAGGACACCGGCACGCACGATGAGAAGCCGGTGGATTATCCCGACATCGCGCGGCACGTCGCGGAAATTGTCGCGAGCGGCAAGGCCACGCGCGGCGTGATCATCGACGGCGCGGGCATCGGCTCGGCCATCGTGGCCAACAAGTTTCCGGGCATTCGCGCGGCCCTGTGTTATGATAAAGCTTCAGCGCGTAACAGCCGGGAACATAATGATTCTAATGTACTTACGCTTGGGGGCCGGCTGCTGACGCGCTCTCAGGCGGAAGACGTCCTGCGGGTTTGGCTGACCACTCCATTCGCCGGCGGACGGCACGCCGCGCGAGTTCAAAAGATCGCCGAAATTGAAAAGGCCACACGGAATTGGACGCCGCGGAGCTAGATCGGCTGGTTGAACAGATCGGAGAGGAGATTCTCGCGCGGGCTGGGCGACGCGCCGCGCTGCCGCCGGACGCCGAAGGCCTGAACATTCCCGACCTGGTGTGTCCCGGTTGCACGCAGCGCTGCCCGCAGACTTGCGAGCGCAAGGCCAAGGAGATCGTGAAGGCGGGCGCTTGCCGGCTGTCGGCCAGCGACAAACTCACCGGCATCGATCCTGCGATCGCGAGTTTGATCGATCATACTCTGCTGCGGCCGGAGGCGACGCGCGACGACATCGTCAAGGTGTGCCGCGAGGCGCGCAAGTACGGATTCGCCAGCGTGTGCATCAATCCCTACTGGGTGCCGGTGGTGGCCGCTGAACTTGCGGGATCGCCGGTGAAGGTGTGCACCGTGATCGGGTTTCCGCTCGGGGCGACGTCGACCGAAGCCAAAGTTGCCGAGACGGAAGCGGCGCTGCGCGTGGGAGCGCAGGAGATCGACATGGTTCAGAATGTCGGGGCGCTGCGTAGCGGCGACCAGGACGCGGTGAAGTCCGACATCGCCGCCGTGGTGGAGGTAGCGCACCGCGCAGGCGCCATCGTCAAGGTGATTCTCGAGACTGCGCTGCTCGACGACAATCAGAAGGTGATGGCCAGCATGCTCGCCAAGATGGCGGGCGCGGACTTTGTGAAGACGTCGACGGGATTCGGGCCATCGGGGGCGTCGGCGCACGACGTCGAGCTGATGCGCATGGCGGTGGGGCCGGAAATGGGCGTGAAAGCATCGGGCGGAATTCGCACGCTGGACGATGTGAAGAAGATGGCCGCGGCGGGTGCGTCGCGCATCGGCGCGAGCGCCAGCGTGAAGATCGTGGAAGCCACCACGGGCAAGGAGCAGCCGGTTACTTCCGGCTATTGAAATGGCAGTTCGTGCTCATCTTAGAACCGGCCGGCTAAAGGCCGGCTGCAGCCAGGATTGGCTGCCCCACATCTGATGTCGTCCGCGCCGCGCAAAGCCGACGTTCGTTTCCAGGAGCGCGCCGAGCTGCTCGACTTCCTGCTGGATGTCGCCGCAGCCACGTCCGAAACGCTGGATCTCGATCGCATCCTGGCCAACGTGGCTTCGTTCGTCAAAGACGTCGTCCCGTACGATCTGTTCGCCATTTTGCTTTACAGCGAGCGGCTGCGGGGACTGAGCATCCGGCACTCGATCGGGCATCGCGAAGAGATCATCCGCAGCCTGGTGCTTCCGCTGGGCGAAGGAATCACGGGCGCGGCGGCGGCCACGCGCCAGCCCATCCTGGTGAACGACGTCCGCACCGACCCGCGTTATCTTTCGGCGCTTGACGCTGTCCGGAGCGAGCTGGCGGTCCCCATGCTGGCGCGCGGAAAGCTGGTGGGCGTGATCGATGTGCAGTCCACCAAGCTGAACGCCTATCGCGAGCCGGACCGTTCGCTGCTGCAGTTGATCGCGACGCGTGTCGCCGTGTCGATCGACAACGCGCGCCTGTACCGGCGCGTCGAGCGGCAGAACCGCACGCTCAAGACGCTGTCGCACCTGTCGCAGGAATTCAGCGCGATACTCGATCTGGACGAGCTACTCGGCAAGATCGCCAAGATCACGCACGCGCTGGTGGCCTTCGACGCCTTCAGCATTCTGCTGGTGGATCCTGAGCAGAAGGTGCTGCGCCACCGCTTCAGCGAGCGTTACGACGAGCGCGTGAATCTGGACAACATCCCGCTGGGGAAAGGCATCACCGGGGCGGCGGCCGAATCGCGCGAGATCGTGCGCGTGGTGGATACGCTGGCCGATCCGCGCTACATCGCGTCGCATCCGGACATCCGGTCGGAGATCGCCGTGCCGCTGGTGGTGCAGGATCGCGTGGTGGGCGTGATGGATCTGGAGAGCGAGCGCATGGGTTACTTCACCGAGGATCACGCGCGGTTGCTGGCGCTGCTCGCTCCGCAGATCGCCAGCTCGGTGGAGAACGCGCGGCTGTACGAAGAACTGGCGCAGCGCGAGCAGCGCATGGACCAGGACCTGAAGGCGGCCCGCAATCTTCAGACGGTCCTGCTGCTGGCCGAGGCGCCCGACATCGAAGGCCTGGAGATCGCCATCCGGTCGCGGCCGGCGCGCGAGATCACCGGCGACGTCTACGATGTGTTCCCGCACGGCAACGACAACGCAGTGTTCGCGTTCGGCGACGTCAGCGGCAAAGGAGCGGCCGCAGCGCTCTACGGCGCCATGGTCAGCGGTCTGCTGCGCACGCTCGCGCACCGCATGCGAAGCCCGGCTGCGCTGCTGCGGCTGCTGAACAACGTGCTGCGCGAGCGCGCCGTCGAAGCGCGCTATGTGACGCTAATGGTGCTGGTGTGGGATCGCGCCACGCGGCGATTCGTAATGGCCAACGCGGGCTCGGAACCGCCGCTGATCTGCCGCAAGGGCGAGATCATCAAGCCGCGCGTGGAAGGCGTTCCCGCCGGCCTGCTGGACGACCGCGAATATGAAGAGCTGGTCTTCGATACGCAGCCCGGCGACCTGGTGGTGCTGCATTCCGACGGCATCACCGATCAGCCCAATCCGAAAGGCGAGGAGTACGGGCGCGGGCATCTGTCGCGCGCGCTGCGCAAGCTGTGCGGAAAGAGCCCGGAGGTGGTGGCGGACAAGATCCTCGCGGACCTGGATGCGTTCACCGCCGGCGGTCCCGCCTTCGACGACCAGACCATGATCGTGTTGAAAGTCCGTTGATGCAATACCGCAACCACACGCTGTACTCGGAAGAAGTGCCGCTGGCCGACATCGCACGGCGCGAAGGCACGCCCTGCTACATCTACTCGCGCGCCGGAATTCTGGAGCGGTATCAGGCTTATGATCGCGCGTTCGGCGAGACGCCGCACAAGGTGTGCTACGCGGTGAAGGCGAACAGCAACCTTGCCATCCTTAAGCTGCTGGCGGAAGCGGGCGCGGGATTCGACATCGTGTCAGGCGGCGAGCTGTTCCGCGTGCTGAAGGCCGGCGCGGATCCCGGCGCGGTCATTTTTTCAGGTGTCGGAAAGTCAGAGAAAGAGATCGAGTATGCACTCGAGCACAAAATAAAGGGCTTCAACTGCGAGTCCGTGCACGAGCTGTTCCTCCTGAACTCGCTGGCCGCGCGCTGGAAGGTCCGGCCCAAGGTGGCGCTTCGGGTCAATCCCGATGTCGATGCGTCCACGCATCCATACATATCTACGGGTCTGCGCAAGCACAAGTTCGGAATCGATATCGAGGAAGCCGAATCGATCTACGGGCAGGCCTCCGCGTATCCCAACCTGGAGCTGGAAGGAGTGAGTTGCCACATTGGCTCGCAGATTGTCGACATCGAGCCGATGCTGGAAGTGTTCGACAAGATGGTGGCGCTGGTGGAGCGGCTGCGCGGGCGCGGACTGCCGATCCGCACGCTGGACCTGGGCGGCGGCCTGGGCGTGGCCTACAAGCCGGGCGACAAAGCCGTGAGCATTCCGGAGTTCATCCACGCCATGTGCGGGAAGGCAGGCGGACGCGGCCTGGAGATCCTGATTGAGCCGGGACGCTCCATCGTGGCCGAAGCGGGCGTGCTGCTGACGCGCGTGCTGTATCGCAAGACCAACGGCGAGCGCGAATTCGTGATCGTGGACGCAGCCATGAACGACCTGATTCGTCCGGCGCTGTATCACTCGCACCACGAGATCATCCCGCTGCGCGAGAATCAGTCGGGCACGATCACGGCCGATGTGGTGGGGCCAGTGTGCGAGTCCGGCGATTTTCTCGCGCGCGGCCGCGATATGGCGAACGTCATGCCGGGGGACCTGCTGGCGGTCTGCACCGCGGGGGCCTACGGTTTCGTCGCGGCGTCGAACTACAACGCGAGGCCGCGCCCGCCCGAGATTCTGATCGAAGGCGACAGTTATCGGGTCATCCGCGAGCGCGAAACTTACGAAGACCTGATCCGCGGCGAGTCTTAGTTTTCCGTCGGAGCCTTTTCCAGATGGTCGATGATGATGGTCTCGACCGGCGCTTTGCGCGATTCCAGCTTGAGGCCGAGCTGCTGCACCGAGTTGAAGATGGATGAACCGGACGGTTCGGATGCCGCATTGGCGGGCTGGCTGCCAACGTCGGCGCGCGCACTCGGCGCCGCTCCCGGGATCGCCAGACCGGCGGTCTTGGCCACGTTGAGGAGTTCCGACATCGCGATATCCAGCGAGATCTGGTAATTGCCCTTCAACTCGGTCATGTTCTGGACGGGGCGATCCAGAAAAGGCGCCAGCATGTCGGCCAGGCCCGCCAGCGTCATGCGCTCGGCCTCGAAGTGCATCATGCCGCCTTGTCCCATCGTGACGCGCATCTTGCCGGCTGGCCCGCCGCTCACTACGGCGCCGCTGCCGTCGCGATTGAAACGCATCTGGGTGCCGCCTCCGACGGAGATGCCCTTGTCTTTATCAGCGTCGGCGCTGTCCGCCGAGGGAGGGGCGGTTTCGGGCGGCGCTTCCTTCAGCTTCAAGCCGTTCTTTCCGACCACCAGCGCATACACCGAGTGCTCTTTGCTTTCGCGATGGATGGCGAGCTTGAATCGGTCGGCCAGCATGGCCTGCAGCATTTCAGGAACCTGGTCCTTGGATACGCCTTCGGGGATTTTGCCGAGAACGTCGAACCGCTGCGCCGACATCCAATCGGGCCCGGAGACCTGGTAGCGCTTCACGCGGTAGGCGATGGGAATCAAGTCGGCGAGCGACAGGAAACCGATGTCGACTCTGGCTCCGTCGATGTTCATGCCGACGTGCAGCTTGCCGGCCGCAACGTCGGCGGGATTCAGCGGAGGCGCCGGCTTGATGGAGACGACTTCGAAGGCTGGGACGGGCGCCGGTGTCTGGGCGAGCAGCGCAATCGCGGACAACACGAGCGCTAAGATGACTTTTCGCATCGAGATTCCCTGTCCTTTTAGAATAGCCGGTTCCGCGTCAGGGAGCCGTGGCGCTCTGTGTTTCCGGCAGACCGCGCAACTGGGACAGCAGAAAATCCACAACGCGCTCGAACGGATCGAAACCGAAGGCCTGGCCGATGGGAGCCCGAAGGTTGGAGTTCGCGTTGATGTCGTAAAAGATCAGGCGGCCATCGCGAGCTTCCAGATACTCGATGCCGCCGACGTCCAGCCCGCCGGCCGTCATTAGCTTTTTGCCGGCCTCCACAGCGGCCGCGGGAACGTTTCGATAAGGATGAAACTCCACCGGCTTGGCCGGCTTGATCTCAGGCACGTGGCACTCGGAAGCGCCGCTCTCCGGATTGCAGGTCTCGGATGGACACAGATTGAAGGCGCCGTGCGAAACGACGCGCATCGCGTACAGCAGCTCGCCGCCGAGGAACTCCATGCGGACGATGCCTTGCGCAGCATCCACTTCGAAATGTTCCTGGAGCATGAGCAGATGGTCGGGGAGCCAGAGCTCGGGACGCTCCTCGAGAAGACGGACCAGCTCGGCGCCGGAGTGCAGCAGGTACATGCGCGCGCCGCTGCCGCCTTGCTCGGGCTTCAGCAGAGCCGGCCAGCGATCGCCCCACTGGCTGAGCGCGGCGTCCACATCGTTGAATGCGACGGTTCGCGGATGCGGGATATCCAGGCGGCGCATCAAGGCGGCCTGGGCGGATTTGCTGAGTTCGAGCGCAAAGGCGCGCGAGCCGTTCAATACACGCGCGCCACCCAGTTCGAGCGACCGCATGAGCGAAAGCGCCAGCGGCACGGCGCGAGTGTTGCCTCGCACGTAGGCGCTCGGGCTGGCCTGATTGAAGTAGAGCCGCGCTTCCGGCACGCGATCGGGATCGAATGCGCCGCGCTTGAGATCGAATTGGCCGTATGCCAGGCCGCGCCGCTCCAGGGCCGCGAACAGAGGCTTCTGCCACTCGGGATGCTCGAACAGAACCACCAGATCGTGCCGCTTACCCACGTCATCATCATAGACGCACGGACGCCGACGCCGCCGGGGACCGCGAGGGCTCAGACGCGAGCGCTGAGCAGATGCGTCCCGTTTCCCGCCAGGGCAAATCCATCGCTGCGATCGCGGAAATAGCGGCGGTTGATCTCGGCTGCGTCCAGGTCTTCGACGTGGCGGAATCCCATTGTGCGGAGCTGCGCGGCGAGTTTTTTCGGCTCAAAGAACAATTGAAGCGGCTCGCCTGCGGCAGCGACGCGGCCGGCCAAGTGATCCCTTGCGAGCTGTTCGCGAGCGTTGAGTTCAGACCGGGGCACGCCGTAGTCGAAGACCACGCCGCTCCCAGGCGGCATCGCGGCGATGTAGGCCATGGTGGCGCGGAAGGCGTCCTCGGTGAGATAGGGCACCACGCCCAGCCAGGAAAAGAAGGCGGGCTGGCGGTGGTCGAAGCCCGCCGCCTGGAGGCCGTCGCCCAACGACTGCCGCTCGAAGTCCACCGGCACGAAGACAGACTCGGCCGGGATCGCGATGCCGGCCGTTCGGAGCAAGTCCCGCTTCCATTCCTGCGTTGAGGGATGATCGATTTCGAAGACGCGCAAACCGGCCGCCGCGTGAATGTTCCGACAGGCAAAGGTGTCCAGTCCCGCACCCAGGACGACATACTGACGGACTCCGTTCGCGACCGCGAGCGTCAGTTCATCTTCGGCGTAACGGCTACGGACGGCTACGAATGCGCGCAGCGATCGCGAGACCGGGTGCTCGTTGGTGGAGACTTCCGACGCCAGCCTGGCTGCGGCCTCCGGGCCGATGATGGAAACGGCCAAAGGGTCGTCGAAAACCCTGGGGTTATCCAGAAGCTGGTGGACGGCCCTCCGTCGAGCGACGCCAAGCGCGGTGCGGCTGGGCAGGTATTCGTGCATATCTCGAAGATATCGATTTCGGTGTCCTAGAGTCGGTATGGTCAGATGACCATATCGCGTGTTAACCTGAAATCAACATGAAACGAGTGGTCAGTGCAACTGAGTTCAAGGCGAAATGCCTCGCGTATCTCGATGAGATCGAGCAGCGCGGCGGGCCCATCACGGTCACCAGGAGGGGCCGCGCGGTAGCGGTTCTGGGTCCCGCGAAAAAGACCCCTTGGAAATCTCCTCGGAACAGTTGGTCCAAGAGAGCTCGGATCGTCGGTGATATCGTCAACACCGATACGTCTAAACTCTGGGATGCGGTGAGGCAGAAATAGCAGGTTTCACTTTGCTACCACAATTGCTGCTGGACACTCACGTCGTGGTGCGCTGGATGATTGACGACAAGAAACTCTCCAGAGAGCAGTCCCGCGTGCTGGAAGGTGCGGTCAGGCGGGCCGAACCGGTGGCATTGAGCGCCATCAGTCTGCTTGAAATCGCGGTTTTGAAAAGCGAGGGAAAGCTTAGGCTGAGGTCGACGCTGGATGAATTCCTTGGCGAGATGCAAACCAGCGAGCTGTTTCAGATCCTTCCTCTGACGTACGAGGTGGCCTCCGGCGCCGGCGCACTAGGCGCCCTGAAAGATCCCGCGGATCGCGCCATCGTCGCGACGGCTCAGGTCCACCGCCTCCGCCTCGTGACTTCGGACCTGCGGATCATCGAATCGAAGCTGGTACCAGTGGTTGCCTAGCGGCTCACGGTTCATGCTGGCATTCACGCCGGAACTGATGTAGTATCGCGAGAAGTAGGGCAAAGGAGATCCCATGCACTGTCGAGTTCTCGCATCCATCGGCGCGCTGGCAGTCCTGATCGCGACGCCTGTCGCCGCCCAGGGTCCCGGCACGGCGGCGAAATCGCCCGCCAAGAGCAAAGCCTGGACCATGCCACGCACTCGCGACGGGCACCCCGACCTGCAGGGCAACTGGACCAACGCCACCTTGACGCCCATGGAGCGCCCGGCCGTATTCGCCGGCAAGGCCACGGTCACGGACGCTGAGGCGATCGCGTACGAGAAGAAGGATCTGGATGACAGCAACATCGACAAGAGGCAGGGGTCGACGTTGCTCCGCCTGACCGGAGATACCGAGACGGGCGGCTACAACAACCTGTTTATCGATCGCGGATCGGAACTCGCGCGCGTGGACGGCGTCAAGCGGACGTCGCTGATCGTCGATCCGCCGGACGGGCACGCGCCGCCGGTCACCGAGCAGGTGCGGCAGGCTCGCGGGCGTGGTGGTTTCCGCAACCGCTACGACAGCGTGCAGGACCGGCCGCTGGCCGAGCGCTGCATCATCGGGTTCGGTTCCGTGGCCGGGCCGCCCATGATTCCGGCGCTTTACAACAGCAACTATCAGATCGTGCAAACGCCGGATACCGTCATGATCATGGTGGAGATGGTCCACGACGTTCGCGTGATCCGGATGAACGGCGCGCATAAGCCGTCCAGCGTGCGGCAGTTGCTGGGCGATTCGATCGGGCGTTGGGAGGGCGATACGCTGGTGGTGGACACCACGAATTTCACGGACCAGACGCGCTTCCGGGGGACCACCGAAAACCTGCACGTGATCGAACGCTTCCAGCGCGCCGATGCCAACACGATTCTGTACCGGGTGACGATCGACGATCCGGCCACCTACACGCGGCCGTGGACGATGGAATATCCGTTTGTCGCGTCGCCGGATCGCATCTTTGAATACGCCTGCCACGAAGGCAACTACGCGATGCCGGACATTCTGGGCGGGGCGCGCAAGCAGGAAGCTGAAGCGGCGGCGAAATAAGGAAACCAGCAGGTCGCCACGCAGGCCGCCCGCCAGCATTTTCTCATTGAAGAATGAGCCTGAAGGCGGGAGCGGAGCGACTGCCGCCAGGCCTCCTTTCTGAATTGGGTTTTGAGAGGAAGAGCAGTGAGTGGGAAAGTGGGAAACCTGCTCTTGGTTTTCCACTTTTCCACGTCGAGTAGGGGCGGTGGAAATGTGGGAATCGCGACCAGCGATTTCCAAGGGCTGTGGGCGCGGAGGGAAACCTGCCCTTGGTTTT
>JAIQFN010000102.1 GCA_020073265.1 Terriglobia bacterium | reverse complement strand
AAGGCGGCTGGCGACCAAGGCGGTGGTCAAGAAGCTGAATAGAGCAACCCAGTTTTGCGGATCGGCGATCGTAAACCTGCCCACCGGCGGCAAGAAAAAGAAATTGAACGTGAGAGTGGCGGCGATGGAGGCCAGTGCGGCTTCGAAGAATCCCCAGATGGTTGCGGTGGTCAACACCAAAGGATATTATGACCTGCTTTCGGCGCGCGATACGCCCTATCATGAGAACGGCGGCATGCACGAGATTCTGCGCAATTTGCGAAGCGATGCCCGCGTCCTGGATCTGGGCTGCGGGTCCGGAAGCTTCGCGCCGGAATCCTGTCCCGGTGCGCAGGTGGTGCGGCTGGACCAGTCCTTAACCAAGCCGGAGCATTTGGATGGCTTGGTGTGCGCGGACGCAGCCTGGCTTCCGTTCCGAGATGGCGCTTTCGATGCGGTGATCTCCAACCACAGTCTGGAACATGTCGACGACCTGGCAAGAGTGCTCCAAGAGATCGGCCGCGTGGTGCGGCGCGACGGCAGCTTGTATGCGGCCGTGCCGGACGCCTCGACGCTCACCGACCATCTGTATCGATGGCTGCTGCACGGCGGGGGACACATCAATGCGTTTCGATCGGCGACCGAGCTGAGCGCAGAGATCGCCCGTGTAACGGGCCTTGAACTGGTGGCGACACGCGTTCTGCACAGCTCGCTCCGATTCCTGTTGTATTCGAACTACAAGCCGCGTCCGCCGCGCCGGCTCTGGCTTGTCGGCAACGGGAATCCCACGGTTACTGCCTGGTTGACATATGGGCTGCGCATCCTCGACCGGCTGCTTGGCACGCGCGCTAGTGTCTATGGCTGGGCCTTCTACTTCGGCGACGTTCGCGAACTCGTAGGTACCGAGGCCTGGACGAATGTGTGCATCCATTGCGGCACAGGGTATTCGGAAGCGTCTCTGCTGGAGGAGAAGAGAGTGCGGCGGCAATTTTTAGTTATGCGCTCATATCTCTGCCCGATCTGCGGCGCCTGGAATTTGTTCACCAAGGATCATCCCGCGAAGGTCGGCGGTCAGGATGGCGCGGCGGCGGCCACAGGATAGACTCGCTGGACGTTGTTCACGAAGTAAGGGCAGTCGCGAATGGGCAGAAAGCCGATGTTCACGCGGCTGCCGATCACGCTGAAGACCAGGATCAGCGCGATGGGGATGGCCTGTAGCAGCACGATTCCGAGCAGCCCCGCCAGATAAGCGGCCACGCTCAGGATGCTGGGACTGGCGGTCACGCGCACGCCGATCCAGACCGCGATGAGGGCGACTTCCAGGATCAGGGCGAGGGCGATGCCGATCAACAAGCGGGCGCCCACGATGTCGCCATAGACGAAGAACGCGCTGAGCCCGTGCAGCAGCAGGCCGATGAAATTCATCTTGGACTTTCCGGCCACGCGTCTTCCCCGCGCGATGGGGATGGAACAGAACCGCATGCGGGAGCGGATCACGGCGGCGGCGTAGTGGTTCCAGATTTCGGGAATCACCACGAGCTTGGCCAGGCTCTCGAACGGCACGACGCTGAAGTTGCCGACGCGAACCGGGTCGCCCGTCAGCGCGCGGTGGATGAAGCGGTAGAGGTGATACAGAATCCGGAATGGGAAACGCTCGAGCCGCTTGGAGCGCGCCGCGAAGACGATGGAGCGCTGGCCTTCGGCCTGGAAACGCTCCATCAGGCGCGGAATGTCCGCCGGCTGGTCC
This sequence comes from Terriglobia bacterium, assembly GCA_020073265.1. Lineage (GTDB taxonomy): Bacteria > Acidobacteriota > Terriglobia > Bryobacterales > Bryobacteraceae > Palsa-89. The sequence continues at coordinate 10,091 of JAIQFN010000102.1, read as the reverse complement.
TCGCCGTCCGAATCCATGACGACTACCGCGCGGCAGGGCCGCTTCTCGTAGACGTAGACCAGCCCCACGGCGATGGCGCGTTGATGACCGAGGTTCCGGCGGAGTTGCAGGATGTCGATGGCTCTTAGCGCCGTGAAACGCCCGCGCGAAAATCCGGCCGGCATGCTTTCGGTGGAGCCGTCGTCGACGAATAACACTTCGGCGGATATCCCGGACTGCGCGAAGGCTCGATCCAACTCGCCCAACAGCAAATCGGCGGCTTCCCAGTCATTGAACAACGGAATCAACACCACGACGCGGTCGCTACCCGGCAGGCTTTGGCTATGATCTAGCAACGTCACTCATTATTTCAGGTTATCGGCGGCGAAGAAATTCCAGGTGCCGCAGTCCGGGCACGAGTATCCCGGAACGAACAGGCGGCGCACCCGAACGTGCCGCAGCGACTCAGATGGATGTCCCGAGCCGCAGCGGATGCACACGTTGGTCCAGGGATGCCGGTCGATCGGCGCGGTTGCGTTTCCGAAATAGAAGGCCCAGCCATAGATGCTCAGGCGTGTGTGCAGCCAGCGGTCGGACAAACGCGAGAAAAAACTGAACAGGTGCAGTGAAGTCTGGGTCCCGTCGCCGAGCAACAGCAATTTCCGGGGACGTCGCGTCCGGCTGTTCTTGCGGTTCAGGAACGACAGAGACGTACACAGAGTTCGAGTGGCGACGTGTTTCAATCTGGTCGCAGCCTGGATTCGGGCGGCCAGGTCCTCGGCCGAAGAGAATGCATTGACGTGGCCGCCGCCGCGCGCCAGCCAGCGGTACAGCCGGTCGGTGAACGTCGTGGCGTCGGGCACGCTGACGTAGAGAGCGGCGCTGGGCTTCGCGACGCGGCCGATCTCCTGGAGCGCGCCGGTGAGGTTCTCGAAATGTTCCAGGCTATGGTTGGAGACGACCAGGTCAAAACAATGATCGCGGAATGGCAGGCGAGCGGCGTCGGCTTGCGCGAAGTTCGGCATCGCGGGCTTGGCCGCTTCCAAGTCGATGCGGACGACCGTCAGCGATTTCCCTGACGCGCGAAAGCTGCCACCGGCGCACCCGAGGTCAAGAACCAGGGCGTCGGGCGGCAGTGCTTCGAGCAGCTCGTTCACGTGTCAATCATAGGGTGTGTCGATCGTGAGACGCGCCCTTGTATCGGCTCACTTGAAAGTGGCGTTCAACTTGAACACTACCACGGCGGCCGCCAAGCCCACATCGATACCCGTGGCCGACACGCCCTGAGGCGCGGTAAAGTTCTCCACGGCCAGTGAGCCGCCACCCGGCGGCAGAGCCATCAAGATCGAAGCAGGTATGGTGAATTGCCCGGCGCTGGAGGGGGCGTGGCAGAAGAACCTGACGGCACCGTATTGGGTCGCGAATTGGGCCGAGATCCCACCGGACACCTGGACGTCGCCGTTCGGGAACCCGCCGCTCCAGGTTACCGTCGCGCCCTGCGATCGCGTAATCGTAGCGAGCGCGGCCTTATTTGTTAAAGTGAGCGTCGTTTGCACATTGATGGCGACTTTGAAGCCTCCCACATCGGCTCCGCCGGAAGCCGTGAACGTATACGTGCCGGGGAAGTTCAGACCCGCTAGTGGCGCACTGTAGATTCCTCCTCCTCCCCCAAGAGTCACGTTTCCACTGGGGCCGCTCTCTTGGATGGAACCCACGTCCAGAGGGGTCAGGCCGGCGTTTGAAAAATCCCCCTGCGACGGCGGAACAACCATGCAACTTCCCTGGGAAGCATATTCGTAACCGGTGCCGTAGTATCCGCCAGTCAGAGAAGCTGCGATCACGAAGGCGTTTGTGTCGCCCGGGGTGCCGTTGGGAGAGATGTTCTGACCAACAGTGACCCCTACGGAGTTGACGCCGCGTTTGCCGGCCGCCGCCTGAAGTTTGCTGCCGTCCAGCGCCGAGGCGGGATCGGAGCACGGCCCTCCACCCGGATTCACCGGAAGTGTGACGGTATTGCTCACGATGGAGCCAGAGGCCGCGACCACCGAGACGTAGCAACCGGGTGGCACATTGGCCGGAATCTCGACGTTTATCTGATCCACGCCGGGATACTGGGATCGGCCGTGGTAGGTAATATTCGCGGAGAGACCCCCGATGAAGACCTGCATCGGGATGCTGGTGAGATCGTTCTGCTTTTGCGGGTAGGTGCGATCGTCACTAGAAGTGTCGGCGCCGATACCAGAGCCCCACAGGATGATTGTTTGTCCAGGCGTTGCCGAGTTCGTGAGTCCGAACACCTTGCCGTTAGCATCGGTAGCGACGCCAGCGCCGAATCCGGAGCCGTATAAAGTATCCAAGCCAAGCGCACTCGCTACCACGTGAATGGGCGCTGGTGCGCTGGCTGTTCCGGCATAGGTCACGGTTATGGTTCCGTCCCCGACCGGCGTGGTGGATGGCAGAACCGCGGCGAGTTGGGTGGCCGACGTGTAGTATAGCGCCGGAGTAACGGTGGCGCCCTTGACAGTCACGGAAACGCTGGTTTGATTCAATGTTTGAGGCAGACCCGGAGCAGCGCTGGATTGCAATACAGGCGGCGTCGCATCGCTCAGGCTGGTGCCGATGATCACAAACAGGCTACCCGGCGCGATGCCGTAGTTCGGTACGCCGGGTACCAGATAGCTGTAGTTGTTCTGCAATTTTGTGATGACCGGTCCCGCGCTGGCGGCAGCAGGTTTCGCCCGGATGGAACGAGCCGCCCGGAAGGTGGTGTACTGCAGCGAGAGAGATGTGCCGTTCGCCGCGGTGACGATTACTTTGGCGTAGCGGCCGCCGTTGGTATGTACTCCGAAAATATCACCCACTACCAACTCATGAGCGAGAATCGGCGCCGCACTGTAGGACGCGGCCGATGCATAGCGGGCCGGGATGAGCCCAAAGGCGTGCGATCCATGTTTTCCCAAGTTAATGAGTCCGGCCCGGCCTCGCGGCGCGAGCGACGTCCCGTTCCACAGGATGTCGCCGCCGGCGGCGGAAACTGCTCCAGTGTCGAGGTTTAAGAAAGTGTTGGGGACGAGGGTCGTGTTGCCGGACTGATCGGCCCATGCGGCAGTGGAAAGAGCGATCGCCAGAAGGACGGTCGCCATGCGATAGCTTCTATAGCGGTTTGACATTCTTGGTTCTCCGGACTGAGTAGTATACACCAGGAGGTTCGAATTGCATTGAGCAAAAATCAAATTTTCTGAGCTTCCAGTGTTGATCGAGGCGAGGCATGCTGCTCAATGGACCAATGCGGTAAACTGAAACTACACGGGGTTTCCAGAGCGTTTAAGGAGATATAAGATGGGTCTCATCTACTCTGACAAGCCCCGGCATGGCCTTGGGCTTGTTCCCCGCACGATGTGGCTGCTGCTGGCGGCATTCCTGATGGCTGCCGCGCTTTCGGTTTGGCCGCAACCCGGAAGAACTCCGAGCGTCGTCCACGCCGCCACCTGCGATGCCACCAGCCTGAACGGAACGTATGGCTATACTTTCTCCGGCTTCTTTTTCGACAGTTCCGGGAATCTGAATGTGTTTTCTTCCTCGGGCAGCTTCAACGCCGATGGCCAGGGCAATCTCAGCGGAACGGAAACGGACGCTTTCAGCGGAACCATCGTGCGGGCGGCCACCTACACCGGCACCTACACGGTGAATTCCGACTGCAGCGGTTCGTATACTACGAACTCCGACATGGTGGGTGGTCCGTTCGTCTATGACTTTGTGATTACGGACGGAGGCAATGGCGTCCAAGTGGTTGAGGCCGACGACGGGACGAACATCACCGGCACCGCGAGAAAGCAATAGGCAACATGCCTACGGTAGATCCTCGATCTTGCCGGCCGGTTTCGGCGGCGGGAAGGGCAGCGTGTCGGGCGTCACTCGAACCGCGGTGGTGAATTTGAACGGGTATTTGCCGCCGCTCGGATAGGTCAGCTCGACGAAATATGCCGTCCATCCCTTTTCCGGCTTTTCGACGCGGCCAATATAAACGTTGTCGCCCTTGGACGTCAGCACGGTGCTTTTGTACGCGGGACCGATCGACATCAGCCGAAAATCGCGGTGCTCGGGATTGGTGGCGGCCCATAGTTTCACTTCGCTGGGCTGGTCCACGCTGGTGACGCGAATGTCGCCGTTCTTTTCGAATTTCCAGAAGAACTTCGGCCGTGGCTGGCCGCGCAGGAACGCATCGTAGAATGCGATCAGGCTCTGGCGCGCATCGGAATTGCGCAGCGAGTGGTCGGTGTTGGGAATGTAGCGCAGATATTTTTCGCCCGGCAGTTCGTCCAGGTAAAACTGCGACGAGTCCGGCAGGAAATACTGATCGCCCGCCGAATTCATGATGAGCTTCGGCATGGTGAAGCGGTCGCGATAACTGTAAGGCTCCACCAGGCGCATCAGGCTGGCGTACTGCGGCGTGTGCGAAACGTTCATCAGGCCCATGTCCTGGTAGTCCTTCACCGCCGGCGAATAGAAACCGTACGCGCGCCAGTGGTGCTCGAAGGACTTGACGTTGTTCAGCAGGTCGATCACGATCGGAACCTCGGCGACCACACGCTTGTCGACGGCTGCCGTGGTCCAGGTGGTCCAGCCGCGCTTGGAGCCGCCGGCCACCACGAATTTTTCCACCTTGACGTTGCCGCCCGCGGGCGTCGCGCAGAACGACGTCACCGTGTCCATCGCACGCACCGCCGCTTTGGTCATGGGCATTCGCAGCGGCCAGGTCTCGTCGCCGGTCTTCAGATACTTGACCCAGGTGTAGGCGATGATCGCGTCTTCGCTGCGCGATTTTTTGTCGTCGCTGAAGATCAGCGGCTCGTTGGGAATGCCACGCAACTCGGCCACCACGCTATTCGACGCCAGGGCAGTGTCAACGTTCTCCGGAGTCGGCTTGTCGGGCGCCTTGTCGTTGATGGACCCGCCGGTGAGGTAGAGGAAGCCCGTGGTTCCCTTCACCTGGTCGGGCCGGATGATGGTCAGCCAGTGTTTCCAGATCGGATGATTGACTTCGGCGGCGCTGCGCCAGGCCTGCGAAGTCATGTCCAGCACATAGGTGGTGTAGCCCGGACCGGGGATGGTGTTGACCAGCTCGTAGTGGTAGTTCGGATCAGGCGCCTGGACGTATTTGTCCAGACCGGTGATCCTGGCCGCCTTGTCGTTGGCGGCAACCAGCGTGAGACCGAACGCCGCCAGAATGAATATTCCGCGTCGAATCCTCATAGCGAGACTATGATATCGAACGGCGGCGCGCTGCCGGCGAGTCCCGCGCCTGCCTGCGCTACAACACCGCGGCTGCAAGGCGCGCCAACGCTAAAGCTGTTTCGCCAGGCTGATCGGTGACCAGCATGGCGCGAAGCCGATCGGTTTGAAAACAACTCAGGTGCTCATCGCCAAAGTCGGCCACATGCAGCGATCTTCCGTTTAGCGTGTCGCGCGCTGGGCCGGGAAGCGGATCGGCATCGCGCTCGCGGAGAAAGACCGAGAACTCATGCGCGCCGTCGGTGTAGACCAGGTGGAGGAAGATGCGGCCGTCCAAGCGGCATAGCTTGCCGTGTTCCGGCCGATATCCAGAAGGCGCGAGCGAGGCGACGGCCGCGCGTGAGACGCCGCGTTGCTCGGCCAGCGACTCGAGGGCGGCTGGATCGGCCAGCCATCTTCGCGGCTGGCGGTTGATCACTTCGCTGCGATGGTCGCGCGCTGCGTCGGTGTACAACCGAGACGGTCGCATCCCTAGCAAGGCGCGGTAGCCCAATCCAGCCACCAACAGCACCAACACGATGCCGGCGGCGACCAACAGCCAGCGCGATGCAACCTGCCGGTCTGACGCGGGCGCGGCGGCGATTTGTTCGCGAACCCGGTTGTCCAGCGCCGAGGTGTCCGGTGCTTCCGCCAGGATGCCGGTGCGCAGCAGCGCGTCCATGTCGATTTGACGCTGTATTTCCCGGGCGCACTCCGGACACGACCGCAAGTGCGCGGCGAAAGCGTCGGCGCGCGCGCGATCCAGCTCTCCCGAAATGTACAAAGGCGAGAGCGTCACGATGTCCGTGCAATTCATAAAGCCTCCCTTGCGATCATTCAGCGCTCCGGACGCAGACCTTGGGCGCGCCGCCTTCTAAACGCGCGCGCAAGGCCTGGCGGGCGCGGCTGAGGCGCGACATTACCGTGCCGATGGGCACCGCGAGAATCTCCGCCATCTCCTGGCAGGTGAAGCCTTCCACTACTCCCAGCAGCAGCACCGTGCGATGCTCCGCCGCCAAACTGTCGAGCGCGACGGCCACGGCGGCGGCCTCCAGATGGACCGCTTGGGCTCGATATCCTGCGCCGCGTTCGCTGGCATCTGAAATGGGAACCACCTGCGGCGCTGCCTTGGCCTTGCGGCCCTGCGCGTAAAAGGCGTTGAAGAGTATGCGAAACAGCCAGGCCCGCGCGTTGCTGCCGGCGCGGAACTGGTGGAATCCGCGCCATGCGCTGAGCAACGTCTCCTGCACCAGGTCTTCGGCGGCGGCCGTATCCACAGTGAGCCGATAGGCGACGCGGAGCAGGCTTTGCGAGTGGGGCATTGCGAGCCGCTCGAATTCGTCCTGGCGTGTTGATCCCGGCAAGCGCGCTTCCAATGGTGGAGACGGGCGAGGGTCCTGCAACCTTCGCCCGTCCTCCTAGTTTACTCGGCGCCCAGCGACGCTATTCGCCTTTCTCCAAGGTCGTGAGCGCGGCCAATACTTCTTCGCTGTGCGGATTCGGATTTACTTTCAGATAGACTTTGCGGATCACGCCGTGGGGGTCGACCAGGAACGTGTTCCGCGCGGCCAGTGTCATCGAGCCGAACTGCTGGAGCGATCCGTACTTGGTGGTAACCTCATGGCTCGAGTCGGAAAGCAGCTTGAACGTCAAGCTTTCCTTGGTGCAGAACTGCTGGTGCGAATCCACGGTGTCCACGCTGACGCCCAGGATCACGGCGTTCTTGGCGCCGTACTGCGCCAGGTCGCGCTGGAAGTTGTGCGCTTCGATGGTGCAGCCTTGCGTCATGTCCTTGGGATAAAAATACAGCACCACCCACTTGCCCCGATAGTCGTGCAGGCTGACCGGAGCGCCTTCCTGCGAATTCAGGGTGAAATCTGGGGCGGCGACGCCGGCGGCAGGCGGGTCGCCCGCGCCAAACACGCTCAGCGCAACCACGAATGCCATGCTCGCGGCAGTGTACGAAATCTTCATCTGGTCGATTCTCCTCTTTCTGAGTTTCCGCTTTGCGCGGTTTACGTCACCCGTATAATGCTGCGCGGCGTGAAACTCATCCCTGCACCCGCTTTTTTTTCGATCACCACACGCGAGTGGTTCTTTCACGGGCGGGCCGGCGAAGCGATGTACCATAATGATCCTTGTCCGAAATGAATGCCATCGCCAGGAGAGGCCGGCTCGGACCGGAATGGCGCCTGCGGCTCCTCTTCCTGCTGCTCGCGCTGGTGGTCTGTGCCCTGGTGAATCCCGGAAATTTCGGAGCCATCGACACGACGCGAAGATGGCAGGTGGCTCGCTGGATTCGGCTGGGTGAACCCGAGGTGAGTCCCAGCGACACCGCTTACGGGATCACCGGCCGAAACGGAGCGCGCCACTCCTACACTGGCATCGGCCAGAGTCTGCTGTTGATTCCTTTCGACGCGGCGGTGGACGCCGTGGTGGTCCCGCAGCTCGGCCGTTTTCACCTGGACGCCACCAGGCAAAAGCAGGTGGCCGAACTGAGCATCGCGTTCCTGATGCAATCGTTCGTCACTGCCGGCGTGCTGATACTGGCTTATGAACTGCTGCTGACGTTCCACTTCAGCCGCTGGGTGAGTACAGCCGGAGCGCTCGGGCTGCTGTTGGCGACCTCGTGTCTCGCGTACATTCAATCCGCCCAGGAGAACGAGCTGTTGCTGCTGCTGGCTTTATGCGCGCTGTGGGGTGTCCGGCGATTCTACGCTGACCATCGCGCGAAGTGGGCCGTGGTGGCGGGATCGGCGTGCGCGTTTGCCATCTTGACGCGGGCCAGCGCGCTGCTCGAAACCGGCGTGTTCGCCGCATATGCTCTCAGCGCCGGCGGAGGTCGCAAGCGATTTCTAGCGGGCTATCTGGCGCCGCTGGCCGCTGCGATCCTGTTCGACCGTTGGTATCAGTACTATCGCTTCGGCGACGCGTTCAGCACCTACCTCGGGATCGCGGGAAAGCAGTTGAGACCCCCGAGCGCTCCGCCGTCGTATCCGTTCTCTTACCCGTTCTGGAAGGGTTTTTTCGGCACTCTGTTCTCGCACGACAAATCGATATTTCTGTTCGATCCTCTGGTCGTGCTGTTGCTCTTGCTGGTGGTCTTGACCTGGCGTAGCCTGGCCGGCGAGTTGAAACGCGTGCTGGGCTGGCTGGCTCTGCTGGAAGTTCTGTACATCGCGAGCTCCGCCAGATATTTTGCTTTCGGCGGCGACGTGGCTTGGGGGCATCGCTACGTGATCATGCCGGTGCAACTTCTGTGCCTATTCGCGATTCCGATTCTGCTCGCGCAGGGCGGAAAACTCACGGTTGGCGGCCGGCGCGCGCTTTGGGCCATCGTGTGGGCTTCGGCAATCCTGCAAGCGGCCTCGACGGCGATCGCGCCGAACCTCGAAATCCTCCAGCGCGGCATGGGCTACGACCACGGAGTCATTTGGAACCGCGCCGTCAACCTGCTGGAGATCGCAACCAGCAGCGAGGTTCCCGGCCGTTTCGCCGGCGTTCCGGTGGAGTGGCGGACGCTAGCCTACCTGCCGTTTCAACTGCGCTTCCGATTTCCGGCGCTGGCTCGCTGGGCGATCGCGGGTTGGCTCGCGCTGCTCGCTTTGCTGCCGCTCCTGGTATTCGCCATCTTGCGGGCGGCGCGAATCGACGTCAAACGTCCCTGAAAACGTCCTCGGAGGCGAGCTCGAAATCGAACTCGGGGAGCCGGAGGCTCGGGTGCTGAAGCAAGCCGGCATCCGTGTATTCATACAAGCGCTTGAGCCACGGATCGATCAGCCAGACGTGCGGCACACCCCAGCGCCGGTAGTCCTCGAGCCTTTGCGTCAGGTTGTTATAGCTGTCGTCGGGCGAAACGATTTCGATGGCGACGTAGGCGGGACTGGTGCCGTAGCGTCCCTCGGGCCGGGCATCGCGATAGACCGCAAAGTCGACGACTCGAAACAGGTCCGGCTCGATCCGCACGCGAAGCTCGGACATCAGAACCAGACGAACTCGCTTCAGCAGCGGCGCAAATAGCACGCCGAGAAGAACTTGAATTTGTGCGTGAATTGGTGTTGGCAAGCTTCGCTCCACGACCTCCCCGTGAACGTAGTCAGGTTCCGGGCGGTCGGGAAATGCCAGAGCGAGGTACTCCTCCACGCCGATCTGCGTCTTGGCCAGCATACCTGCCTCTATCATACGCTCCGCATGGTAAGAGACTCGGGAGACCCTTCAGAGCCGGCTAAGCGAAATCGTGCCGCGCCGGATAGTCGATGATGATGGCCCGGCCGTCGGTCAGCGCTTTCACGGAATGGCGGGCATTTGCCGGCACAATAGCCACCAAGCCAGCGCGGGCGATCTTGGCCACGCCGTCGATGGTCACCTCGAGCTCGCCATCGATGACCTCATAGACTTCTTCCTGAGGATGGAAGTGCTCGTGAATGGACGAGCCGCGCTTAAAGTCGTAGTGCGCGAACGTCATGTTCGGCGAATGGAAATATCGTCCGTACCAGCCGGGCAGGCGCTCGATGACCTTGAGATCATTGGTGTCAACGAAGGGCATGGGGTCGTCTCTGGAAGCATGCTAGCACGGCCGGCCGGCGTTGCCGCGCGTGTTTCGCGATCGCGGGCTCGAGCATTTTCTCATTGAAGAATGAGCCTGAAGGCGGGAGCGGAGCGACTGCCGCCAGGCCTCCTTTCTGAATTGGGTTTTGAGAGGAAGAGCAGTGAGTGGGAAAGTGGGAAACCTGCTCTTGGTTTTCCACTTTTCCACGTCGAGTAGGGGCGGTGGAAATGTGGGAATCGCGACCAGCGATTTCCAAGGGCTGTGGGCGCGGAGGGAAACCTGCCCTTGGTTT
>JAIQFN010000101.1 GCA_020073265.1 Terriglobia bacterium | reverse complement strand
CCGAAGGCAACAACTTTCACCGCCTCGTCGTTGAACAGCGTCCGGCTCAGAATGCCGTTTTCCGGTATCGGGACCTCCGTCTCGATGTTCTCTAGGAAAGTATACGGTGCCATATTGTTATTGTGACCGACCGAGAGCGAGCTTCAAAATAGAGGATTGCCATGAAGAACAACAATCCCGACGACTTCCGTGCGCGGGCAGGTCATAGTGACCAGGATTAGCAACGAGTGACAACGCGTGGCGCACCAAGGCCGACACGGTGCTAGGATTGGTCTGGATCCATGACCATCGCGGCCAAATACGAGAATGGAGTCTTCCGTCCCCTGGATGATCTGAATCGTAGGGTTCACTCACAACCTGGCGTGAACGAATATGACCATTTTTTGTGACCAGTCAATATTTCGGGCTATAATGAGGCCATGAGGGAAATCAGCGCTTCCAAGTTCAAGGAGCAGTGCCTTTCGCTGCTCGACCACCTCGATCCGGACGGCATCATAGTGACTAAACATGGAAAACCGGTCGCCCGGGTCATTCCCGCCGACTCCGGTTGCGCTCCTCTCATCGGGAGCATGAAAGGCAAGGTAAAGGTTTCGGGCGACGTGCTCTCGACTGGAGTCGATTGGAATGCTGAATCTTGACACCCACATCCTGCTGTTTGCCTTAGATGGTTCGCTGAAACGCGCCGAACATGCCATGCTCGCGTCCGAGCCCTGGAGCATCTCTGCCATCGTGCTATGGGAGGTGGCCAAGCTGGCGCAGATGGGGCGCATCGCGATTGATCTTGGATCTCCCGAGTTTGCCAGGGTTTTTGCCCGGATTCATGTTTGGCCCCTTGATCTGGCGATCTGTCAAAAGTCCACTGAACTGGATTTTGGCAGCGATCCCGCTGACGGGTTGATCGCCGCGACCAGTGTCGTCCATCGCGTTCCCCTCGTTACGAGAGATAAGAAGATCAGGCGTTCCAAGCTGGTACCCCTGGCGATCTCCTGAAGCATCGAAGTCTGGCTCCCCAGTGTGGATGTGTCTCGAACACCGGCGAGCGCCTGACCGCTCGATTACGCCAGGCACCGAAGGATGGCTCCTCGGCGTGGTGCTGATGCTTGCGCCACTACCGGCGCGACTCAAGGAGTGGGCCTACGCCGCCTTCGCTATCGACCTCGCCTCGGCGATCATCGCGCACCTCTCGGTGGGCGATTGCCCGGAGGCGTGGGGCTGGGCGGCGGCCACCGGCGTGCTCTGGGGGTTCTCGTACTTGTTCTGGCGCCGCCTGCAGGCCACGCCGGCGAGCACGTGACCGCGCGGTGCCGGCGGTTTAGGTCGTAGGAGTGCGAGCAGGCGGCGACGTTGGCGATGCTGAGCCCGTTGACTCGAGAGGCCAGCGTGGGGATGTTGTTCACTAGGGCCACCCACTGCGAGAAGTCGATCGAGTACGCCCGGCGCCGAGGATAACCACGTTGTTCGCGCCTGTATTGCGTGTTTGCACGATGACGCCGGTCGCGGTTTCCCGACCTCCTGCTCCCACACGTTTCGGACAACCGGTATCACGGCGTACCTTGAAAATGGAGTTACGATCGAGAATGCCCATGCGACCGCCGCGCATGAGTCGCCACGGACGACAAAGCTCTATGACCGTTCGGGTGATGAGATCACGCTCGATGAGGTGGAGCGAATTGCGATCTAGAATCGATTATGGCGACATTCAATATCTTTTTTGAAGAGACATTCGACGCGGTGGTCGCCCATCGCTTGCACGACCTGAAAGCGACGATCGAAAGTGAAAACCCCCAATATCTAATGAACGTTAACGAGCAAGAATACGTCTCGTTCCTAGAAAGCCGTTTCCGCCTCGACTCCCTCTCCTTGTACTTTGATAACGTACACGCATCATCGCACGAAGCGAGCGTCCCGGCGGAGCGGTTCCCACAGGGCTTTTACGTCCACGCGGGCAAAACGTATACAAGACAAGCGATCAAATACCACCTTCCTTTTGCCGGAGACGCTCAGCTCCTGCGTTGTATTCCGAATCCTCGCGTAATGAATACGGTTCAAGTATTCGTGGAGGATGGAGCCGTGTGTTTCAGCGTCGTTAATTTCTGGGACGCCGATCCATCCCAAGTCAAGGGCAGAGCTGATTCGATTTTGGCACTGATTCGACAGAACTATGAACATCTCCGGCGGCAGGTCGAGCAATATAACGCGAGCTTACCAGCTACTGTCGGAGGCTACCTGACTGCCCGTAAGGAAGCGATAAAACGCCAAGGCGAATTCATGGCGGCCCTCGGAGTGCCGATCAAGAAGGCGAGCAATGTTCCGAAGACCTTCGCCGTGCCCGCCGTCCGGAAAGATCTGGTTCTCCGCAAGCCGCCGGGTGCCGAACCCCACAAGATAGAGCCGACGCTCGACGAGTCGATTTACGCAGAGATCCTCCGCGTCATTCAAGACACGGGCAGAGTGTTCGAGCGTCTACCGAGCACGTATGCAGATAAAGACGAAGAGACGCTGCGCGATCACTTACTGATGGTCCTGGAGCCGCACTTTCAAATGGCGAGTGCCACGGGCGAAACGTTCAATAAGTCGGGCAAAACCGACATTCTCGTCAGGTACGAAAAAAAGAACGTCTTCGTAGCCGAATGCAAATTCTGGGCCGGCCAGAAAAAGCACCATGAAACCATCGATCAAATCCTGTCGTACCTAACCTGGAGGGATTCGAAGACAGCGATTGTGTATTTCGTGCCCACGAAGGATATGAGTGCGCCGCTGAAAGCCATCGACGAAAGTACCCGGGCGCACGGGTGCTTCGTGGCAGATCTTGGTCGGAAAGAGGAATCGTGGTTCGGGTTTGATTTTCATCTGCCCGGTGATCCAGGACGGCTCATCAAACTGAACGTCTTGTGCTTCCATCTTCCCAAGGTGTGAGGATGGCGGTATCTTAATCTTCAGGAAGGAAAATTAGAATGGATCACGAGTTTAAGGACGGGGACGTTGTTCAGCTCAAGAGCGGCGGCCCGCCGATGACGATCGATACGATCGGTAGATTCGGGATGATGGGCAGCGAACACGATCAGGCGAAATGTGTCTGGTTCGAAGGAAAGAAGCGTATGGAGGGGGTGTTCGAGCTTCACACGCTGACGAGTGCTTCCAGTGCAGGGCGATCCGGAACTGTCTCGCGTGCATAGAGGTTCGCCACGGCCTTTGTGGTCACGGTACGTAGATCGCGACATTTTATCGCCTCCTCTCTCCTCTAACCCCGTCCGAATCACGACGGTGTTAATAGGTGCGTTCCCCTGGTGTCGTATTTTAGGCCGGAAGGCGACAATACTGAAGCCGGAAGCGATTTCTCTCAGCATGGAACCATCCGGGATTAGATCAAAGAAGAATCGCAGCGCTATTGGAAGAGAAATTCGGATTGAAAGACCTCTGATCAATTTGTTCTCGAAGCGTCGCAATGCGAGATTCCAGGGCGTTCACTCGTCGGGCCTACCGTCGGACTCTATCAGATCTGCCACGCCGCGGGTCCAATGGACAACAGCGTCGGGAAAAGACCGCAGTGAACACTTGACGTCACTCCCCTACTCCCAGCACTCCATACCTTCCTTGAGATGGGGCGGAAAGGCGACGGCTTGGTGAGCGCGACTAACGACGCGTTTCGGTCCGATGCGGTGCAATCACGTCTCTACTAAGCTCGGGATCAACTCAGCTAAAGCATGTGAAAGGGCACGCCCTCCGTGTAGAGACGTTCCAATGTGCTCCCGATCCACACAGGGCCGTAATATCCATCACATGCGCTCCACCGCTGATCGAATGGTCCCCGAAAAAGATCTTCCGGAAAAGGGATGCGCGCGTAGGAATTCTCGAGCACGATAACGCGCACGGTCCCAGAGTATTGGTGGGTAGTCGGTAGCGGCTCATACTGGGCAGCAAAGACTCTCATGCTTTCGGCGGGTTGCAAGACTTCGCCCTTCCGCTGCCTGGTTTCCAACTGTCGCCACACTGCAAGGTTTAGATCGCTTAACTCGTACTCAGAGAGCACCACCAGCGCGCTGAATCTCCGATTGCATGCCGGCGAAAGAGTCGCATCAGCGAGATGCCACAGATGCTTCGGGAGATCCCTCTTTCGCGAAAACCGTAGAACTGGTGGCCTGCCGTCGATGACCGAATGGTCCGGACGATATTGTTGGAATCCAGGACCGAACGCAGCGCATGCAACAATCGTAGGGTCAAGACTGTCGTAAACCGATTTGCTATTTAGCACTAGGCAACACGGTTCACCATGAGAGGTGTGTAGCTGGGCTCGTGCACGCCGAATTTTTCGCTGAATTGGCCTGCACGGATCGTATCCACCGGACGCAAGCCGAGCCATTCCCAAGAGAGTCTTGACCTCGCACGTGATCTCTCCCCCGGATGACGAAACTCGGTAGTCAGCGGTCTTACGAGGCCCGGTCTCTATTGGCTTCCACGGAGTTCTGAGCTGGTCTAGGTACTGCTCGAAAGTTTGATGCGTTGCATTTGAGGCCTGTTGGCCGGTCATCTCAATGGCGCTCCTTCCAACATTTTACCGTTTACCCTGCGCCCGCGTTGCACACGGCCTGCAGGAGTGAGGCCATGTCGACAACGTTGTAGACGTTGCCAGCCGCCGCGTTGCCGGTGAGGCGGGATTTGACGTAACGTACCTTCGCAGACGTTCGGAAAGGCAGGCGGATCCTCCGTTGACGCTGACCTTGAATTTGCGGTATTCATGCATTCAACGTTGTTCCAATCATCCCCATCAAGCCCGCCCACGGGTTGCCACCATCGTTGCGAACTGCTATCGAACCAGAAGAGGCTTCCACTTGCGGAGGGTGCAGGTTACGCTGAGCGCAGCTAAAATATATGCGAGAGTTGGAGGTGCACATGAAAAGGCCCGTCCCGGTGGAATCTGCCTCTGCATTCATCGACGAGAAGATCAAGGAGCTTGGGGACTGGCGCGGGAAAACGCTCGCGAAAGTGCGCGGGATCATGCACGAGGCAGACCCTGAGATCGTCGAAGAGTGGAAGTGGATGGGGACTCCCGTCTTCTCCCACGGCGGCATCGTCTGCACGGGAGAGACGTACAAGAAGGTCGTCAAGCTGACCTTTGCCAAGGGAGCTGCGTTGAAGGACCCCGCAGGTCTATTCAACTCCAGCCTCGACGGGAATGTCAGGCGCGCCATCGACATCCACGAAGGCGACAAGGTCGATGAGGCGGCCTTGAAGGATCTCATCCGCGCTGCAGTGGCGCTCAATCTCAAGGGCAAGAGCAAGCCGAAACCCCCGGCGAGCGGGCAGCAAGCGGGCCGGCTAGCTTCATCGCAGGTTCCGGCCATATCTCCTCCCGTAGGGGAAGAGCTTCGGCACCTGCCTCATTCTGCCGTTGTTCGACCAAATTCTCAGCGGCGTGGAGGCTGCGCACCTGCTTGGAGTCCACCATCGTGATCTGAAACCTGAGAAATACTTTACGATCCGGAACTAAACCGGCTGTCGTGGGTGACTTCGGAATCGCTCACTTTGAGCAAGAGGACCTTCACCGCGCCGAATCCGCTATTTTGAATGGAGTCGGATTCACGCCATGGATCATCAACCAGCCGTGCGGCGCGTCGAGACGCCCGATTCTGGCGAGCGGGTCCTGAGCGACGCTCAGATCCAGCAGTTCATCCGCGATGGATTCCTGAAAATCGAGGCGGCTTTTCCGCGCGATCTTGCCGGCCAAGGCCGTTCCATCCTCTGGCGGGACACGGGCTGCGATGAGCACGATCCAACCACTTGGACCAAGCCGGTGATCCGGCTCGGCATGTATGGACAGGATCCCTTTCACCGGGCGGTGAACACGCCAGTCCTGCACGAAGCGTTTGATCAGCTTGTCGGTCCGGGGCGATGGCTTCCGCGCCCGAATCTGGGGACATTTCCGGTCAGGTTTCCATCCCCTGACGACCCTGGCGACGCAGGCTGGCACATCGATACCAGTTTCCCGCCGGAGGACGCTGATCCGAATGACTTCCTGAACTGGCGTGTCAACGTGACCTCGAAGGGACGAGCCCTGTTGATGCTCTTTCTCTTCTCCGATGTTGGGGAGAACGACGCGCCGACGCGCATTCGAGCCGCTTCTCATGTCGATGTGGCCAGGATGCTGGCGCCTGCGGGCGAGCGCGGTCTATCGTTGAGAGAACTGGCTGCCAACGGTTTTGTTGAAACCGTCGCGCGACAGGAGACACTGGCGACCGGAGATGCGGGAACCGTCTACCTGTGCCATCCGTTTCTGGTACATGCCGCTCAGCCGCATCGCGGCACCCGCCCGCGCTTTCTCGCTCAGCCGCCGCTTCTGCCGGCCGAACCTTTCCAACTCGACCGCCCGGATGGCGCGTACTCGCCGGTGGAGCAAGCCATCCGGTTCGCTTTAAGATATGCTCTATAAACGACGACATCTACCGGAGAGGAGCTTTCAAGTGCTGACAAAGAGTCTTTCTGCGATCGCCGCCGCGCTGGTCCTATTAATATGTTCCGGGAACGCCCAGGCGCCCGGCGGGCGGGCGCAAAGAACCGCCGAACCGGCCCACCTGCGCGCCTCCGAAGTGGGATGGCGCCTGGCGCCTTCCGAACAACAATACGCCGCCATCGACGGCCAACATCTCAAACAATATGTCGAAGAACTGTGCGCCATCTCTCGCCGTTACCGCGACGCGGGCCATCAGTTCTGGGGGCGTATCACCGGCACTGAGGCGGACGCGGAGAACGCGCAGTGGATGCTCGACAAGTTCCGGCAGATTGGCCTCAGAGACGTGCATGAGCAGACGCTTGCCCTGCCCCCACAGTGGATGCCGCAATCCTGGAGCGTGGTGGCCTCCGCCAACGGAAAAACGCTGCAGCTCGACACTGCACAGCCGACGTACTTAGCCGTGGGCACCCCGCCGGAAGGCCTGAATCTCGAGGCGGTGTACGTTGGACTCGCCAGCGACGCCGATCTGGCGTTGTCGCGCGACGTCAAGGGCAAAGCCGTGTTCTTTTACAGCACCGATCTCGCGTCGCGCCACGCACCCATCGCCGACAACGCCATCAAACGCATCGGCGATCGCGGCGCCGCGGCGATCTTGGTGATCCAGGGACTGCCGGGCAATGAGAAGACGCAGTTCTATCCGGTGAACAGCCCCGTGCCTACTTTTTCGCTCGGCCAGAAGGATGGGCTGGCGATGCGCGACTTCATCGCGCAGGCGGGCGCCGGCGAAGCGCGCGTGAAAATAATGCTGGACATCAAGCGCGTGCCGAATCTCAAGAGCGCCATGATCTGGGGAACCCTGCCGGGCATGACGGAGGAAAACGACATCGTGGTTGCGCACCGCGACGGCTGGTTTGAGGGCGCCAACGACAACGCAGCCGGTGTTGCAACCATGATCGGCATGGCCGAGTACTTCGCCAAGATCCCCAAAGAACAACGCAAGCGCAGCATCATCTTCCTCGGAACCAACGGGCATCATGACAACGGCGCAGAGAGCGGCGCGTGGCTGTTACAACACCTGGAGGTCTTCGCCAAGACCGCCGTATTGTTTAACGCCGAGCATACCGGAGGCATGGACACCGCGCCCACTTCGGGTCTGCTCTCGAACGCTCCCGCCGCCTATCGCTGGTACGGGACCGGGCCTCGGCTGGCCGCAATTGTCGCCAATGCCATGGACGCTTTCGGCGTTCCTAGCTTCCCGCAATCCAGTCCGTCGCCTCCGGGCGAAATCGGGCGCTACTACCACCTGGCGCCCTCGGTCGAGATCATCAACAGCGGCTTCGTCTGGCATTCGGACCGCGAGACGCCCGAGACGATTTCTTCCACCGGACTCGCCGCGGTGACTCGCGCCTACGCCAAAGTCATCGTCGACACCAATGCTTTGGACCTGAAAGATCTGCGGACTGCGCAGATGCCGAAGTAGCGCTCCCATTTGCAGTACACTGCCATGTTAGAGAAGAGTTCGGAAATGAAAGGATGCTGAAATGACAAATCGACGTTCGTTTCTCGCGGCCCTCGGAGCAGGGTACGCGATTGCCAACAATAGCTGGGCGCAATCGCGGCAAACCGCGCGTGCCGCCGGCGGGTCCCGCAGCAGCGAATTGTTTTTCACCGCCGACACCCAATACGGCCAGGTCCAGGGAATGGCCAACGCCGGAATCAAGGAATTCAAAGGCATCCCGTATGGCGCGCCCACCAGCGGGAAGAACCGCTACATGGCGCCGAAGAAGCCCGCCGCATGGACCGGTGTGCGCGAATGCCTGGCGTATGGCCAGATCTCTCCGCAGACCATCTCTTCTCCTGCCAGCGACTACGGCGAGTTGATTCAGTGGGACCTGCACTACGGCACCGGCATGGGCGAAGACGTCCTCACGCTCAATGTCTGGACACCGGGTTTAAAGGACGGCGGCAAGCGCGCCGTGCTGGTTTCATTCCATGGCGGCGGATTCGCTACCGGTTCCGGCAACGGGCCGCAGTACGACGGCACGCAACTGGCGCGGCTGGCGGATTGCGTGGTGGTGACCGTGAATCACCGGCTCGCCAGCTTCGGTTATCTGCATCTGGCCGATCTAGGCGCGCCCGCCGAATTCGCGCACGCGGGCGTCGCCGGGATGATGGACCTGGTGGCCTCGCTCGAATGGGTTCGCGACAACATCGAGAACTTCGGCGGCGATCCGTCCAAAGTCATGATCTTCGGACAATCCGGCGGCGGCGCGAAAACTTCCACCATGCTGGCGATTCCTTCGGCCAAAGGCCTGTTCCACAGCGCAGGCATTCAGAGCGGCTCCACCATCCGCTCGGCCACGCGCGAGCAAGCCACCAAGTCGGCGGAGCTGCTGCTCGCGAAACTCGGCGTTTCCAAGAGCAACATCGCCGATATCCAGAAGCTGCCTTGGCAGCAGATTCTCGAAGCGCAAACCTCGCTCGCTGGGAGCGCCGCTTTCTCGCCGGTGGTGGACGGCACCATTCTTCCGCACCATCCGTTTGATCCCACCGCGCCGCCGGAATCCGCCGAGGTGCCGATCATCATTTCGAATACTCTTGAAGACGCCGCGCTGCGCCTGACGAATTTCGATCTCACCGAAGAAGGCCTGCGCACCATGATGAACCAGCGTTACGGAGCGAAGGCGGAGGCGATGCTCACGATGTATCGCAACCGTTACCCGGACAAGTCGGCCTTTCTCATTCAGGCGCAGATCGCTACCGACTCGACGGCGCGCAAGAGCGCCACGCTGCAAGCCGAACGCAAAGCCGCGCAGGGCAAGGCTCCCGCGTACATGTATCTGTGGGCCTTCGCCAGCGGCGGTTTCGGCGGCAAGTTCGGCGCCGTGCACGGCACCGATGTTTCGGCGACGTTCAACAACTATCGCGACGGCGTAGGCGGCACCGGCTCCGAGGATGAGCGGGCGCTGTGGTCGCGCTTCGCGAATAGCTGGGTTGCCATGGCGAAGAACGCCAACCCCAACAATTCGAAAATTCCGAACTGGCCGGCCTATGACGCGAACACCCGGGCCACGATGATCTTCGACAAGGAAGTCCGTGTCGAGAACGATCCGCGCAGCGAGATCCGCAAATTCTGGGCCGACATGCCAAGCGCGTAGACGGGCGGCGCCCTGGCTTTCAAGCCGGGAGCACAGTCAACTCGAGCCGGGCTGCTTCGACTCCAGAGCGAGCGCGATCAACGTTGTTGTGCGGCGTCGCGCCGCTTTTCGGATTGGGCCCAGGCCAAGTTGTTTTGCGCTAGCTGAAAGTCCGGGCGAATGCGGAGGGCGCGCTGGGCGGCGTCGATGGCCTGGTCCCACCGGCCCATGGCCGCGTAGGCCGCCGCGATGTTGTTGTACGCCTCGGCGTATTGCGGATCGGCGTGCAAGGCCTGGCGCGCGGCGTCGATGCACCCCTGGTAGTCGCGAGCCTGATAGTCGCGCAACGAAGCGTACAGGAAGATCTCGCGCAGGAGATCGCGGGCGTCCTGCAATTCCGGATTCAACGCCACCGCCTTTTCCAAGAGGCCGGCGGCGGCGTCTGTGTGACCTATTCGGACGAGCCAGCGGGCGTAGTAATAGTAACCGCCGGCCGACTGCGGGTCCAGGTTCAGCGCGCGGAGAAAATGCGCGCGCGCTTCTTGGTCCCGGTGCAGCGCCGCGTTGGCGATTCCGAGGTTGATCTCCAGCCACGGATAATTCGCGGCCAGCGATGCGGCCCGCTCGAACATTCTGAGCGCGCTTTCCACCCGGCCCTGGGCCATCTGGGTCACTCCGTAGTTCATCCAGCCTCGCCCGTTGCGCGGGCTTTTGATGGTGACGTCCTGCCACAGGCTCTCGTCGGTTTGCCAGATCTCATTCCGGCGGCGAGTACCGAGCGCCAGCATTAGCAGCAGGCAAGCTAATCCCGCGGTCAGGAACTTCCGATTGTCGCGGTGGCCTGACTTGCTGAGAAGTTGAGCGCCGGCGCTGGTCACAGCGAGCGTCAGACCGACGAACGGGAAAAACATGCGGTGATCGTTCTCAACTTCGGCCAGCGGAAAGACCGAGGTGGGAACGAGAGCCAGCAGGAACCAGGCGAGGCCGAAGGTGATGGGCTGCGTCGCGCGCGTCTTCGAAGATGCGTAGATGGCATAAATCAGAGCGGCCAGAAATGCGAATCCGCCGAAGACTTCCGGAGTCCAGACGCTGGCGAAGGCCGCGAGATCGGTGTCGGCGCTGAGATGCAGCGGCAGAAAAAACGAAGTGAAGTAGCGAAAGGCGACATAGGGCTGCGTGATCCAGTAGCGGTACGATTCGCCGCCCGTCACCAGGGTCTTGGGAGTCATCACAACCTGGAGCACCGCGAACGCGGCGGCGAGGGCCAAAGCTGGAATCGATTTCCGGATCGCGGCGGAGATTCTGGGCGGCTCAGCCTGGGCCTCCCCCCAGAATTCATAGATCACGAGCAAGAGCGGGAAGACCAGCGCGGGAGGCTTGGCCAACAGTGCGATGGCCACCGGCGCCAGATAGATCCCGTAGCGCCGCAGGGCGGGATAACGCGCGTAGACCGCGAGTCCCGCCACAACGCCGCAAGTGGAGATGACGTCGGCGCGCTGAATTATATAGTTGACCGTCTCGGACATGGCCGGATGCAGTCCGTACAACGCCACCGCGAACCAGGCCGCGCGAGAGGCCCATCCGTCCGCGAGCGCCCGGCGCAGAACAGCGGCGAACAAGACATACATGCAACACAACTGCGCTAGAAACCAAACGAAAGTGGACAGGTGAAAATACAGCGGCGTGTAGCCCTGTCCCAGCCAGTAGTCCAGCGCCAGCGACGCCGTGACCAGCGGCCTCCAGGTGCGGTGAGTGGGCAGGCTGCTCGACGTTGCCGGATCGGTGAAGAATCTGGGGAGATTCGCCAGGCTACGGATGAAGACATTGCCGGTGATGGTGTGGAAGTCGTCGAAGTGGAAGCCGTTGTGAAAATGATTCGCATAGGTCCATCCCACGGCGGAGAAGACCAGCAGGCCCCACAGCACGCCGGAAGAGGCGCGCGGGAATCGCACGACTATACTCTACACGCGCGTCGCAAGCGTTCCAGGCGTTAGTGCAGCAGGATCAATCGTTTTGGTGGTGTGAACGAAGCGCGTCTCTAGTGTCCTGAGTCAGAAGTTCGCATAATAATAGGAACCCGCTTGCTATGCTGGGAATCCAACCAGCATGGGCCGACCAACTAAGCCAATCGTGGTGAGTGAAGAGGAACGGGCGAAGCTCCAAGAGTGGGCGCGGCGACCGAAAACAGCACAGCGATTGTCGATTCGGGCGCGTATTGTGTTAGGTTGTGCCGACGGGAGGGAGAA
>JAIQFN010000100.1 GCA_020073265.1 Terriglobia bacterium | reverse complement strand
GGTTCTCTTGCTGGCAAAGCTTGGGGGCGACTACGGCTGCCGCCCCCACCCATCGTCTCGATGAGTTTCCAGCCGGCTATTCCTCGGCGAGTTGCTCTCCAGCAGTGCCCGCTTCCGCTTCACCAGCCGGGCACCAGTATGCTGTAATGTCGTCTTGCCGGTCGAGCAGTTTTCATCGAACGGCGAACTGTGTCTTAACTATTTGTCCCAGCTCAGGGGGCCACCGCAGCGTGAGATCATACAGCCCGTCGATCCCAGTCTGGTCCAGAACCTTTTCGTCCACGCCATAGGGTGGGTGGTTACCCAGGAAGTCCGCGAAGTGCGACAAGGAGAGATTCTTGACAACCAGTTGGCCGCCAAAATCGGCTCGCGGGTCCGGGAGATCAACGGATGGCTTCTCGGGCGGGTCGGCAGCCTCGACCCTGTTGAGGTTCTTCGTTCCGTTCTTTCCGACGATCAACACGGCAACCGGTAGTTGTCTTGCTTCGCGGTGCACTGAGAGTTTAATGCGGATCGCGGGTACGGACAAGGTGCGCGAGGTGTCGTTCAAAGGACGACCGGTCGAAGTGAAGCCATAGTTAGCGTACGGGCAGTTTGACCGTGTTGCTGGTATTTGAGGGCGTGAAATGACAACCGGCAGTAATCGGGGGCGGCCCGCAGACAGTAGAACCGGCTTGGAGATTTAGATCTACGTTGCCCGAACCGGCGCCGTCTGGAACATCAAAGACGATGTGATCGACACCTAGATATCCGGGGGCCAATCCGATGGATGATACCTTGGCCGCCCGAGGGCCGACGTTCAACACGCGCAACGGCTGGCTGAGGTTGTACTCGGTGCCGGGAACGAGAAAATCCATATTGCCCAAGAAGGCCAGGTTGGGCGGAGCCGGGAAGCCCACAGGTTTAGGCGGATACGTCTTGCCGAAACCGGTGCCGAGAACGGCGATCGAATCGCCCACCTGAGCCGGGTTCTGCGGTGTCACCCACGATCCATCGGCGACGCGGCGCGCGAAGGCGAAGCCGGAGGCGTCAGCGAAGAACCCGCCGGTCTTGGGATAGTCGAGGTTGTCGATGCGGGCCGAATTCTGCGCCCCAGCGGAGGCGTCGTAGGTGAGAACCTGGAGCGTGCTCTTTGGGGCCAATAGGCGCTCGTAGGGCACCTGAAAGTTTACCTGCTGGCGGTCGCCTAAGTTAGCAACCGCAAGGATGGGTGCAACGTAATAGTCGTTGATGAGTATCGTCACGCCGGACAACTGTTGCGGGAGTGGCGAAAACGTTGGGGCGACCACAATTCCCGACACAGTCCGGATGCCCGCGCAGAAGACGGTCGCGAGCGCTCCCGGCTCCGGAAGTCCAGGCTCGAAAGACGCCGAGTTCGCCACCAAAGAGCATTGGACCTGTTGAGCTTGCAGAGATGCAGTCAGGCAGAGGGCAACTACAACCGCCAAGCGGAGTGAATTGGTCATAGACGGAATCCCTCGAAGGTGGCGAGCAATTAGCAGACCAAACGATGACAATTTAAATCGATCCTCCCACGAGAGCTTGGGTCATCCGCTTGAGCTGAGCTTGCGGAACAGGCCCGGCCGCCCTCGCGGCGATATTGTTCTTTCGGAAAAAATCCACTCTGGCCCTAAGACGCGACCTGGAATGTCGTAAGCCGTCAGGGTTGGCCTGGAACCCGTTCCCACCCGGATACATCTTGATCGACGCTACATCGAATGTTGGGCGTTCGGTCGTGGACTGGGCTAACCCAGTAACAAGGGTTAGGGAGACTAAAGTCACCGTTCCTCGGATCAATTTCCGGACGTCCTCGGGATGACGGAGCCCGTTAGTAATTCGTGCAATGCAATCAGACCGGGCGTTCACATTAGCGTGAACGCGGCACGCTGGAGTGGAGTGCGTGCGCCACGGGGCCAGCATCAGCTTAGCCTTAATCAGGTGATTTTGGGCGGACTCCCGACAAGTGGACGTGAGAATCGCGCAGAAGGACGACGGGCTAGAGTTCATCCGGCGTCAGCCCCAAAATGCTCCACACGTCACGCGCGGCATGTAGCACACGAATGACCTGCAACGGCTTGGTTTCATGGCGATAGACGATTAGATACGAATAGACCAGGAAAAAACGGTGACGCTTGTCTGCCAGCTCCTCGCGCCAATGGCCGACGCTGGGGTGCTTCGCAAGCTTGAGCATGGCACGCTC
The DNA here is from genome assembly GCA_020073265.1 of Terriglobia bacterium. Lineage (GTDB taxonomy): Bacteria > Acidobacteriota > Terriglobia > Bryobacterales > Bryobacteraceae > Palsa-89. Next base: position 9,696 of record JAIQFN010000100.1, on the reverse strand, counting down.
CAAAGCGTCCAGAACGTGGTCGGCAGCTTCGATGTTGTCCTGGGCGATGTAGTCCCAAATGTCGCTGAGATCCTGCCTCGCGCGCGGCGTGAGGATGAAACGCTTCATCCCTTGCCGCGCTTGCGATGACTGGAACTGCGCTTCCAGATTTCGGCGAACGCCTTTTTCCCATCCACGAATTCGCCGCGGTCAGCCTCTTCCATCCCGATGGCGATCTGCTTTCGCAGCTCAGCGAGCCTGAGTTGTTTCAACTCTTCCCGCTCTTTGAGCAGCCGCAGACCCTCCCGCAACACTTCGCTCTGTGACTGGTACAGGCCGGTCTTCAGGAGGTTCGCAACGAACCGATCGAACACCGGGCCAAGATTCACGTTCATGAACGTAAAATAGCTCGGTTAACAGTAGTTGTCAATTCTTGATAACCGTTCCCACAAGTGACGAGTGGCGTGCGCTACGGGATCAGCATCACCGGCGCTTGCCAGAACGCGGCCTTTTGATCGGTGGCGTCCAGAATCGTCACCTGGCAGTTGTACTCGCCGGCCGGAAGCTTGCTCAGCGCCAGGCTGAACTTCAGCGGCATCGTCTTCAGTCGATTGTCCAGCGCTTCGGTCACCTCGAGCGGCGGCGTCTCGAACGCCTTGGCCTGCCCGCGATAGAACGTCACGAACGCAACCAGCGGATGCGCGGCCGTCGCGGCCTGCTGGTAAGCCTGCAGGTACACGTACATGTCGCGGCTCTTCGAGAACACCCGCGTCACGCTGGGAATCAGCTTCTGGCCTTCCTGCACCAGCGGGTTCACGGACTCGGCTTTGCCCTTGTCCTTGGCCGCGTTGTAGAGCGCATCCTTGAAATCCACGCGCTGGCTGCTCAACACCACCGAGCTGATCGGAACGCGCTTGTCTTCCTTGTTCAGGTTGGGGATCACGAACGGCGTCTCATAAGTTCCGATGCGGCCGGTCTCGGCGTCGCGCGCCAGGAATTTGATCTTATATTTTCCCGGCAGCAGCGTGAAACCGCTGTCGTATTGAATCGGGCGCTTGGCCAGCTCCGCCGCGGTCGAGTCGCTCAGCTTGATGTCCACTTTGTCGCGGACGTTCGAAACCGTAGTTCCGAAATCGTCCTTGATTTCCCCAATGAAATCGAGCAGCGTGTGCTCCGCGCCGCCGCGCTTGGCCAGCGCCAGCTCGCTGCCGGGGATCTTCACCACCAGCGGCACGAAATATTCGGCGCGGTTCAATTGGAAATAATCCAGCTCCATCGCGATGGTCAACTCGGTAACCGGATCGCCCAGCAGCAGCCCGTCTTCGAGCTGCCGCTCCTTTTCGGCCGTAGTGAATTTGCCGAACTGCTTTCCGGCGAAGTAACCCTGGCGATAGTCCAGACTCGCGCTGAGGCCGTTCGCGAGCGAGATCTTGACGCGTCGGAATTTTCCATCCAGCGCCGCGTTCGAAGTGTAGTAGCCGATGACGTAGTAGCTGGCGATGGCCTGCTGCGCCTGCACGATTCCCTTGGTGAGGTCGTTGTAGTCGAGCAGCGCCTTGCCTCCGGTATCGGCGGCCAGCGACCACAGCGTGTCCTGCGAACGCTGGAAACTATTCTGCATCGCCATCGCCGCGCCTCCGGTATACATAGCCAGCCCGCCCGACGATCCGCGCGTCGCGTCGCCCAGCGGAGCCTGCGCCACCAGCCCGCGTGCATCGATGGGCCAAAATGAAACGCCCGCGCGGATGGCGGCGTTGACGGTGGCGTGCAGTTGCGCCTGGTTGTCCACGCCATTCAGCCGCAGGCCGCTCGCGAAATAGATCAGCGCTTTTTTCTCGTTCAGCGACCCCAGCATCTTGGAGGCGGTCTGCAGCGCCGACAACTGGCGGTCGGTGCTGAAGATGTTGAACTCGGAGTCGTCCTGGCCGAAAGCCGCGCCCGTATCGGCGGAGTTCGCGTCGTTCGATGTGTCGCCGGAGTTCTGATCCTCGCCCACGATCAGCGTTTCGAGGATGCTCTCGATGCGGTCGCGGTCCTGCGTGAAGTCCTGCAGGATCTGGACCGCGCCCGCCTCGTACTTCATGATCGCCACCAGGTCCTGCGGCGTCATCTGCGTCTCGACAAACTTGCGCGCGGCGGTGAAAGCGCGCAATTGGTCCGGCACCGGCATCGCGCTCATGTCGAAGTACAGGGCCAGCAGCCGGCGGTTGCTGTATTTCATGTTGCCGGGCGTTTCGGGCGTGATCTGAACTTTAGGCAGCCTGGCCATCGGCGCCGCGCGCGAGGCGTCCGGCGCGCTGGGCGCGAGCGGCGTGGCAACATCCTCGAATTTCTGGAACTCGAAAAACTTAATGGTCTGCGGCACACCGTCTTCGGTGACGACGAAATCCTTGGCCGTCAGATTCTCCACCGGCTTGCCGCTCTTGTCCTTCACCGAGACGGTCTCCACCACCAACTGCGTGCTGGTTTGAAACGTGGCCGCGCTCGCCGGCGACTGCGCGTTCTGGCCGACCTGCTGCGCGCTGGCCGCAAGCAGCGTCGAAAGGAAAATGGCGGTGAATCGTCGCATGGTTCAGAACCTCAAGCGCACGGTGGTTTGAAGGCTGCGCATCGCGTTGGCCGTGGTCGGCAGCCCGAACTGCGCGCCGGTCACGGTGGTGTTCCAATTGGGAAAGGTGACGTGATTGAGCGCGTTGGTGGCGTCCACGCGGACGTCCAGGCTGAAGCGCTCGTTCATCGAGAATGTTCGCGCCAGCGACGCGTTCAGATTGAATTGCGATGGACCGGTGATCGAGTTCCGGCCGGCATTCCCCCACTGGCCGTCCGCCGGCTTGGCGTAGGCCGCTGGATTCAGGAACAAGCCCGGAGGCGGCGAATAAAGCGGAGCGCCGGTGTAGTCCGGCCGGATGCTTCCGGTGACGCCCGTGCCTCGAACCGCCGTGGGATAAATCGGCGTCAAAGGCAGCCCGGTCCCGGCGGTGATCTGGCTTGCGACGGTCCATTCCTTCAACAGCGCGCCCTTCCAGCCGTTCACCAGCGTGCCGCCGCGAATCCCCATGCCGGTGGTGTACTGCACCTGCGCCGTCACCAAGTGCCGCTGGTCGAAATTCGAAAGCCCGCGCTCGGCCGCGAGATCCAGCCAGTTCTGCGCGATTACCGAGCCTCCCTGATTCCTCCCGCCCAGCGCGGCATCGTCGATCGACTTCGAGTACGTGTACTGGAGCTCGGCGGTGAAGCCGTTGTGCAGACGGCGCCGCAGTTGAAACTGGCCCGCGTTGCGCGTCGAGTTTCCATTCGATGCCAGGTACACAAAGCCCGTGGGACACGCCTGGCATGGATCCACCGCGCCTGTCGGATAGGTGTTGGGCAGCAACGCCTGCACGCCGCGCGTCCCTTTGCTGCCGAGATACATGGCCGTCATCACCAGCGCGCCCGGAAGATCGCGCTGCACGGAAACCTGCCAGTTCTGCGCGTAGCCCACCTGAAAATTCGGATCCACCGCGAAGGTGTTCTGCGTGGTCGTGGGCGAGGCGATAAACCCGTTGGCGAGCGTCAGCGGACTCCCCGGACCGTTTTGCACGCTCAGGCTCTTCGACAGCGGCGACTGCTGCGCCATCTGCGTCGCCAGCTGCTGGTACACCGAAGTGTTGTAGTAGACGCCATACCCGGCGCGAACGATCATCGACGACGCGGCCAGCGGACGCCATGAGAACGCGATACGCGGCTGGAACGCGCCTTTGTCGGGACGGATCAGCGAATCCGGATAATTCTGTCCCGTCACGGCGCCAGTGGGACTGCCCGCTACCACCGGAGCTTCCGACGTGAAGCCGGGAGCGATGTCCAGGTTCACCAGCCGTCCGTACTTTTCGGCGATCGGCGCCCAGTATTCCCAGCGCAAGCCCACGTTCAGCGTGAACCCGGGACTCAGCCGCCAGTCGTCGTTGACGAATGCGTCATAGTTGGACGCGCGGAAATATTTGTCGGCGTTTCCGAATGCGATGCCGCTGGTGTCCGGCACGCCCAGCAGAAATCCGGCGAAATCGTTGCCCGCCGCGGCGCCGGTAAAGCCGAAATTGCCGCGCGGATTTTGCTGCGCCAGCAGGTTGAATTCCTGCCGCCGGAAATCGGCTCCGAACTGGATGTTGTGCCGGCCGCGGCTCCAGAAGTTGTCCACCGATACGCCGCTGGTCTGGTTGCGCGTGAAGGACGGCAGCCCGTCGGAAAGCCCCGCGATGCCGCCCGAAAATGCCAGGCTGGGCGGACCCCAGTTCACCGGCTCCTGATTGTTGCCCGTGATTTCAGCGTCACCCGACACGTTCACGCGATTCTGGAAGTAAGGCGTCTGGCGGCTGGCGAACCGGCTGAACTGGTATCCCAGGTTGACGAAAAACCGCGGACTGAAATTGTGCCGCCAGTTCGCGTTCAGGTTGAGCCCCAGCGAATCCGTCGTGTCCAGGAAGCCGAACAGGTTCGGATTGTCCGAGCGACTGCTGTTCAGCGCGAACAGCCCGGAAATCTGATTCTTCCGGCCCAGTTGCTTGTTGTAGCGCGATTGCAGCGCGTCCTGATGCGAGTTGCTGACGATGGGGATCTGGTAGTTGAAGGGCGTGCTGCCTTCGAAATTCGGCAGCGGGTAAAGACGCAGCAGCCTTTTGGCCTGGTCGCTGATTTGCGACTCCGGAATCGCGTTGCCGTTGAACGGCGCTCCGGTCGACGGATTGAAAATCCGGACGGGGTGCCCGAACGCGTCGAGTACGTGCGAGAAATCTCCGCCCCGCTCGTCCAGCGTTGGCATCAGGCCCGGCACGGTGCTGGCGTTGCGATTCCGTGTCCACTGATAGTTGATGAAGAACTGCCCGCCGTTGCGGAACAGGCGCGGGATTCTCAGCGGACCGCCGAACGCGACGACGCCTTGCATGTGGTTGTAGGCCGGCCGCGGCGTGTCCTGGCCGGTGAACGAGTACGGGCGCGCATCCAGCGACGAGTTGTCGAAGATCAGCCCCAGGTTGCCGCTGTACAGCGACCGCGCGTTGCGCCGGTTGTTGCCAAAAGCCTGCGCGAGCGAGAACGGCGAACTGGCGCCGTTGTTCGCCGTGCCGTTGATCAGGAACCCGTCGCTGGCGCGCTGGTTGAGTTCCGATGGATCCTGGTTGGCGAACGCCCCCGACGACGCCGCGCTCGCATCTTGCGATGGCGCGCCGGACGCGTTGGGGTTGGCGTTCAGATCGGCGCGCTGGAATGCGCTCGGCGTGTTGGTGGGCGCTGGCGGCGCGTTCTTCGCGTTGCGCGATTTTCCCTTGGCCGGCTCGGCGGGTTTGGCGCTCTCACCCGCTGGCGTGGCCGGAGCAGTCGCGGGCGCCGGAGTTGCCGCCACCGCGTGAATGTCGCCCAGCGGCAGCATCTTCAGGTCCCACTCCGAGCTGGGCGCGCCGGACACCACCGCGATGTCCCGCCGCTGAGTCTCGAACCCGAGCATCTCCACTTGCATCGCCCAGGAGCCGTCGGCCAGGTCGGGGAACGTGTAGACGCCTTGCCAGTCGGTGATTGCACTGACGGTCTTGCCGTCTTGTGTCGCGGTCACCGTGGCGCCGGGCACCGGTAGCCCGCCGAATTTCACCTGGCCGCGCTGTTCGGACGCCGATACGAGCAGCGCGCAGAGACACAAGGCAACCAGTTTCTCCAGGATGGTACGCAGAAACTTCACTAGTTCTCCGAGGGCTTCTCCACCTTGTCGATCACGATCATCTGCACCGGGCCTTTCGTCGACTCCAGCCGCAGCCCAAGCTGCTCCTGCACGGCCGTGAACAGCGACGGTCCGTTCGGATCGGGCGGCGGTGGAACTTCCACGCCCGGCGGCGGCAGTCCGCCGAATGGACCAGCCTGTCCCGGATCCGGAGTCCACTCCAGCTTCAGATCAAACGGACCCTGGAGCCCGGTGCGATCGATCACCGGCCGCCCCAGTTGGTTCGACAGTACGTTCGTCAGCATCTCCAGCGGCACGCCTTCGCCCGAGATCTGTCCCCGGCCCATTCGCATCATGCGGTGCCCTTCGCCTGACGTCACCTGAGACTCCTTCAGTTTCGAACCGGTCTTGCCCACCACCAGTGCGTACACCGATTGTTCCTTGGTCTCCCGATGGATGACCAGTTGGAAGCGCTCCGCCAGCAATCCCTGCAGACGTTGCTGCATTTGCTCGCGAGCGGTCTTCATTTGCGCGTCGGTCATGCTGCGCGGATCGGGCGGCGCGCTATCGGAACCACCGCGTTCCGCCTTCGCCGTAATGTCGAACCGGTCGGAGTTGATCCAGCCCGGCCCGCCGGAAATCTGGAAATCGCGCACGTCGTAGGCGAACGTGAGCAGGAACTTGAGCGTCGTGCCCGTGGTCCGCAGCCCGCCCCCCGGCAGCATTTGAATTCCGATCCGGTGGTCGTCTCCTGTGCTCGGCTTCACCGTCGCCACCTCGAAAGTCAGGGGAGCCGTGGCCTGGCCCGAGAGCACGCCCGCCAGCAGAACCGTCCAGCCCACACCCGCCATGGTCCGCAACATCATGAAAATCTCCCTCCTATTGTCTCGCGAAGGCACAGTGCATAAGACGTTGCAGCCCGGCAAAAGTTCGGGTGGAAACCAGCTTTTTGGGGCAGCCAATCCTGGCTGCAGCCGCCTTTCCAGGCGGCCCCCTGTGCATCCAGCGCAGTCTGTCTTCGCGCGCCTTCACCGGCAGGCCCGCCGCACGTGACACAGCTCATGCGCGAGGATGGCCCGCAGTTGCGCTGGCGACAGGCGCTCGGTGATGCCGTCCGGCAACAGCAACACCGGCCTGAGAATCCCGAAGACACCAGGCTCGAGCCGCGCCGGCGACGACATCGCCCGGATCGGGCTTCGCAAAGGGCTGGCTGATCTCGTCCATAACAAAAGAAAACCGCGGTTGCGCCACCGGCGACGCCGTCCGCCAGCCCAGTTGACCGCCCAGGCTCACCAGCAACAAAAACGGAATGAGAAATTTCACCGAAGCCGCCAGCCAGATCCAATACCGCACCAGCGCGCGATTCTTGCGGAACGCCAGCCTCAGCAGCCCTGCCAGACCGGCGAAGACCGTCGATTGCCACACATGGTTGGCCAGCGGAGATAAGTAGGCAGGCATCACGGTTTGTCCTTTCTCGCTAGTTTGCGCAGCGTCTGCTCGGCTTCCTTGACGTCGTCCAGCGTCAGCTTGCCGGATTCGATCAGGTGCGCCATAACCGGCTTGGTCCGGCCGCCGAACAGCCCCAGCAGTTCATCGATCAGCCGGCCCTGCGCATCGCCGCGCGAAATCGCCGCCTCGAAAATGTTCGCGTTGCTGATCCGCTTGACCCGCCGCAGCGCTTTCTTGGTCTCCAGCCGGTAAACCGTGGTCTGCACCGTCGTATAAGCCGGCCGGCGCGGCGCGGGAAACGCCTCCTGAATTTCGCGGACCGAGCACGCGCCCCGGCTCCACAGCGTCTCCATGATTTGCAATTCGAGTTTGGTCAGTTTGGGTAGCGCCATGATCGATCTAACTACAGCCGACAGTCAGTCTACTATATCGGTAGTTGGATGGCAAGCCTTTTCTGACTCATGGCCCGGACGAGGCGGACCGATAGAATGGTAGTAGCGTTGTCATGCTTTCCAGCATTCATCTCTTTCCAGGTCTTTGCCTGCTGGCTCTCGGCCTGGGGGTCGAAGTCCCCATCGTCCGCTGGCTCCTCCAGCGCTATTCCAGACGTTTGGTCTGGTGCGGAGCCATCCTGGCGGCCGCCGTGCTTCTGCTAGGCTATCTGATCGAGTTCGAACGCGTGGTGTTCTATTTTCCCGTATGGTGGGCCACCTGGCTCGAATGCGCCGCCATCATGGGAACGCTGGGCATGCTGGCGGTGTACCTGACGCTGCTGCTGCCGCGCGCCGCTACGGGTTTTCGATCCGAACGCCGCTCATTTTTGAAAACCGCCGGCGCCAGCCTGTGCGTGGCTCCCGCGGCCGGCACGGTGTTCGGGATAATCACGCGCAACTGGTTTCAGCTTTCCGAAGTGCGGGTTCCGATTCCGAACCTGCCCCAGGACCTGGACGGCCTGCGCATCGTTCAAATCACCGACATCCATCTGAGCCCGTTCCTGAGCGAGGCCGAGTTGGCGCGCGCCATCGACATGGCCAATGCAACACGCGCGCACCTGGCGCTGGTCACCGGCGACCTGATCAGCCGTCGCGGCGATCCGCTGGACGCCTGCTTGCGCCAACTGGGCCGCCTGCGCGCCGAAGCCGGAGTGCTCGGCTGCCTCGGCAATCACGAGGTCTACACGGAAACTGAAGACTACGTAACCGCGCGCGGCCGCGACCTGGGCATCCAGTTCCTGCGCAGCCAGTCGCGCCTGCTGCGCTTCGGCGGCGCTTCCATCAACTTCGCCGGCGTGGACTATCAGAAGTACGCGAATCCTTACTTGCGCGGCGCGGAACGAATGATCGCTCCGGGCGCCGTCAACGTTCTGCTGTCGCACAACCCGGACGTCTTCCCGGTGGCCGCCCAGCAGGGCTACGCGCTCACCATCGCCGGACACACGCACGGCGGCCAGGTGAACGTCGAAATCCTGCACCAGAATATCGACGTCGCGCGTTACTACACGCCCTACGTGCGCGGGCTGTACACCCAGGCCTCGTCCTCCGTCTATGTGTCGAGCGGGCTCGGAACCATCGGCGTTCCGGTCCGCATCGGCGCCCCTCCCGAGGTCTCGCTGCTGCGATTGTGCGCTACCTGATTCTGAGCGACCTGCACGCCAACTGGGAGGCGCTTCAGTCGGTGCTCCAGCACGCGCGCTCCACCTACGACCACATCCTGTGCTGCGGCGACGTGGTGGGCTACGGCGCCGACCCGGACGCCGTCACCGAATGGGTGCGCTCCAATGTCGCCGGCATCGTGCGCGGCAATCACGACAAAGCTTGCGCCGGCCTCGATGACCTGGAGTGGTTCAACCCGGTCGCCCGCGTGTCGGCGGTGTGGACCCAGCAAGTCATGAAGCCGGAAAACCTCGACTACCTTCGCGACCTGGCCCAGGGTCCCGAGCAAGTGAATGGTTTCGAAATCCTGCACGGCTCGCCGCTCGATGAAGACGAGTACCTGGTCTCGGCCATGGATGCGGCGCAAGCGGCGCCCTACCTCGCTTCGCCGGTTTCCTTTTTCGGACACACCCATTTGCAAGGCGGCTTCCTGTGCCACCGCAACGGAGTAAGGCGGCTTCCCAACATAGGTCCGGATTCCGACAGCGAGACTCTGGAGCTGGAGCCGGACGTGAACTACCTCGTCAATCCCGGCTCGGTGGGCCAGCCGCGAGACGGCGATCCGCGGGCCGCCTACGCCGTGTACCAGCCCGGCGAACGCCTGGTGACATTTCGCCGGACCGCTTACGATGTCGCCGCCGCGCAGAAAAAAATCCTGGCCGCCGGTCTCCCCGACCTGCTGGCCCTGCGCCTGGAAGCCGGCGTCTAGTGTCCTGAGTCAGAAGTTCGCATACAAAAGCGGGCGATCTTTTTGAGGATGGAGTCAGCGTCCGCGGTCCAGGCGAAGGGTTTGGAGTTCTGGTTGTGATGAGTCAGGTATTCGCCAATCGCGGTCTCCAGTTCACGAACGCTGCCGAAGGTGCCGCGCCGGATACGTTTGTCTGTAAGCAGGCCAAAGAACCGTTCGACTTGGTTGAGCCAACTGGCGCTAGT
>JAIQFN010000033.1 GCA_020073265.1 Terriglobia bacterium | reverse complement strand
TTCCAACCCACGCGCCACCTCTCCGATCGGAACGCCCTCTTCCAGCCGCCGCACCGCGGCCAGCTTGAACTCCTTAGTGAACAACCTGCGCGACAAACCCATGACTCAATTCTCCTTTGAATGGATTTTGAGTCTTAACTGGCCGTCTCATTTTTGGGGACCACTCCAGTTCGAGGCTTATCATTATACGTCGATCCAGAGGCATTGCCCCAAGCGCCCCTTGCCTCTTACATTGCAAGCGAGGAATTGCGCTGGCGCGAGGAACAGCGGACTAGTTGGCGCCGGGCAGGCCAAAAGCGAAAAGTGCGCTCCCGGCCGGGATGATGAGGTACTGTTTTCCGTTCAGTGAATAGCTCATCGGAGCTGCGAACACGGGCGACCCCATTTGGAAGTGCCACAGGTGCTTGCCTGTGGCGGCATCGAATGCCATGAGATTCCCTTCGTTGTCGCCGGTGAAAACCAATCCGCCCGCCGTGGACAATACTCCGCCCCAGCCGGCCGAGTACATCTTGAACTCCCATTTGATCGCGCCGGTCAGCGGGTCGATGGCGCGCAGCGCTCCCCAGTCTTTCTGGCCGGTGGGAGTTCCGAAGGTGCTGCCGTAGAAATACCGGCCAGCGACGGGCGCTTCAGGGTTTCCACCGAAGATGGTGCAGAACTCTTCGCGAGCGTTGACATAGAAGAGCCTGGTTTGAGGACTGTACGACGAAGGATTCCAGTTGACCCCACCCGCCCAACCCGGGCAGATAGTGGTGCCGTCCTTCCCCGGAACCGTGCCGGGGTTGGGAACCGGCCTGCCATCCGGACCGATCTCCTTGGCCCAATTCTGTGAAGCAAAGGGCTTCGCGAGCAGGAACTGTCCCGTCACCCGGTCCAGCACGTAGAAGAAGGTATTGCGGTTGGCCTGAAGCAGGAGCTTGCGCGGCTGCCCCTTCCACTGCGCGTCGATCAGCAGCGGCGTCTGAGTGGAGTCATAGTCGAACAGGTCGTGCGGCGTGAATTGAAAATGCCATTTGAGCTTTCCGCTATCGGCGTCCAAAGCCACTACGCTATTGCTGTACAGGTTGTCGCCGTCGCGCTGCCCTCCGTAGTTGCTGGGCGCCGGATTTCCGGTGCCCCAGTACAGCAAATTCAGTTCAGGGTCGTAAGAGCCGGTCACCCAGGCCGGCGCTCCGCCAACTTTCCAGGAATCCGGCGACCACGACGAGTGGCCCGGCTCCTCGGGTCCCGGGATGGTGTAGAACCTCCAGACACGCTTTCCGGTGGCGGTATCGTAGGCGTCAATGAATCCGCGGATGGGAAACTCGCCCCCCGACACGCCCACTATGATCTTGTCCTTCACCAGCAGCGGCGCGAGCGTGAAGCTATATCCTTCTGAGTACTCCGCGGCTTTCGTATCCCAAAGAATATTGCCCGTTCTGGTATCCATGGCGATAACATGCGCGTCCAGCGTGGCCATGAACAGCTTGTTGCCTTGAATTGCAAATCCTCGATTGACGTTGCCGCAGCAGGCTCGAATATTAGGCGGCAGGCGGCGTTCGGCGCGCCAGATGGCCTTGCCCGTCCGGGCATCCAATGCGAAGCTGCGATCGTTCTGCGCGGTTCCGTACATGATTCCGTCGACCACGATCGGCGTGGTCTCGAACTTCCCGAGATCGCCGGACTGAAAAACCCACTGCGGCACCAGATTCTGAACATTGGCCGTGTTGATTTGATCCAGGGAGCTGTAACGCCAGCCGGCATAGTTGCCTGAATACGTGGTCCAGTTCCGCCCATCCTGAGGAGCAACTTGCGGCCACGCTGGCACGAACTGCAGCAGCGCACCGGCGATCAGGGCATACTTGACAATTGGATTCTTACTCGGCTTCATCGGATCGTTTCCTTAGTGTAGTGTCGCCAGGTAAGCCAGCAGGTCCTTGAGTTCGCTGTCACTCAACATCTGTTGGCTGTAGGCCGGCATCAGCGACTTCTGCTCGTGCAGAACATCCTTCACCTCTTTCTTCAGGAAGAGATGGATCTCGTTGTCGGTGCCCAGCATCTGGACCGAGAAAGTGTCTTCGTTGCGCGGAACGCCGGTTATGCGCTGGCCGCTGTTGGTTACAACCGTGACCGTGGCGTTCGCAATGGGGACGACATAGTCGCCGTTCGGTTCGTGCAGTCCGGTGGTCAGCTCCCGATTGGGATTGCGGATCTTCCCGGTCAAGTACTCAACCGTGCGCATGGCTCCGATCCGGGATAAATCGGGTCCCAGCAGACCTCCCCGGCCGTTGACCATGTGGCAGTGCGCGCACTTGTCGCTGCTCCAGAAGGTCTTCTCTCCAGCCTGGGCATTCCCGCCGATCTGGGCCCGCGCGGCAACCACCTTGGAGCGCAGGAAGGTGATCATCGCCCACACTTGCTCGGCCGGCAATGCGCTGGCGGGCATCACGGTTCCGGGAATTCCGCGGGTGATGGTGTTGAAAAGATCGGCGTCACCGCTGCCATGGCGGAATTGGCCGTTGTTGAGATTGGGTCCCTTGTCGCCGCCCTGGGCATTGAAACCGTGACAGATTCCGCAGTTGTTGGCGAAGAACTGATGCCCGCGCTCGATGTTCGAGGGATTGCTGACCACCGGGTTGGTGACCGCGGCGGTTCCCTGCGCGAAGAGCGGCAGCGGAGCCAGCGCGAACAGAGCCCAGGGCCACATCGGCCGCGAGCGAACCCTTGGATGAATGAATCGCAACATGGCGGCTAGGCGAATCGCGGCATCGCGCGCCGGTTCATAACGTGGTTGACGGCCTCGTAGGCCATCAGGATCGCGGCGTCGGCGCGAGAACTAGCGGCGGCGTCCGAGTTGGCGATGCTGATCAGGCCATAAGGCTGGCGCGCCGCCACGCACGGTCGCGTGTCCGTGGATGTGTACGTCCAATCCATCGGATCATCCAGGCTGTTGTTAAGGAGTTGGGTCACGGATCGAATCGGTTCACGTTCGATAATACTCCAACTTCGGTTTTTTTCACTCGTTTAAGCGAACAAAGCCGCCGGGACAAGATTCGGGGCAAGACGACAAACGCCTGCTCGTAGGGGAAGGGGCGCCGCGGCGAACGGCAGAGGTTCCCCCAACGAAATAATGAGACCGGTTGGAGTACTTTCTCCCGGCGGCGCTTTCACGGCGTTATTTATGCAAATGACTGATTGCACAATCACTTTTCACGTTTACGATGAGAGTGTCGGTTTCACCTCATGAACCGCATGGGAAGGCAAGAGATCGCAGCTTGTGGTCATTGCCAATACGCCATAATGTTCTTTTGCCAAAGAACAGTCAGGCGGAGGCACGCGGATGAAAAACCATCAAAGGATTCGGGAGCACCGCGCAGGTGGAGTTCGCCGCAATTTGGCCGCCGCCTGGTTCGCGCTCGTGGGCAGCTTCGCGGCTCTGGCGGCTGGTCCACCGGTGGACTTCCAGCGCGACATCCGGCCGTTGCTCGCCAAACGGTGCTTCGCCTGTCACGGTCCCGATGAAGGGAGCCGCCAAGCTGGCCTTCGACTCGATACGTTCGACGGCGCCACCGGCAAGAACGGCGGACGTACCGGAATCGTTCCTGGCTCGAGCGCGCAGAGTCGCGTCTTCGTCCGAATCACCCATCCCACGACGCCCATGCCGCCGGTTGGTGAGCGGCTTTCCCCAACCGAAGTGGATCTGATCAAGCGTTGGATCGACCAGGGCGCTGCTTACACCAGGCATTGGGCGTTCGCGAAGCCGGTCCGGCCGAACCTGCCGTCCGTCCGCAACCAGGCGTGGCCGCGCAGTGGCATCGACTATTTCGTTCTCGCCCGTCTCGAACAGGAGAATCTGAAACCATCGCGCGAGGCCGACGCGAATTTACTCGCCCGCCGCGCAGCGCTCGATTTGATTGGTCTGCCGCCCGCCCCGGAATGGGTGCGCGAGTTCGTCGACGACAAACGGCCGGACGCCTACGAGCGTTACATCGACCGCTTGTTGGCCATGCCTCAGTTCGGCGAACGCTGGGCGCGCGTCTGGCTGGATCTGGCACGCTACGCCGACACCCAGGGTTACGAGCGAGACTTCCGCCGCTCCATCTGGCCGTATCGCGACTGGGTGATCAAAGCCATCAACGCTAACATGCCGTTTGACCAGTTCAGCATCCGGCAGCTCGCCGGCGACCTGCTCCCCTCGCCCACCGAGGATGACTTGATCGCCACCGGCTTCCACCGCAACACCATGACAAATCCGGAAGCCGGAAGCGATCCGGAGGAGTTTCGCGATCTGGCCGTCAAGGATCGCGTCGCCGTCACAGGCCAAGTGTGGATGGGACTTACCTGGGGGTGCGCGCAGTGTCACACCCACAAGTACGACCCGATCTCACACGCCGAGTTCTATCAACTGTACGCGTTCCTCAATCAAACGCAGGACGCCAATCGCGTTGACGATACTCCATCCCTGAAAATCGGCGGAGGCTCTACGCTGGTCATGCGTGACCTGCCTCCGGACAAACTCCGCGTCACCCATATCGAACAGCGCGGCAACTTTCTCGATCCCGGCGCGGAGGTGCAGGCGGCCACGCCCGCTGCGTTCTTCCCCATGCCCGGCGACGCCCCTCGGAACCGCCTCGGCCTGGCGGAATGGCTGGTCAACAAGGAAAATCCCCTCACCGCCCGAGTGACAGTGAACCGTTTCTGGGCTCGGCTGTTCGGCCGCGGTATCGTCGAAACGGAAGAGGACTTCGGAACCCAGGGTAGCTCGCCGAGCCATCCGGAATTGCTGGACTGGCTGGCCACCGAGTTCATGAATTCGGACTGGAACGTGAAGGCCATGCTCAAGACCATCGTGACTTCGGCCACCTACCGCCAGTCCTCCGATGCGTCCGCCGCTGATGAAGAGCGCGATCCTTACAACCGTTTGCTGGCTCGAGGCGCTCGCTACCGTCTGGATGCCGAGATGATTCACGACCAGATGCTCAGCGTCGCTGGTCTGCTCAGCTCGAAAATGTACGGACCTCCGGTGATGCCCTGGCAGCCGGACGGAATCTGGCAGGTAGTCTACAATTCCGATCAATGGATTCTCAGTTCCGGCGAGGACCGGTATCGGCGCAGCCTGTACACGTTCCTTCGGCGCACCTCGCCATATCCCTGGATGACGACCTATGACGCGCCGACCGGCGAGGTGTGCACGATGCGGCGCATCCGGACCAACACACCGCTGCAGGCGCTGGCCTCGTTGAACGATCCGGTTTCGATGGCAGCCGCACAGAGGATCGCCCTTCGCACGCTCGACGAAGCCGGTGCGTCCGACCAGGCCCGCATTGCGTACATGTTTCAAATGGCCGTCGGCCGCCAGCCGTCTCCGAGTGAGGCCAAGCGGCTTCTGGCGTTGCATCGGGACGCGCAGGCGGACCTCGACGCGGAGTCTTCGCAGAAGCTGCTGAACTATGACAAGGTGCTGTATAGCTCTGACCGCGAGATCGCTCTGGTGGCGGATGGGCGCGGGAAGGCCAGTTCCTGGCAGTACACCACGCAAGATCCGGGCGATGCCTGGAAGACCTCCGCCTTTGACGCCAACGCCTGGAAGTCAGGCGCCGGACCGTTTGCGTTTCGTTCGCCCGCGGCGCAGGGCTCGGCTGAGAGTCCTGCAGGCACGCCTTGGGATTCCGAACAATTGTGGATGCGCTACGAGTTCGATGTTCCGGCCGGCCCGCTGGAGGATCCGCACCTTTTGATTCGCTGCACCGGCGGCTTCGAAGTATTTTTGAACGGCGTTCGAGCCGCGGCTTCATCCATCGAGCGGACCAGCTACTACAAATACGCAATTGATAAGCCCGCTATTGCCGCGCTGAAGCCGGGCCGGAACCTGATCGCCGTGCGCGCTTACCGCATCGGAGAGAAGGACCGAGGGCAATCCATCGATGTCGGTTTGGTGGCGGTTCGTTCTCTCGGCCCACCCGATCCCCGGCGCGATCAACCGGCGCGAGCCGCCTGGGTGGTGGTCGCCAACACGATACTGAATCTCGACGAGATGCTGACCAGGAGGTAGCTGATTTGTCTTCCGACTATTCTTTGATTCAGGAATATACGCGCCGTCACTTTCTGGAGCGCTGCCAGCTCGGCCTCGCCGGTATGTTTCTGGCGGGCCTGAACCGCGCCGCCGTGGCTGCCGAGACGAACCCGATGGTCCCCAAGCCGCCCCATTTCGCTCCCAAGGCGCGAGCGGTCATCTACCTGCACATGGCCGGCTCGCCCTCTCAACTCGACTTACTCGATTACAAGCCGGAATTGATCAAGTACAACGGCAAGCCGTGTCCGGACGAATTGTTAAAGGGCAAGCGGTTCGCTTTCATCAAGGGTGTGCCACAAATGATGGGGACGCCCTTCCAGTTTTCGCAACATGGCGAGTCGGGCGGATGGGTGAGCGAGCTGCTTCCGAATTTTTCCAATGTCATCGACGACGTAACGATCATCCGCTCGATGACCACCGAACAGTTCAACCATGCGCCCGCGCAGTTGTTCCTGCACACCGGAAATTCGCGGTTCGGCGCCGCCTCCATGGGCGCCTGGGCGACTTACGGCTTAGGCTCTGAGAATCAGGATCTGCCAGGCTTTGTGGTCCTGGTCGGGGGCGGCAACAATCCCGACGGAGGAAAGAGTCTGTGGGGCAGCGGCTTCCTTCCCAGCGTTTATCAAGGAGTTCAATGCCGCACTCAGGGCGATCCGGTTCTCTACTTGAGCGACCCCGATGGAATCAGCCGGGCGCTGCGGCGCAAGACCGTGGACGCGATCGGCGATCTCGACAAACTGCAGCAAGAAGCCACGGGCGATCCGGAGACTGCGGCGCGTGTTTCGCAATATGAACTCGCGTACCGGATGCAGATATCGGTACCTGAAGTGATGGACATTTCTCGCGAGCCCGCCAGCATCCACAAAATGTATGGAACCGAACCCGGCAGCGTGTCGTTCGCCAACAACTGCCTTCTGGCGCGCCGCCTGGTCGAGAAGGGTGTGCGCTTCGTGCAGTTGTTCCAGTGGGGCTGGGATCACCACGGATCCAACCGCCGCGAGGATATCCGCTACGATCTTCCGGATCGCGCGCGCGGCATCGATCAGCCCGTCGCAGCGCTGATTCAGGACCTAAAGCAGCGCGGCCTTCTGGATCAGACTCTGGTGGTGTGGGGCGGCGAATTCGGCCGGACCCCCATGCGCGAAAACCGGGGCGGCGTCTACGGTTCCTTCATGGGACGCGATCATCATCCGCATGCGTTCAGCATGTGGATGGCTGGCGGCGGCGTAAAACGCGGTCTGAACTTCGGCGCCACCGACGAGATTGGCTACTACCCGGTGGAGAACAAAGTCACGATCCGCGATCTTCAGGCCACCGTGCTGCACTTGCTGGGGCTGGACGCATTCCGCCTCAGTTATCCGTTCCAGGGTCTGAACCAGCGCCTCATTGGTCCCACCGATGAAGCCACCCTGATCAAGGGCATCCTGGCTTGACCGGCTGCCGGCAGTAGTAGAGGGTACCTTCGGTTACTTGGCCGCGGTTTGCAACTGCGGCATGGGAGCATCGCGGAACAGCTCCAGCGATTGTGTAGGACCGATCGCGAAATCCACAAAGCCCGCCATCATTTCCTCGAAGCTCTGGCGGCCGCCTTTGACCACCACAGTCGGATCGGGGTTGTACTTGTTGTTGGGCGAGTTGTCATAAACGGCGACGCAAGTGATCACGCTTCCGGTCGGAAGCACCTTGGGGTTCTTCAAGTAGTACGTCATTTGCCAGTGGAAATCGTAGCGGGGAACGCTGAGAAGAACCTCGGTCTCTCCGGTCGGATAGGTAACGCGAAACTCCATCGACTTGCCGCGCAGATGCATGTGCGGCATGAAGGAAACAATCGTCACCGGCGCCACGGTCTCCACTCTGGATTCCATGCGGTAGTTCGCATCGCCGGCCGGAATGGCCAGCGGAGGACCATTGTTGATGCGAACCGTGCGCACTCGCTCTTGGGGAGGCGCCTTCGCGAGACGCAAGCCGACTCGCGTCCGATCGGTAGTGGCGGTGCCATTGGGGGTGTAATGCATCTCGAAAATAAGATCGGATCCGGCCTTCACCAAGCGAGCCGCGCCGGGACCGAACACGATGGGGTCGGCGCCAGGCGCATAAACTTGCAAATGCTCCGGCTCCGTAGTGGCCGCGAACATGGTGTTCGCTTTCCGTTCCTTAGCGACGTCGATGACATCATCGGCCGACAACTGGAAGAATTCGTTATACGGCTCTTTCTTTCCGTACAGCAGACCAGGCTCGCGGGTATAGACCACCGAGTGATGGACCACCTGCCGGTTTCCGGGCCGCACCTCGACGGCTTCCACCCAGATATCCTTGGTGAAACCGGTGGGAATCTTGATCCACTGATAGTCCACCACGCCGGTCGCCGGAACCTGGAATTCCTTGGGCATCTCGAAGATCACGTCCGGTGTTCCGATGCGCCAGCCCTCAGCGAACTGAACAGGTCCAGGCGCCGTGGCGAGATCGCCAGGGAGCGCGCCGCTATCGGCCCACGCGGCGATGGTCTGAATCTCGGGTTCTGACAACGACCGATCGTTAGCGAATGAGCCGTAGTGCGGGTCGGCATGCCACGGCGGCATGGTGCGGGTCAGCACGGCAGATTTGATGGCCTTGGCCCACGGCCTGACTTGCTCATAGGTCAACAGAGACATCGGGCCGATCTCTCCGGGCCGGTGGCAGCTCTGGCAGCGCTTCTGAAGAATCGGCGCAACGTCCTGCGCGAAGGTCGGTGAAGAAGACTTGCTAGCTGCAAGAGCGAGGGAGCCAAGTCCCGCGAAAAATGCCAAGGCGCGAAAAGAACGAGTCATCGTAGCAATTATGATCCAGATTCGTTCAATAGTCTACCGAATCGTTTCGATTCGCCTGTCGGCCGCGCGTGGATCTGTTTCTAACGGTGAACACAATCAGTGCGAACCTTCGCTATTGCGGCCGCACTCGATAGCCTTGGAAGAGCTCCTAACTGATTGGTGTTGTGAGCCTTTCACTATAACGGCCGGATTTAGGGTCATTTCGGTCGGTGAACCGCGCAATCAAAACGCCAGGTCGGCTGCGGGCGGCGGGGTCATGCGTTTGCTGGGATTGGATCACGACCGCCTCATCCAATACGGCTCGCCTGCGGCGATGAACTCGATCGGCACCTCGGTCACGAAGGTCTTCAGCCACTCGGCGCATTCCCGCATCCCGCTTTCTTCCGACATCACGTGACCGAGAATCACCAGGCCTTTCCTGTGGTTTGCGGCAATGAGGTCCTGAGTGTATTCAACGCCTTCCCACTCGCGTGCTTCTCCGATCACGAGCACGTCGACGTCCGGCTGGGCGAACGCTCGCATGGTAGCCGCCAGAGTCGAATAGCCGGGCCTCAAAGCGATCCTCCGAACCTTCATTGCAGGATCCCCTACCACGCGGATAATTCGAATACCTAGCCGATTCTGGACTTGCCGGGCCATTTGTTCCAGCGATGCGGGCGGCAAGTCGTAGAGACCTTCGCCTTCCTGGCTTCGGTATTTTTCCCAGTCCAGCGCCTTGGCCATTCCGGTTGTGATTCCATCGGGCCGCCGGGCATGCCAATGGTCGTGAAACCTCCAGACCACCATGTCATTCCTGGCGATGAAATCCAGTTTAGCCGCCAACACCTTGTCGCCGGCGAAGCTCTGCGTGTTGTCCTCGTGATTGTAGAACGTGGGCTCGTGAGTAATCACCATGTTCTTGTCGGATCGGGCGGCGCGCTCGATCACGTCCAGCGTCGCCATCATCGTGGTAGCGATACCCTTCAGTGGCGTATCCGGATTGCCGGCCTTGAAGGTGTCGACAGTGGAAGATTGCCAGGGAACTCCGACGTGTCGCTGGATCCGCTCGACGAGTTGGCGGGCGGTGAGACGGTCGGCGCTCTGCCCGCGTGCCGCAATGCTGCAGAGCGCCGGGGTTGCCAATTCCAGGAAGCGCTTTCTGGTCAGAATGGCTGTCATAGTTGATTGGACCTTGCCCTCCCGCGGCTTCCACCTGAGCCTTGATTCATTTCCGGAAACCATGCTAGCACGAGAGCTGGATCGGGCATCAATGGATCGAATCGGTTCGAGGTTGGCGACTCGGACCCAATCAAGGTTGTAACGCTGGCTTGGAACCAGGTCGGTGAACGGACTTCTAAGCCGGTCCGTGTTTCTCTGTTTGAAACAAATTGAAGTCGTCTCATCAAGCCAGTAGTACAGTCCTCGCGGGCCTTCCTTGCCCGGATTCTAATGGTCATTGCAATTAGCACGCACTTTGCCCGATTTCTGCGAGTGAAACAAAATTGAAACAGTCTATTTTCTGTTGCCTTCCGCTCGGAAAACGAGATAAGTTACCTCGACTCGCTTTGTCTTCCGTATAGCGTCCTCTGAGACCAGTTTTGTTGAAACGTTTTGCACTAGGATCGGCGAAGAGACGCACTCGGACTTGACAATCGGCCATGCTGCTTAGGAGGCGGTACCATGACGAACTTAACCTCTCCTCACGTAATGAGGGGTCTCGCGCTGAGATTGGCTTATCTGTTGATCGCAATTTCTGCTCTGCTTTGCACGGTGCAGGCACAGACATTCTTCGGCTCAATCGTAGGGACAGTCACCGATTCGACGGGAGCCACCGTGCCCCACGCTTCGGTAGTTGTGACTAACCTTGGCACCGCCGAGCGTCGCACAGCCGAGACCGACGAATCAGGCAACTACCAGTTCGTCAACCTGATTCCAGGCCGCTATCGGGTGGACATCGAGAAAACCGGCTTCAAGCGCATGACCCGCGACAACATCGAGGTCCAGGTAGAGGGTGTGGTCCGCAACGACGCGGCGATGCAGGTCGGAGAGGTTGGCCAGACTGTGGAAGTCACAGCCCATGCGCCGTTACTTCAAACCGAGACGACCTCGCTTGGACAAGTGGTCGAGGCGAGAAGAGTTCTCGAGATGCCGCTCAACGGTCGCAACGTGCTCGGTCTGGTCGCACTGGTGCCTGGCGTGGTGCCGCAGGGACTCTCCTCGACCAATCCCACCGGTCAGAATATCTTCGGTGTCGGCAACTTCCAGATCGGCGGCGGTTTTGGGAACCAGAGTGTCACCTACATCGACGGAGGTCCGGTGAACCTGTTCCTGGTTAACCTGACCACCATGCTTCCGGCCCAGGATGCGGTGCAAGAGTTCCGTGTGCAGACCAACAACATTGGCCCGGAGTACGGCCGTTTTGCGGGCGGAGTTATCAATCTCACCACCAAGTCCGGAACGAACGAGTTCCACGGCAGCACCTATGAGTTCCTGCGAAACAAGGTCCTAAACGCCAACAACTTTTTCAACAATCGGACCGGCGTAGCGCGTCCTCCCTTCACCCAGAACCAGTTTGGAGGGACGATCGGTGGACCCGTGGTGAAAGACAAGACGTTCTTCTTCTTTGGCTATGAAGGTTTCCGACAGCGTCAGGGGCAATCGTATTTGCTGAGCGTCCCGACCGACCAATGGCGCAACGGCGACTTCTCGAATC
Organism: Terriglobia bacterium; assembly: GCA_020073265.1. GTDB lineage: Bacteria > Acidobacteriota > Terriglobia > Bryobacterales > Bryobacteraceae > Palsa-89. Next base: position 52,745 of record JAIQFN010000033.1, on the reverse strand, counting down.
TGCGTAGCGCCTCCGGCGCTTTGATTCCTATCTACGACCCCTTGACCACTTGCGGCGTCCTGGGCAACGCTCCCTGCGCGCCCGGCCAAACCGTCTTGCGCCGCCCGTTCGACAACAACTTGATCCCGCTCAGCCGCATGGATAAGACGGCTCTGGCTATGCGGGACTTGTTCGCACACCCCAATATACCGGGCCAGCCATTCACCAACAGCCTGAACTTCTCCACCAACGCCAGTATCGGCGGCGATAGCAACCAGATCAATGGCCGGGTGGATCAGAACGTCAGCGACAAGCAGCACTTGTTCGGCCGTTATACGCGCTGGTGGTACAACAACATCCCCATCGATCCATTCCAAAACAAGACTCACCCGGATATCGGGCTGGAAACCGTGACTTCTCAACAGTTGGTGCTCGGCGACACCTACGTGTTCAGTCCGTCAGTGGTTGGAGATTTTCGTTTTTCGGGCGTGCGGTACGTCTATGATCGCTCCCCGTCCAGCCTGGGTTTCGACCTCACGACGTTCGGGCAGCCCGCCAGTCTCAACAACTCGGTTGTGTATCGCACCTTCCCCTACCCGGTGATCCAGAACATAGCTTCGATCTCCGGAACGGGCAGCGTGATTTTGCAAGACAATCTCATTCTTGCGGTCACGCCCAGTCTTACTGTGATCAAGGGCCGTCACACCATGAAGTTCGGCGGCGAAGTCCGGCGAATGGACACCAACTACAGCCAAAGCCAGAATGCCAGCGGCTCTTACAACTTCGACAATCTCTTCACCTCGGCCAATCCGTTTGCTCCCGCCGGCACCGGCTCCGGATATGCCTCGTTCCTGCTGGGGTTCGGATCGGGTGGGAACGCAAACGAACCGGCGCCTTACGCTACCAGGCAGTACTATCAGGGATATTATGCGTCTGACACGTTCCAACTGAGCCGGAAGTTGACCATCAACCTCGGGATCCGCTGGGAACCCACCATTCCCTACACCGAGCGATTCGACCGCATGGACGTATTTCTCCCGAATGCCGTGAGTCCAGCGGCCGCATACACCGGGTTGCCGCTCAAGGGCCGGCTGGGGCTGGTTAACTCGTCAGATCACGAAAATCGTTACAATCAGAATCCGCACTACCTCCTGTTTGCGCCGCGCACAGGTTTCGCCTACCGCCTCACTGATAAGACCGTGCTCCGTGGTGGCTACGGTATCTTCTACCCGGCTCAATACGACATACTCGGGGGCGGAAGCATTGGTCCGCTTACCCAAACCACTACCAACTGGGCATCCACCCTGGATGGCAGCCTGACGCCGAACGCCGTCTTGAGCAATCCGTTCCCGAATGGCTTGCTCGCACCGCTCGGGCGCGATCCGAGTTACCAGACCGCCCTGCTGGGCCAAGCCATCGCCCAGTCTGTCAGCAGCGGATACCAGCTCACCGCGAACGGGGTGGAAACTCGGGCGGCGTATATTCAACAGTGGAACTTCAACGTTCAGCGGGAGCTTGCCGGCGGGACTGTGATCGAAGTCGCCTACGCCGGCGCGAAAGGCACCCATCTTGCGGGCGCGATCGATCAAAACCAGCTCTCGCCGCAGAACCAGGCTCTGGGCAGCGCCGTGCTCCAGAAACAGGTTCCCAACCCGTTCTACGGACTAGTGACCACGGGAATCCTGGCTGCTCCCACCGTCGCGCAGGGACAGCTTCTGCGCCCGTTCCCGCAGTACGACGGGGTGAGTTTTGGAGAGTCTAACCGGAACTCCATCTACCACTCCATGCAGGTGCGCGTCCAGAAACGCTTCGCCGAAGGTGGCACGGTCTCGGGCTCCTACACCTGGTCCAAGCTGATTGCCGACCGCGAAACGGACACGTTCTGGCTGGAAGGAGGCCAATCCACTTCGTCCTTTAGCGTCGCAGCGAACAACTACAACCTGGCCGCGGAGCGCGCGTTATCCAGTTTCGACGTCGCTCACCGCCTGGTGATAAGTTACGTTCTCGACTTCCCCTTCGGAAAGCAGAAGAAGTATCTCAGTTCACTCCACGGGCCGGCGGAGAAGCTGGTATCCGGATGGGGAATCAATGGGATCTCTACCTTCCAGGGCGGTTTCCCGCTGGGGTTGTCCACGGCGGTGAATCTCACGAATTCCTTCGGTGGCCTCTCGCGGCCGAACAGCACAGGCCAAAGCGCGAAGCTGGATGGGTCGGCGCAGTCGCGGCTGAATGAATGGTTCAATGTTGCAGACTTCACCACGCCGGCGGCCTCTACCTTCGGGAACGCTGGACGCAACCTGCCCGACGTCCGCACGGATGGAGTCGCGAACTACGATTTCACGGTTTTCAAGAACACGGCTATAACCGAGCGCTTCCAGCTCCAGTTCCGCACGGAGGTGTTTAATCTCTTCAATCGCGTGCAGTTCGGACGGCCGGGCGTCGCCTTGGGAACGACCACCTTTGGGGTAATCGGTTCGCAACTGAACAATCCCAGGCTGGTTCAATTCGCCCTTCGGTTGAACTACTGAGGCTCGCGAAGCCGGGTGCCGTCGCGCCCGGCCTCGGCTTCGCTGTCCGGCGCACGCGCGAGTGTGCTTGGATGGAGCTGTGAGTTTTCGAAGCAAGCTGGCCGTAGTTCTGGGCGTAATCGCCCTGACTGCGGCCGCTTGCTACTTTTTTCTGCTCACGCGCAAGCCGTCGCATCCGGCGGCCGAGGCTCGGTCGAGCTACGCCGATCCGGGCGCCTGTGCCGGCTGTCATTCAGAGATCGCCAAGACATACCGGCTCACAGGCATGGGCCGGTCGTTGTATCGTCCTCGCCCTGAAAGCACGGTCGAGGACTACAGCAGCCACAACGTCTTTTACCATCGCGACTCCGACCGGTATTACACCATGCTGGAGCGGGATGGAAAACTGTACCAGCGCCGCCACCAGCTCGGCTTCGACGGACAACCGGCCAATGTGGTCGAGTATGCAGTGGACTTTGTCATCGGCTCCGGCAACCATGCCCGCACCTACCTGCATCGCAGCCCGGAAGGGAAGCTCATTGAACTTCCAGTGAGCTGGTACGCCGAAAAAGGCGGCTACTGGGCCATGAGTCCCGGTTACGACCGGCCGGACCAGCGCGATTTCCGCCGTGCGATCTCGTATGACTGCCTGTTCTGTCACAATGGCTATCCGGGATTGAACGAGCGCCCAACTTCCGGCGGCAACGAGCCAATCCTAACGGGCGCTTTGCCGGAGGGCATCGACTGCCAGCGATGTCACGGTCCCGGACAGCAGCACGTCCAGGCCGCTCAGTCTGGCCGCGCCACGGTGGAATCCATTCGCGGCTCAATCCTGAATCCCGCTCGCCTGAGCAGAGAAAGACAACTGGACGTCTGCATGCAGTGCCACCTGGAAACCACCAGCCGGCAACTGCCCGGCATGCTTCGCCGCTTCGATCGCGAGCCGTTTTCTTATCGGCCTGGAGAGCCGCTCGGCGACTACGCCGTGTACTTCGACCACGCTCCAGGCCAAATCCGTGATGGCAAGTTCGAAGTCGCGCACGCCGCCTATCGCCTGCGCAAGTCGGCGTGTTTTCGATCCAGCCAGATGACCTGCACCACCTGCCACAATCCGCATCAGTCGCTCCGCGGAGCAGAGGCTAGCCAGCACTACACTTCGGTCTGCCGCACTTGCCACGCGACCGCTCATCCGTCTGGCACCAAGGCTGGGATGAATTGCGTTGACTGCCACATGCCCAAGCGGCGGACCGACGACGCCGTGCACGTAGTGATGACCGACCATTTCATTCAACGGTCTGCGCCGGCAGGCGACCTGCTGGCTCCACTTCGGGAGACGGACGCGGCCGCCGAGCACGCCTACCAAGGCGCCGTGGTCCCTTACTATCCGGACCCGCTTGCCGAGACCACCGACAACGAGCTGTACGTGGCAATCGCGCAAGTTCAGAACGGCGCCGGTTTGCAGGCGGGCATCCCGCGGCTCCAGCAGTCTCTCGATAAGAACCATCCCGTCAGGCCGGAGTTCTATTTCGAACTCGGAAAGGCTGAGTCCAAGGCCGGGCGGAAACAGGAAGCCATTCGATGGTTCGAGGAAGCCCTTCGCCGCCAGCCGGATTTCCGACCCGCGTTGAAAGAGCTCGCCTCGGCACTGGTGGACACCGGGGAGTTGGGGCGCGCCGCGGCGACGCTGGAAAAGGCAGAGACCGGGCCGACGGATTCGGGCGTTCTGACCGACCTGGGCAACGTCTATCTGCGCCTCGGAAACCTGGACAAGTCGGAATCGGCGCTCCAGTCCGCGTTGGCAGCCAATCCCGATGAGCCGGAAGCCTGCAATCTACTGGGGCTGCTTCGGCTGGAGAAACGAGACCAGACGGGTGCGGAAAAGGCCTTTCGCGACGCGATTCGCACTCAGCCCGACCTGGCGGCCGCGCACAGCAATCTCGCGAGTCTGCTGGCGGGTGGCGGCGATTATGCCCAAGCCAAGTACCACTACGAGAAAGCAATCGCCAGCGACCCCGCCTATGTGGACGCTCACCATGGCTACGGCCTCCTTCTGCTGCTGACCAAGTCCTACGATGGCGCGCTAGCCGAATTGCGGAAAACCGTACAACTGGCTCCGGATCGCGCTCAGGCGCAAAGCGACCTGGCCGACCTGCTGGCAGCGCGAGGAAGTACCCGCGAAGCGGTGGACCACTATCGGCTGGCGGTGCGGCTGAAACCCGATCTGGCGGACGCACAACTGGCGCTGGCAAAGATTCTGGCTCAGCAGGGAAATGCCTCCGAGGCGCGCGAACATTTCGAGAAGGCTGCCGAGAGCCCCGACCCGGCGATTCGCCAGGCTGCATTACAGGGCCTGCGTTAAGAGCTCTTCCCGGTTACTTCCCCGCGGATGCGTTCAAGGAAGAACCGGCCGGGGAAACATTGATGGTCTCGGTCCAGGTGACCATCATTTCGTCTTCGGTCCGGTCGCCCCAGCGAATCGCCTTGGACGGCTCCGGATTTGCCGGGTTGTTCGGACTGTTGTCGTAGTGGAACGTAACTACCATGCGGCTTCCTTTTTCCATCAGGATCGCCTTCTCGAAGCGGTACTGTAACTGCCAGTTGAAGTCGTAATGCGGGACCACCAGGAGAATCTCATGTCTGCCGTCGGCGTGAATCAGCTCATAGGTTGCGTCCTTGCCTCGGTAGTGCATGTGCGGCGTGATCGCCACCAGCAGCTTGTCCTGCTCCACGTCATAGCACCGCTTCACCTCGTGATTTCCAGCGCCCGCGGGAATCAGAAAGAATCGATTGCGCAGATCCACGCGTCTTAACGGCTTCTCCGGCGCCTTGGCTACCAGGTACAGCCCAACGCTGGTCCGATCGGTACCGGCCTCATCGACTTTGGCATAGTGGATCTGGAACCGCAGCTTGGCCCCGGCGGGTATGTATTTGGCGGTGCTGCCGTCGCCGAACACGTCGAAATCGTCCGGCGGCTTGCCCGGCAGCATGGTGGTCAGCGATCCTTCCTCAAAGCCGCTCAAATTGGGAAGATTCGCGTTGGCGGCGCAGGCGTCGTTGATCACCGGGGCATCCTCGCGAACCCGCGTCAACCCGTCTTCAATTTCCGCGAAGCCGGCGAGCGACGGTACCCGGTTGGCCACCGCCAACTTGGCCTCCTGTTGGGAATCAGCATCCGTACCCTGCGCCACCACGTAGACATGCACATGATGAACCAGCCTGCGGTTTCCCGGCAGGACCTGGGCGGCGCGAATCCACTTGCCTTCCGTGAAAGCTGTGGGAACGACGAAATCCTTGTACAGGTCTTTGCCGGCAGGCACCCGGAAGTCCTGTCCGATGTCGATAACCAGATCGGGCTTTCCCAGACGCCATCCTTCAACGAACTTTGGGGGCACGGGCAGATCCTTGGGGTCGCCCTCGGCCGCGCCTGCGTCCACCCACGCTTTGACCGTGGCAATATCCTGCTCTTTCAGGCGGGTGTCATTGGAAAAATGCCCGTACCGGGGATCGGCAAACCAGGGCGGCATCTTGCCCGTCGCTACCGCTGCCCGGATCGCCTTGGCCCAGGGACGAGCCGACCGGTAATCGAGCAACGACATGGGAGCCAGTTCCCCAGGACGGTGGCAACTCACGCAGTTCTTGTAAAAGATGGGCGCGACATCTCTGGTGAAGGTGGGTGCTGCGGCGGCGGATGCCGCGCAGAGGAGCATCAAACCAGTCGCGTACGCTCGCATTCGGTGGGACCTCCGCGTGGCTAACATTGTACCAAACCGCGTTCTCTGTGCTGCCCGGAATTCATCCACAGGAAGTTGCCGAAGGCGCTGAGCGCCAGCCGACGCTTTCACCCAGCCCGCGTTCGAGATCCTTGGGAGTGGAGGTAATATCTCGCGCGATGGTTCCTCAGATCATGCGACGGCGAAGTCAGACACCTAACGGTGCACGGAGGACCAGAATGACGATGGATGCCAGGCCATGGGCGGCGCTACTGCTCGGGATTGTGTTTGCGGGAGGTGTGGCACAGGCTGGCCCCATTGTCGATCCCATCAAGTTGGATCTCTTTACTCCTGGCGCATTCATCGTTGTGGCCGAGTTGCATTCCCCTTCGGGTACCATCGGCGACGAAGAAACGTCGAGCAGTCTGGCTGAGGTACCAGGAGCCTACGCGGATCTTTTTCACGGGGCTCTGGGTTTCGACGTGATGGGTGCCCCGGACGGCAGTGGCCAAGTGGCGGCGGCCGATTTGATTGTGAATCAGGCTTTCTCGGGATCCGGCGATGTCACCATACACATGATGATCGCCGGGGTCTTCGACACGCTCGGGGACCCGGTACTGAACGGCGTCAGTTTCTCGGCTAACATCTTTTGCACGCAGGTCTACCTGGCGGATCGTACCTTCAACGGATGCCCGACCAGCGCCCACGTCCAGGCAGGTGATCCGACGCCCTTTTTCGGTAACACAGACCTGGCGTTCCCTTACGATCTTTCCGTTACGTTCCCGGTTGATGCAACTCATACTGAGTACCAATTCGTTTTCAACATCTCTGGGAATGCCAACGGGTCGGCTACCCTGGGTGTCTCCCATACGGCTCTGATCTCTTTCGACCTACCGGATGGCGTTACGATGGATCAAACCTCGGGATTTTTGACCACTCCCGGAGAGGTCACCCTACCTGGCGACACGCCCAGCACGGTGCCGGAGCCTTCGACACTGGCGACGGCGGGTTTGGGTCTGTTGGCGCTCGTTTTCCGGAAAGCCTTCGCTCGCCGCGGCTAACTGGTCGGACGGTTTTTTAGGGTGGTTCCACGGGCGGCACAGGTGTCGCACGACGTACAATCATGGCGTGCGGTTCATGGTAACGTTGGCTCTGCTCGTGTTGACCTGGACCTGCGCGGCGCAGACCAGCGAACTCGCGGATCTTCTCGCGGCAGGCGATCAGGCCGCCACCGCCAATCAGTGGGACCAGGCAATGAGGGCTTATCGGCGCGCTCTCGATCTGGCGGTTCAATCGGGCGACGAGAAATCGCAGGCGGCCGCGTTGACCGGCAGTGCCGCCGTCGAATACGGCAAGGCGAACTACGATAACGCCGAGAAGCTGGCGCGGCAGGGCCTGGCGATCAGCGAGAAACTGGGCGACCAAAAAGGCATCTCCGACGCGCTGCAGCAGATCGCGAACGTGCAGTACCGCAGAGGCGATTTCCAGGCTTCGAAGGAAACCATCGAGCGCGCGCTCGAGATCCGGCAGAAACTGGGCGATCGCGCCGGAGTCGCGATGGCGTTCAACAACCTGGGCAACGCCTCCCGGCAATTGGGCGACAAGCTGCTCGCGCTGGAATATCTGGACCGGGCGGAACGGGAGTTCGGTGCGCTTGGAAACGACCGGCGGCGCGCCGTCGCGCTGAACAATCTTGGCATCGGATATGGCGAGCTGGGCGACTATGAGCGCGGCTTGGAGTACAGCCGGCAAAGTATGGCGATCGCTGAAAGGCTGGGCGACGATTCGCGGCTCGGAAACGCGCTGAACAACATCGCGGTGATCGAGACTTATCGCGGAAATTACCGCCCGGCGTTGCAGGCCTATCGGCAAGCGCTTCAGGCCGATGAACGGATCGGCGCGCGCTGGGCGGTGGCCGAGGCGACCAACAATATCGGTCTGGTTTACGCCGCGCAAGGCGACCACGAGCAGGCCATCGCGTTCTTCACCAAGGCGGTGGCGTTGAATCGCACGGTCGGCGACAAGAGCATCGACGCCGACTTACACAAGAACCTCGGCGCCGAGATGCTGTCGGCAAACCATCTGCAGGAAGCTGCGCGGCATTATCGCGAGTGTCTCGACCTGTCGCGCGCGAGCTCCTACCGGCTGGTGGAGTCGGAGGCGCGCGTCGGGCTGGCGCGCGTGTCGTTCCGCTCTAAGCACTACGCGGAGGCCGACGCCGAGATGCGCCAGGCCGCCGCGATCGAGCGTGAAATTTCGGATACGCCGAACCTGGCGGGCACTTTGTCCGAGCTGGCGCATATGAAGCTGGCATTGGGACATGTGAATGAAGCGCTGGCCCTGGCTCGGGAAGCCGAGAACCTGCTCGCCAGCATCGATCGGCCGGAAACGCTTTGGGAGGCACAACTGGCGGTGGGCCAGGCGTTGCGCCGTCTCCAGCGCGACAAAGAAGCGGCCCGAGAATTCGACGCCTCGATCGCTACCATCGAATCCCTGCGCGCCCGCGTGACAGCGCCGCCGTCGGCACTGCCGGCCTATTTTGCCAACAAACTCGAGCCCTACCAGGAACGAGTCGCCATTTCGCTGGCAGCCGGCAAAACGGAAGAGGCGCTCGAGTTTACGGAGCGATCCAAGTCGCGGGTGTTGGGTGATATTCTTCGCTCCGGCCGTGTGGATCTGAATAAGGCGCTGACAGCCGAGGAGCGGCGAGCCGAACGAAGCATCGAGAGCCGGCTGGTGGCGTTGAATCTTCAGATCGCCGCTCAACCCGAGGCGCCGGCTCCGAGGGCAGAGCTCGATCGGGCGCGGCGTGAACTCGCCGCTCTGCAAAGCACGCTCTATGCCGCTCACCCCGAGACGGCTTTCCAGCGCGGAGTGGCGCCGGCGCTGAGCGTTGCCCAGATCGAGGAGACCGCGGCGGAGGCCCGTGCCCTGGTGCTCAACTACCTGGTCACTCCCGCCAACACGTACGTGTTTGTGATCAAGCCTGGGACACGCCCGCGCGTGGCGGCGCTCGGCATCGGCCAAGCCGCACTGGCCGCGAAGGCTTCCGAGTTCAACCGCCAGCTTGCCTCGCACGATCTGGGCTATGCGCCGGCGGCACGGGAACTGTACCGTATATTGCTGGGTCCAGTGGAAGCGGACCTGTCGGGCCAGACTGCCCTGATCGTCATTCCGGATGAGCAGCTCTGGGATATACCGTTCCATGCGCTGCAGCCGCGTGAGAAGCACTTCTTGATCGAAGACGCGGCGGTGTCCTACTCGCCGTCGATGGCCGTGCTTCGCGAAACGATGCGCATCTCCCGGGGCCGCAGTCAGACTTCCGCCGACCGCGAGTTGCTGGCCTTCGGGGACCCGGCCGGGCATGATCGGCTGCCGGAAGCGGCCCGGCAGGTTCGGGCCATTCAAGGCTTGTATGGCTCCGAAGCCAGCCGGGTTCTGACGGGCGAAGCAGCCACCGAAGCTGCCTTAAAGGCAGAAGCCGGGCGGTACAGAGTGCTGCATCTCGCTTCGCACGCGGTTCTGGACAATGCAAGTCCCATGTACTCCCGCGTGCTCCTCGCCAAGTCCGGCGGCGAGGACGGTATTTTCGAGGCGCGCGAACTGATGGCGCTCAATCTCAAGGCCGACGTACTGGTGTTGTCGGCTTGCGAAACCGCCCGTGGCCGCGCCCCGCCTGGCGAAGGAATTGACGGAATGCTGTGGGCCGCTTTCGTGGCGGGCGTTCCCACCACCGTGGCGAGTCTGTGGCCAGTAGAATCATCCAGCGATTCGGACCTGATGATCCGGTTCCACCGAGGGCTGCTGGAGGGCCGTCGCTCGGGGTCCATGCTCGGAAAGGCCGCCTCGCTCCGGAATGCCGCACTCGGCCTGATCGGCGGCGGCAAGTATTCGCATCCTTTTTACTGGGCGGCATTCGAAGTAGTCGGCAGTCCCAACTGAGCGAGCGATGGACGAACTGCTCAAGTCCTACGTCGACGCCTCGGAAGCATCGGCGGAGCGGGAGCGTCTGGGCGATTTGATCGTGGCGAACGCAGATCCCATTATTCGCCGCGCCGTCTCCCGGAGGCTGGCGGGTTTGTGGGACGACATAGATGACGTGTGCTCGGAGGCACGGCTCGAGCTGCTTCTGCATCTGCGCCGCATGAAGGCCGACCCCGCCTCGGTCGCAATCGAAGATTTTCCAGCTTACGTGTCCGTGCTAGCCACGAACGCTTGCAATCACTATTTCCGGCGCAGGCGGCCCGGCCGGGCGCGATTGCGAAGGCAAGTGATCTATGTGTTGCGGCACGAGCCCGCGTTTCGCCTCAGCGATGGGCCGGACGGGCGAACTTGGTGCGAGCTACAAGCATCGCCATCCCGTTCGAGAATCGCCGACGCGAGGGTTCTGGAGCAACTGGCGCAAGGCGTGGAAGGCGACCGCAATCTGGCTACGGTACTGCAGCGGATTCTCAAAGCCGCGGGCGCCGCGGTGGAGTTCGATGCGTTGGCGGCGATCGTGGTGCGGGTCTGGCACATTCCCCCGGATCCGGTGGACGATTCCGATGCTGTGGATCTGAACGAAATCCCCGCCCCCGGCCCAGGGGCCGAAGTGGCCATGGACCGGCGCCGGTTCACAGCGCGGCTGTGGGACGAGGTTCGCCGGCTGCCCCGCGCGCAACGTGTCGCGCTGCTGCTCAACCTGCGGGTTGGCCGCGGCAATTCGGCGCTGGCGCTGTTCACCGCCGCGGGCATCGCCGCGTTCGCCGAAGTTGCCGGCGCTCTCGAAGTGAGCGAAGCGGAACTCGCCGCGATATGGGTCGAATTGCCGTATGACGACAATCGCATCGCCGGCCTGCTCGGCTGTACCCGCCAGCAGGTGATCAACCTTCGCATGGCGGCAAGGAAGCGTTTAAATACGCGTTTGGGGCCGGAAAGGTAATATGGGGGCTGTCAAACACTCGGAATCGGCAGGGAGCGTTCGGTGAACCCGTCCAGCCATCTTCCGCCAGAGTCTTTGTTCGGATACGAGCATCAGCTCCTCACTCCGGACGAAGTGCGCGGTGTCCATGAACATATCGCGCAATGCGAGGAATGCCGCTCGAAGCTTGCGGAACGCCTCGGCGCTGCAACGATGGAATCAGATCTTCGCGCGGCGCTGGGCGCGGCGGGGCCACGCACTAACCGCACAGCTCGCATGTGGCTCGCCTACGCCGCTGCAGCGGCTATACTCGCGACAATCGGTCTCACGGTTTGGTTCGAACGCCGGGATCGATCCGTAGAGGATGCACTCCGCACGGGCAGCATCCCGCAGCCTGAGTTCGTCAAGGAGCTCAATCCGCCGCGCGAGGTGCTCATGGGACGTGACACACCCGCCAGCGCCGCCCTCCTTTCGCCGAAGGGAACAGCGGTGCTCAGCCAGCAGCCGAGTTTCCTATGGAAGCCGCTCGGCGAAGGGTGGAACTATAAAGTGCAGGTCTTCGCCTTGGACGGCGTGCCGGCCGCCGAGAGTCCGGATCTCGCCACAACCGCATGGATCTGCGATCGAGTGTTGGCTCGCGACCGGACCTATGAATGGCAGATAACTGCCCTGCGAGGAAACGAACACGTCACGCTGGAGAAGCCTCCGGAAGCTCCCGCGCGCTTCCGCATCGTGGACGCATCCACGGCGGCCAGACTCCAAGGATTGGCGGCGGGGAAATCGACCTATCTGCAACTGGCGGTTGAGTACGGCCGCGCTGGATTGTTGGACGATGCGAGGCGCGAGATGAGACAGGCGATCGAGCAGCATCCTGGGCAGCCCGCGCTCGAAAGATTACTGGACAGTCTCCAACCGGCAAGGTAATACGTCCTGTCGGCCCGCTGTCCCACGATAGAGTGGGGCTCATGACTCGCCCCGAACGCCGCCGCACAAACGGCCGGCTCAATCGGCAAAGGCGTGGAAACTGTGGCATCCTGAACGCTGCTCGTGTTCAACTTGGCCGACAGCCCGACACACGGATTCAAGCGACCTCGGGAGCACTATGTAAGCGCTCTGGCGCTATTTGCGATCATCGGCCTTTTCGTAGCCTTCAGCAAGCTTGCGTTCCAGAGTTATTTCAGCGATGACGACTTCTCCAACTTAGCGCTGGCGCGGTTCGTTCCGTGGGCCGAAACACTCAAAGGGCTCGTCAGTCTGCGTTTTGAACTGATGGTTCGGCCGGCCGGCCTTCTCTATTACAAAATCCTTGGCTCGGTCGCGCACTTTCACTTCTGGCCCTATGTGGCGGTCCTGCAGGCAGTGCACATCGCGACGTCGCTCATGCTCTGGCTGTTTCTCAGGCGTTTGGGAATTCGACCAGCCGCCGCCGCCGTGGGCTTTTTATTCTTTGCGCTGCACATGTCGACACTTCCCGCCTACTGGAAGCCCATGTACTTGTTCGACACGCTTTGCGGCTTTTGGGTCATTGCCGCTCTCTTGCTTTATCAGCGCCAGCGCATCTTCCTGAGCTTGCTGTGCGCTCTGTTCGCGTTCAAAAGCAAGGAAATGGAGTTGATGCTGCCGGCCGTGCTGCTTTTGTACGAGTGGTGGTTTCCCAGGAATCGAGCTACATCGCGGTGGATGCTTCTGATACCGTTCTTTGTCCTGTCATTCTCGTTCGGACTGCAAGCCTGGATGGCGCCAAAAGGTCCGGAGTCCTGGTACACGCCGCACCTGACGCTTGGCGGCATGTGGGCCGCGCTCTTGTACTACGGAGGAAAGCTCTTTTACGTGCCTTGGGCGGGTCTTGTCATTTCTGCCGGCGTGTTGTTTCTGCGCCAGCGCCTGGTTACGTTCGGCGTGATCAGTTTTTGGATTTTGCTGGCTCCCATGCTGCTCTTTCCCGAGCGTCATTCCGGCGTGTACCTGTATGTTCCCTTGTTGGCGTTCGCAATCGTTGTGGCCGCGGTTGCCGAGAGCAAGCCCTGGTGGGCCGTTCTGTTCCTGATCATCTGGATTCCAGCCAGCTACGAGCGATTGCGCCAAGAGCGGAATCCAATTCTCGCCCTGGGGCACGAGAATCGGCCCTATGTCGCACAGGTCCTCACCAGTCTGCCAATACCCCCAGTCCCCAAAGCAGTTGTCTTTGAAGGTACACCGGGCGACTTTAATATCTGGGGGCAGGAGGGTCTCTTCCGATACGTGCTCGACAAATACGACCTTCCCGTTTTCCGCGTGGATGCCCCCGAGGCGCGGGAACTCATTCGCCGCCCTGGATCGGTCCTTCTGACATGGGATATCAGCCGGCATCGGTTGCTCAGAGACGATTATCCGGGAGACGGCCATGCGGTTTCGTATGTGGACTTCGCGGAAACAAATCCGATCTGGCAGCTCAAGACGGGCTGGAGGGGATTGGTAGTCAGTTACCGATGGGCATCTGCTCGATCCGTAATCCGGTTGCGAGAGCCTCGGGGTGACGGCCTGTTTGCCGTCGACGTCTACCTGCTTCCAAATCAGGGAGAGAATCTTCACCAGGTCATGCGAGTGTCGTCGCAAGGCCGGACTATTGTCGAATATCGGTTCACAAAAAGCGGATTCCAAAAGTTCACTTGGCCGGTATCATCGGATGCGGAAGCAGTGAAGGATTTCGAGATCACGTTCGATCCGCCGTTCTTTCCGACGCGGGATTCGGAGCCGCTCGGCGCCTTGATTCGCTCAATTGGTTTTCTCCCGCAGTCCGGAGACGCCGCGCATGCCGCCGGCCATGACTGAGCCATGTGGAGGACGGAGGCCGCGCCAGGCCTTCGCACCGTGGTTCGATGCATCCTATTGACTGCGGATTGGGTCTACCAAGATGACGTGCACGGGCCTGCATCTGGCCGTTCCGGTCTGCGTGCTTCTTTTTCCCCTGGTCAGGCTTCGCGCGCAAACTCGCAGCGTGACGCTCGCGGGCAGCGTCCATCCGAAAGCCCGGCGTGAGTTTGACCTGGGCCGCTGGATCTTTCCCGCGAGATCGGTGCCAGCCAGACGGCGAATTTTACCTTGACGCAGTGACCCAGAGCGGTTGTAGCCGGCTGCCATTCTCGATTCCGGCGGGCTCCCCGTGGGCGGTATCAAGTCAAAGGGGCGGCCTGCCGATCCGAGATAATTGGAATTCCCTCTATTATGGATTCAACCTTAGATACTCTAGTTACTCTGCGAAATTCCTTCCGGCGTAGCCAGTGGCCCGTGCTGGGAGGTCTATTCGTCTCATTGCTCTTGTTTGCCCCCCGGGCGAACGCGGCGATTACGGTCACGACTACGCTGCCGGGATATTACTCGTTGAACAACGTCATTCAGGGAGTGGTCTTTCAGGCCACTGGCGCAACGACGCCTCTGCAGTGGTCCATTTCCGCAGGCTCCCTGCCGCCCGGACTGAATCTGACCTCGGGAGGCGATCTCACGGGCACGCCGAGCGCGGCGGGGACCTATACTTTTACGGTAAAGGGCGCCGCGCCGCAGGAACCTAACAACTCTCCCGGAACTAAGACCTTCACCATCGGCGTCCCGCAGATCACAACCGCAAGTCCCTTGCCGCCGGCTACGGTCGGTGTTCCCTATTCCATTCAGTTTCAATCCAGCGACGGTCCCTCTTCAGGTGCGGTCTGGTCGGTTTCTCTGGGCGGTCTTCCGATCGGCCTGACGATTGACCCGCACACGGGCATCTATTCCGGCACGCCCTCCAGGACGGGAACATTCAATCCTACTGTCTCGGTATCGTTTGGCGTCGCGTCGGCGGTGAAACCGTTCTCAGTGACGATCGGCGCAGCCACTCAGACGCTGATCGTTGCGCCGTCGGCGCTGCAGTTCAATGCAACCGTCGGCGACATTTCCGGCCCACAGGATCTCACCGTGTCGACCAGCGCAGCCGCGCCAGTCTCGTTTACGGTGCAGCTGGACGATGGCAAAGGCGGCGCGGCTCCGGCGGGGCTGACGGTTGCACCCAAGTCAGGCACCACGCCGAGTATCCTGAAGGTCAGCTTCGGTTCCTCTACGTCGTCTCCGGGAACGTTCTCCGGCCGGATTCGGGTCAGTCTTGCGGCCACTGGCGCAGCGGTGCCGCCCGTGGACGTTGCGGTGACCCTGACTGTTTCGAATCCGCCGCCCAGCCTGTCCGTAGCCCCGGGGCTGCTCCGGTTCCACGGGCGCACGGCAAATCCGGGCACGCGTCAACAGACCTTCCTGCTGCGCCACGAAGGTGGATCAGGCGCCATTCCGTTCTCGCTGACCGTAGTGGGCAAGAGCCCCTGGATTGTCGGAGTCGATGCGTCGGCGCAGACGGTGCGGGTGGGTAACCCGGCACAGGTGACGGTCACGGTGGACACCCACGGTCTCGAGGCCGGTACTTATCGGGACGCGATCCGTGTCACCACATCACTGGCGGCTCCCTTCGATCAGTTCGACATTCCAGTCACGCTGGTCATTGCCGACCAGGGCGCCAGCATGTCCCTGAGTCTGAATGGCGTCCGATTCGCGACAATTCAGGGGAACCAAAGCTCGCGAACGCAGCGGATCTTTGTGCGGAATCTCGGTGATACGGGCACTACGGTCAACTGGACAGCCCAGGCGGTGCGGGGCGCCGACCTGGTGACGTTGACGAACACCCATGACACCTCGACGCCGGGCAATCAGTCGTCCTTCACGGTCCACTTGAGCAATACCGCGGCGAGCTCGGCCGGCGACAAGTTCGCGCTGATCCAAGTCAGCGACCCGCAGTCCCAAAACGCGCCGCAATTTGTCGTGGTCGTCGCCGATGTGGCTCCCTCGGGCACGCCGCCGGTTCCCGAACCCGACCCGGCCGGTCTTGTTTTCGCTACCAGTTCGGGTGGCGCGGCGCCGGCGGCTCAGCAGGTCACCGTAAATACCACCAGCGCCGATCCAGTGAGCTTTTTTGCTTCCACCTTAACCGACGATGGAGCCAACTGGCTCTCGGTCAAACCAGCCTCCGGCACGACCTCGCAGACCAGCCCGGCGCAGATCTCAGTCTCGGTAACTCCAGGGACCTTGAGCCCGGGGATTTATACCGGGACCGTGAACATCGGGATCGGCGCCATCGTACGAGGCGTCTTGGTGACGATGATTTTGCAGGCGCCCGGAACTGTCGCGGCGATGGACACGGCACAGACCAGCGTCCGCGCTACCACCTGCACTCCCTCCAGCACAGTGCTGGCGCAAACTGGCCTATTCGATAATTTTTCAGTGCCGGCGGGTTGGCCCGCGACACTGGCGGTCCAGGTTGTCGATAACTGCGGCAACGCGCTCACGAGTGCTTCCGTGGTGGCGTCGTTCTCCAACGGAGATGTGGCGATTTCTCTGACCGGAGATGGCCAGACGGCCGCCTATGCAGCGACGTGGCAGCCCGCCACGCCGTCATCCGGCCTGACCGTGACTATCGATGCCGCATCGGGTTCACTCACGCCGGCTGAAATGCAGTTGGCCGGGAACGTAAACCCCAACGCCAGGGCGGGACCTTTGCTCGTGACCGGAGGGCTGTTGAACAACTTGAACCCACAAGTCGGGGCGCCGCTCGCGCCGGGCACGGTAACGCAGGTCTACGGAGACAACCTCGCGGATTCTCCGGACCAACCCGCCGCGGTGCCTCTGCCGCCCGCGTTCAAAGGAGTTGAAGCGCTGATTGGTGGACTGCCCGCGCCTCTGTTCTATGTCAGCAAGACTCAGTTGGTGGTTCAGATACCTTCGGAGCTGGCGCCCAAACAAACCTACTCCGCGCTGCTGGCGGTCAACAATCAGATCACGCTGCCGCAGGACGTCGATCTGGCGCCGGTGACTCCGGCTACGGTGGCGTTTGCCGACGGAAGACTGGTGGCGCAACACACCGACTACAGCCTGGTGGATACGAACCGGCCGGCCAAACCCGATGAACCGCTCACCATCTATCTGGTTGGCATGGGAGCGACCACGCCGGGGGTGCAGTCGGGAACCGCCGCACCGTCCGATCCGCCGGCCGACGTTCAGTCCCGGCCGCAGGTCACGGTGGATGGGCAATCAGCCGACGTGTCGTTCGCCGGCCTGACTCCAGGAGGCGTGGGCCTGTATCAGATCAACTTCACGGTTCCTCACGGAGCGAGATCCGGAAGCCTGGAGGTGGTGATCACGCAGGACAACGTGAAAGCCAACACCACCCGGTTGATCGTCGCGCAGTAGGGGGACGTCGCGAGCAGGTACTCGCCAAACATCCGGCGTAAGCGGTCCAGTACCGCAGCCCGGGTCGCAGTGATTGGAGCTAAGCCGGGCGAGCTATGCGGACTAGTGTCGGATCGCTGCGCATCGCGTCAGGTACACCGCCAAGCGGTTACTTCTCCAGCTCTTATCTCCGGGAGGTCCAAAATCGCGGTCCAGCGCCGCGCAGTACCAGCTAGTACTCGAGGCTGAATCCCCCATCCAAACAACCGAGCCATCTTCATACCAGGAGAACAAGATGGCAAAGCAATGTCCGGATTGCCGCAGCGTTGCCGAGGACGACATCGGCTATTGCGGCGCGTGTGGATGCCAGCTTCCACGAACTCGCCAGACGTCATCGCGCTCGTCAGTCTGGCAGTACGTGGCTGTAGTCGCCGCCGTCGGGGGAGCCGGCGCCAGCATCTTGTTTCTGCTGCGAACCGCCGCCGCACACTAGAGCGCGGTTGCGAACCATCCAACCATAAAGACGTTTAAAGGTTCCCCGGATCATACCTCCGGCTGTTGGTCGTGGAGTGGCGGCGACCGGGCAGGTGGTATTCTTCGGAAAGAACGCGATGAGCTGGCGGAGCAAGTTGTTGCGACTGGCGTGTGGACTTGGCTGCCTGGGCGTGCTGTACGCTTTCCAGAAACCCTTCCGGCAATATCGCGGCGTCGAGTACTACAATTTCGAGCTGACACCCGATTGGCGGGACAAGTCCGAATGGACTTTCGCGCGGCTGATGTTTCCGCCCGGACCAAACGACGGCTATCGCGGGCGGTTCGATGGCGACTGGCGGCAGGGCCTCTCGCTCTGGACCCAGGATTATCCGCGCGCCGACCGCCATTTCTCTCAAGCCGTACGGCGCCTGACTCGCGTGAACGTGCGCTCGGTGGAGCAGCCGGTCAGTCTCGAAGACGGCGACGACGTCTACAACTGGCCCTGGCTCTATGCGGTCCAGGTGGGCGAATGGGGCTTGACCGAATCGCAGGCCAAAGTGCTGCGCGATTACCTGCTGCGCGGCGGCTTCTTCATGGCCGACGATTTTCACGGCAACTACGAATGGGAGATGTTCGAGAAGAGAATCCGCTTCGTCTTCCCGGACCGGCCTATTGTCGACATCCCGGATAACGACCCCATCTTCCACACCGTGTTCGATCTGGACGATCGTTTCCAGGTTCCCGGCGCGGAGCATCTGCGCGTGGGCGCGAAGAATCCCAACGACGGCGGTGTGGGCGCGCATTGGCGCGGCATCTACGACGACAAGGGCCGCATCATGGTGGCCATTTCGTACAACTCGGATCTGGGCGACGGCTGGGAATGGGCGGATTCACCCCAGTACCCGGAACGATTCGCGGGCCTGGCGATCCGCATCGGCGTGAACTACATCCTCTACGCCATGACGCACTGAACCCGGCGGCTTAGGTTCGGGTGAGCTCGTCCTGCCGCGCGCGCATCTCGGCTTGCGCCTCGCGGTGGACTTCGCCGATCTTGGCTCCCGTGACTACCAGATCGATGAATCCGACGATCACCAGCGGCACGGTCACCACGGCCCACAGGATGAGCGTGAAGCGCCGCGCCATGGCTTGCTGAACGCCGAACAGCGTCAGACCGAGCGTGGACAAAAGCTGAAAGAGGCCCAGGTTGCCCGGAGCCTGGGGCGCGGCCGATCCCAGACGCAGCAGTATCATCAGGGCCGCGGCTCCCCTCCAGGAACCTTCATCGAGCTGGTAGGCCTGCATCACCGCGTAGATCGGCAGGATCTGCATCAGCAGATGCGGAATGCTGACCAGAGCCGAGAGGTACAGATAGCGGGAGTGGCCGATGCGATGCAGATCTTCGATGAATACGTGCGCCCAACTGAACAGGCGCGCGTCCAGCAGCGCGTCCAGAGCCTGCTCGCGCCAGTACATGGCCACGGCCAGGATGGCGCCGCAGATCACGATCAAAACCGCCAGGAAAATGGCGCTGTCCGTCAGGATGCCGATGCCCCGGGCCTGCCCGCGGCTGAGCGGGAAACCGCGCAGGTAGTGGAGCGAGAAGAACAGCCCGACCATCAGCATCAGGCCATCGAAGATGCGTTCGATGAGCGCCGAGGCCAGCGTCACCGAGATCGGGATACGGCTCCAGCGGCTCAGCAGAAAACAGCGGATCAATTCGCCGGCGCGCAGCGGCAGCACTTCGTTGGCGAACAGGCCGATGAAAATGCCACGGGTGGCTTTCGAAGTAGAAGCCGGACCCACCGGGCGCAGCAACAGGCTCCATCGCCAGCCTTGAAAAACATAGGCCAGCACTTGCGCGGCTACGCCGGCGGCGATCCAGCGCCAATCCAGCTCGCCGATGTCTTCCAAAAGTTCGCTCCAACTAACGCCGTGCAGCGCCCAGCCCAGGCAGGCCAGCGACACCAGCAGCGTAACCAGCATGAAAATGCGGGATCGAAGCCGGCTCTCCGGCGTGGGAGGAACCATGGTGCCCAAGAACCATCATAACGTCTTGGTTCGTTGGTTCCTTGGTTCGTTGGTTGCTTGGTTGCTTGGTTGCGTGGTCCGGACGACGCGAAGGAACGAATGGACCAATGAACTAAGGAACCAAGGAACGAAAAGCGAGGACCGCGTTCAGGCCGCCGAAGGCGAACGAGTTCGAGAGAGCGTATTCCACCTGCGCCTGGCGCGCCTGGTTGGGTATGACGTCCAGGTCGCAGGCTGGATCCGGCTCATTGTAGTTGGCTGTGGGCGGCAACACGCCGCGGCCCAGCGCCAGCAGCGTGGCGACGGCTTCGAGGGCGCCCGCCGCGCCCAACGCGTGTCCGTGCATGGATTTCGTGGAACTGACCGCCAGTTTGTCCGCGTGCGCGCCGAACACCTTGCGGATGGCCGCGGTCTCGGTTGCGTCGTTGGCCGGAGTCGCGGTTCCGTGCGCGTTGATATACCCGATGCTCTCCGGCTTGATCTCGCCGTCGGCAAGACAAGCCCGGACGGCTCGCGCGGCGCCGTCCGCCGAAGGTTGCGTGATGTGATACGCATCCGACGACATTCCGAATCCGACCATCTCGCCGTAGATCTTGGCGCCACGGGCGCGGGCGGAATCCAGACGCTCCAGCACCAGCATGGCGCCGCCTTCGCCCAGGATCAGGCCCCGCCGGTCGCGCGAGAACGGCCGGCAGGTGTCGGGCGAAACCACGCGCATGGCCTCCCAGGCTTTCAGAAACCCGAGGCTGAACACGGCCTCGCTTCCGCCGGCGATGGCCATCCGCACGGCTCCGCTGCGGACCATCCAGAAGGCCTGCCCGATGGCGTGATTGGAAGACGAGCACGCGGTGGACACGGTATAGGTGGGGCCCACCACGCCGGTTTCAAGCGAGATCCGGCTGGCCGCGGCGTTCTCCATGGTGCGCGGAATGGTCAGAGGATTCACCCGCGGAATGTTCTTGCGATATAGGTTGACGAAGCCCTCGTCTTCGGTGGTTTGACCGCCCACGCAGCAGCCGGTGACGATGGCGGTTTTTTCGCGCAGCTCATCGGTCCACTGGACGCCGGAGCCGGCGACGGCTTCGCGGGCGGCAATCGCGCCGAACTGAGCGAAACGGTCGAGCAATCCGATTTCTTTTTCGTCGAAGTGGCGCGCGGGGTCGTAGTTTCTGACCTCGGCGCCGTTCTGGAATCGCAGCAGCGAGCGATCCACGGCTTCCAGTGGCGCGATTCCCGGCCGGCCTTCCGAGAGCGCTTGCCAGAATTCGCACCAGTTATGGCCGAGGGCCGAGATGACGCCCAGGCCGGTTACGGCTACGCGATGCGTCATGCGGTCCGGCGAGCTCGCATTGGTGCCACGGAATTCTAGGCTCTCAGGGCCGCTTGGCCTTCCTGGCCTTGATCGAGCAGCTTGGCGATACCGTCCACGACATCGCGCACCGAGCGGATGCTCTGCGCGGCATCGTCGGGGATGTTGATATTGAACTCGCTCTCCACCGCGAAAAGGATGTTGATCCCGTCCAGCGAATCGATGCCCAGTTCCTCGAACGTGCTGTCGGCCGTGACCTTCTCCGGTGCAAGATGCTGGCTGGCCGCGATGATTCCTCTGACCCGCTCGGTCAGTTCTTGGTTGGACATAGGATTTCGCTCACCTTTTCGAAATGAAAACCTTTCTCCATCAATTTTGGCAGAACTTCGCGGACCGTTTGGAGCGTAACCCGGATATCCGGGCTGGCTCCCAGCAGTCTTCCGTCATGCAGGCAGAAAATGGCGCCATTGCCGGCGCCGTGCAGCAAGCGTTCGATCACTCGATCGGCGGGCCACTTCCAGTCGACGGCGATGGCGGTCCACATCACACCCATTAAACCAAGCCGCTGCTGCGCCTCGCGTAACCCGAACCAGCGAATTCCAAAAGGAGCGCGAAAGTAGCGCGGCTGGATGCCGGTGGCCTGCTGGATGGCCTCTTGGGCGCCGGCCAGTTCGCGGTAAATGAATTCGCTCGACTTGAAGTGCAGTTTCGGATGCGTGTCGGAATGGTTGCCGATTTCGTGACCCGCCGCGGCCACTTCGCGCGCCACCTGCGGCAGCCTTCGGACACTGGCGCCACACTGGAAGAAAGTGGCCGGCGCACGGTGGCTGGCCAGGATCTCGAGCAACCGCGGCGTGGATTCGCTGGGTCCGTCATCGAAAGTGAGCGCGATGGCCCGGCGCTGGCTGGTCCCCCGGTACACCGAAGGCGCCAGCAGCGACGACGATGGGTAGCGCACCGCGTAGGCCAGGACGCCGGCGGACGCCAACACCGCCGCTCCAGCCGCGCCTTCGAAGCATTGCTCCCAGTCCATCATGCGCGCCGGAGGGATCTCGCCTTGGGTTGCCGCAAGCCGCCCGGAAAGGAACCGATCGACATTGTTTCAGCGTAGCAGGGTGAAGGCTCGCCAAGCATCTGCGGCCTCCGGGCCGGATTCCGCTCCGCTCAGAGTCCCATGAGCAGGCGCTCGCGAACGGCGTTATATTCGCAACCGATCAGCGCGATCACGGCGATCAGATACATCCACACCAACAGCGCGATGACGGCCCCGATGCTGCCATACAGCACGCTGTAGTTGGCAATGTTGCGTACGTACCAGCCGAACCCGGACGTCGCGGCCAACCATAAGAACGTCGCAAGCCACGCGCCCGGCCACACGCCGCTGAACTTGAGCGGGCGGTTGGGGGCGACGTAGTAGAGCAGTCCGGTGACCAAAACCGTCGCGGCGAGCGCCACCAGGTAGCGCAGCAACCCGAAGACCAGGATCACGCCGGTGCGGATCTCGGCTTCCGGCGGAAGCCCGAGCCAGCCCAACATCCACTGTTCGGTGCGAGCGCCGAACACAATGAGCATGGACGAGCCGATGGCCGGCACCGCCGCGATAAAGACCAGGAGCACGGCCACGCCTCTCTGCTTCAGGAACGGGCGTCCGGAGGGCAGGCGGTAGGCCGCCTGAAAGCCATCCATCAGGCTGATCATGGCGCCGGAAGCGGCCAAGGCGGACAGCAGCACCGCTGCGAGAATCAGCCAGAACGGACGCTGGCCGTGCGCGGCGAATTGACTTCGCACCAGTTCCTCGGTGCCCGGCGGGACCACTTCAAACAGGAGCCGCGAAAACACGCGCGCCACCGACTGGGCGTTCACCTGGGCCAGGATGGCGGCGATCGAGGCCAGAACCGGGAAGAACGCCAACAGCGCTGAATACGCCGCGCTTTTGGCGACGCCGAAGCAGTTGTCTTCGTAGGCCGCCACGAAGGCCTGCCGGAAGGTGCCCCAAAAGAACATCAGGGGGCCGGGCCGTTCCAGATAAAGGCGGGGCGAGGCGGTAGTCATCCATCTTCGATTCTAATGCCGAAGCCAAAGTATTATTGATACAGCATGCCCGCCCCGCCGCGAGTGGCTATCGTGATGACGGCGTACAACGTGGCCGACTACATCGGCGCGGCGATCGAATCGGCGCTGGCGCAGACGTTTTCGGACTTCGAACTGCTGGTCGTGGACGACGGCTCGACGGACGACACGCCGCAAATCGCCGGCGCGATCGCTGACGCGCGGCTGCGTGTCGTTCGGTCGCCGCATCGAGGGGCGGCTGCCCAGTTGCGAGAAGGCATCGCGCTCACCCAAGCGCACTATCTGGCGCTTCTGGACGGCGACGATTTGTGGAGTCCCACGAAGCTGGAGCGGCACGTGCAATTCCTGGACGCCCATCCGGAAGCGGATCTCACTTTTTCCTGGTCGCGCATCATCGATGAACACGGCCGCGACACCGGTCTCGCGTCGCGACACTGGAACGGTCCCATCTCGTTTGACGAACTGCTGGCTGATAACGTGATTGGGAATGGATCCGCCTCGGTGCTGCGCCGGGACGCACTGACTGCGGCCGGTGGCATCGACCCGGCGTTCTCGGCCTACTACGATCTGGACGCCTGGCTGCGCATGGCGGCACGGCGGCCCGGCAGCTTGTGGGCGATTCCCGAATTCCTGACCTTTTACCGCCGCCGCGCCGGCCAGCTTACCAGCGACGTGCCGGCCCTGGAGCAGGACTTCGATCGCCTGATCCGGAAAGCCCACGATTTGGCGCCGCGAGTGGTCGCGCAGGTCGAGAAGCAGGCGCGCTCCAATATGCGGCGCTTCTTTGCGTACGGCTGGTATCAAGCCGGCGACTACGCCAAGTCGGTCCGGACCCTGGCTGGTTCGCTGGCTTGCGCTCCCAAGACCTTTCTCGCTGACCGCCGCAACTACCAGATGGGCGCCGCGGCGCTCAGCGGGCTATTGTTGCCGGCTCGTTTGCACGGATACATCACGCGGGCCGCGCTCAGGGTTGCACGTGCCTGATCCGCGCGTCTCGGTGATTCTTCCGGTCTACAATGTCGCGCCGTTCGTGCGCGCGGCATGCGATTCGGTGCTCTCGCAGTCCTGGACCGACCTGGAGCTTATCGTGATCGATGATGGCTCCTCGGATGGCACCAGGCGCGAGATCGAGCACATCCGGGACGAGAGAATCATGTTGTCGTGTCAGCAACACAGCGGTATTGCCGCGGCACGAAACGCCGGTCTGCGCCGCGCGCGCGGCCAACTGATCGCTTTCATGGATGGCGATGACGTATGGCTGGCGGGCAAACTGCAGCAGGATGTCGCGCACCTGGATGCACTGCCGGAAGCCGATCTGGTCTTCTCGGCGGTGCGCATGGTGGATGTAGCGGGCCGCGATACGGGCCGCACGATACGGCGATGGTCCGGCGTGCTGACCTTGCGCGACCTCCTGATTGAAAACATGATCGCCGCCAATACGGTCCTGATGCGCCGCGAGGCGTGCGAACGGACGGGCTGCTTTGATGAAGAGCTTCGAGCTGCCTCTGACTACGACTACTGGCTGCGTCTGGCGCTGCTCGGGGCCGGCAACCTGCACGGTTCGCCGCGCGTATCGACTCTTTACCGGAGACGGCCCGGGCAGCTTACCGGCAAATGGGAACAGCAAAAGGAGGCCTGGGAACGAATCATGGCCAAGATGCGGCTGCGCTGTCCGGATGAACTGGCGGCCATCGAGCGTTTCTCCTGGGCGAATTTCCGCCGGGCGCTGGCAGCCTACGCCTACGAGAGCGGCGACGTGCCGTCCGCAGTGCGGCTTTTTCGCCAGGCCCTGGGCCGCGCGCCCGGCTTTCTGCTGAAAGACTCGCGCACCTGGCTGCTGGGTTCGGCAATTCTGTCGGCGCGCCTGCTGCCGCGAGGCCTGCATCGAAAGCTGGAAGCCGCGGTTAAAACAGCCCGCGCTTCCCGGCCTTGAAGTCGTCCCACTGCCGGAAGGTTTTCATCTGCTCGTCGAGCTTGGTGTCGATCACCAGCTTCTCCACTTCGGCGCGCGTCTGCCGCCGGGCGGGGCGATCCGGATTCTCGGCGAAGCTCCACACCAGCGCGGCCGCGATGGCTTCGGTGTTCTTTTCTTCACGTACGTTCACACGATCGAAGGTGTCGGATTCGGCGTGATAGTCCGGCAGGTACGGGATCGGGTCCTGAATGCCGACCAGGTTCGGCACCCCCGAGATCATGAAATCGAAGTTGTCGGTTCCGTCGATGGCATCGATGACGTGTTGAGTGGCGTTCAGGCCTTCCACGGCATCCAGCGCTCTATCGATCGGTCGTCGCATTTCCTCGCGGCCGTTCAGAAAGAATCCCGCCAGCCGCCCGGACCCGGTATCGAAGGCGAGCATGGCGGCGAAGCGATCCAGTTCGCTTCTGTGCCGCGCCACATAGGCCTGGGATCCCAGCATGCCCTGCTCTTCTCCGGTGAACAGCGCAAAACGCAGGGTCCGGCGTGGAACGATACCCAGTTGGTGAAACGCGCGCGCCAGGTCGATCACCATGGCGACGTTCACGCCGTTGTCCTCGGCGCCGGTTCCCAGGTCCCAGGAATCCAGGTGCGCTCCGATCAGCACGATCTCGTCCGGTTTCTCGCGGCCCCGGATCTCGGCGATGACGTTCTTCGACTCATACGCCGGCGCGGTCTGGTTGGTCATGGAGAGACGCACCCGCACTTCGCCCTTCTCGGCCAGTCGCGCCAGCCGCTCGGCATGTTCGCGCGAGATCACAGCCGTCGGCAGTGGAGCGTAGTTGGCGTCGAGCGAGATCGGATGCCGGTAGAGCAGGCCGCGCGGCCGGGTGGATTCGAGTAACAGCGCCGCCGCCTGATACTTGCGAACGGCCTCCAGCAGCGCACCGTTGCGGAAATATTCAGAAAAGAGATCGTCGAGGCTCTTCATCTCGGAAGAGTGCACCAGCACGATCGCGCCTTTCACCGCGCCGCCCAGCTTGGCGAAGGCCTCCGGAGTTCCCGGCCCGGCGTCCACCAGCCGCGCCTCCAGCGGTCCCTTGGTGGAAGGACTCATGGGCGACGCGGCAATGCGGATCGGGAACTTCACCGGCGCGACCGCCGCCGCCTCGGCCGATACCGGCAGCCACAAGCTCTGAGCCGCGAATGGCTCCACGCTTACGTTCTCGATTCCGGCTTCGCGAAATTTTCGCGCGGCCCATTCGATGGCACGGTCGCAGGCCGGCGATCCAGTGGGCCGGCCTCCGATGCCATCGCACAATTCCATCAGATCCCGGACCAGCGGCGTGTCGCCGCGCGCGCGAGCCGCCAGACGATGCGGAGCGTCCTGACCGTACAGGCTGAATGCCGGGGCCAGGAGGCACGCCAGAGACGTCAACAGTCGAGCAGCGAGTTTCATTCGTTTCCAGTCTAGTTGGTTGCCGCGGCCTGCTGCGGTTCTTCGCCCCAGATGTACTTGGCGAACCAATCGTAGTTGTGCTCCATGACGGCGCGCTGCTGCTTGGGCTTGTTGATGGGATGGCCGAATCCCTTGTAGAGGATGAATTTCACGGGCACGCCGCGATCCTTGAGCGCCTGGTACAGCTCGAACGAATCGGGCGGAGGCACGCGCTTGTCCTGATCGCCGTGCTGGATCAGCGTCGGCGTCTTGGCGTTCTTCACGTAGAAAATAGGCGACGTCTTCTGATAGATTTCCGGATCGTCCCAGGGCGTGGCCTTCAGGTACTGGCGCGTGAAGGGATGGATGTCGGTGTTGACGTAGTAAGTCATCCAGTCGGAAATCCCCGCGCCCACCGAGACGGCGCGGAAGCGGTCGCTGTAAGTGGTAATGAACGCCGAAATGTAACCGCCCTCGCTCCAGCCCATGGCTCCCACGCGATCCTTGTCCGCCACGCCCTTGGCGATCAGGTAGTCGACGCCCGAGATCACGTCGGCATAGTCGCCCAGGCCGAGATTGCGCACATTCAGAGAACGGAACTTCTCGCCATAGCCGGCCGAGCCGCGATAGTTGGGTTCCAGAATGAGCGCGCCCTTGGCGGCGAACCGCTCCACCGGATAGTAACGGTCGGCCGGAGAAACCAGAGTGTCCATTCCGGTGGGACCGCCGTGAATCACCACCAGCAGCGGATACTTCCGCGATGGATCATAACCGGCGGGTTTCACCAGAACACCTTGAATCGGCGTGCCGTCGGCGGATTTCCACTCGATCATCTCGCGCGTGGTGAGATGGAATTGCTTCCACTGCTCGCCCACCGCGGTGAGGTAACGGGGAGCGAAATCCTGAACCGAAGAAACAAAAACTTCCGAAAAATGATTGGGCAGCGCGCCCACCGAAGCCATCATCCGGTGATCGCGGGTGAACGAGGCGCCACTGGCGTAATACGGATCCGGGCCAGTGATGCGATGGACCGCCAGCGTCGCCGGTTCCGCGCGGAACAGGTGCGCCGCGCCTTTTTGATAAGCCGTGAAATAGATGCCGTCCGGTCCCCAGTCCACCAGACCGGCGTCTTCGTCGAAGTTGGCGGTGACGATGCGCGGTTCGCCGCCGGTAACAGGCAGTACTGCGATGCGCGCGTTCGCATAGTAGTAGAACGGTTCGCCGTTGGACGTATCAAAGGCGATCTGGCGCCCATCCGGCGACCAACGCGGGCGTTGGTTGGGGCCATGCGAATCGAGCAGCTTTCTCACGTGCTTGTCGCCGAGATCCAGAATGTAGATCTGCGCCGTGTTCGACGAGCTGATGTCCGGGTCGCGCTGCGCGCTGAAGGCGATGAGCTTGGAATCCGGCGACCAGGCGAAGTCGCCGACGCTGAACTGCGCGCCATCGGTGAGCGCTTCCGGTTGCGGCCGCTTTTTCGGATCGCCGGGTATTTCGGCCGGCGCCTGGATGGACCACAAGCGCAGCATGGCGTAGTCGCCTTCCACGATCTCGAAATCGCCGTACTTTTCCTTGCGGTCCTTCTTGGCCTTTGGTTCCGGACCGCTGGAGGTGTAAGCGATGGCGCTTCCGTCCGGCGCCCACTCGAACGAGCTCACACCGTTTTCTTCGCTGGTCAGTTGTTGCGCCTCGCCCCCCGACGGGTGGATGACGTAGATCTGGCGCTTGCCGTCGCGTTCGGACGTGAACGCGATGCGCTTGGAGTCGGCCGACCACTTGGGGTTCTGGCTGGACTTCTTGGCGCTGGTAAGTTGATACCGCTCACCGGTGGCGACCACCGCAATCCAGATTTGCTGAACGAACTCATCTTCGTCCCAGTTGGCTTGCTGCACGGTGTAGGCGACGTAGCGGCCGTCCGGCGAGATCTGTGCGTCCGCCACCGACTGCATGCCGAGCGACTGCTCGATGGTGGGCGTTTGCGCGAGCGCGGCGGCGGCGAGAAACAAACCGAGGGAAAGCTTGGCCATGCGGCCATTATAGAGAAGCTGTCAGGGGCGGGAGGTTTCGCCACCCGTCCCCGGAGTTGCACTAACCCTCAATGAAGTTATCGTCGAGCGGGAAGGAGTCCTGGTCGCGGCGGCCGGCTGAGACTGCGACCGGGGCCGGCGCGGGGCGTCGAGCCACGGCGGATTGCAGCGCGTCCAAGTTGCGTTTCGCGAAGCCCGGCCGCGCGGCCGGTTTGGATGCTGGCGCCTCCGGCCGGGTGCTCATGCTCTCGGAGACCGAGCTGTCCACTAGCGCACGCAGCCGCCGCACGATCTGATTGAGCGCTTCGGCCTGTGCCGACAGCTCTTCGCTGGCCGAGGCGCTTTCCTCAGCGTTGGCGGCAGTGGTCTGGGTCACCTGGTCCATCTGGGCGACGGCCTTGGAGATTTGCTCGATGCCGCGCGCCTGCTCCTGGCTGCCGAGGTTCACCTCGTCCACCAGCGTTTTCACCTTGACGGCGCTTTCGGTGACGGCTCGAATCACTTCCGTCACCTGCTGCAGCTTGGTGCTGCCTTCGTTCGATTTCGCAATGGATTCTTCGATCATGGCCGCGGTGTCCTTGGCGGCTTGCGCGGAGCGCTGGGCCAGCGTCCGCACTTCGTCGGCCACCACGGCGAATCCCATGCCGGCCTCGCCCGCCCGCGCCGCTTCCACGGCCGCGTTCAGAGCCAGAATGTTGGTCTGGAACGCGATCTCATCGATGACCTTGATGATCTTCGAAATTTTGTCGCTGGACGAATTGATCTCGGCCATGGATCCCACCATCTGCTCCAAGGTGCGATTGCCTTCCTGGACGTGTTGGTCGACCGTCGCCATCATCTCGGCCGCCAATTTGGAATTCTCGGCGTTCTTGCGCGTCATGGAGGTAATCTCTTCCGTTGACGCGGAGGTTTCTTCGAGCGACGCGGCCTGTTCGGAAGCCCCCTGCGCGAGCGACTGGCTGGAGGAAGCCACTTGCGAAGACGCGCTGGCGATCTGCCCGGCTCCCTCGGTAAGTTCGGTGGCGGTTTGCCGCAGCACGCCATTGATGGCCCGCACCATGAAGAATCCCATCGCCCCACCCAACGTGATGCTGATGATCAGCAGTCCCCAGATCCACCAATTGGCCAGCCGGGCGGCACGACCGGAATTGGCGGCGCATTCGTCCCCAAACGATTTGTTCTGCTCCACTTCATCCAGCACCGCCTTGTCGAGTACTTGAAACGCCGGCAGGACGCTGCTTTGAAAGAGGGCGAGCGCCGCTTGGTCCTGCTCCTTCCGGCTCAGTGCCTGAACGTCTTCCCAGGAGGCTACAAAACGATCAAAAGCAGGCTCGATCTTGACGAACATTTCGCGATCGGCGGCACGTGTTATGGTCTTCTCTTCATCCTTTAAGATGCCTTTGAATTGGTCCCGATACTTGCTGATATCCGATTCGAACTGGGATCTTTCCTGCTCATTACTGGTTGCGATGTGCATCAGCATGCGGCCCCGCATATCTTTCGTGAGGCTCTGTGCCCTGCCGATGTCGTAGATGCCCGGCATAGCATCGGTCACGGTCGCTTCCTGATTGCGTTGCATCTGGCCTAACATGATCAGCGACGTTGCGCCGATCGCTACACTCAGAGCGCTAAGTGCGGCGCAGGTGAGGCTGATTTTCTTTCCGATAATCATTTGCAAATTGCTCCCGCATTCCTTATCGGGCAAGGGTTAGCAAGCTTTAGCGGAACCGGACGCTATCGGACCAGCCTGCGGACCAGGGCCCGGGCCGGCGCACCGTCCCCATCCACGATTTTGAGAGGCAGGCAAAGCAGCTCGTAGTCGCCGGCTTCCACCAATTCCAGATCTAGACCCTCGATGATCCAGGTACCGGCGCCAAGCAGGATGCGGTGCGTCTCGGCGCCGTCGGTCTGATAGCCGCCCACCGAGAGATAATCAACTCCCACGGTGAGCACGCCGCATCCGGCCAGGTAAGCGGCTGTGTCCGAAGGGATGTGAACGAAGTTCTCCTGAAACTCCCCGGTCTTCCAGCGCGGACTCGAATTGGCCGTTTTGAAGAGCAGCCGCTCGCCCTGCGCCGGCCGATGCGCTTCGAGCTCTCGGATACGGATCAGCTCAGGATCCTGGATGGCGATAACCCGCGCGCGCCCGACCATCGCCGCAATGGGCATGGCGTCGATACCGGCGCCGCCCTCCAGAAAGTGCCGGGGAGCATCCAGGTGCGTACCCATGTGAGCGCTGGTGTGCAGCTCTGAAAGGTTGCATTCGGCGCCCTGGGCGAGCTTCAGCGTTTCCCTGCGTTCGAACGACGCGTCTCCAGGCCAGTGCAGCATGCCGTTGCGCAGGGGCGTGGAGATGTCCATCCAGTCGCTGGTCACAGCGACACTTGGACCACGCTCTTGGTTCCAGCGCCCGGGGCCGCCAGCGGTTCCAGCGCCTGGTCGATGGGAAAACGCGCCGTGATGATGGAGCGGACCGCGTCCGGCCAGCGGCTGACGAACGCGCCGAGGTGCGCGATGGCCGCCTGGAAGGAGTGTGGCGGGGCGTTCACGCTGCCCAGTAACGCCTGGTTGTTCAGCACCACGTCGCGCATGATGTCGTCGGTGTCCACTTCGATGGGTCCTTTGCGCCCGGGCACGCCGGTGAATATGAACACGCCGTTGGGTCCTAATTGTTTGATGACTTCGAAGGCCACGCCGGAGGCCCCGACGGCTTCATACACCACGTCGATGGGACCGGCCGCGGCCGCGAGCTCTTCCACCGAGTGAGTCTCGGCGGCGATGTATCGCGCGCCGATCGCGCTGACGATGCCGTTTTGCTCCGCGTGCCCGGCCGACCGCGAGTATACCGTGACTTCGAACCCGGCCAGGCGCAACGCCATCGCGCCCAGGATTCCCACCGGGCCGGCGCCCAGAACCACCGCGCGGCAGCGGCGTCCGGGACCTTTGCCGGCGTCTCCGGTGCAAGCCCACGGGAGGCGCTGCTGGACCATCGAGAGCTGCTCGAGCGACTTTTCGGCGATGGTGAGCGGCTCCGTCAGCACGCCGACCTCGCGCAACTCGCGCGGCACCACGTTGAGATAGCGCTCCTCTTCGACGATGAACTCGGTCATGAAACCGTGCCGACGCTTGATGCCGCGCTCTGTGTAATCGCCGGTGTAGCAGAAATCCTGCCGGCCTTCGCGGCACGCGACGCAGGAAGCGTGCGGGCAAGGGCGCCGCACGGTGGCAACCACCAGATCGCCCGCTTTCACTTTCGACACCTGGGCCCCGACTTCCACCACTTCGCTCAATGACTCGTGCCCGATCACCAGGTAATCGCTCCCGTCCGGTGGCGTGCCGTATTGAAACCCGGCGATCTCGCGGTCCGTGCCGCACACTCCCACCTCCAGCACGCGCATGCGCGCCTCGGTGGGCGAGGTGAGCTTCGGCTCCGGGTGATCGACGACGCGGATTTCGCGCCTGGAAGGGAAGACGGCAACCGCCTTCATGAATTCAGGATAACGCGGGCGCGGATCTCGCCCTTGCCCCACACGCATTGCCGTCCGACACCGGTCCAGCGCGCGGCCTCGAGAAAAGGAAGAAACTCGCCCAGCTCGCCTTCGTACTCCGCCAAGCCAACCAATCCGCCCAGGCCGTGAACCTGGCCGGTGCGGCTGCTGCGCCGCTTCGCCTCCACCTGCCGCAGCTCGCAGCGCACCATTTTTACGGCGCCGGCCCGCTCGCCGAGAGCGCGAAAATCGACGTCCAGCGGACCCGCGCCGTAGAGCGCCCGCAACGTGCTTACGCGATCCCGCGCTCGCGCGAACAACACGCCGAATTCGGGCGTTGCCACCGGCGCCGGTCCGCTCTTCAGCTCGGTCGGCGTCAGAAATTCGACACGCACCCGCCGGGATTCCATGTGGCGTGGCTCCAGTGGAATGGAAATCGGCGAACCATCCGTCGCACGGCCGCCGCAGTCCGTTTGTTCGACGCTCGCGAGCTCAGCCCGGCCGCGTCCCGGCCCGAAGCCCCCACGGCCCAGCTCCGCGAAGGCGCGCGAGAAATGGTCGACTATCGGCCGGCGCGTCTCGAAGAGGTTGACGCCGAACCAGAACGGCTGGCCCGGGGCGATCGCGCAACCATCCAGGTGCGAGGCCCGTAAGACGAACGGTCGCGGCCAGTCCC
This sequence comes from Terriglobia bacterium, assembly GCA_020073265.1. Lineage (GTDB taxonomy): Bacteria > Acidobacteriota > Terriglobia > Bryobacterales > Bryobacteraceae > Palsa-89. The sequence continues at coordinate 20,002 of JAIQFN010000033.1, read as the reverse complement.
CCAGGCCGCTCGGGCCCGCGCCTGGCGCTCCCGGCTCGAAGATGCGGGCGTACTCGCAGGTGTGCCGCAGCTCGCAAGCGCGAACGCTCGCCCCTTCGAACCCGGGACAGTGCGGCGCGCACGCCAGGCGCCGGAGCGCGCCCCCGAACGCCCCGCGCAAAATATTGGCCGGCCCTCCGGGCGGAAACACGATCCGGTCTCGCGCCACGAACTGAAACCGGAATGCATACACATCGAACGTCACGGTATCCGGAGCTAGGAGCCTGCGAGCAGAACTTCGCGGACCTTCAGGGCCAGCTCTTCGTTCGAAAACGGCTTCTGCAGAAACGCGGCATCCGTCACCGGGCCGCTGGGATCGCCGTAACCCGACACATACAGGACGCGCATGTCAGGGCGTTGCGCAGTCAAGTGGTCGGCCATCTTGCGGCCGCTCATGCCGGGCAGAACCAGGTCGGTGATCAGAAGATGGATCGAACCGGCGTGCTGCTGGGCCACGCTCAGCGCTTCGGCGGTGGAACCCGAAGAGAGCACGCTGTAGCCATGGCGCTTGAGCATGGTCTCGACCACGCGCCGGACACCCTCCTCGTCCTCCACCAGCAGAATGGTCTCGGTGCCGCGCGCAGCCGGCCTTTCAGGCTGGGACTCGCGCTCCTCGGCCGCGGTCTCCGCCGGAGGAAGCGAGATGCGGAACGTGGTTCCAACCCCGGGTGTCGAATCCACCGTGATGGAACCGCCGGACTGCTTGATGATTCCATAGCTGGTGGAGAGACCCAGGCCGGTGCCATGCTCCTTGGTGGTGAAGAACGGTTCAAACACTCGGGTCAGCACCTGCGCTTCCATGCCGGAGCCGGTATCGCTGATGGAGAGCGTCACGTACTTCAGCTGGCCGGCCGCCGGTTGCGCCCGATCGAATTCCTCGGCGAGCTCGGCGTGGGAGGTTTCGAGCGTGAGCTTGCCGCCCTGCGGCATGGCGTCCCGGGCGTTGACGGCGATGTTGAGAATCACCTGCTCGATCTGTCCGGGATCGGCATACACGGTGTCCAGCTCCGGAGCGAGGATCGTCAGCAACTCGATGTCCTCGCCCAGCACGCGGCGCAGCATGCGTTCCATATCCTGGACCAGCGTGTTGAGATGAATATGCGCGGGCCGGACGCCCTGGCGTCGGCTGAAGGCCAGCAGCTGGCGCGTGAGATCGGTGGCGCGTTCGGCGGCCTTCACCACCTGCTCCAGGTCGCCGCGCGCCGGATCCGCGGGATGCATGGCGTCCAGCAGCATCTGCGAATGTCCGGTGATCACCATCAGCAGATTGTTGAAGTCGTGCGCCACGCCGCCGGCCAGCCGTCCCATGGCCTCCAGTCTTTGCGAATGCTGGAGCTGCTCCTCCAGGCGCCTGCGCTCGGTGATGTCGCGCGAGTTGATCACCATGCCCCGCACGCCGGGCAAGTGCGAGAGATCGCGGCCGAAGCACTCCAGCACGCGCCAGGTTCCGTCCTTCTGGCGAACGCGGCAGGCGAGCGCCGCCGCTCCATCCGCTCGCTCGAATGCGGCTCGGACCGCTGGAAGGTCGTCAGGATGGATGAAGTCGAAAGCGTTCTGGCCGATCAGGTCCTCGACCGGATAGCCGAACACCCGCTCGTGCGACGGGCTGGCATAGCGGATGGTGCCGTCGGAGTTGAGAATGCTGATCAGATCCAGCGAGTTCTCGATGAGCGAGCGGTAGTGCTCCTCACGCCGCTCCAGCGCTTCGATGGCCCGCCCGCGTTCGGAGGCGTAGCGGATGGACCGAAGCAGCAGGTCGCCATCCACTCGACCCTTCACCAGATAGTCCTGCGCGCCGCTGCGAAGGGCGCGGACGGCGATGGCTTCGTCGTCCAGGCCGGTGAGCACCACGATCGGGACCTTCGGAGCGTGGGAATGTACCCGCGCAATCGTCTCGAGACCCTGTCCGTCCGGCAGCGACAGATCCAAAAGAATCACGTCGAACTGCTCGCGATACAGGAATTCGACCGCGGCCCCCAGCTCTTCCACGTGTTCCATCTTCACGCGGCCTGCGCCGGTCTCGCGCAACAGTTCCCCGAGCAGGCGAGCGTCGGCCGGATTGTCTTCGATCAGCAGGACGCGGATGCCTTCCAGGTTCATACGCTCGTTGCGTGTGGCGTCGAAACGGCGGAACCAGGAACCTTCCCCGCCAGGTTCCAGCCCACACCAGATTCTATCACCGGCAAGCGCGTCGGACCACGCTGGCAAACAGATTTCCGCATGCGGCGAAGATCCGCAGCGTTACCAATCGAGTTCGATTTCGTAACGGAAGGCTCCGGGCTCCGGGTCGTCGATCTCAAAAACGAGCTGGTAGTTGTTCTGCTCGGAGGGAACCTCGATGATTTCCACGCGGCCGCGACCCTGCAGCTTCTTCGCCACCGGATGCAGGTCCGAGCGCGCGGGCAGCGGCCGCAGGAGCTCCGCGCGCTCGTTCTCAATGGGAAGGCCCTGCATCACTTGCGAAACCGAGGCCCCGCCGCGCACCGTCACGCGCACCCGTCCTTCCACCAGGCCGCTCCACATCAGCCCCGGACCGGTCAGCACCGGCTCCGGTTCCTTACCGCTCTCGCGGCCCCACCGCAGCGTGAACGAGTACTCGCCGGTGCCGCTTTGAGGATCGCGAATCGAAACGCGCGCCGTGTAGTGGTTGGCTTCGCTGGGCTGCTCCACCAACCGGATCTGGCCCCGGCCCTCGGAGTTTTCAAGCCTCACGTCCACGGCGCGGTCAGGCAGGGGACGTGAAAACTTGAAGTGCTCGGCCGCCACCGGTTCGCCGCGAGCAGCGCTGGACACGCAAGTCTTGGCGCGGCAGCTTACCACCGCCTCTTCGTCCACCCGGCCGCTCCAGGTCACCTGGTCCATGCGACCTTGGCTTCGCGAGCCTTCGAAGAATCGGCTGGACGCATCCCAGTAGAGAGCAATCGAATAGAACGAACTTCCCGGCTGGCGATCCTCGATGGCAACCGCGAGCGTGTACTGGTTCTCGATCCGCGGCTGATCCACCACGTGAACATAGCCGCGGCCTTCCAGCACCCTCAACCGGGCATCCTGACGCTTGCCGGTGAGCGCGTCGTAAAAGTGAAACTGCTGCCGCGCGACAGGCGTTCCGTCCTTGACCTGCACGTCCAGCCGGTTACCGCGGAGATAGAGGATCGCCGCGCCGTCCACTTCGCCCTGCCAGACGAACTGCGGGCGATCCTGCGCAAACGCCGCGCCAGCCAGGAGTAACAATCCGAGCGCTCTCACCTGATTCTCATTGTACTTGCGCTGCCGCGCTCGAATTGTAAGCCCAGATACAATCTTGAGCGCCGACTAAACCACAAGTCGCAGGGCGGGCAGGATGTTAGGATAGATATGTTTGACCCCGCGCTGAACAGTCAGCCGCTCACGCGTCCTAAAAGATGTTCGCTGCAGCAACAGTCATGGGACCGGCAATGAAGCTTCCAGCAATCCTGTTGGCGTCTTCGGCGAACCAGCTCATGCAGTCCTTTTTCGACGACACTTTTGCCGGAGTGCATCGTCTGGATTGGTTCGACTGGTCGGTGCTGGTGCCGTACTTCGTGATCCTGGTGATCCTTTCCTGCTACGGCTGCCACCGCTACGAGATGATCCGGCGCTACATGCGCCATCGCAAGCAGCTACCCACGGCGCCGCCGTCGAAGTTTGAGACGCTGCCTCGCGTCACCGTGCAACTGCCGCTTTATAACGAACGCTACGTGGTGGAACGGTTGATCGAGGAAGTGGCCAAGATGGACTATCCCAGGCACCTGCTGCAAATCCAGGTGCTGGACGATTCCACCGACGACACGCATCCGTTCGCCCAGAGCCTGGTGCGCGAACACCAGGCCGCCGGCGTTCCCATCGAGTATCATCACCGGTCCAACCGGAACGGGTTCAAAGCCGGCGCCCTGCAGGAAGGCATGCGGACGGCGACCGGCGAGCTGATCGCCGTATTCGACGCCGACTTTATTCCGCCGCGCGATTTTCTGATGCGCACCGTGCATTACTTCGCCGACCCCAAGGTGGGCGTGGTGCAGACGCGCTGGAGTTACGTCAACCGGCACTACAATCTGCTGACCGAAGTGGAAGCCATGCTGCTGGACGGGCACTTCGTCATCGAGCACGCCGCGCGCTTCGGCAGCGGCCTGTTCTTCAACTTCAACGGCACCGCGGGCATCCTGCGCGCCAGCATGATCGAGGACGCCGGCGGCTGGCAGCACGACACGCTGACCGAAGATTCCGACCTGAGCTATCGCGCGCAGCTCAAGGGCTGGCGGTTCATCTACGTACCCAGCATCGAATGTCCCTCCGAGCTGCCCGTGGACACCTACGGATTTCAAGTGCAGCAATCGCGTTGGGCCAAGGGCCTGACGCAGGTCGCGCTGAAACTGCTGCCGTCGATCTGGCGCGCCGATATTCCGCTGCGCACCAAGCTGGAAGCGTTCTTCCACCTGACGCCTAATATTTCTTACCCGCTCATGCTGTTGATCTCGGTGCTGACGCTCCCGGTGATGATCGTGCGCTTCTACATGGGATGGATGCAGATGGTCACTATCGATCTGCCGCTGATCATCGCGGCCTTCTGGTCGATTTCGGCCTTCTACCTGGTGGCGCAATACGAGCTGTTCCCGAAGGACTGGAAGCGGGCCTGGCTGCTGATGCCGGCGCTGATGGCGGCCGGGGTGGCTCTGACGCTGGTCAACGCCAAAGCTGTGCTGGAGGCGCTGTTCGGGATCAAGTCCGCCTTCGCCCGCACCGCCAAGTACGCGGTGGGCGATCGCAAGGTGAAGATCGAGAACGTGGAATACCGGCGCCGCAGCGGCTGGCTGCCCTACGCCGAGCTGGCCATGGGCGCCTACTTCGTCTACATGACCGCCTACGCCATTGGGACCTGGAATTTCCCCGCGGTCCCGTTCCTGTTGCTGTTCGTGGCGGGCTACTGGTGGGCCGGATTCACTACGCTCTACCAGGACTACCAGAACAAGCTGCGCTGGCAACGGGAGCGCGAGCTGGCGCTCGAAAAGAACGCGGCGTAGCAGCGGCGCTACGGCATCCGGCGAGCGCCGACGCGCCATTCGAAGACGTCCTGCCCTGGTCCCGCCTGAACCGTCCAACTGAGACTCCGGTCGTGCGCCGCCAGACAACCCTCCCATAGCGCGTTCCAGATTGCGAATGCCGACGCATCCAGCGGTTCGACACCACGCATCAGGCGCCATCCGCGCTGGCGGATCAGGTGGCTGCCATTGCCGGAATCGTGCGTGCTGACTTCCTCGCCTTGTGCTTCCGCCATGCGCGTGAAGAATTCCACGAAGCCATCGGCGCCCGCTCCCGAAACACCGAGCAGCGCTCTGCACTCATCGAGGAACTGCAGCCCGGTCAAGTAGGCCGCGTTGCCTCCCAGTTGGCGGGCATCCGCCGGACCGAACAGCTCGATCAGTACCGGGAGGGCGGTCCGGATGTATTCCATCGCGTAGTTGCGCTCGGCCTTGTCCAGTCGCTCTTGGGGCCATGCGCTGGTGACCAGCCGCGGCGCTTTCGCCGGGTCAAAAAGAGGCGCTTCCTCATCGCGGGCGAACCGCAGCCGCTCTTCGGGCGCCAGCTCGCGATCGTACTCGTAGAAGTAACCTTCCAAGCTGTCCTGTCCGTCGACGGTCTGTTTGGTGCAAACAAACCCCAGCCGCGGGTTTTCCATCGTGACGCCGTTGTGGGCATGCCATCCGCGCAGCATGCCGCGTGAAACCTCGCTCGGGATCCGCAGATCGCCGGGCCGTACCAGATCCAGCGCGGCGGCGGATAGCGGATCCACGCCTTGCGGTCGCTTTCGTACATGTACTCCACCCGCACGCCGCCGATGGAATTGGACAGATAGTGATACCGCGCCGCCCGAACCGCCGGAGGCAATTCTTCCAGCCCGAGCTTTTTCAAGCCCGCGAGAAAAGTAGCCAGATGCTGTCGCCGGAAGATCCGGAACAGGAACTCCTCGCCCGCCGAGGCTCCGCGCCGCGTCACCACCATGAGGATCAGGCCGGTGAACCAGGCGTGGTAGAGTTTCGAGACTGCCCGCCAGCCGCTTTGCATCCGAGTCCCTTAGTTTAATATGAGGACATCGCATGAGCCAGGATTTCGATCCCCTGCGCCACCGTCTCAGCGACCAGCGCTGGTTCGAGGATTTCGCGGCCGGCGAATGTTTCCGCCTGCCCAGCCGGACCATCACGGAGGCCAACTTCGCGGCATTCCAGACCGTCTCGGCCGACAATCATCCCATTCACTATGACGTCGAGTTCTGCCGCGCTCACGGCCATCCCGGCTTGCTGGCGCACGGCCTTCAGGTGCTGTGCTTCACCACCGCCGGCGCCGGCGCGTTTCCGCATCAGATCAACGACTCGCTGATCGGCTTCCTGGAGCTGTCCGCGAAATTTCTGAAACCGGTCTACGCCGGCGATACGTTGTACCCGATGCTTGAGATCACCGGGCTGATCCCGCAGCGCACCACCGGCGTCGTGGTGATGCGCGCCACCGTCCACAACCAATCCGGCGCGCTGGTGCTGGAGGGAGAACACAAGTACTTACTCCGCAAGAGAACCTAGTTACGCCGCCCGCTTTCGCCCGTGGCGGCGAGCTTCTGTACGTTCACCAGCACCTGGTAGTGGCCCTCGGTCAGTTTGTCGATCTTCTCGTGCAGATAGGCGATCTTCATTTCGGTGTTCATGCTGGTCTGGAACTCGATGTCGGCGCGGATGCGGTCGCGCGCGCTCTGCCGGTTCTGGCTGGTCAGCACGAACAGCGTCAGGAAGATGGCTTCCAGCGAAAGCATCACCGCGAGAAATTCGAAGGGATACGGGTCGAAAGCCCGGCTTCCGCCGATCCAACTCAGATTGAGCACGATCCAGGCGGCGAAGAACAACGCGTGAAATGCCAGCGAAAGCACGCTGCCGGTCAAAGCCGGAACGGCGTCCGCCACGCGCGTGAGCAGGGTGCCGCGTTCCTCGGCGACGTCGTTCACGTTGCGCGCCACCGTGTGACGAATGAACTCGTCGCTTTGTCTGAGACGCCGGGCCGCCACGCTGAGCAAGTTCAACGCGGCGGGAGTGTGCTGGCGGACGTAATCCTCGAAGTGCTCGCGATCCAGCCGGAAAACCTCCACGTCTCCGAGCGCCGTCACCCAGGCGGTACGCGGTCCGTCGTCCAGCAACGACACTTCTCCGAAGATGTCGCCCGGCTTGGAAATTTCGAGCACGATCTTCTCGCCTTGATCGTTCCGCACGAAGATCTCGACTTCGCCGGAACGAACGATGAACAGCGCGTGGCCCGGATCGCCGTAGTTGAAGATGTTTTCGCCCGCTGGGTACTTCAGCAGCTCGATCTTTTCGGCCAGCGCCGTCTTGTCCTGCTCGGCCAGCTCGCGCAGATGTTCCACCTCGTTCAATAAAGATGCATCGATGGGCATGGGATCAGGTTATCCCGGCGCGGAGAGAAGTGGTTGGCTGCGATGCCGCGCCTCCCTCCCTCTACTACCGCTGGATTAGTATTCGCGTACCGAACCCGGCGGCGCGCCAAAATGTGCCGATCGGGCATTCTCTGGTCTGCGATCGCGTGTGATACTCGGGCTGCCTCAAGTCCGGCGCGCGAGTTCGCATGAAAATTCTTGGCCTTCTCATAAGCCTGACCGCGTTGTTGAGCGGCGACACCATCTACTCCGTCACGAACCTGGGAAGCTGGGGCGGCTCGTCGTCGATGGGCTACCAGATCAACGACTCCGGGTCCGTAATTGGATGGGCCGAGACCGTGGCCGGAGTTCAGCAAGCGTTTCAGTCGCCGGGCGGCGGACCGATCCAGCCTCTCTCTTTCCCTTCCGCCTCCGATTCGTACGCTTACGGGATCAACGGCTCTGGCGCAATCGTGGGAACTTCGTATGTCAACGGCCAGCCGCACGGAACGGTCTGGACCGGCTCGGGAGTCACGGATCTCGGCGCCGGCATCTATGCCATGGGAATCAACAACGCCGGCGTCATCATCGGCAGCAACGGCCATGCCTTCAAGCTGCAGAACGGCGCTTACCAGGATCTGGGCGCGTTGCCGGGCGGCGATTGGAGTTCCGCTTATGGCATCAACGACGCGGGCACCGTGGTGGGCTACGGCGACCTGGCCTCGGGATTGTTTCGCGGAATCGTGTGGGACCCTAGCGGCAGCCTGATCGAGCTGGGCACGCTGGGAGGTGCCAACAGCTATGCCACCGGCGTCAACGATAGCGGCGAGGTGATCGGACACTCCGGCGTGTCCAGCGGTTACGATCACGCGTTTCTGGCCATCGCGGGCGTTTTGACCGACCTCGGAACGCTAAGCGGAGGATGCAGCTTCGCTTACGGGATCAATGACAGCGGCAGCATCGTGGGATACAGTTGGTCGGACACCGAGGACAATCCACGGGCGTTCTTGTACACCGGCGGCGCCATGCTGGACTTGAACTCGCTGATCCCGGCCGGATCCGGCTGGCAGTTGCTGGCCGCCTACGGGATCAACGGGGCGGGCGACATCGTCGGAACTGGCTTGTTCAACGGCCAGCCCAGCGCATTCCTGCTGGATCCGCCGGCCGGATCCTTCGGCGCCGACGCCGATCCGGTCCCCGAGCCCGATTCACTGGCGGCCGCGGCGGTAGCGCTGATAGTGCTTGCTCTCGTGGCCCGGGCCGGCCACAGGACCTCCACGCCACCCCGGCGCTGAGCGCGTCCCATCCCACTGCGGTATCCTGAAAAGAAAGGAGCTGACTTACGATGAGCCGTTTTCTGCCTGTAGCGGCGCTGGGGGCCGCCATCCTGACCGTGAGCGCAATGGGCGCTCCCTCCGCCACGCCGACCTTCTCCAAAGACGTCGCGCCGATCCTCTATAAGAACTGCGCCGGCTGCCACCGGCCGGGCGAGATCGCCCCCATGTCCCTGCTCACTTATGAACAGGCACGGCCCTGGGCCAAGTCGATCCGCGAGAATGTTTCGCGTGGAGTCATGCCGCCGTGGCACGCCGAAGCCCCGCACGGCACGTTTTCGAACGATCGCCGGCTGACGGATGCCGACAAGAACACGCTCATCGCCTGGGCCGACGCGGGCGCGCCGCAAGGCAATCCCAAGGACCTGCCACCCTCCCCGAAATTCACGGAGGGCTGGGAGATCGGCACTCCCGACGTGGTGCTCAGCATGACCAAGTCCTACGATGTGCCGGCCAGTGGCACCATCGCCTATCAGTACTTCAGCATCCCCACCAATTTCACTGAAGACAAGTGGGTGCAGGCCATCGAAGTGCGGCCCGGCGTGCGCAACGTCGTGCATCACATTCTGGTTTTCTGCCGCGAGCCGAAGGGTTCGACGCATGACACGCAAGCCGCGTTCGTTCCCGTCCTCCCCAAAATGCCCATGATGCCCCGTCCGGGCGGCGGCGCCGCCGAAGGCCAACAGCTTGGCGGAGGCCAGGGCGCGCTGATCGCGACCACCGCCCCAGGCACCAACGCCATGGTTTTCGAACCCGGCTCGGCGGTCAAGATTCCGGCCGGCTCCACGCTGATGCTCCAGGTGCACTACACCGCCAGCGGCAAGGCCGCCACCGACCAGTCCAGCGTCGGATTGATCTTCGCCAAGGAACCCCCGCAGCGTGAGATCCACAACAGCGCCTTCGTCAACATTTTGCTTCGTCTTCCCGCGGGCTCCTCGAACCAGGCCGTCGACTCGGCCATCGAGTTCACCGAGAATTCCCACATCACCGCTCTGTTCCCGCACACGCATCTGCGCGGCAAGAGCTGGGAGTATCGCCTGATCTATCCGGACGGCCGCTCGGAAGTGGTGCTGTCGGTGCCCAAGTACGATTTCAACTGGCAGACCTACTACACCTTCGCCAAGCCTATCGCGGTGCCCAAGGGATCGCGCCTGGAGGCCACGGCGCACTACGACAATTCGGTCAACAACGCGTCCAATCCGGATCCGAAGATCGAAGTGCACTGGGGCGAACAGACCTGGCAGGAGATGCAGTATACCGGCATCACCTACTACGTGGATCAGCCGGCAGCGCCGGTCACCACCACCGCGCAAAAATAACGCGGCGCTACGGCTTTACTGGTTCGTTCCCGGTAACACGTAGTCCTTGAACTGATCGCGCAGCGCGCGCTTGTTGAATTTGCCGACGCTGGTCTTCGGCACCGCGTCGATAAACACGACATCGTCGGGCAGCCACCACTTGGCCACCCGCGCGGCGAGAAATTCCAGGATCTCCTGCTTGCTGATGTTGTCGCGATACTCGGCCGCCGGAGCGATGCAGGCCAGCGGCCGCTCCTGCCACTTGGGATGGAACACCGCGATCACGGCCGCTTCCGCCACTTTGGGATGCGCCATGATGGCGTTCTCCAAGTCCACGCTCGAGATCCACTCGCCGCCGCTCTTCACCAGGTCCTTGGTGCGATCCATGATTTGCAGGTAGCCTTCCGCATCGATGGTGGCCACGTCGCCGGTGCGGAACCAGCCGTCGGCGAAAGCCTGGTCGTTGCGCGGATCGTTGTAGTAGCCGCTGGTGATCCAGGGACCGCGCGCCTGCAGCTCGCCCATGGTGTCGCCGTCCCAAGGCAGTTCTTTGCCTTCCGCATCCATGATCCGGATGTCCACGCCCGCCAACGGAAGACCATGCCGGGCCAGCAGATCGAAGCGCTGCGCCTCGGGCAGTTCCTCGAGCTGGCCCTTGATGGTCATGATGGTTGCGATGGGCGTGGTCTCGGTCATGCCCCAGGCCAGCCGGAAGGGCACGCCGTACTTCTTCGCATACCGCTCGATGAACTGCCGCGGCATCGCGGACCCGGCCACCACCACCGCGCGCAGCGATGAAAGATCGTGCGGATGGCTCTCCAGGTATCCGTACAGCGTCATCCAGATGGTGGGCACACCGGCCGTGAATGTAACGCGCTCGTCTTGAATCAGTTCGGCGATATCGGCGGGCTGGAGCTGCCGGCCGGTGAATACGATGCGCGATCCCGTCATCACCGCGGCGAACGGAATCCCCCAGCCGTTGGCATGAAACATCGGCACGATCTGCAGCACCGTATCGCGTTCCGAGATTCCGAACACGTCCGACATGGCCAGCGCGAAGCTGTGGAGAAACAGCGCGCGATGCGTGTACAGCACGCCCTTGGGATTGCCGGTGGTTCCGGAGGTATAACAGGTGGCCGCCGCCGAGGTTTCCTCCAGGCGCGGCCAGGCATACGGCTGGTTCCCGGCGGCTCGGATCGACTCCTCGTAGTCGGACTTCGGCGCGAGGCTGGTCTCAGCGGCTTCATCCGGCAGGATGACGAAGTGCTGCACGCACGGAATCTGATCGCGGATCGGTTCCAGGATGGAAGCGAGCGACGCATCCACGAAGATGACCTTGTCGTCGGCGTGCTGGATGATATAAGCCAACTGATCGGCGGCCAGGCGCAGGTTCAGCGTGTGCAGGACCGCTCCGTAGCAGGGAACCGCGAAGTACAGCTCCAGGTGCCGGAAGCTGTTCCAGCACAGCGACCCCACGCGGTCGCCCGGCCGCACGCCCAGCCGCTCGAGTATTCGAGCCACCGCGTGCACGCGGCCGTGGAAATCGGCGAACGTGTAGCGATGCATGCCGTCCGGCATCCGGCTCGCGATTTCTTTCTTCGGAAACAGCTTGGCCGAGCGCTCCAGCACGTGTGTGAGCGTCAGCGGGTAGTCCATCATGAGGCCTTGCATAAGATATGTCTCGCAGGTATTACTTTATTTGGTTGGGAGGGCGCCGATCAAGCGGCGCCTGCGAGGGTCAGCGGGCAGGTCGAGACGGAGCTACCGCAGATTGAACTTCTTCATCTTGTAACGCAGCGTGTCGCGCGTGATGCGCAGCAGGCGCGCGGCCTGGGTTTGATTGCCGCCGGTCTTTTCGAGCGCCTGCACCAGCAGACGGCGCTCCTGCTCCACCAGCGACATGGCGTCGCCGGTGAAAGCCTGCGGAGCTGCCCCGGTGGCCGCTATGAACGATGATCCCGCGCCCCGCACCGCGATCGGCAGGCTTTGCGGCCGGATCTGCCCCGTGTCTTCCAATATCATGGCCCGCTCGATGGCGTTGCGCAGCTCGCGCACGTTGCCCGGCCAGTCGTGCGCCAGCAGCAGGCTCTCGGCATCCGGCGAAATTCCTTCGATCTGGCGCTTGAACTTGGTGTTGTAGTGCTGGATGAAGAACCGGCCCAGCGGCAGGATATCCTGCGGCCGCTCCCTCAACGGCGGCACGATCAACTGGATCACGTTCAGCCGGTAGTACAGGTCCTGCCGGAAGGCCCCTTCCTTCACCGCCTCGCGCAGATTCTTGTTGGTGGCCGCGATGATCCGGACGTCTACATGGATGTCTACCAGTCCTCCCAGCCGCCGGAAGCATTGGTCCTCCAGCACCCGCAGCAGCTTGGCCTGCAGCCCGAGGGGAATCTCGCCGATCTCGTCCAAAAACAACGTGCCTTTGTCGGCCAGTTCCAGCAGCCCGCGTTTCTGCGCCCGCGCGTCGGTGAAGGCGCCTTTCTCGTAGCCGAACAATTCGCTTTCGAGCAGCGTATCCGGAATCGCGGCGCAGTTGATGGCCAGAAACGGCTCGGCCTGCCGGAGGCTCTGGTAGTGCAGCGTCTTGGCGATCAGGTCCTTGCCGGTCCCGTTTTCGCCTTCAATCAAAATCGAGCTGGCTTCGCTCACCGCTACACGCTTGACGAAAGCCAGCACCTCGCGCATGGCCTGCGATTCGGCGATGATCTGGCGCTTGGCCGGTTCGGCCTCTTCGGTGATGTCTCTCACCGTGGCCACCACGCCCTCCACGGCTCCGGTGTCATCGTAGATCTGCACCGTGCGGATCACCACCATGCGCTCGCGGCCGTTCTCCATGCGCAGGTTCACGGTACCCGAAGGCAAGCAGGCGGACTCGCCCAGCGCCTGCAACATCCCGCAACTCGGCTCGCACGCGCTGCAGTGGAAAACTTCCTGACAGTGCTTTCCGATCATCTCTTCGGCCGTCATGCCGAACAAGCGCTGAGCGGATTGGTTTACACCCACGATGCGGAGGTTCTTGTCGTACACGAACAACGCATCCGAAAGCTGGTCGAAAATCGCTTCCAGGATCTCAGGCCGCTGCCACTTGCTGGAGAGACGCGACACGAAGTTCCTATGCTGCGGTACTGCCTGCGCCGGAGGCTCCATCATAAATGTATGTCTCTTGTTTGTTCACCTAGCACGTTGGTAACCGCTCCTTTGCGCAATCTTTGGGGCTTGTAGCCCACGCGGGCAGCGGCTTACCGCACTTCGAACTTCGGACCCACGGCTAACGCCTTCATAACGGAGCGGTTTTGGACTTCACAAAGTACTGGCTCCCGGATTGCAACGCTCTCAATCAGAGATAACGGGCTTGCCATGAAAACGATCCAGTTGGCGCTCCACGATTCGGAATACACAGAGTCGCTCCGGAACTTGCTATCGCGCGACGGAGCACATCGCGTCTACGTTGTAGAGCGGCCTGACCTCAGACTGGACGGAGTGGTAGTCATCGATGGCAACCAGGCCGAGAACCTTATATATCTGGATGGAGAGCCCGAACGGTTTGTGGTGATCACACGCAAGGGGTCCGATCACCTGTCCAGGATCTGGGACGCCGGCGTGCGCCACGTGGTATTTGAGGGCGATTCGCCCGGTACCGCTCATCTGGCGATCATCGCAGCGGAAATGCGTTTGCCCAGGACCGACGGCCGGAGCAGAACTTCAGGATCTGGTCCTTACCGCGAAGGACACCGCGCCAGCCATACCCCCCAACTTCCCGTGATCGATCCTCCGGCACGCTGCGGAAGATGCCGCTTCTCCAGACCCTGCCATTTCGGCGACTAGGTTCCGGCAGGTTAGCCTCTGACAAGCTCTCCTCGGCAGCGCCATTGTCCCCATGCTTCGGGCCGGGTGAACCGTGGGGTTATTGCTGATAAGTAAGCAACTAACGTTCTGCGGCCGCTCGCTTCCCGGCTGCCCAACTGGGCGAGCTAACACACGCCCGGCCTTCGATTGGGTGTTTTGACCCTGTGTTTTCACGGACCTACCATTTAAATCCCGCTGTTTTCTTTGGTGCTATGATTGCGGTCCTGCAGGACGGATGCTCTCGCGCACACCCTTGGCCTACTTGGCCAGTAATATCATCAGCTTGATCGGCGTAGCACTCGTAACCACGTCGGGCATTCTCTGGTTGTTGACCCTGCCGGCGTTCTGGAGGGGCGAAGCCGGCACGCCATACATCGGAATCCTGCTCTTCCTGATTCTGCCGGGCGTGTTCATCCTGGGCCTGATCTTGATTCCCTTGGGCATCGCGCTGCACACCTGGAGGCGGCGCAAGGCGGGCGATCGGGGCCCGTTCATTCCACGGGGCGGCGAGCTGCGGAAGCTGGCGATCTTCGTGGTCTTGACCACCATGGCCAACCTGGTGATGGGCAGCCAGTTCACCTATCGCGCCGTCACCTACATGGACACCGACGCCTTCTGCGGGCAGTCCTGCCACAAGGTGATGGACCCGGAATACACGGCCTATCGGCATTCGCCGCACGCGCGCGTGGCCTGCACGGACTGCCACATCGGCCCGGGCGCTTCGTTCTTCGTGAAATCGAAACTCTCGGGCGCCGGGCAGGTCTTCGCGGTGCTTTTCAATTCGTACCCCCGCCCGATCCCCTCCCCGGTGGAAGCGCTCCGGCCGGCGCGCGAGACCTGCGAACAGTGCCATTGGCCGCAACGCTTCAGCGGCCAGAAATTCTTCGTGCATACCGAGTACGCCGCCGACGAGCCGAATTCCGGCTCCACCACCGTCGCGCTGATGAAGATCGGCGGTCGAAATTTCTCGGGCACGGTGGGCATCCACGGCGCGCACGTCGACGCCAAGGCCTTCATGCAGTACATCGCTACCGATCAGCATCGCCAGGTGATCCCCCAGGTGACCTACACGGACGCCAACGGGAAGGTGACGGTCTACAACTCCACCGATGTGAAAGTGACGCCCGAGGAGCTGGCGCGCGGCGAACACCGCAACATGGATTGCATGGACTGCCACAATCGGCCCACGCACATTTTCCAACTCCCCGAGCGCGCTTTGGATCTGGCCATGACGCAGGGGAGCATCAGCCCCGCGCTGCCGTTTATCAAGAAACAGGCCGTGGCGGCGCTGAAGCGCGATTATCCGGACCAGGCCGCGGCGGCCAAGGAAATCTCCGCGGCGCTCGAGAATTTTTATCGAACCTCATATCCGCAGGTGTTCGCCCGGCAAGCCGCCGATCTGAAAAACGCGATCGGGGCCGTGCAGTCGATCTACCAGCAAAACGTTTTTCCGGAAATGAAGATCACCTGGGGCACCTATCCGAACAACCTGGGACATACTGATTTCCCCGGTTGCTTCCGGTGCCACGATGGCAATCATAGCAGCGCCGATGGGCGCACGATTTCAAATGATTGCGCCACCTGCCACGATCTGTTGGCGGTCAGCGAGAAGAACCCGAAGATTTTGACTGAACTCGGGATGGACCCGGCCCCGCAAGCGTCGACAGGAGGCGCGAAAGAAAAGTAAGAGGAGGTGCTCATGAAGTGGAGTACCGCGGTCGCGTTATGGCTAGCCCTGGCCTTCAGCGCTTTCGCCGCCAGTTCACCGAAGACCGCAGACTGTCTAGCCTGCCACGACGACAAGGGCGTAAACTTTCAGGCCAGCGTGCACGGAGTTCTCTCCTGCGCCGACTGCCACGTCGATAAGAAGGACTATCCGCACGCCGCCAACGCCGCCAAGGTGAAATGCGACACCTGCCACGCCGATCCGGCGCACGGCGTCGCGTCCAGCGTGCATGCTTCCGTGAGCGCCCAGGCTTGCCAGGGCTGCCACGGCGACGCGCATGCGATCCTGGCGTCGTCCAATGCGAAGTCGGCCACTTATCCCACCAACCTGCCGCGCACCTGCGGCGCCTGCCACAGCGACGGCCAGATGGCCTCGCAACACGGGCTGGCCCCTGTTTATACGAAGTACATGGACTCGATCCACGGCTTCGCGCTCACCAAGGACGGCCTGCTGGTGGCGGCCAGTTGCTCGAGCTGCCACGGGTCGCACAAGATTCTGAGCAGCAAGGATCCGGCCAGCCGCACCAATCGCGCGCATATCGCCGAGACTTGCGGGGGCTGCCATGCCGGACCCAAGCAGGACTACCTGTCCGGCATCCATGGCCAGCGCGCCGCGGTCGGGAACTCGCGCACTCCGGTTTGCACGGACTGCCACACCACCCACCAGATCGCCAGCGTCCGAACCGCGGAATGGCAGATGAAGACTACCGCGACCTGTGGAGGCTGCCATCATGACGAATTAGTCACCTACCGCGACACCTTCCACGCGCAGGTCTCCGCGCTCGGCTATGTCGAGACCGCGCATTGCTGGGACTGTCACGGCTTCCACGACATCCGCGCGCGCTCGGATCCGAAGTCCATGGTGAATCGCGCCAACTTGAAAGCCACCTGCGGCAAGTGCCACTCGGGAGTGACCGAGAGCTTCGTCAGCTATCAGCCGCACGCGGACCGGCATAACCGCCAAGCCAACGTGGCTCTCTGGGGGTCGTGGGTTTTCATGAACCTGTTGCTCGCCGGCGTGCTCGGCTTCTTCGCGCTGCACGCCCTGCTATGGCTGGTTCGGTCGCTGGTCGAGCGCCGCAACGGCCTCACACCAGCCGGAGGGGACCATGCCTAAGGAAGGGAGAGATCTTATGGATTACGACAATCTAACTGCGACATCCAGCGAGCCCCAGGCCGCGGCCGACGGATTCCGGACCAGCCAGGATTCCGGCGTGCGCTACTATTCCCGCTTTTCGGTGGCGCAGCGCTTTCTGCACGGCTTTCTGCTGAGCACCTTCCTGGGGCTGGCCATGACGGGACTGCCCCTGCGCTTCAGCAGCGCTCCCTGGGCCATGAACATGGCCCGCGCCGTGGGCGGCTTTGGAACCATTCTGTTCTTCCACCTCTTCAGCGCCGTGGTCCTGACCATCGCTTTCGGGATCCACGTCGCCAACCTGGTGTACCGGATCGTCTCCCGCAAGGAGTATGGCCTGGTGTGGGGTCCCTCGTCCATGGTCCCGAACTTGAAAGACATTCAAGACTTCATCGCGCAGATCAAGTGGTTCCTGTTCCGCGGCCCGAAGCCCAAGTTCGGACGATACGCCTACTGGGACAAGGTGGACTACTGGGCCGTCTTCTGGGGCATGGGGATCATCGGCTTGTCCGGCTATGCCATGTGGTTTGCTCCTTTTTTCACCCGCTTCATACCCGGATCATGGCTCAACATCGCATTGCTGATTCACGGTGAAGAGGCCATCCTCGCGGTGGGCTTCATCTTCACCATCCACTTCTTCAACACGCACCTGCGGCCGGACAACTTCCCCATGGACCTGGTGATCTTCACCGGCCGGCAAAGCGAAGAGGAACTCAAGCATCGGCATCCGGAAGAGTACCGCAAGCTGGTGGAGAGCGGTCAGCTGGAAAAACTTCGAGTGGAACCGCCGCCGCGCTGGCTGCGGAATTTCGGCTGGCTGTTCGGCGGCGCCGCCATCCTGATCGGCTTGATCTTCTTGTGCCTGATGGTGGTGGCTTTCGTGAGCGAGTAAAACAGACCCGCGCGACGGCGCGCGGCCAACGGCGGAGAGGGTGTTTACCCGGAAAGGATGAGGTTGTTATGTTTCCTCCCAAGAAAATTCTGTTTCCCGTGGACTTCTCGGAGCGTTGCAACAGCGCCGCTCGCATGGCCGAAACCTTCACCGGCCACTTTCAGGCAGAACTGACGCTGCTGCGCGTGCTGGAGCCGCTCAACTACAACGATGTTCCAGTGGACTCCTCCGCGATCGAGGAACAACGGCTGGGCGAGTACATGGTGGACGAGCTCAAGCAATTCGATGTGCAGCGAGTGCTGCTGGAGGGCGATGCGGCCGCCAGGATTCTCGAGTACGCGCAGGAGCGTGCCAGCGATCTCATCCTGCTTCCCACGCACGGCTATGGCGCCTTCCGCCGCATGATCCTGGGATCGGTGACGGCCAAAGTCCTGCATCACGCCGGGTGCCCGGTCTGGACCGGAGTGCACATGGAACACGTGCCGCGCCTGGAGGACATCGCGTTCCGCAGAATCCTGTGCGCCATCGACCTCGGAACCCAGAGCTGCCCCACCGCGGCCTGGGCCAAGAACTTCGCGGCCGAATTTGGAGCCGAACTCCAGATCGTTCATGCCGTGCCGGAGGCGAGCCAGGTTCCCTCGGTCTACAGCCACCCAACCCGTAGCGAGGAACTGATCAGCCAGGCCACCGAGAAGGTTCGAGCCGTGCAGCAGTGCGTGGGCGCGGATGCCCGGGTCTTTGTGATCGGCGACGAGGTCGCCCCCGCGGTGTGCGAATGCGCGGCCCGCGAAAAAGCCGACCTCGTGGTGATCGGCCGCAGCGTCGCCGGCGGAGTGCTGGGCCGCCTGCGGGAAAATGCCTACTCGATCATCCGCCAGTCGCCCTGTCCGGTGGTGAGCGTTTGAGGACCGTGCGCCGTCATTGACCTTTAACTTTCCCCGAAGTGGGCTGGGGCACGCAAAACTCCGCGAGCGCCCCCGAAGGAAATTGCATCTATAGTGTATGGCTATGGCTACGATTACGGATCGAACTAACGCGATTCAATCGCAAAAAGACATCACCCGCCGCGATCTGGATGTCTTCTTCAAGCCGAGGTCGGTGGCCGTCATCGGCGCCACGGATCGGGAGGGGCACGTTGGCCGCCAGGTGCTCTGGAACCTGATCAGCAGTCCCTTCGGGGGCACCGTGTTTCCGGTGAACCTGAAGAAAACCAGCGTGCTGGGTATCAAGGCCTACCCGGATGTCGCGAGCCTGCCGGAACCGGCCGAGCTGGCCGTCATCGTGACGCCGGCCGAAACGGTCCCGGGCGTCGTCCAGGAATGCGCGCGCAGTGGAACGCGCGGCGTGGTGGTGATCTCGGCCGGTTTCCGCGAATCCGGCGCGCGCGGCGCCGAGCTGGAGCGCCAGATCCTGGCCGCCGCCCGTCCGGCCAAGATGCGCGTCATCGGTCCCAATTGTCTGGGCGTCATGTGCCCGGTCAGCGGCCTGAACGCGACCTTCGCGCAAACCGTGGCCCGGCCCGGCAACGTGGCTTTCGTAAGCCAGAGCGGCGCCATGTGCACCGCCATTCTGGACTGGAGCTTGCGCGAGCAGATCGGTTTCAGCGCGTTCATCTCGGCCGGCTCCATGCTGGACGTGGGCTGGGGCAGCCTGATCGACTATCTGGGCGACGACGAGCACACGCGCAGCATCGTGGTCTACATGGAATCCATCGGCGATGCGCGCTCGTTCCTTTCGGCCGCCCGCGAAGTGGCCTTGAACAAACCGATCATCGTGATCAAAGCCGGCCGCACCGAGCAAGCCGCCCGGGCCGCCGCCTCGCACACCGGCTCGCTGGCGGGCAGCGACGATGTGCTGGACGCGGCCTTCCGGCGCGTGGGGGTGCTGCGCGTAAACAGCATCGCCGACATTTTCTACATGACCGAAGTGCTGGCGCGCCAACCCCGCCCCACCGGGCCGAAACTGGCCATCGTCACCAACGCGGGCGGCCCCGGCGTGCTGGCCACCGACGCGGTGCTATTGGGAGGAGGCGAGCTGGCCGAGCTTTCACCCGCCACTTCGGAGGCGCTCGACAAAGTGCTTCCGCCGCACTGGAGCCACGCCAATCCCGTCGACATCATCGGCGACGCCGGGCCGGAACGCTTCGAGAAAGCGGTGGAGATCGTCGCCAAGGATCCGGACGCGGACGGACTGCTGGTGATCATGACGCCGCAGGGCATGACCAACCCGGCGCTCATCGCCGAGAAGCTGACGCGCTTCGCCAAGCTGGATCACAAGCCCATCCTGGCCAGTTGGATGGGCGGC
>JAIQFN010000099.1 GCA_020073265.1 Terriglobia bacterium | reverse complement strand
AGGACGCTCGATCTTGATCACCTCGGCGCCGAAATCCGACATGACCACCGCGGCGGCCGGGGCTGCGATGTAAGTGCCGCAATCGATGACGCGAATCCCGGAGAGGATGTTGGTGGAGTCCGACATGACGACTCCTAAGAGTCTATCGGATAGGCTCCCCGATCTGGGCGCGAGCTAGCGCAGCGGCATCTTTTTCAGGAACTCGACCAGGGCCGGGCGTTCATCGGGATCGATGCGGCCGTTCCTGTTCTTGTCGAAGATGTTGAGCAGCATCTTCATCTGGGTTTTCTGCTGCGGACCGAGCTCGTCGCTGTCCAGCACGCCGTCCAGCACCGCCGCGAGGAACTGCGCGTTGGCGTCGCGCTGGAAGTCGGCGACCAGGCCCGGGCTGTCCAGCGTCACCTGTACGAAGGTGAACGCCATCTCGTTGGTGGTCTGCTCGCCGAACTTTACTTCGCGCGGAGGATTGCTGGGATTGCGCGGATTCGCGGTCGAGTTGTCGTAGGTGTACTGCATGGCGATCTCGGTCCCCTTGGGCAGCTTGATCGGACTGACGTATCGATACGAACCCTGCCAGTTGAAATCCCAATCCTTGATCCAGATCAGCGGCTGGACGGAGCCATCCGGCAACTTCGCGTCGACCTTCATGTCCTTGCACAGGTAATGCGCGTGCGGGAAGACGCCGATCACTTCGGCGTCCATCGGGAGCGTGGCGGAAGCCTTCACGACATATTGGTTTTCGCCCGCGGGAATGTCGATGCTGGCATTTCCCACCGTCAACAGAGTGAGGCCCTTGACCGGAGGCGCCTTCGAAAACTTGATGCCGACCTGGGAAAGATCTTCCTCCGGCTTGCCCGAGAGGTGATAGTGGAGCTGCATCACCAGGTCGGATCCCTTGGGAACGATTTGCGCGATGCCGTGCTCAAACTGCATGGGAGTGGCTCCGGGCGCCCAGCCGCCCAGTCCGCCGGCGATGGCGAGGCCGGGACCGCCGACGCAGTCGTAACCTTGACCCGGGACCTTCTCGCGCCGGCGAGCCTGGCCAGTGTTGTCCAAGAAAAGAATCGAGTGGTGCACGACGCGGCGATTGCCCGGGCGGAACTCCACCTGCGAAACGTATTCGTCTTCCTTGGCGTCGAGCGGGATGACGAAACAGCGGAAAACATCGGGGCCTTCGGCGGCCAGCGAGTAGGGCTGCGACATGGCCACCACTTGGTCGGGATCGCCGGCCTGCCAGCCGTTGCTGAACTTCGGCGGGACGGGCTTCTGGTTGGGGTCGCCTTCAGGCGCGCCCTTGGCGGCCCAATCGCGGATGGTTGCGAGCTGCTGATCGGTCAAGCGGCGTTCGTTGAGAAAGTGCCCGTAGCCCGGCTCGGCCTTCCAGGGCGGCATGAAGCGGGCCTGCGTGACGGCGGCGATCTGCTTGGCGCGCTTGGCGGCGTCCTCATAAGTCAGCAGCGAGAACGGCGCCACCTCGCCCGGGCGATGGCAATTGCTGCAGTTGTTGTAGAGGATGGGCGCAACGTCGCGATTGAAGGTCGGCACGGCCGCCTGGCTGTCGGTTTCGCCGGCTGTCACCGGCAGCGCGGCGAGCGTCGCCAGCCCGAAGATCGAAAGAAAAATTGTCGGTCGCATCAATTCACTCCTGGAATGGCGCAGCCCAGCACTTTGGTCACTGGATTCTTGACGGGCTGCCCTTGCAAGATCTGGTCCAGCGCTTCCCGCAGATCTTCATGCGCGGGACGGAAGCGAGTCTTTCCGAGATCCACGAAGCGGTCGTCCACCCGGCCGCGATACAGAACTTCGTCGCCTGGCGAGAGGACCACCGCTTCCGGTGTCGATCGAGCGCCGGTCTGACGGGCCAGCGTCTGATTGGGATCCAGCAGGCCGGGGTATGGGATCCGGTAGTCCGCGTCATGCTTTTGGACGGCGGCTGCGTTATCGGCCGGGTCCGAATAGACCGCCAAGAAGAGCACGCCGCGCGCCGAATATTCCCGGTAAAGTCGCGCGAGCACCGGCGCGTACGTGTTGGCGTTGGGGCACTCGGTGGCGACGAACAGCAGCACGGTCGCCTTATAGTGCTGGATCTCGTCGGCGGTATGGGTCTTCCCGTTGGCGTCGGTGAGCGAGTAGTCCAGCGCCTTCGACGCGGCGAAGGCTGCCGCAATCGCCACGAGGAGTATACCGACACGAAGACCCGCAGCCATGGTTGGTAGTTACTATTGTAACGGCTTTACTTGCTCGCCGTGCTCCTCGTGACGCCGCCGCGTGGCCGCGCGCTTCAGCTTTTGCGCGGTCGGAAGATGATGATGTGCTGGCGGGGCAACACCTCGATGACCTGATCGAGTTGATAGCCTTCCGGCTCCACTTCGGCCTTGACTTCGCTGACGGCCATCTTGTGTTCGGGGCGAATGGGGACCGTGGGATCCTCCTTGCGGTACTCGAGCAGGACTAAGCGCCCGTCGGGTTTCAGCGCTTCGCGCATCCTTTGCAGCATGGCTTGCGGTTGCGAAAACTCGTGATAGACGTCCACCAAAAGGATGAGATCGATCTTGCCGGCCGGCAGCTTAGGATCATCGAACGTGCCCAGGACGGTCTCCACGTTGGTGATCTTGTCACGCTGGGCGCGCGCTCTGAGTTTTTCGAGCATCTCCGGCTGCACGTCGTTGGCGTAGACTTTGCCGGGAGCGCCCACCAGCCGCGCCATCTTGAACGACATGTACCCGACGCCGGCGCCGACGTCGGCCACCACCATGCCACGGCGGATTCCGATGGCTTCCAGAGCCTTGTCGGGCTGCTCTTCCGATTCGCGCTCCGGCCGCTCCAGCCAGCCCGAGCCAGCCGCGCTCATTACGCCCGCAATCGGCCGCCCGGTGACCGGATGAACCGATTGCGCCACCAGCGGGGAGAAGAACAGAAGCAGGACCAGGATCAGTGCCATTTGTTCCAATGTCCTTCAACACAGCGGCGAAGTCAACGTGAGGAACGGGCCGGTAGAATGAAGTCAGGCGATTGTCTTGACGAAACGGTTGTTGGTAACCACGCTGGCTGTCCAGCTTGCGCTGTTCGCGGCGCCGGCTGAGAAGAAGCTCGCGATCGTGGCGGTGGCGTTCGCGCAATTCGACGACGGCCCACCCACGGCGCACGACGAACAGTTCGTCCCCGGCGAGACGCTTTTCTTCCGCTGCCAGGTTGAAGGCTACAAGAAGTCCGATAAGGACGAGGTTCACCTCACCTACCAGGTGGAGGCCGCGGATGCCAGCGGCGTCGCTCTGCGCGAGACCGAAAGCGGCAAAGTGGAGGCGACGCTTTCGCAGGAAGACAAGAACTGGATGCCGAAGATCCGTTATACGGTGGTCGTTCCTCCGCTGGCCGAATCGGGCCAATATCACGTGCTGGTGAAGGTAAAGGACGAGCTTTCCGGGACCGCGGTGGAAGAGCGCGCGACCTTCCTGGTCACAGGGCGAGACGTCGCTCCCAGCGACACGCTGGCAGTGCGAAATTTCCGTTTCTTTCGCGGCGAGAACGATGCCGCGCCGCTCCAGGTGGCGGCGTATCGCCCGGGCGACGCGCTGTGGGCGCGCTTCGACATGACCGGCTACAAGATCGGCGAGAAGAATCTGTTCGACATTGAGTACGGGCTGGTGGTGTTGCGCGCCGACGGCAGCACGGCCTACTCGCAGCCTGAGGCGGCCACCGCGAAAGAGGCGCCGTTTTATCCGCAGCGCTATCAGCCGGGAGAACTGAATCTGAACATGCCGAAAGATATCGCGACCGGCGTGTACACCATCGTGCTGACCGTGCGCGACAACCTGGGAAACCAAACCGCGGAGACACGGGAGAAGTTTTCCATAGAATAGATCCGAGCTGCTCAGCTCCACTAGCTGCGGCGAGGCTTCATCGGCGGGTCAAGCTCTCCCCCGCTCGCGCGCCCGACCATATCTTTACATACTCGATCAGGTAGCCATACTGGCGAGCCGCATTGGCTGCTGCCAGCACGGCTCCGCTTCTATCGGTGCACAACAACAACGTGCGATACGCAAACGCCAGCATGTTGCGAAGATCGCTTCGGTCACCCAAAGCTGCCGGCCGGCCGTGGAGGACTTCGAGGCGCGCGTCTGATCGGCCCTGCCAAATCGATCTCCGCACAATGTAACTGAGCGTGAACCTTTGCCTGGGAATATGGTGCCAGACCACTGGAGCCGCCAAGAACGCGACGCGCCCGCCTGACTTCATGATCCGCTTGCAGAGCTCCACCTCCTCGGATGACCGCAGGCATGAGCCGTAGCGTCCCAGATCGAGCCGAAAGCCGCCAACCGCCTCGATCGAGCGCCGGGCGACGCAGAAGTTCGCACCGACGACGTACTGTAAGTCCGTGATCGCGGGAATATCCACGGCGTCGTACCGCAGCTCCGACAACAGGGATCTCAGCCGTTCCGGGTACCAGGCTGGAAGAGAGCGATCGGGGGCCAGTTCGACCCGCCCTCCCGCAGCAGCACACCCGTAGCGGCGAAGCCCGACTTGTAATTCCGCGGCCCAGGTAGGCTCTGGGACGCTGTCGTCATCAAGAAATGCAATATACTCGCCGTGAGTGGCGGCGATCCCGGCGTTCCGTGCAGCACTAAGACCTCGGTGCGGGCAGTGCATGAATGCAACTAGTGGAGCAAAGAGTTCACAGGTTGGCTGCGCGCGGGGATATTCATTGTTGTCGACGACAACGACGTCGAAGCACTTACAAGTCTGATCTGCCAACGCCTGGAGGACATTGCACAGATGGGGCGCTTGGCCGTACGTGGCGATCACAACTGACAACGTTCGGTCACACATCCGGTCTATCCGCGCAGGTCCTGCGCGGAGACCTGTAGGCTTTGGCCGCCAAGTTCTTGTGGCAGCTTCTCGCCGAGCAGTTCAACGATCGTAGGGACCACATCGAACGAGCTTCGTACTCCATAGTCGCCGGCGGCGATGCCGTCGCCGGCCAGATATGCCATCCCGTAAGGGCCGGTGTGACCACCGGTCCTCCGGTAAGGCAGGGGTCCGATGCGGCCTATGCCGGGGTGCTCGAATCCGAGCGCCGCACCGCGCCAAACGATGACGAGATCGGATTCGGTGGGCCCGAGTTTGAGCGGATCTCGACCGCGGCAACGCTCCACGTGATCTACGACGGACTCGCCAGTACGAAGATCCCTACATTGGCCCACGAGGGATTCGACTTCGTCACAGACCGCATCATAATCCGCAGCTGAGATCATTCCCTCGCTCTCGCGGCCGGCCAGATTTATGCGCACGCGGCCGTCATAGAATGAGGGCAATGCGAAGAATCGCATCGCGTGCCAGTATGGCTGGTAATAGCGAGTCGGCATCCAATCGAGGGGCAGCCGCAAAACTCCTACCGAATCAGGCGCAGTACCGTAGCGGTTCCTCCGCAAGATCCTTCTGACCTTTCTAGGGATCAACCGGCGCGCCAGGTCGCGTGGTGTGAGATGTGGCGAAATCAGAGGCTTTACGTCGTGCAACCAGTCACTCTCGCAATCCAGCAGCGGTATGCCTCGCGGGGCATTGGCCCAGCTTTCCTTCGAACGGAGCAATGGCCGGCGAAATGCATTTCTGTAAAGGAGCTCCGAAAGAAGGACCATGCTCGCGACATCGGAGCGGTTCGCTCCCATGCCGCCCATCGCGAAAGCTACCACGTTTGCGTCGGGAAACGCGGAGACCAGATCGGCGACTAACGCGTCGGTTGCTCGGTAGACGTTACGGAGTCCATCCGCCGCGGCGGCTGCCGATGGTAAGGAGTGCAGCGGATGGGTGGGATCGATGCCGTGCCACAAGGCTTCTATCGCCGAGTGGAGCTCTCCGGCAACCAGGAGTCCGAGGTCCCAATCCGGGCAACGCTCCTTGAGTAGCCAGCAAGCTGCCCGGGCGCGAACCTCCGTTGCCCTTACGAGCAGATCGCCCAACTCTCGCGTGCGATCTTGCGATGGCCAGACGACGTCGTACATGCAATCGCGTGCCGGATAGGCGCCGAAGCGCGCATGGATTTCCGCCGTCAGCTCCACCGGACGTCCGCTGTATGGCACGCCGGCATCGTGCGCTCCCCAGTTCGTCACTCCACGAACAGACGGAGCCTGGTGGAGGTCGAAGTAGGGAGGATCGAAGACGACGGTGCGGGCGTGGAGTGAAGCGGCAAAAGGCGGCAGCGAGGTGCCTTCCTGCCAGACTTGATAAGAGTCCCTATCGAAGTAGACCGCTGACCAACGGCCAGAGACTTCGGGCGATTGTCCCGAACTGACGTGCTCCCAGGCAAGTCCCGAGCGCGCCGCCGCGCCGTGGTCGAGCAGGAACCTTGCGCTCCGGCTGCGTAGGGATCTTAGGCCGGGAAGCGCGCCCTCCGCCATGAGACGCTCTCCCAGAGACTGCTCGTAACCGTCGAGACCAATTGCTAGAACTCTTCGCTGCCTCATTTACGCTGGCCTTTTCTTCATGGTACGCCAGGCACCGTCATTCTTGTTTACGGGAGAGCAGATAGCTTGCGATTGTCCGGAGTCAAAGTGAGAACGGGCGAGGTTCAGAGGATGGCCGACCTGTCGCGACACGTTAGACGAGCGCCGGCGCGCCACACCGTGTTGGCCTTCGGCTCCACCATTTTCCACATCATGTAGAGGACGTTCTGTGGGTAGCTAAGATCGCTATCGAGATAGATACAGGCGTAGACGAGGCTGTGGGCTGCGAGTCGACATTCATCCTCGGAAGCGGGCCGGAAGCTTCAGCTCCAGTAACTGCGGTCCAGGCTGCGGTACTGCACCGCTTCGGCCAAATGCTTGGCTAGCACCTGCTCGCGAGAGTCCAGATCGGCGATGGTGCGCGCGACCTTGAGGATGCGGTCGTGCGCGCGGGCACTCAAGCCCATGCGGCGAAGGCCATCTCGAGCGTGCGTTCGCCGGCTTCGTCCAGAGCGCACAGTCTACGGAACTGCGGCGAAGGAATGCGCGCGTTGTAAAACCCGCGCTGCTGTTGGATGGCGCGTGCGGCTTCTACGCGCTGGCGCATCTCGGCCGAGCCGGCGGCCTGATCCTTGCCGCGCAGCTCTTTGTAAGGCACGGCCGGAACTTCGACGTGCAGATCGATACGATCGAGCAGCGGTCCGCTGATCCTGCTCAGGTAGCGCTGGATGATCGCGCCCGTGCAGCGGCACTCGCGCGTCGGGTCGGAGAAGAATCCGCACGGGCATGCGTGCATATTTCAAGACTGACATGAGCAGGAAGGCAGAGTGCCGGGTTATACGCGGAAGTAGCGCGCAGGAAGCTGGAGAATGAGTGGCTGAGGATGAGAACCTGGATCGTCCCGCGTCACGCTCCGACTGAGATAGAATCGTTCAAACTGTTATGAGTCACTCTGCCGGAACCCGTCCGGGACCGTACCTAGGAGACCCAGCTTATGAATGGAAGCCTGCGTAGACAGATTCTTGCCAACATGTCATTGGGTGGAATGATGGCTTTTCTGCAAAGGACTACTTATGCCCAGCAGAACAAGCAGACGGATGCGCGCCCGGGACGTTTTCATTACGGTCCCGACAACCCGTCCGAAACTTACGTGAAGCACGCTTACGACGAACAGACGGTTGACCTGGGCGAAGTGAAAATGAACTACGTCGTCGAAGGCAACGCGAGTTTGCCGCCGCTTCTGCTGATCCCTGGGCAGACCGAGTCGTGGTGGGGCTACGAGAAGGCGATAGGTCTCCTGAAGGACCGCTTCCATGTCCATGCCGTCGACCTGCGTGGACAAGGGCGGTCTACTCGGACGCCGGGCCGCTACACGCTGGATAACATGGGCAACGATCTAGTGCGCTTCATTGCGCTTGTCATCCGGCGACCCACCGTAGTGAGTGGACTCTCATCAGGCGGAGTGCTTTCGGCGTGGATGTCCGCCTATGCCATGCCCGGCACCGTCCGAGGCTGTCTCTATGAAGATCCGCCCTTATTCTCCTCCGAGGTCAACACTTCTTACGGCCAGTCGATACGGCAGTCTGCTGTCGGTCCGACGTTCGCTCTTTGGGCTAAGTACCTCGGCGACCAGTGGAGCATCGGCGACTGGAAGGGCATGCAGGAAGCGGCACCGCGCGAGTTGCCTGCCTATATGAGACCGCCAAAAACCGATGAGCCGCCGCAGAATCTGAAGGAGTACGACCCAGAATGGGGGCGAGCATTCTGGACTGGAACATGGGCAGCGAGCTGCGATCACGCGCAAATGCTATCTCATGTGAAGGTGCCAGTGCTTTTCACGCACCACCAACGGAGAATCGCTGAGACGACCGGTGCCCTATTTGGCGCCACTTCAGATTTGCAGGCCAAGCAAGTACGCGAGATTATTCAGGCCACCGGACAACCGCTCGAATACAAATCGTTTCCGACCATGGGTCACCCGATGCACCAGATAGATCCTGCTCTATTTGTTAACACTCTGACGGCCTGGGCGGAAACACTGAAAGCCTGAACAATGCAACATTTTTCAAATCGGTGATTGCGGCCGGATGCTGAACGATTGGAGGTTTCAACTCCAGTAACTGCGATCGAGGCTGCGGTACTGCACCGCTTCGGCCAGATGCTTGGCTAGCACCTGCTCGCGAGCGTCCAGATCGGCGATGGTGCGGGCGACCTTCAAGATGCGGTCGTGCGCGCGGGCGCTCA
Organism: Terriglobia bacterium; assembly: GCA_020073265.1. Lineage (GTDB taxonomy): Bacteria > Acidobacteriota > Terriglobia > Bryobacterales > Bryobacteraceae > Palsa-89. The sequence continues at coordinate 4,059 of JAIQFN010000099.1, read as the reverse complement.
GGCCCATGCGGCGGACCGCCATCTCGAGCGTTCGTTCACCGGCTTCGTCGAGCGCGCATAGCTTGCGGAGCTGCGGCGAGGGAATGCGCGCGTTGTAGAACCCGCGCTGGTGCTGGATGGCGCGGGCGGCTTCGACACGCTGGCGCATCTCGGACGAGCCGGCGGCCTGATCCTTGCCGCGCAGCTCTTTGTAAGGCACCGCGGGAACCTCGACGTGCAGGTCGATGCGATCCAGCAGAGGCCCCGAGATCTTGCTCAGGTAGCGCTGGATGATCGCGCCCGTGCAGCGGCATTCGCGCGTCGGGTCGGAGAAGAATCCGCACGGGCATGGATTCATCGCGCCGAGCAGAATAAAATCGGACGGAAACGAAAGCGACATGTTGCTGCGCGCAATCATCACCGACGACTCTTCGAGCGGCTGCCGCAACATTTCGAGCACGTTGCGCGCAAACTCGGGCAGCTCGTCAAGGAACAGCACGCCGTTGTGCGCCAGGCTGACCTCGCCCGGCCGCGGTGTGCCCGAACCACCGCCTATCAGTCCCGCGTCCGAGATAGTGTGATGCGGCGCGCGGAACGGACGCTGCGCCACCAGGCCGACACCGCGCGGCAGCAAGCCGGCCACGCTATGGATCTGCGTGGTCTGGATGGCTTCCTGAAACGTCAGCGGCGGCAGTATTCCGGGGAATCGTTTCGCGAGCATGGTTTTGCCCGATCCCGGCGGGCCGATCATCAGAACATTGTGCCCTCCGGCCGCTGCGACCTCGAGCGCGCGTTTCGCCGAGATCTGGCCACGCACTTCGCGGAAGTCCGGGATGTTTGAATCATCGGCGATTGAGACAGGCGCGGCACGGGACGCCGGACGAAACTGATCCGGCTGGTTTAGATACTGGACCACTTCCGCCAGATGCCGCATTCCGAAAACATTCACGCCTTCCGTCACGGCGGCTTCGGCAGCGTTGTCGGCGGGCACCAGCAGATTCGCGATGCCCTGGTTGCGCGCGCACACCGCAATCGACAAGACTCCGCGCACCGGACGCAGCGTGCCGTCCAGCGACAACTCACCCACCAGCATGTGCTGATCGGAGGCCCCGACGGTTCCCATCGCTCCCAGGATTCCGAGCGCCATCGGCAGATCGAACCCCGCGCCCTCCTTGCGAATGTTGGCGGGAGCAAGATTGATGGTCACCGATTTGTTCGGATAGCCGAAACCGGAATTGAGCAGCGCAGACTTGATCCGCTCGCGGCTCTCGCGCACCGCTGTATCCGGCATGCCGACAGTGATGAAATCGCGCGCGTTCCCGCCCGGATACATGTCCACTTCGACGTCGATCAGATGCGCTTCGATGCCGAAGACAGCCGCACTACGGGTCCGAAAAAGGGCCATACCGACGAGGTAGTGTTGGACGAGCAGGAATTGTCTCTGGGATCAACGGCGGATGGGTTGGGCTTTCCCTAACTCGCTATACTGTACGCGTGTGGGAACAAGGGTCGCGGCCAATCAGGAGGTTCCGCATGGACTACCGATCTCTCGTATGCCTCGGCGTATTGGCGGTGGCGGTCGCGGCGCCTCTAAGGGCCCAACCGGTCGCGGCGAAAACGCCAGGTGCGGCAAAGTCAACGCCGTGGAAGCTACAGCATTTGCCCGACGGCCAGCCGGACCTGCAAGGAATCTGGACCAACATCACCATAACCCCGATGGAGCGGCCGGCCGAGTTCGCCGGCAAAGCGTTTCTGACCGAACAGGAAACGGCGGAATACGAAAGGCGATTCATCGAACGCCGCGACGCAACTGCTCAAGTTGATGTGAACGGCCCGTTCCGCCAGGCCTGGTGGGACTCGGGGACAAAAGTTGTGAAGACCAGACGAACCTCCATCGTTATCGATCCGCCGGATGGAAGGATTCCGGCGTTGACCGCTGAGGCGCAAGCTGCGGAGCGGTCGCGTCGGGAGGCAATGCGCCGGCCCCCTGAAAGTGCCGAAGACCGTCCGCTGTATGAGCGTTGCATCGTGTGGCCGACGGATGGGCCGCCAATGCTTTCGAGCAACTACAACAACAACTATCGGATCGTGCAGACTCCGGGCTATGTTGCGATTTACATCGAAATGATTCATGACGTCCGCATCATCCCCCTGGACGGACGCGCGCATCTCCCGCGGGAAGTCCGCAGTTGGATGGGCGATTCAGTGGGACACTGGGACGGCGATACCCTGGTGGTCGATACGACGAATTTCAATGGCAAGGCCAGCTTCAGAGGGTCCGACCAGAATCTGCACGTGATCGAGCGCTTCACGCGATCCGGCGCCGATACCATGCTTTACCAATTCACCATCGACGATCCGACCGCGTTTGCGCGACCGTGGACCGGTGAAGTTCCGTGGCTGCCGGCTCCTGGTCCCATCTATGAATATTCCTGCCACGAAGGGAATTTTGAGAGCATGGCGAACATGCTGAAGACAGCTCGCGCGGAAGAAGGCAAGCGATAGCGTCGCACGGCTAGCATGTGCGGCCGGATTGGTTTGATACCTCCAGCGGACCTGAAGCAGCGTTGCTATCTGGCCGGAGCGGCAGCAACCTCGGCGCGCTCGACGCCGGGCGCGGGATCGACGTTCGGGACGCGGATCTCAACGTATTCAATCGTGCCGTCGATCTCACTCAACCAGTGCGGCGTGCCGGGAGGGTTCACGATCACGTCGCCTACTCCAATTTTCCTCGCCAGGCCGCCCTTCACTCCGCTCGCGCTCCGGATGGTGGCGTTGGGGTTGGAGTTCGGATAGATGTCACTATCTATGGTCGGCGGTATCAACGTGCCGCCCGTCACCAGGGTGGCGCTGCCTTTGGTGACTACGATGTACTCGATGTCCCGTGTGTGAGTGATGGCGTATTGCGGGCCAGTCATTCGCCGGCGGACCACGCAGTTGAGGCCCTGGCCGACATTCACGGCGCCACCCGTCTGCGACGCAACCAGTTTGGGATCCAGCTTGTCGAGGCCCGCTTGAACGTCAGCGGCGCTCAAGTAGGGAGACGGAACCCTGGCGGGAGGCACCCGCATGTGATCCCCTGGCACCGGGCCGCGGCCTTGCGACCAAAGACCAATACATAAAGATGCCGTGCCGAGCGCTACCCGCATCCACCTGCGCATATCAATCCTCCTTGGTTTCATCCGCGGACGAATCCCGATCTTCCGCGCAGGGCTCACTTCAGCGCCAGAACGCGGCTCGGATCCACTCGATAAACCAGGTAACGGATAGGTCCATCGAGCTGGCTGAACATGTGTGGCAAACCAGCGGGAATGATCACAACGTCGCCTGCGGTGACACGCCTACTCTGTCCGCCTTGGATGCTCGTGCCACTCCAGCCGGGGCCGATGGTGGGACTGTCTGAAGTCTGCTTGGCATTCACCAGCGCACCGCCCGTCACCAGCATCCCGCCGCCTTCCAGCACGTAATAAATCTCGTCGATCTTGTCGTGAACCAGCGCATTTTGGTCGGCCCTGGTTCGCTGGACCATGGCGACGCCGAGATTGTGCCCGCCCGCATCCACCACGCGAACCGGCCTGTCGATGAGCGGAGCATCCTGGCGCGGCGCGCTCTTCAATGCTTCGGTCATCTGCGCGGGGCTCACGTAAGTCGCGGATGCATCGCTCTTGGGAGCCTGGGCGTACGCCCCAGCGCCGATGAGCACGCATATCATCCCCGAATATAGTTTGGACATGCCGCGCTCCTTTCTATTTCTTGATCGCGGGATTAACAGTGCGAGCAGCGCCAGGCTGGAGAAGGTTGTTTTCATAGTCTGCTCCTTCTCGTAGCGCCTGCTGAGCGCGCTCGGCAACACTCAGGATGCGTTTGCGGTGGCCCCCTGAGCTGGGACAAATAGTTAAGACACAGTTCGCCGTTCGATGAAAACTGCTCGACCGGCAAGACGACATTACAGCATACTGGTGCCCGGCTGGTGAAGCGGAAGCGGGCACTGCTGGAGAGCAACTCGCCGAGGAATAGCCGGCTGGAAACTCATCGAGACGATGGGTGGGGGCGGCAGCCGTAGTCGCCCCCAAGCTTTGC
>JAIQFN010000098.1 GCA_020073265.1 Terriglobia bacterium | reverse complement strand
TTGTTGCGGCTGCGGCAGGAACTGGGAGCCTTCGCGAATCTGCGTCCGGCGGTTTATTACCCTGCCCTGCGGGCGTGTTCTCCGCTGCGAGAGGAGGTCGTCAAAGGAACCGACATCTTGATCGTGCGCGAGTTGCTGGGAGGTTTGTACTTCGGGCAGCCGCGGTCGATTGAGGGAGCGATGGGCGCCCGGCAGGCTCTCAATACCATGCGCTATGGCGAACCGGAAATCGAGCGCATCGCGCGCGTTGCATTTGAATTGGCGCGAGGCCGCCGCAAGCGCCTGCTGTCGGTGGACAAAGCGAATGTTCTGGAGTGCTCGCGGCTGTGGCGCGACGTCGTCACCCGCATCAGCACGGATTTTCCTGATGTGCACCTCTCACACCAATACGTCGATTCGGCAGCCATGATGCTGGTGCAGAAGCCGGCGGAGTTCGACGTTTTGCTCACGGAAAATATGTTTGGCGACATTCTCTCGGACCAGGCTGGGGGCGTGGTCGGATCGCTGGGTTTGCTGGCATCGGCCAGCATCGGAGGGCCGGTTGGTCTGTACGAACCGGTGCACGGATCGGCTCCGGACATCGCGGGACAAGGCGTGGCCAATCCGCTGGGCGCGATTCTGTCGATCGCCTTAATGCTGCGGCACACGTTCCAACTGGGCAAGGAAGCCGAGTGTGTGGAAGACGCGGTGGTTGCGGCTCTCGAAGATGGCATGCGCACCCGCGATTTAGCGAAAGCGGGAGAACGAAGCGTGAAGACTGAAGAAGCGGGCGCGCGCATTGTTGAGTTGGTGAGCGCGGCGGCGACGACGGAAGGTCGAGCCGCCTCGTAGGCTGGCATCGGCCCAGCGGGGATTCCGCTGCAAAGACCGGGCCGGCACGGAAAAGCTGACCGCGCCCCCCTGCGTGCACGCGGTTATTTCACTTTTGTTTCCTGTACGTACAGTAACTTCCAGTCGTTGCCGCGTCTGACCCAAACCTCGCCATAAGCGGCCTTTTGATGGACCGACTGCCCGCTCACGGTGTATTCGGCCATATACGTCACCAGCGCGCCATCCGCTCCAATCGGCTTTATCTTGAAGTCCTTGAGAGTGTATTGGTCGAGGTTGAATTCATCGATCTCCGCAACTTCGGCTTTTGCGTTGCGAGAACCGCCCCCATCATCCTCGACCTCCGCGAAGCCGTCGGCGAGAATAGCAGCGAAACCACTTTTGTTCTTGTTCTTGAAGTCCTCCCAGGCCCTTCGCACTTTCGCTTCCAGCGCGCTGGCAGGCGGCCTCGCAGGTGTCGCCTGCGTCTGCTGCTGCGCCCATGCGCTTGCGAGCATGACTAAGCATGTAGCTGTGATAAGTAGTTTCACTCTCATCGGGTGCTCCTCGACAAAAAGACACGCGGAACAATAACGGGACGACACCAGCAAAGTCAATGAGACCGTCGGAGGGCTGATTGAATTCAACAGGTGGCGATCATACCTGTTTGGTATGTCTGCCAATGCGGTAGACAAGGAAAGTTGACCAAGTACGAGTGCCCCATCCCGCGTTGGACGGGTGGAAGCGCCCGTCTCTCCACTGGTGTCTTCTACATACGATCGGCGGCGGGCGCTGCGGGCGCGCTGTAGGCTCCGGTGAACGCGTTCCAGCGGATGTGCAGCACATCGACAAACATCCTCATGCCGTCGCGGAAGGGATGCAGGCGTGTGCCTTCGCTGTGCGCCCAGAGGACGGGGACTTCTGCGACCTTCAATCCCATGCGCCGTGCAATGTAGAGAATCTCCGGATCGAATCCCCAGCGCTCGATTTTCTGAAGAGGGAACACGCGCTGCGCGGCCGCGCGGCGAAATGCTTTGAACCCGCACTGTGTATCTTTGAAGGTCAATCCCAGAAACAGTCGCAACACGAGATTGAAGATGCGGCCGAAGGCCTGCCGATAGAGGGGTTGGCGCTCGGTCTGCAATTCGGCGCGCAACCAGCGCGAGCCGATGACAACGTCCGCGCCGCTGCGAATGGCTTCGAACAGTTTCGGCGCTTCCGAGATCGGCGAGGACAAATCCGCGTCGGTGAACAGGCAGATGTCGCCGCGGGCATGCAGCATTCCGTTGCGCACGCTGAAACCCTTGCCGCGATTGCCGGGATTCTGCAACAGGCGAATCTGCGAGTGGGCGCGGGCATATTCCCGGATCACTTCCGCGGTATCGTCGCGCGAGCCGTCGTCCACGACCAGAATCTCGGCGTCCCAGTTCTGTTCGGCGGTATAGCGCAGCATTTCATTGAGCGTGGGCCGGATGCGGCTGCTTTCGTTATAGGCGGGAACAATGAAGCTATAGGTCAAGAGAGGGTCCGTGCGCTGGGCGAAAATTCTGCCCGTGAAGATTATGCCACTTGGCGGCGCTTGTCGAGCATCTGGAAGAATTCCGCGACCAGTTCCTGGTCCCAAAGGCCAGCTCGGGACTCGTCGCGCATGGTCAGCGCCGTCTGTTCATGGGTGAGGGCCGGCTTGTAGGGACGCGCCGTCCGCAATGCGTCGTAGATGTCCACCACCTGCAAAAGGCGCGGCAGAATCGGGATCTCGCCCTGATGCAAGCCGTCGGGATAGCCGCTCCCGTCGGAGTGCTCGTGATGATGCCGAATGATAGGGAGCACGAGGCGCAGGGATTTCAGGGGCCGGCAGATGGTCTCGCCGGTCAAAGGATGCTGCTTCATGACTTCCCACTCGGCGGGCGTGAGGTCGCTGCCCTTTTTCAGGATCTCGTCGGGGACTGCGATCTTTCCGAGATCGTGCAGGTAACCGCCCCGGCGCAAGGCCACAATGCATTCCTCATCCAGACCGAGATGGCGGCCGAGATCCGCGGCATCGCGCGACAGCCGGTCACAATGACCCTCGGTGTACGGATCGCGTGCCTCGACGCTCAGGCCGAGTGTGCAAATGACCGACTCAGCCGTCTCCAGTTCGTCGGTGAAGTCTTTCAGCTTGAGCAGTGAACTGACGCGCGCGAACAGTTCTTCAGGATTGATCGGCTTGATCAGAAAGTCATCCGCCCCGGCTTCGATGCCTGCGATGCGGTCCTGGCGGGCGCTGAGCCCGGTGATCATGACGATCGGAATCAGCCGCGTCTTGGAATCCTCTTTCAGTTCGCGGCACAACTCGTAGCCCGACTTGCCGAGCATGCCGGCCAGCGGCTCTTGTCGGCTGCCTGGCCGGGCGCGTACATGAGCGTCGGCATCACGCCGATTCCGCGCTGGTTGGCTGCGCGCACCAGGTGCTGTAGGTTCTTCTTGAGCGTCGCCTTATCCTGGGCCCACGCCTGGTAAGGAATGAGCACGCGCATCTGGTTCAACTGGAGGCGCTGGGCCCAATCAAGGTCGCGCTCGGTCTCGGCCGCGCTGTACTTCTGCCAGTGTTGCAGGTGTCCGCTGCCTCCCGCGGCCATATAGTTGAACCCTCGGACGCCCGATAGGTCCTTGGGGACACGGCGCTGCGCGGAAGCAGGAACACCCGCGAGAAGCAACAGCGCGATCAGCGTGGCGGCATGGAGTCTCGGAGAAGGCATGGCAGACGAAACCTCCGCAATTTGAATCGCTCGGCGCGTAACCTGCGGCGGCGAACCGAATATCGTAAGCCAATGCGCCGCCCTCTGCAATACGGCGCTTCGACATATGGCGCTTCGACCGCCGGGGAGAATCGCTTCATGCCGCCCCTCAAACCCGGTCCGTGGACCGACGTGCGCGATACGTCCCAGTTCGGGCACGGGTGCATGCAGAACGTGCTCTACAGCCTCCGATGCGCGACGACGTGCTGAGCGTGTTCGCCGGCATCCGGCCCCAGGTTCGGGCTGCCGGCAACACGAGCACCAAGCTGCCGCAATGGCCTTGCGCCACACAGCGCCTGAAACATCGCTGGGATCTCACCCCTTGTCGAGCCCTTCGGCAGCCTGGCATTAATATCGAAGCAATCTGTGTCTAGCCATGAGAGGCCTTATGATCTTGTCCATTTTAACGCGCCGGAGCGGTCACGGCCGGCGACAGCCTAACTATGTTTATTAAGCCAGTTACAACGCTCTTGTGCAGCGTCGTTGTCCTTTTTGCGGTCGGATCGCCTGGGCGTTCAGCCGAACTGAAAGTGCTGTAAAGTTGTTAAAGCCTGGAGGCGTCCTTAAACAATGAAGTTCTTTACCATAGCTCTTCTCCTGATTCCCCCTGCGTTCGCCCAGATGACAAACCTCCCCTGCGTGCCACCGCCGGCGCCTCCGCCCCCTGCAAACGCCGCGAGCCAAGGGCGGGGCCGGGGCCCAGGGACGCCTCGAACTCCCCCACAGCAATCCGCCGCGGATGTGGCCGAAATCGCCAGGCTAACGTCCCTCCCCCCATGGGGACAGAACCTCGCGGATGGCGACTATTCCAATGGACCTGCCTATCCCACTGCGCCCGAACTCGCTAAACGGGCCGGCGTTCCCGAGGGCAAGGTGATCGAGTTCGTAATGAACTCCTCTGAAAGCAAGTTCTACCCGGGCGTCAACGGCGCGTTTCAGCGTCATGTCTGCGTCTATGTTCCGGCGGGATATGCGGGCGCCGAACTTCCGGTGATCGTGTCCGCCGACGCCTACGGCATGCGCTATAACCTGCCGACCATTCTCGACAATATGATCTATGACCAGCGCCTGCCCGCCATGGCTGCCGTCATGATCGATAACGGCGGCGCCGAACGGAGCCTGGAATACGACACTGTTTCATCCAAGTACGTGGAATTCGTGGAAGCCGAAGTCCTGCCGCGCGCCGAGCGGGAGGCGAACGTAAAGCTCTCCAAGAATCCCGATGCCCGGATGACGCTGGGTGGCAGTTCGGGCGGAGCGGTCGCGCTGACAATGGCGTGGTTCCGGCCTGACCTCTATCACCGCATCCTCACCTATTCTGGGACTTTCGTAAACCTGCGCAACGGTCCCGAAGCCCCGCTCGGCGCCTATGAATACATCGAGCACCTCTTCCCCTCAAGCGAAAAGAAGCCGTTTCGATTGTGGATTCAAGTTTCTGAGAACGATAACGGCTCTAAGACGCCTTCCGAAGGCCGCCGCAACTGGGTCATCGCCAACTCGCGGCTGGCGAAAGTCCTCAAGGACAAAGGCTACGCGTACCAGTTCGTCTATTCCAAGGGTGCGGGCCACACGCAGCGGAAGGTGATCGACGATACTCTCCCGCAGGCACTGGAGTACGTCTGGCTCGATTACACACCGCACCGATGATGGCGCTCGCGTCGCGTCAACCCCAGCACGACGCCGGGCGTCAGACGGAGGCCGCCCTTTATTCGAAGTCAGTACTTCTCATCCCCGCGTTACGACAAAATACGGCTGGTGTGCAAAGACCTCATTGAATCCCGGGTATGATCCCGCCGAACCATCCTGCGCGAGATGGAAGTAATATTGAAGCGCGAACGGCGACTGCGTGTAGGCCGCCGGTATTGCCGCGCGATAAGTCTGTCCCTCGTTCTGCATCGCGACGGATTGCCAGCGCTCCGCCTGATTCACGCGCCGGTATCGGAGAGTCACCGCCGGCGAAGCGGCGCCGCTTACCTTGAGAGTTACGGTGACGGCCTGGCCTGGCTGGAAGGCGCGCGGCGGGGTGTGCGTGCAAGAAAACGTCGGGCGCGCGGGGCGTCCCGAAGCGCGCGCCATCGCTTCTTTGAGGCGGCCTTGCATTTCCGGTTTGGGATCGAATTTTGCCCTCTCGACTGCCGCGAGGTCGCGGTCGATTCCCGGCAGCCGGTCCAGCCAGTGGCCGCGGCGGGCGGGTGTGTCGCCGTAAGTCAGGTCCGCGACATAGACGCGTCCCGCGCGTTCCGCCATGGCCTCCCAGGTCGCGCGCGCGTCGCGGTATGCGGCCACCGCGCGTTAGTGCGCAGTGGGGTCGCCTGTGTGGCGGTAAATATCGAACAAGACGGCGGCGCGCAGTTTGGCCGCATAAAAGCGCCCTAACGCCACTTGAATCAGAATGTCTTCCTCCCATCGGCGGAACGCCGGATCGGCGCGCGACGACACGGCGGCCGCGGCCGCTTCAACAGCCCGCGCAGACTTTGCGCACGAATCTTCGAAGAACTGCGCCACCTCGACCGGCGAATACTTCCCGCTCGCATTGCCGGACAGCAGTTCAGCGGCGTGCTCCTCAACCGAGGAAAACATCTCGGGATCGAGCGGGCTCACGGTGCCGAACCGTCTGGGCGACGGAGTATCGTTGTAAGGCACTCGGCCTCCATCCGCCATCGGCATGTTCGGCGGAACCTCCGCCCAGTACTCCAGATTCGACGCGGAGGGCTGATGCGCCGTAGTCAGCAGCAGCAGCACGCGGCTCGCATTGGCGAGCGCGGTCTCAGCGGGAGAGGCTGCCGGCCCGAAGGTGGATCGCAAATAGCGCCGCCACTGATCGGGATCCGCCTTAGGATTGTAGAGCAAACGGCCCCAAACGCGGTAGGTGTATTCGTATTTGCGCCAGTCGCCGCCTGCGGGATTCAGCGAAGCGTCCGCGTAACCGCAGCGTCCTCCGGGGCGGCCGGTGCCCTGGCGGCCCTTGAAGAAGAGAGGCTCGCAGAGTTCCACGCCGTCCGCGCCGAGAAAGTGCGACGCCTCTCCGAATGCCGCGGCGGACGCGGGATCTCCCCAAAGCAGCATGCGCTGAGTCCCGGCCCACATGCGGTAGAGCAATCCGTAACGGCGCCCTTGTTGATACAGATCGCCGTAGCCATAACGCAGAAAGCGGCGCGAGCCGTTCGAAAGGCTGAAAACGGGATCGATCCTGTCGCTATCGCGCGGCATTTCGAGTTCGCGGATCGCCGCCTGGTGGTAACCCAATCCCTGATGTTCCGCCCAATATTTCGGCGAAATCTTGACCGGCATGCCGGTTTCCATGGCGACATCGATCATCTTCTGATCGATCCCCTTGGCGTGCATGTCGATCTCGATAGGCCGACCCGCGCCACTGATCCCTTTAAACAGCGTCCGCCAGAAATCGTAGCTGCCTTCGGGAACGCCGCTCTCGCCGTGTACCCGCAGAGTGAGGCCGCGTATGCCGGGACAGGTCTTCAAAAGCAGCGCGAGGGCCTCGCGGCAATACGGCGCATGGGTTTCAGGCGTCAGTCCTTCGATGTGGTGCTGCGCGCGCGGGCTGTCGGTCCACTGGTAAGCGTGAGTCCAGAGAGCAAGCTGGAAATCCAGGCCGCGCGCCGCCGTCTGCTCGACGATGAAGCGGAGCGCCTCCAGGTTACGGTCCCGTTCGGCGTCGTCAAGCGGGACGGCGCGGACCTTGTATCCGGGAACGTCCACCAGATACGGGTAAGGGAAATGCAGATAATCGCCGGTGACGCCACGCGGAAAATCGTAGCCCCAGCCGAAGGCGAGGCTGAAGCGATTGAAGCGGTTCGTGACGAGGTACGAAAGGTAGTCGCGCCAATAGTCGCGGTCGTAGAACCAGCTCTTATCTTCGACATCGCTGACGAATGCGCGGTTGATGCTTCGGACGCGGTTAGCGGGTTGTTCCTCGAGAGGCGCGGCGAGCGTGAGTGCGGCCACGGGATTGGTCGCGTGACGTACGCGGTCGGCAAGCTCGGTGATGGCGTACACGAGGCCGCGGTTATCGGAGGCGGAGGCGCGCACGGCCTGCTTGCCGCTGATCTTTTCAGGTGCGAGACGGAAGCTTTCCGCGGGTGAGCCGGTTACGAACGTCACCGTTACCGCCGCCTGAAAATCTCCCGCTTCGCCAGGCGAAGACACTATGACGCATGAGTCGCCTTTCTCTTCCACCGCGCGCCGCAACTCGCCGGCCGCCCAGCGGACGGGCTCTGACGACGAGATTCCGCTTGGGGCGCCGGTGACGATGGCAATCCGGCCGGATGCGGCCGCCAGACGACCTGAGAGACAACCGGCCGCCGCGGCATGTTTCAGAAAATTGCGTCTCGGGATTCTGTTCATATATTGGTCCAGCCTGAGGTCACTTGCGGAAATTCGTATCGCCCACCACGGGGCCCTCGCCGTGATCCGTGATGGTTCCCGGATGCCACTCGCGGGCAACATCGATGTCCGCCACCGCAGAGGCAGTCAGCGCGTTCAGATCGACAAGCCGGTTCAGTCGGCCGAGGTACTGCGATTTGTACTGACCGGTCGCGACGCCGGCATAAGCCTTCCAATGAGCCAGCGCGGCCTCGAGATGGCGCACAGCGGAGGCGCGGCGTTCCGCTTTGCCGTCGCTGTCGAACAACGCGAGGTCGCCCGCCGCGAGTATCTTCTCGGCATAGTATTCGGCGAGATCGGCCATGGCGTCTGCATCGCCGAGGGTGAGGCGCAGTTCCTTGTTCTTTCCCGCGGCCGGCCTTACTTCTTCCACCAGGCGGTGCGCCGCGGCGGCGTATCTTTGCAGTTCCGCGGCTACTTCAAGCGGGGTGATCCCGTTCATCGTTTCACCTTTGAGCAATCGCGTTCGCCACTGGCGCACATTCAGAATGCCGCTTCCGGGCATAGTCTGCCCCTGGATGAAATCAGCGACGGTGAAGAAGCCGGTGCCGTGTCCGCTTTGGATGTTGGCTTCGGGGAACCATTTGAAATCGAGGTCGCGCCAGAAAAAGCGGGTGACCTGCGGGATGGTTTTCGAGGCGGCGGCTATCGCCTCATATATTTTGACGGCAGGCGCGCCGGGAAAGCGCGCGGCCAGCATCCGCTCGAAAAGCGCGTTCGGCAAATCGGGCTCGTAGCTCAGGCGGCCCCACAGGGCAAAACTGTACCATTGCTTCTGCATCACGAGCTGCCGCGGGTTTTCCGGGTCCTTGTCGATGAATTCGCGGCCCCAGGTGTAGCCATCGGGCCCCATGTTGAAACCCGCCACGCGATCCGGTCCGGGCATGTTCTTGATGTAAGCTCGCGCAAAGTCGGGGTCGCCCCAGCGGAAGCTGTAAATATCGTCGTTTCTCACTTCGAGCCACGTGCGGAGATTCTTCGGCATTTCCGTCAGCACGGGCGCGATGAACGGCGGATTCGGCTCGGAATACATATGTGCGACGGAGTACTTAAAACTGAAGTCGAACGGGCCCGGGTACTCTTTGAAAGCGTCGATCGATTCCGACTGCGACGTCTGGTGATACCTGTGAATCAGGCGGAACGGGCGGTTCGGTTCGTCTTTGAGCGCGTCGCGGACGCCTTCGCCGTAGGTCTTCCATAGCCACGCTTCGTGATCGAAGGGTCCCCGCGCGCTGCTCATGTTCTCGCCCGCGGTGATGCCGATCCCTGCCAGCAGTGGATAGGTCTTGACTGTTTCACGGACACTCGCGCGGAAGTAAGCGATGGTCTCGGGATTGTTGCCGTCTTCGGTGATGCCGTGTTTGCCTTCCGTGCCCCAGACGAAGATATTCCAGGTGTACCAGTAGATGTCGATCCCGCGGTCCTTGGCGTACTGCATGACATTTCGCCAGAAGCGGATTTTGTCGTCGACGGTCAGGTGGTTGACGATGGCAACCTGGCCGAGTTTGAACGGCTGAGACATAACCTTGGCGTTCATGTTGAATTTCAGGTCGAAGGGTTCGCTATTGCCCCACACGTCGTTGAGCGCGACGTCGGGATATTCGGGCACTTTGACGATGGACGGAAAAGGATGCAGGTTCCAGAGAGAGAGCGTGTTGAAGCGCTGCCGCGCCATCTCGTCAAGCAATTCGTGCCAGAAATCCATGCTCCACATTTCGGGAATATTCGATTGCGCCGAATCGCTGCTATCGGAATAGGTGGGGGTTCGGCGGTCGAGCGCAATGTTGAATTTGATTCCACGCTGCGCGATGTGCGGCGCGTGGTCGGAATCGCCGGTCTTGCCGATCAAGTCGAGGCGGATGGCTTCCGCCACATCGAGGCCGCCGTACATTGCGCCATTGGCGTCGGCGCCCAGGACGGCGATTGTGACCCGGCCGCGCTGCTCCGCGCGGCGGATGGCGTAGGCCTGCGGGGCCGTGGTATTCAGAGGGGCGACGTGCAGCGTTTGGGCAAGCGCGTTCGATTCGGCGGCGTCGCCGGCGATGGCGAAGCGGAGGGAGCCTGCGAAGGAGTTGAGGTCGCGGAGGTCGTGGTCCGCCGTGGCCCGTTTCGGTCCAAGGGCGCGAGCAATTTGGGCGGAGGCGAACGCGACCTGCGGAGCCTGGCTGTCGTGGAAGACGGGTTGCGCGCGCAGGGCGGGGCCGAGGACCAAAGCGGCCGCGAGAAGAAGCGCGGAGATTCGTAAGGTCATGCTGGAATCAACTATAAAACTTTTGAGTTTCGAATATCGGGTTCGCGGGTTGCAATCGGCGCCGATTCCCGATATACGATAGTTGAGTTCGTTTGAGGAGGGTTGATCCGATGCGCGCGCTCTTCCTTTTGATTCCCACGGTTTCAGGAATCATGCCGTTGACGGCCGCCACCGCGGCGAGGCCGCCGATCGCCAATATCGCGAATTTCATCGTGAAGACGGATAACCTCGACGAGGCTCGCAGGTTCTACGTGGGCGTTCTCGGGTACGACGAGGTATTCCGCCACAAACGGGCGGTTTCCGGCCCGGCTGAGCTGTCTGTTTTCAAGGTGAATGAGCGTCAATACATCGAAGTCTCCCCCACGCTTCAAAATCCATCGGACGACAAGCTGATCCAGATCGGGTATGCGACGGCGGACGCCCGCAAACTGCGCGATTATCTCGCGGCTCATGGCTTGGCTGTGCCTTCACGAGTTACGAAGGATTCGGACGGCAATTACAGCTTTATCCTCAAAGACCCTGAGGGGCACAGCATCGAGTTCGTTCAGTATCTCGAGGGTTCGCTTCAGTCGAGATACAGCGGCAAAGGAATCTCGGATCGGCGCATCTCCGATCACATCCTGCATGTCGGCGTACATGTGAAGAGCCCGGCGGATCAGGATAAGTTCTACAAAGACATTCTGGGCTTTCGCTTTCTTTGGCAGGGCGGGCCTCGAGACGATCGCCTCGACTGGATTTCGTATCTGACGCCCGATGGCGATAACTGGGTCGAGTACATGGTGCAACACGAGGGCCCACCCACTCCGCAGCAACTCGGCGTGTGGCATCACGTCTGCCTCGGTACTCTCGATATTCAGGCCGTGTACAAAACGGTAATGGATCGCGGTTACACGCCTCCGAGGCCACCGGGCATCAACGCTCGCGACGGGCGATGGCTGTTGCAGCTTTACGACAAAAACGGCACGCGGACCGAAATCATGGTGCGCAAACCCGTCCAGAAACCCTGTTGCTCAGAGAACGTGGATCCGTACATCAAATGACAACCAGAAGCCGAAAGCTCCGCGGC
Organism: Terriglobia bacterium; assembly: GCA_020073265.1. Lineage (GTDB taxonomy): Bacteria > Acidobacteriota > Terriglobia > Bryobacterales > Bryobacteraceae > Palsa-89. Next base: position 1,450 of record JAIQFN010000098.1, on the reverse strand, counting down.
GGGGGTTCTATTGTGTTCGCTCCTCCGGCCGCCGAAAATCACCCGCTGAAGGTCGCGCAATTCCGGGCGTGGCGCGTAAGGGAACCGGTTTCGAACCGCCGTTACACCGTCGTGCGGCTACAGTCGCAGGGAGGCATTGTGGGCCACGGAGAAGGCGGGCCAGCGCCGGCCGCGGAAATTGTTGCGGCGCGGGCTGCCGTCATGGACCGGCGCGCGACGGAGTCGGAATACATTCGCGCGGCACTGCGCGGCGCGCCCGCGCTTGAAGCGGCTGTTAGCAACGCCATGCTCGATCTGGTGAGCCGCGCAAAAAACGTACCGATCTACCGGTATCTGGGCGGACCGGTCCGGTTCAAGGCCCGCCTGCTCGGTCATCTGGAAGGTGCAACCGCCGCCGAATCCGCGCCGTCACTCGAACGCGCGAAAGGGCACGGGATTGAGGCCTTCACCACCGCCGCTCCCATCCGTGACGCTATGATTCCACTTCGCGCTTACGTTGACCTGGTGAGACAGCAATACGCGGACATGCAGCGTTTGGCGGGCGCTTCGGCCGAATGGGTTCTCGACGCGGCGGGCGCGATGACACCGGGAGAGGCGGCGAGCGTCGCGGTCGCTCTTGAGCGATCTCATCCCATCTGGTTCGACGAGCCGACGCTCGTGACGACGCAGGATGCGCTGGCCAAAATTGTGGATGAGTCCACGATTCCGATCGGCCTCGGCCGGCACATCACCGATATGGCCGCATTCCAGAGCCTTCTGGCCGGGGGGTCGGTAAACATTGTGCGGCCGGACCTGGGGCTGAACAGCCTGACGAAAATCAAACGTCTGGCCGCCGTTGCGGAGACTCATTACGTGGGGATCGCGCCCTTCCACAATGGAGGCCCGATCGGTTCAATGGCAGGAATTCATCTGAATGCAACGATTCTTTTTGCATACGCCCGGCAGATTCCCGTGCCCGCATCCGATCGCGACGCTGCGATGCGCGTCGAGATCGCCTCGGGACTGAAAGAAAGCGGGGATAAAGGCTTCTTCGCGTTGCTCAATCGTCCCGGTCTGGGATTTGAAGTGAATGAGAGAGCGCTGGATGCCTGGAGTGAGGAGCGCATATGAAACGCCGGCAACTTCTTTCAGCGTTATGCCCTCGCCGCCGTTGGTGCTGCGCAACCCGCTGCGGCGGCGCCTGAATCGATGCGGTCGTGATGCGATGATCCTCAAAGCTGGAGAGGTGGCTGAGTGGTTGAAAGCAGCGGTTTGCCAGGACGCCTGCCCGGCGTCCTGGCCCTGCGGGGCCGTTCCCGCGGGAACGGCCGCCAACGGCGGCTGCCCTCGCCGCCGTTGGTGCTGCGCAACCCGCTGCGGCGGCGCCTGAATCGATGCGGTCGTGATGCGATGATCCTCAAAGCTGGAGAGGTGGCTGAGTGGTTGAAAGCAGCGGTTTGCCAGGACGCCT
>JAIQFN010000097.1 GCA_020073265.1 Terriglobia bacterium | reverse complement strand
AGCTAACCCGAAAAGCCGTGGAAATGACGGTCCGTGGAAAGCCTGGAAAACCAAAGGCAGGTTTTCCACCCTTCCCACCGCCCTTGGAAATCGCTGCGCGATTCCCACATTCCCACCGCTTCGACTGCTGTCCTTATATATAACGTCGAAGAACCTGGTGAGGCAAAAACCGCCTCACCTAAGAATCAATAACTTAGGGTGGGCCGAATTAAAATGCCGAAGTGGGCCACGGGGACTTGCCAAAAGCAAGTGGATGCTTCCGGTAACGTCCGTCGCGGCGAGCGGCGCGCTGAGCACGTGGACCACCCGCTGCTCTTCGTCAATCACGTCGAGCACATCCACTCCGCCCAGCTTGCCGGTGTCGAAGGGCTGGCCTCCGGACGACGGATAGAAAGCGGTCCGATCCAGATAGACGCGGCGCCGCTCCGGGTCCGCGTCCACCACTCGCGCCTGAAACTCTAGCAAGTAGCAGTCATCGTAGTACAGCCGATCGGTCATTTCACCGTGATCGCTTCGGTATCGCTCGCCACGCCGCCCACGGTGTAATAGATGGGCTGGTCGCCCTTCTGAAGTAAGCCTGGAATCGTGACGTTGAGCTGGTACAAGCCCACCGAGCCCGGCGTCAAACCGGCAAAGTCCGCATTGACGCAGATCGGTTGGATGAAGGGCGACTGCTCGCCGATGCATACCCTGGTGGACGGCACGGTCGCCGCCGGCGAAGGTGAAGCGGCGCCGGTCGCCACGGGCGGCGTGGTTCCACCCAAGCCGATGGTGTAGATCACCACCACGTCGCGGGCCGTCACGGGATGGCTCGGGATTCCGGTCAACGCGCCCTCCGGAGTGGTCATGATGACGTAAGGTCCGCCGTTGATCAGCAGGAAGTGGGGTGCGCGATCCTCGACGTGGACGTGCACCAGATTGCTCTTCTGGCCGTTGCGAAGCAACTGCACTACTCCATCGCCCAAGGCGGCATCCACTGGCATTTGAAAAGCAAGCTGGCCTGGGAAGACGTAGTACAGCGGCGCCGCTTGCCCGTTCACAAACACCTGCGCGTCTCCGAGCGTGCCGGGAAGCGGAGCTGGGGTGGTTTGCGGGTCTCCGTAGGTGAACTGGTCGCCAAACACCGCCACGACATCGCCCCGCGCGAGAGACTCGGGGCCGAAGGTTCCGTTGTTCACGGCTCGCCCGGCGAACACCACGGGTGCGGTGGCGGGTTCGATGGTGAGTTGAACGGGTATCGGCACGCTGCCATTGGCGGCGTTGCTGGTGATGGTAACCGTGCCCTGATAGATGCCCGGCGCGAGGCCGGCCGGATCCGCCGAGACAGCGACCAGCGAAGGAAAGCCGGACACGGTTTGCGCGCTCAGCCAGGTCCCCGATGCCGCGGTAGCGCTGACGGCGGAGATGCTGAGCGTGCCCTGACCCGCGTTGGCGGTGGCGATATACGGAATTGCGCCGTTGGCCGAAGTCTGCTTGTTGGCTCCCTGCGCGATTCTGATCTGGAACGGGTTGGGACTCGCCTGCAGAATCGGCTGCGTGGTCACGTGCAGCAGCACGCCCACCTGCTTGTTGTCGGACGCCAGCGATGAGCCGTTGATGGTGACCGTGCCGTTGTAATCCGTGGCCGCCATCCCGCTGGCCGCGGCCGCGGTGATGCGGTAGGGCACGTTGAATGCAAAGCTACCGCTGCCGTTTACGGCGATCGACAGCCAGGGTGTGTTGGCGCTTACCGATGGCTTCACCGTGGTCGCGGTGGTGAAGTCGCTGGTGGCCGATCCCCCGGGCGGGAGGTAGAACTCCAGCTTGTCGGGGACGGCGCCGCCCACATGCAGCGTTACGACGATGAACTGCGGGGCGTCCACCGCGTTCGGGTCCGAAACGGTGACGGTTCCGGTGTAAGTCCCTTTGGCCAGCGACGCCGACGGCACCGCGATCTGCACCGGGAGGCAGTTGCCTTTCACCGCACAAGGATGCGTTTGACCCACGCTGGCCGTCAGCCAGGGCACTGAAGACGCGGCCTGCAACTGTAAGGAGCCATCGCCCAGGTTGGCCGCATCCACGCTCTGCGGGGTTCCGTTCGATCCCGGTGCAGTCGAGAGCGACAACACGGTTTGCGACAGGCTGAGTCTTGGCGCGGCGCTCAGACCGAAACCGGTGGCGAGAAGAAGAACGCAGGCATAAAAGCATGAACGCGAATGTTTCTCGAAAACCACGGAAACTCCTTGTATTGGCTTAGACTGAATGGAACAACAGAAACACGTCGAGGTGGTGCGGAACGCGGTCGACCGGGCAGGATCGTTGCAAGCCGGCTGCCATCGCTCGAAGCGCTGCATTTGGTTCGAGCCGAGGACCGGGCCAAGATCAGTTCCGCCACAAGCACTGGGACAACCGGCAACAGTTTGGAAAATCGCATCGCCCTTTTACTGCGGCTCGGTAATCTGGAATTCCGCTTTCAGGAACTGCCAGTCAGGCAGTTCATAGACCCGCAGCTTGGTGGGGACCTCGACGGTTACGTTCTTGAGATCCGAGGGGCCGAAGGATGCAACCTTGGCGGAGAAACTGATCAGCGGCGGATCGCCCGGTTTGGCCGCGGTGGTTCCCAGGGTGACGTTCAGCTTCAAGTCGCCGATATCAGCCTCCGAATGGTTCACCACGCCGAATTGAACCTCCAGTTTCCCGGTGCTTTTTTCGTTGATTCGAAATCCGACCAGCTCGACGTACTTGGCCAGCGGGTTGGAAGTGTTGCTGGCCGTGGTGTGCGCGGGGATCACCACCTTGGGCTGCTTATCCGCCGGAGGAGAAGACGAGCATGCGGTCAGGCACACCGCCAGAAAAAGCAAACTCGGTCTCATGAATCTAATGATACCGCTGTGTCGCGTTTCCGCCCCGCGATGTCATACTGAAACTGATGCGGAAAGGAACTTCGACGTTGACGCTGGCCGTGGCGTTGTGTTTCGCCGCCGGCTCCGGCGCGGGAATGCGCTGGACGCCGCCCGCAAGCTGGAAGGGGGAAGCGGAGCGCCCCATGCGCCTGGCCACTTACACCGTTCCGCATGCGCCGGGCGACGCGGACAACGGCGAGTGCGGCGTCTACTATTTCGGGCCGGGACAAGGCGGCAGCGTCGAAGCGAACCTGGACCGCTGGATCGGCCAGTTCCTGCAGGCCGACGGCAAGCCTTCGAAGTCGACGGCAAAGATGGAAAAGCGCGCGCAGCACGGATTGAAGGTGACGACCGTCGACGTGTCCGGCGCCTACACCGGCATGGGCGGTCCGCAAGCCGAACCAGGCGGGGCGCCGAAACGCGCCTACCGTCTGCTGGGCGCCATCGTGGAAGGCCCGCAAGGCTCGGTATTTTTCAAGTTCACCGGACTGGCGAAGACGGTGGCTCAGAACCAGCCGGCGTTCGAAAAGATGCTGGCGTCGTTGATCCCGGAATAAGACGATCGGAACAGCCTTCCGGTACCTGTCGCGTCGACACCCGCCGCTTGCTAGTCTAGAGCCATGGAAGTCCATTTGCCACAGGATCAGGTGGCGCAGCTCAATGAACTTGCCGCAAAGACAGGGCGCGGCGCCGACGACTTATTGCAGGAGGCCGTTGCCAAACTGCTCTCCCATAATGAGTGGTTCAAGCAGCAAGTCCAGATCGGTATCGAGCAGATTGCGCGAGGCGAGTTCATGGAAGAAAACGAGATGGACGCCCGAGTCGAGCGGATGCTCAGGACCAGCGCGCTCGTTGAAGCGGTTCCCAATTGTGGCTGCGGTACCAAGCCGATTGGCCCCAGGGCCACGAAGCGAATCCTGTAAGGCCGGCTCCGAACTCACTTCCCGGCCGCCGCCGTCTGTTTCGCTAGCTCCCGCCGGTACGACTGCTCCCATCGGTCGACCGCCGCTCGATAGCCCGCCGGATCGACGAACGGATTCTCGGCGCCCTTACCCATCTTGGCGTACTTGGCTTCCATGCCGTAATAATTGCCGTGCGCGCCCAGAAACACGTCGCAGGGCAGCGACTTCAGCACCCGGAACATTTTCTCGTACTCGCTCGCGATCTGCGGGTACAGGGAATTGTTCACCAGCTTGTAGCCCGGATTCACATTCGGGCTGCCCACGATCACCACGTCGTAGGTCTTCCCCGCGTCCTTCACCTTCATGGTCCAGGTGGTGCAACCCTTGGTATGACCCGGCGTCAGGTGCGCCACCAGCACCGTGTCTCCCAGTTTGACCTGGTCGCCGTCATGCAGCACGCGGTCCACTTTCACCGGCTTGAAAAGCGCGCTGGGCGTTTTGCCGTATTGAAAATCTCCCTTGCCGCCATCCTCCACCACCGGGACGTCCGGTTCCATCACCATGTACCTGGCGCCGGTCAGTTCCTTGACCAGAAAGCTGCCGGCGCAGTGGTCGAAATGGGCGTGGCTGATCAGCAGAATCTTGACATCGCTGAACTTGAACCCGAGCTTCTCGATGCTCGCCCGGATCATCGGCACGGAACTCTCCAGGCTGCTGTTGATGAGGATGGATCCCTCGGGCGTCGTGATCAGATACGAGGCCAGGCCGCGCGTTCCGACGAAATACACGTTGCCGATCACGCGGTGCGGTGGAAACGGCTCGCCCCAATCGTTGGAGGCCTGGGCCGCCAGATGATTCGCGAAGCCCGCGAACAGGATCAGAGCGAAGGCGATCTTGGGTCGTAACATAAGTTATCAATATCACCTTTTTCAGGCTTGTCACAATTGGCTCGCATCCGCCGGGAGAGGCGCAACGCATTGTTGTATACTGGGCAACTGCCCGCGAGGAACCCATGAAGAAATTCCACACCATTTATCTTGCCGCCGCCGCGCTGCTGATCGCGGCGGCGCAATTCGCCCAGACGCCGGCCCAACCGGAAGGTCTTACCCGCGCACAAATGCGCGCCAAGGCCAAGGCTCAAAACGTGCCCGAAATTCCGTTCGAGCCGGTTCCCAATTTCCTGAAACTCCCCCCCAACCTGTATCTCGGCGAGGGCATCGGCGTCGCGACGAATTCGAAAGGACACGTGTTCGTCTACACCCGCAGCGGGAATACGCGGCTGTTTGAATTCGATGCCAAAGGAAATTTTCTCCGCGAAATCGGCGAGGGACTGTACGGCTTCGCGTTCGCCCACGCCGTCCGGGTCGACTCGCAGGACAACATCTGGGCCGTCGACGAGGGAACCAACATGGTCATCAAGTTCACCCCCGACGGGCGCGTCGCGATGGTTCTGGGCCACCGGCCGGAATCGGTGGAAGGAGTTCCGCTCACGCTGGGCTTCGGAGCGCCGCCTCCGCCCGCCGAGCCCTATACGTTCAACCGCCCCACGGATGTCGCCTGGGACGCGGCCGGAAACATCTTCGTCTCCGATGGCTACGGAAATTCGCGCGTGGTGAAGTACGACAAGAACGGAAAATTCATCGCCTCGGTGGGATCGCGCGGATCCGAGCTCGGGCAGCTCAACCTCCCGCACACGATGGCTACCGACGCCAAGGGCAACGTCTACGTCGGCGACCGCTCCAACAGCCGCATCGAGGTCTTCGACAACGACCTCACGCCGCGAAGAGTCTACGACCAGGTGGGCGCGCCCTGGGCCATTTGCATTTCGCAGGGGCCGCATCAATTCCTGTACAGCTCGAATTCCAACCCGGACAACAACAATTCGGAAATCGGCGCGGTCACCGGCGACATTTTCAAGATGGAACTGGATGGAACCATCCTGGGCAAATTCGGAAAAGCGGGTAAGCAGCCGGGCGAATTCAGCACCGTACACGAGCTGGACTGCCGCAGCGAGAACGACATCTACACCGCCGAGATCACGGCCTGGCGCGTGCAAAAGATCGTGCTGCATCCGCACGCGGCGAAATAGGGGGACTCTGATGAAAGGCTTTGTTTGTTTCTCGCTCCTTCTCGGCGGATCGCTTTTCGCTCAGTCAGTCCCCGAGATCTCATTCGATTCGACGCCCAACCTGCTGAAGCTCCCCGAACACATCTACCTGGGTGAGGCGGCCGGCGCGGCAGCCAACTCCAAGGGACACATTTTCGTTTTCACTCGCACGGGCAACCCGTATGCCACCACGGGCACGTCCCGCACCTTCACGCACGGCGGCGCGCGGCTCTTTGAGTTCGATCAAACCGGAAAATATGTTCGCGAGATCGGCGTGGGTCTGTACGGCTTCCTGGTTGCGCAAAGCGTGCGCATCGATCCGCAGGACAACATCTGGGTGGTGGATCGCGGCTCGAGCCTGGTGATCAAGTTCGATCCCGACGGACGCGTCGCCATGGTGATGGGCCGCAAGCCGGAAGCGATTTTCGTCGGTTCGCGCGGAGGCGGGCCGGGCGGCGGCGGTCCTGGAGGTGGACGCGGCGCTGGACGTGGACCTGGAGGTCCTGGCGGACCCGGCGGTCGCGGCGCGGGAGGTCCTGGAGGCGGACGCGGCGAAGGTGGTCCCCCGCCCGCGCCTGGCTCAGGCAGCCCCGGCGATCTCTTCAATCAGCCCAGCGACGTCGCCTGGGACGCGGCCGGCGACATCTTCGTGGCCGACGGCTACGGCAATTCGCGCATCGCCAAGTTCGATAAGAACGGCCGCTTCCTCAAGTCCTGGGGATCGAGAGGCTCGCAATCCGGCCAGTTCGACAGCCTGACATCGCTCGCCACCGATGCCCAAGGCAACGTCTACGCGGCCGACCGCGGCAACAAGCGCATTCAAGTATTCGACAACGACGGCGCCTTCAAGAGCCAGATCACCGGCGTGGGTTCGCCTTGGGCCATCTGCATCTCCCCCGGCTCCCACCAGTTCCTGTACAGTTCCAACTCCAACGAGCAGAACTCCATGGACAACGGCGAAATCTACAAGCTGGAACTGGACGGAAAAGTGTTGGGCAAGTTCGGCCGGGCCGGCAAGCTCATGAAGGAATTCGGCACGGTGAACGAAATCGATTGCCGGCGCGCGAATGAACTCTACGTCGGCGAGCTGATCAACTGGCGAGTGCAGAAGCTCACGTTGCACTAACAGCGGCGCGGCTTCACAGAATCTCGTACACGTAGTATGCGACTTTTCCCGGAACGTCGTAGCGCACTCCCACCGCAACGATGCGGTTGAGCCAGTCATACTTGGCGGAGGCCGTCTCAAACACCGGCGTCGTCCGCCAGTACAGCGCTGAACCGGCCTGCTGCGGACGGTAGACCACGCCGCGATAGTTCACATAGATGCGCTGAGCGTCGTCGGTCTCAAAGATGGTGCGGACGTCCAGGATGGTGACGCCGTCCGGACGCCGCGTGGTCCAGTCGCCGCCCGGCACGAGCACCTTGCCCTTCAGCTTGGGACCTTCGAACGTCCCGCCGGTCACGGGCGTGATGTTGTGCGTGCCCGCTGCTACGGCCGGCGCCGTGTCGAGGACCATGTCCATCAGGAACTCGGAGCGCAGCCCTTCGGGAGCACGCGCGGGAGGAGCCTGCGCGCTCAACAATGGCAGAGCGGTTGCGCCCAAACCCAGCCTCGCGAACCGGCGCCGGGATACGTTCGGAAATGTCTGCATGGTCCGGATCATAGCACCCCGGCAGCGAATCGCTGCATCCTGGCAACCGGTGTGATAATCAGATATAGCGTTATGTTCCGAGCCATCCGGGAACAGATCGATACGGTCTTTCGCGGGGATCCGGCCGCCAAGAGCGCGGTCGAGATTTTCTTCTGCTATCCCGGCTTCCACGCTATCCTGCTGCACCGCCTGGGCCACCGGCTGCACCGCGCCGGCTTCACCCTGACCGCGCGCATACTTTCGCAGTTCATTCGCGCCATGACCGGCATCGAAATACATCCCGGCGCGGACATCGGCCGGCGCTGTTTCATCGACCACGGCATGGGCGTGGTGATCGGCGAGACCACCGAAATCGGCGACGACGTTTTGCTCTACCAGGGTGTGACGCTGGGCGGCACCGGCAAGGAGCGCGGCAAGCGCCACCCAACCATCGGCAACAACGTGGTGATCGGCACCGGCGCGAAGATCCTCGGCAATATCACCATTGGCAACCATACCAAGATCGGCGCGGGCTCGGTGGTGATCCGCTCGGTGCCGGACAATTCCACCGTGGTGGGCGTGCCCGGCCGCGTGACCCGCGCGCGAGTGGATTCGGCCGACGAGCTGGAGCACGGCAACCTGCCCGATCCCGAGGGCCAGGCCATCGACGAGCTGACCCGCCGCATCGAGCAGCTCGAAGCTCAAATCAAAATGCTGGCCGAGGAGCGCATGGCCGAACGGCGGTGAAAACTGGTTCGTTAGTTATTTGGTTGGTTGGTTCTTTGGTGCTGGCCGCCGGCGCTCCGGAAAAGTATTCGTATTGGGTTGAGCCGTGTTCGCACCCGGATACCGGATGCCGCGCCGGCGACGATGAATTGGCCGCTTGGGCGCTCCAGGCCTGGCAGAGCGCCTCGGCGGGAGACCTGGAGTTTACCCGCGTCGAAAGCCGGGAGCACGCGCGCATTCGCGTGTTGTGGGCTTCCGCCCAGCAGGGCCTGTACGGCGAAGCGCGTCCCATTCAAGTGGACGGCCGGCGCGGAGCCGAGGTCTACGTGCTGCCTGCGCCGCTGGGTCTGCACGACGACCGGCTGCTGCGCGACGCCATCGTCTATCTCACCTGCCTGCACGAAACCGGACACGCGCTCGGTCTGCCGCACACCGCCGCGTTCTCTGACATCATGTACAGCTTTCAGTACGGCGGCGACATCGACGAATACTTCGGCCGCTACCGCCGCAAGCTGCACGCACGCGACGATATTCGAAAAAACTGGGGTCTTTCCGACGCGGATCGCGCCACGCTGCGCGCCATCCTGACGCACCAGCAACCAACGAACTAAGGAACCAAGGAACTAAAGAACGGGGTTTTCCGCCTTCAGCGGAAACTTCGCGCCTTCCGGAATGGGCGCCAGCATCTGCTCCTTGCGGTAAATCAGCGTGGACGTGTTGTAGCTGGCGATCTCGAAGCCGTGGCCGTGCGTGATGGCGTCGGTGGGACAGGCCTCCACGCAGTAGCCGCAGAAGATGCAGCGCGTGTAATCGATGTTGTACACCTTGGCGTAGCGCTCGCCGCCGCTGATGCGCAGCGTGTCGGTGTTCTCGGCGGCCTCGATGTAAATGCAGTCCGCCGGGCAGGCGGCCGCGCACAGGAAACACGCAACGCACTTCTCCAGCCCGTTTTCGTCGCGCTGCAGCACGTGCACGCCGCGATAGCGCTCCTGGAACTTGGGCGGCGAATCCGGGTAATCCTCGGTGATGGTGGGATTCAGCATCTCCGAGAAGGTAACCTTCATGCCCTTGGCGACCGCGGCGGCAGACTGGTAGGCTTCAGATATTTTGGACGACATTCGCTCTCGCCTTCATTATCGCAGGTCCGGCCCGGACCCTAATTTTTGGACCCTCAACCCGCCTTGAACTCCGGCACCCGGTCTTCGGGGCCGAACGGCGCGACGCCGGCGCGCTCGCCCACTTCCTCCAGGTCCTGTTTCGAAAAGCCGCTGAACGACTTGGAAATGCGGCCGTCCGTCTCCACCACAAACAGCGAGGGAACTGAACTGACGCCGTATCCGTTGCTGGCCGGGTAACCCGCCGCGGCTTCGTCGAGCAGCGTTGGAAACGTCACGCCGAAGCGCTGGTTGAAGCTTCGCGTGGAATCGCCGTCATCCTGCGACACTCCGACGATCTGCAGCTTCCGGCTGGCCGACAGTCGCTCGAGATAGGGCGCCGTAAGCTGGCAGACCGGACAACCGATCTTGTAGAACGCCAGCAGCGCCGGTCCCTGGCTCAGGATCTTCTGCAGCGACTGGTCGCCGCCCTTCAGACTTTTCAATTGAAACGCAGGGGCCTGCTCGCCGGCAGCGGCCATCACCTTGGCCTTGCGCCCCCACATCCTATTCGGTCCCCTTGTGCTGCTGGACGAAACTCAGGATGTCGAAATGCTTGATCTCGCGCTCCGGGAAGAAGCTGTTGACGGCCGACTGCTCGTCGCCAAAAAGCTCGAAGACTGTGGAAAGCTTGGTCAGCAGCAGAAGCTCGATATTGCGCCGGTTGAGGTTGGCCAGCTTCACGTGGCCGCCGGTCTTCTGCAAGCTGGTGTAGCAGATGACCATGATGCCCAGGCCGGTGCTATCGATGTAATCGACGTCTTTGAGATTCAGGATGATCTGATTGTGGCCTTGCGCCACTTCCTCGTTGACCTTCTCGCGCAGCAGGTTGGAATCTCCCACCACCAGGCGGCCATTCAGATCCAGAATCGAGATGCCTTCTTTTTCGTGCCGTTGAATTTCAAGAGCCATGACGTTTTCTCAGTGTACCTGCTCGGTGAGCGGAACCGCCGGGGTCTCGGGAGCGACGGTGGCCGCGCGCCCGGCCGGCAGGGTGACGATGAAGCGCGTTCCCTTTCGCAGTTGGCTCTCGACATCCACGCTTCCTCCGTGCGCTTTGGCGATCCAGGCCACGAAACTCAGCCCCAGTCCCAGACCTTTGTCGGGATCGGCGGACGGAACGCGATAGAAGCGGTCGAAGATGTGCGGCAGATGATCCGGCGCGATGCCGACGCCGGTGTCTTCCACCGCCAGCTTCACCTGCTCGCCTTCCAGCGTCAGCCGCGCAGTCACCTGGCCGCCCGCCGGCGTATATTTGATGGCGTTGCCCAGCAGGTTCGACACCATCCGTTCGATCTGAATGCGGTCGGCGTAGATCGCGCAGGTGGCCGGCAGTTCCGCCGAGAGCCGCACGCCTTGCGCTTCGGCCGGGATCTGATGCTGATCCACCAGGTCGCGCACCAGCCCGGCCAGATCCAGGCGGCCTTTCTGCAGAGTCAACTGGCCGGATTCGGACTGGGAGAGCAGCAGCAGCGCGCGCACGATATTCGAAAGCCGGTCGATGCCCTCCAGGGCTTCCGCCATGGCCTCGCGATGCTGCTCCACCGTCTGCGCCGTGAACAACGCGACTTCCAACTGGCCGCGCGCCACCGTGAGCGGCGTACGCAGCTCATGCGACACGTCGGTGGAGAACTGGCGGATCTGCTCGAAGGAGCGGTTCAAGCGCGTCATCATGTGGTTAAAGGCTTCGATCAGCCGGTCCAGCTCGTCGCCGGCGTGGCGCAGTGGAATCTGCATGTCCAGGCTGGAGTGCGTGATGCGCTGGGCGGCTTCGGCCACCGAGTTCACCGGCCCCAGCGCCTTGCCCGCCAGGAACCAGCCCAGCAGACCGCTGGCCAGGAGGACGATCGGAACCAGCGCGAAGTAATTCCAGGTAAAATCGCGCAGCACTTTGTCGTTGTAGTCGATCGCGCGCCCGATGGCCAGGTAGTAGCGGTTGCCGCGCTCATCCACCATCAGGCCGGAGCGGATCATGTAGGGGATGCCCTGGGCATCGGTGCGAACCCGCGTTTCCTTTCCGGATTGGAGGATGGCCTGGATCTGGCTGGGAGAATCCAGACCGATGGAGCTGTAAATCACCGAATACTGCAGCGGGTGTCCCTGGGTATCGGCGAGCATGTAGACGCGGCGCAGCCGTTCCACGGTGAAGGTCTCGTCCGGGTCCTTGCTGTCGTAAAACCAGTTGGGACCCTCCGTGCCGGTGCGCAGGTAGCCCTTGGCCGCGCCCCATTCCTCTTCCAGCGTATTGCTCATCTGGGTCTGGAAGGTGGAGCTCAGAGTCTGGCGGAAAACGATGCCCAGGAACACCAGCAGGATGGCGAAGAAAAAAACGTAGCTGAAGGCCAGCCGGAAACGCAGCCCGCGAGTGAATCCCAGCGCCTTGCCCAGAGCCGTCATGTGGTTTGCCCGACCGGCTTTTCCGCCACCCGTTCAGGCGCCTCCAGCATGTATCCGATGCCGCGCACGGTGCGGATCATCTTGTCCGGCCACTTGTCGTCGATCTTCGAGCGCAGATGGCGGATGTAGACGTCCACGATGTTGGTCAGCCCGTCGTAATCCATGTCCCAGACATGCTCGACGATCATGGTGCGGCTGAGCGGGCGGCCGCGGTTGCGCATCAGGTATTCGAGGATGCTGAACTCCTTGGGAGCCAGCTCGACGTTTTCGTTGGCGCGCGTCACCTTGCGGCGGATGCAATCCAGCACCAGGTCGCCCACCTGCAAGCGCTCCGGTGTGGGCTGCCCGCGGCGCAGCAGCGCACGAACGCGCGCCAGCAGTTCCACGAAGGCGAAGGGCTTGGTGAGATAATCGTCGGCGCCCAGCTCCAGGCCCTTCACGCGGTCGTCGACGGCATCGCGCGCGCTCAGGATCAGCACCGGCGGGCTCATCTTGCGATTGCGGATCTTCTGCAGCACGCTGAGGCCGTCCAGGTCCGGCAGCATCAGGTCCAGGATCACCAGGTCGTACTCGGTGGCGTGGACCAGCTCGATAGCGGTTTTGCCGTCGGCGGCCACATCCACGGCGTAACCGGCGCTTTCCAGTCCTCGGGACAGGAAATCCTGAATGCGCTTCTCGTCTTCAACGACCAGTATTCTCACGGGCTCGGCTGAACGGCTCCCTACACCTACAATTAAACCACCGTTCCGGCCAAACCGCTCTCGTCAAAGGCCGCTAAGACCTTCACACGACTCGCCGATAAGGTCTGTGGCGCAATGGAAAGCATCACGACCAACAACGGCCGTTCTCTCAACGCGATACTGAGCGCGCATGCCCAGTGGGTGGACGGTGTCGCCACCGCCTTCCGCTGCATTCTGGACGGCGAAACCTTGAACGGCGCCGAACTGCAAGACGCGAATTTTCGGAGAGCCATCATTCGGAGAACGACGCTGCTGGATGCCGACCTGTC
>JAIQFN010000032.1 GCA_020073265.1 Terriglobia bacterium | reverse complement strand
CAAGCTTCTGGTGCACATCAACAAGGGCGGCTACGCATTCGTGCTGGATCGCGAGACCGGCGAGTATTTGAATGGATATCCCATCGTTGACAACCACACCTGGACCAGCGGCCTGACCGAAGACGGCAAGTTCATCGGGCGCGTGGAGCCGGTGGCGGGAAAGCCGACGTTGATCTGTCCGAGTCCGCTGGGCGGCAAGAGCTGGAACGAAGTGGCCTACTCGCCGAGGACGGGCTTCATGTACACGCCGACGTCGGAACTTTGCAGCAACGAGACGGTGGTGCCGCAAGAGGCGCGCGAAGGGCGCAGTTTCACCAGCGGGACGTGGGTGTATGCGAAGCCGCCGGACGGGACGTATCGCGGTCATCTGGATGCGTACGATCCGGTGACCGGGAAGCGCCAATGGTCGTATCCGTACAAGTATTTGCTGCTGGCTTCGTTGCTGGCGACGGCGGGCGACCTGGTGTTCACGGGCGATCCGGAGGGATTTTTCTTTGCGCTGGATGCGCGCACGGGGACCAAGTTGTGGAGCTTTCAGACCGGCAGCGGGCATCGCGGGTCGGCCGTGACGTACATGGTGAACGGGCGGCAATATGTTGCGACGCCGACGGGCTGGGGATCCATCGCCGCGCGCGCGATGTCGGACTTGTGGCCGGAAGCGGAGACGTTCCGCGGCGGGTCGACGCTGATGGTGTTCGCGCTGCCGGAGGAGTCGAAATGAGAGCCGCGGTTCTGCTGTTGCTCGCGGCGGCGCTGGCTTGCGGGCAGGACGTGCTGACGCGCGGCGCGAATCTTTACAACCAGACGTGCGCGAACGGGTACTGTCATGGGCCGCGAGGCGTGGGCGGCAGTGCGCCCAGGTTAGCCGCGCGCGGTTTTTCGGAGGAGTACATTTCGCAAACCGTGCGGCGGGGCATTCCCGGAACGGCGATGCCGGCGTTTGGGACGACGCTGCCGCGCGGCGAAGTGGGGATGATCGTGGCATATGTGGCGAGCTTGAATGGGATCGCGCCGTCGCGGAATCCGGTGAGGGAGGCGGAGCCTGAAAAGAAATTGCCGGCGGAAGCGGCGCGCGGGCGGGAGCTGTTCTTCGACGCGGTGCGTGGATTCGGACGCTGCGCCACTTGTCACGAAACGGATGGGATGGGGATTCCGGTGGCGTCGCCGATCGCCAAGGTTCCGGCGAGCGCTGCGGAGCTGCGAAGCCTGGCGACTCCGCAAGTGCGCACGATGACGGCGGCAGATGAGTCGTTTCCGGCGCTGGTGGTGAGTCAAGGCAGCAAACAGGTGAAGGTTTTTGACCTGACGTCGCCGCCTCCGGTGCTGCGGACGTTCGCCTCAGGCGCGGTGACGGTGAAGGAAGGCAGCCAGTGGCGGCACGCGAGCGTGTTGGCTGTATACAACGACTCCGAGTTGAGTGCGATCCTGGATTTTCTGCGGGCCGTAGCGCATCCATAGAATAAAGACGGAGGACAGCATGCGCGATTCTCGTCTGATCCCGGTTGTCCTGCTGTTCGCTGCCGGACTCGTGTTGAAGCCGGCGGTGGCCCCAGCAGCATGGTGGTCTCGCCGGATAATCTTGCGTTCGCCAAGGCGCATCTCGCCGAACTGAAGCCGAAGATGAATGCAGCCGATCGCGCGGGAGCGCCGGCGGGACGTTGAACGGCGCGCGTGGTAGAACTTTCTATATGGCATTCGTGAAGATTGGCTCGCTCTCCAAACTGCCGCCTGGCTCCGTGATGGAGGTAGTGATGGGCGATGATTCCTACGCGGTCTGCAATTCGGGCGGCGAAGTGCACGCGCTGGGTGGGATCTGTCCGCACGCCGGCGGACCGATCGGTCAAGGCACGCTGCAGGACCACCTGGTGGTGTGCCCGTGGCACGAGTGGGCTTACGATTGCCGGACCGGCGAGAACGATTACGATCCGGCAGTCAAGCTGGATCGCTTCAGGGTGAAGGTGGAGGGAGACGACATCCTGCTGGATCCGGAAAGCCGTGCCTGAGCTTCCCGAAGTCGAGACCGTGGTTCGATCGCTCGCGCCCAAGTTGGCGGGACGGCGCATCGTGGACGCGCGATTCACTTCGCATCACGTGGTACGGCAGAAGTTCGCGACACTGCGCGGGCGGGTGCGCGGCCAGCAGGTGAAGTCGGTGCGGCGGCACGGCAAGTTCATCTTGGTGGAGCTGGATCGCGGCGTTCTG
This sequence comes from Terriglobia bacterium, assembly GCA_020073265.1. Lineage (GTDB taxonomy): Bacteria > Acidobacteriota > Terriglobia > Bryobacterales > Bryobacteraceae > Palsa-89. The sequence goes on along the minus strand of JAIQFN010000032.1, from coordinate 66,826 downwards.
ACGATTCACCTGGGGATGACCGGCAAGCTGCTGATCGATTCCGAGCCCGGTCCTTACGCGCGCGCGGTGTTCGAGCTGGACCAGGGGCTGCTGGTCTACGACGACATCCGGCATTTTGGGCGCATCGAGTGGAGCGCGGGGCTGCTGGATCGCGCGGCGGCGCTGGGTCCGGACGCGCTAGACATCGGGCTGGAAGATTTTCTGAAGCTGCTGAAGTCGCGGCGCTCGCGGGTGAAGCCGCTGCTGCTGAACCAGCGATTCCTGCGCGGCATGGGCAATATCTACACCGACGAAGCGCTGTTTGAAGCGCGCATTCATCCACGCGCGATGGCGTCCAGCTTGAGCAAGGAGCGCGCCACGCGATTGCATCGCGCGATGGTCGACATTCTGAAGACCGCGATCCGGCTGAAGGGTTCGTCTGTGTCCGACTATGTCGATGCGGACGGGCAGAAGGGCAGTTTTCAACAGCAGCACCAGGTGTACGGGCGCGCGGGCGAGCCTTGTTCTATCTGCGGGACGGCGATCCGCCGGATCGTGGTTGGGCAGCGCGGGACGCACTACTGTCCGAAGTGCCAGCGAAGCTGAGGATCTGATCGGCGACCTGGATGACCGGCTTCATCGCGGCCACGTCGTGAACGCGGACCATGTGCGCGCCGCCCAGGATCGCGGCTGTCACCGCGGCTGCGGTGGCGTGTTCGAGCAGAGCCGCGGTGGTGGTGTCGGACTGCGGCAGGAACGATTTGCGCGACGGACCCACCAGAATCGGCAGCTCGAGCGCGGCGAGTTCGTCCAGGCGCGCGAGAATCTCGGCGTTCTGCTCCTTGCGTTTTCCGAAGCCGAGGCCGGGATCGATCACGATGCGCGCGCGGTCGACTCGCGAGCCGACGGCGCGGTGCACCGAGGCGTCCAGATCGTGGCGAATGGATCCCATGACGTCGGGAAGCGGGGGAAGTTTGGCCCAGGTCTCGGGCGTGCCGCGCATGTGGTTCAGGATCAGGCCGGCGTTTTGATTGGCCACAGTGCGGGCCAGCTGCGGATCGAAGGTCAGGCCGGAAGGATCGTTGATGATTTCGGCGCCGTGGTCCAGGGCTTTTTCGGCGACGGCGGATTTGTAAGTGTCCACCGAGATCGGCACGGCCAGCTTGCCGCGCAGGCGTTTCAGCACCGGGATCAGGCGCCGCAGTTCTTCGGCTTCGGGCGTGCGCTGGGAGCCGGGGCGAGTGGATTCGGCGCCGATGTCGATGATGTCCGCGCCCTGCTCTTCGAGTTCGATGGCGCGGGCGAAGGCGGCGTCGGGGTCGAGGTATTTGCCGCCGTCGGAGAAGGAATCGGGGGTGACGTTGAGGACGGCCAGGATCAGGGTGCGTTCACCGGTGAGCAGTTCACGGTCGCGGAGTTTCCAAGCGAAGTGGCGGCGGGTGGTCATTTCAGGAGCCTAGCGCCGGCTGAAGGCCGGCTGCAGCCAGGATTGGCTGCCCCACTTACTTCTGGATGCGTTTCCATTTTTTTCCTACTCTGAGCACGGACTCGCCGGGCGGGAGCGCGATCGCCAGGTTGGTGCAGCGTTCGCCGTTCACTTCTACGGCTCCGGCTTTGATTTTGCGCTCGGCGTCGGTGCGCGAGTCGGCTAGGCCGGCGGCTAGCAGAATTTTGGGGAGATTGTTTCCAGTGCCGTTTGGAAGCACGATGGTTTCGATATCCTCGGGCTGCTGGCCTTCGCGGACTTCGCGGTCGAAGGCGTTCTGCGCTTCCAAGGCGGCTTCGGCGGAGTGGAAATCGGCGACCACCTGGCGAGCCAACGCTTGCTTGGCGGCCATCGGCTCGTTGCGGTTGCGCAGCTCGGCGATTTCGGCGGCGCTTTTGTCGGTGAGCAGTTCGTAGTAGCGCCACATGAGCACGTCGCTGATGCTCATGACCTTGCGGAACATCACCTTGGGCGGCTCCGTGATGCCGATGTAGTTGCCTTTCGACTTGGACATTTTTTCGACGCCATCGGTGCCTTCCAGCACCGGCGTGGTGGCGACGATTTGCGGAGGCTGGCCGGAGTCGCGCTGGATCTCGCGGCCCACCAGCAGGTTGAATTTCTGATCGGTGCCGCCCATCTCGACGTCGCAGCGCAGCATGACGGAGTCGTAAGCCTGCGCGAGCGGATACAGCAGCTCGTGCATCGAGATGGGTGTTCCGTCCTTGTAGCGCTTGGTGAAATCGTCGCGCTCCAGGATTCGCGCCACGGTGTACTTGGAGCAGAGCCGGATCATGTCCTCGAACTTCAGCGGCGCGAGCCACTCGCTGTTGAAGCGGACCTCGGTCTTTTGCGGGTCGAGAATCTTGAACACCTGCGTCTTGTAGGTTTCGGCGTTTGCGTCGATCTGCTCGCGCGTCATGGGCGGGCGCGTGGTGTTGCGGCCGGTAGGATCGCCGATGATGCCGGTCATGTCGCCGATCAGGAAGATCACGGTGTGGCCGAGATCCTGGAAATGTTTCATCTTGCGGAGCAGGACGGTGTGGCCCAAATGCAGATCGGGCGCCGTCGGGTCAAAGCCCGCCTTGATGCGCAAAGGTCGACCTGTCTTCTCAGACTGGACGAGCCGCTCGCGCAGTTCTTCTTCGCGGATGAGTTCGGCGAGCCCCTTCTTCAAGTATGCTAGCTGTTCTTCAATAGACACTACCTTCATTATCCAGGAATGAGTTCAGCGATTAGCCGGGCGACGAGATCCGGGGACTCCATGGGGATGAAGTGGGAATGGTCGAGCAGCACGCGATCGGTTGCGTGGGCGAAGTGGGAGGCGAGGTCGGGCGTCGTGGGCGAGCCGCGCATTACTTCGGATGGGTCGCGGACCGGGCGAGCGCGGACGATGTGGGCCGGGATTTGAACGGCGGAGATTTCGCGGTAGATGTTGGCGTTCGGGAGCGCGCCGTTTTCGTAGATCTCGGCTTCGATGGCGGGCGGGCAGGCCAGTTCGTAGCCGCTGTTGGCGGGCACCAGTCCGTATTCGCAGTAGTCGCGCAGCACCTGACGGTCCCAGGTGGCGAAGGGTTGGCGGTCCTGAAAGTTTTCGAACATTTCTTCCGGCGAGCTCCAGTGGTTGCGGCGCCGGGCGACGAATTGCGCGCCCTTGAAGGGGCCGACGTAGATCTCTTGTTGACGGATCACGGGGTCGATCAGAAGCAGTGCGGAGAACGCGTCGGGGTGGAGCGCGGCTGCTACCACCAGGGCGTGCGCTCCCATGGAATGGCCGACAGCGATCGCGCCGGAGAGCCCGAGCGACGCTGCGACTGCGGCGGCATCTTCACCGAAAGTGCGCCAGTAATACGGCGACGGCGGTCTGCTGCTGCGGCCGTGGCCGCGAAAGTCCAGAGCCAGCGAGCGGCGTCCGCCGAGTTGCGTGATCACCTGGTCCCAGCAGCGCGAGTGCAAGCCGGTTCCGTGGCAGAAGAAAATCGGCGGGCCGTCGCCGGGCCATTCCCAAAGTGCGTGATCCACTCCATGGACGGAAATGCGGCGCTCGGTGGGCACTCCGATCAACTTTAGCTGCTCGAAAGGATATTCGCCTTCGACGGCGACGAAGCCGGAAGCGATGAGAGCATCCACAAGCGGGGCCATCTCGTCGGGGTCCAGGCCGCAGGCTTCGTAGACTTCGGGCATGGTGGCGATGCCGCGCGGTTTCGAGCGCAGCGTTCCGGCGTAGGCCTGGCGCGTGATGACGCTGAGCAGTTTGCGTGCGGGCGTCGGAAGGCGCTCGAGTTCGCTCATCGGCTCAGTTGAAGCGGACGTATTCGAACTCGACGGGCTGGTTGTTGACGCCGCGAACCGGCGGCGCGATCCAGTTGGCGAATTTTCCGGGCTCGACCACGCGGCCCATCAGCGACTCGATGAAGGCGTGGTCGTCGAGGGACGGCAGCCAGTCCTGCTGATGGCTTTTCCAATCGGCTTCGGATAAAACCTGGCCGTCGGGAGTGATGTGATGACCGGCGAAGGCGCCGATGCGGCGGTTGAAACCGACGTGCGGGAGAGCGAAGCGGAAGGGGACGCCGAGCTGCGCGGGGATGCGGTTCCAGCGGTCCAGGCCGGCCTGGATCTCGCGGATGTAGTCGTCGCGGAGTCGCGCGTTCAAGGCGGTCAAGGCCGGCACCGGCTTGGGAACGATGCGGCCGCCCGAAACTTCGTGGACGGTGTATTCGGCGCTCGCGAGCTTGTGGTCGTCCGTGAGTTTGGTTTCGCTGGCGCGCCCTTTGAGGCCCGTGGTGTAGTATGTGGCGGCGTTCGAGGAGACTTCCGAGCCGTACAGGTCGAGCGTCGCGCTGTAGTGGAAATTGATGAACTTCTGGATGGTTTCGAGATCGATGACCCCGAGCGCGCGGACCTGCGCCGGATCGTTGACTTTGTGATCGCGCATCACCTCGCACGTTCTCTGAATGGCGCGCGCGACGCCGGATTCGCCGACGAACATATGATGCGCCTCTTCGGTCAACATGAAGCGGCAGGTGCGGGCGAGCGGATCGAATCCGGATTCAGCGAGCGAAGCCAGCTGGAATTTTCCGTCGCGGTCGGTGAAGTAGGCGAACATGAAGAACGCGAGCCAGTGGCGGATCGGATCGTTGAACGCGGTGAGGATGCGCGGCTTGTTGGCGTCGCCGGAGCGTCGTTCGAGCAGCGCCTCGGCTTCCTCGCGGCCGTCGCGGCCAAAGTAGCGCTGCAGCAGATACACCATGGCCCAGAGGTGTCGGCCTTCTTCGACATTCACCTGAAAAAGATTGCGCAGGTCGTAGAGCGAGGGCGCGGTCATGCCGAGCAGGCGCTGCTGTTCCACCGAAGCGGGCTCGGTGTCGCCCTGCGTGACGATGATGCGTCGCAAGGTGGAGCGGTACTCGCCGGGCACTTCCTGCCACGCCGGCTGGCCCTGATGATCGCCGAACGGGATGCTGCGGTTGTCGTCGCGAGGCACCAGGAAAATGCCCCAGCGGTAATCGGGCATGCGCACGAAGCCGAAGTTGGCCCAGCCGTCGCGATCGACGCTGATGGCGGTGCGGAGATAGACCTGGAGCTGCGAGCTGGAGGCCGGGCCGGTGTCGGTCCACCAGTTCAGAAACGCGGGCTGCCAGCGTTCGAGCGCGCGCTGCAGGGTTTTGTCGCTGGCGAGGTCGACGTTGTTGGGGATTCGTTCGGTGTAGTCGATCATGCTAAACGCGGTCGCGGTCGAATTTCGGACGTGTGCCGGTGCCGTAAACTTTCAGCGCGCCGTCCGGGCCTACTGCATTCGGGCGGCTGAAAATCCAGTTCTGCCAAGCCGAGAGGCGGCCGAAGATCTGCGTCTCCATAGTCTCATGATCGCCGAACCGGAGATTGGCTTCGAGGCCCGTCAATGCGTCGGGCGACAGTGCAGCGCGGCCTTCGATGGCGAGGCGCAGCTCGTCGGCCCAATCCAGATCGTCGGGCGCGGCGGTCACCAGGCCGGTTTCCACGGCCTCGCGCACGGTGAGCGGAGTTCCGATGCGATGGCGCAAAGCGTCGATGGCTGGAGTCGCCTGGTAGAACCGGTTGGCGATGCGCGAGAGGCGATTGGGCGCGGGGAGAGGGCCGAAGTTCATTTCGCTGAAAGTGAGTTGGTTTTCTGGGGCGTCGAGCATGTAGACGCGGTCGGCCGACAGCGCTAGCTCCAGCAGCGATCCAGCGAAGCAGGACCCGGGCTCGATCACGGCGAAGATCGACCGGGACGTGACGTCGAGCCGTCCGAAAGTTCGGCGCATGAGACCGAGGACTTCGCGGACGAACCACTCGCTCGCGTGTTCGAGGATCAGGGCGTCGAAGGCGAGGACCGTTTTCGGATCGCCGACGGTCTTCAGTATCCACAGGCCGAGGTCGAGTTCGTTGGTGCGCAGGTTGAGGATGGCGTCATCGAGCTCGCGGCTCATCGCGAGCGGCCACCAGGCGGCGCCGGCTTCGGGTCCTGAGATTTTCTCGGGAGCGCGGACGGTGAGCGTGACGGTGCGGGCGGCGCGATCGAGTTGCGCGTCGACGTACTCGTAGTGATAGCCAGCTGCGTCGATGCTTCGTTTCAGAGGCGGGAGCGCGACGCCCGCTGCGTCGGCGGGGCGGTCGCTCAGTTGCGCCAATTCTTCGGCGCGTCTGTGGATGTACTCATTGAACTGCTGCGGCTTGACGATTTCGTCCACCAGCCGCCAGTCCTTGGCGCGCTGGCCTTGCAGGCCTTCGGGCGTAGTGCAAAAAACGTCGGCATGATCGCGCCGCACTCTGCGCTTGCCGGTGAGGCGTGTCAGACCGCCAGTGCCGGGGAGCACGCCCAGCAAGGGAATTTCGGGCAGGCTGACGGAAGACGAGCGATCGTCGATCAGCACGATCTCGTCGCACGCGAGAGCCAGTTCGTATCCGCCGCCGGCCGTCGATCCGTTGCAGGCGGCGATGAATTTGAGACCCGAGTGCTGGCTCGAGTCTTCGATTCCATTGCGCGTCTCGTTGGTGAACTTGCAGAAGTTCACTTTCCAGGCGTGGCTGGACAGCCCGAGCATATAGATGTTCGCGCCGGACGAGAACACGCGCGGTTTGGCGCTGGTGATCACCACCGAGCGCACCTCGGGATGCTCGAAGCGGATGCGTTCCAGCGCGTCGCGGAGTTCGATGTCCACGCCGAGGTCGTAGGAGTTGAGCTTGAGCTTGTAGCCGGGCCGGATGGTGGCGTCTTCCTGGACGTCCAGCGTCAAGGTGGCGACGGCGCCGTCAAACGAGAGGCGCCAGTGGCGGTAGCGCGAGGGATCGGTTTGAAAATCGACGCTCTCGGTTTCGATATTGCTTGCGGAGGCCAATCGGGCACGATTATACTGCACACGGTACCGATGACGCGCGAATTCCGGCCGCCTCAGTTGTACAACGCCGCCGCCGACCTGATCGACCGCAATTTGAGCAGCGGGCGAGGCGAGAAGACCGCGGTGATTGACGATCGCGGGAGCTACACCTATGCGGAGCTGGCGGAGCGCGTGCACCGGTGCGCAAGTGCGCTGCGAAGCCTGGGAGTCGAAGCCGAGCAGCGCGTCGCGCTGTGCCTGTTCGACACCATCGATTTTCCCACCTGCTTTCTGGGCGCGATTGAAGCGGGCATTGTTCCGATTCCGCTCAACACTCTGCTGACGGCGGCAGACTACGCGTTCATTCTGGCGGACGCGCGGCCTAAGGCAGCGGTGGTGGTGGACGCTCGCATGCCGGTGTTCGCGGAGGCGGCGCGGCTGGCCGAGTGGCGCGGGCGCGTGATCGTCCCTGGCGATGGAGCTGGGTCGCTTTCGGATCTGCTGGCGAAGGCCTCACCAATTTCCGATGTCGCGCCGACGCGGGCGGACGACACTTGTTTCTGGCTGTATTCTTCGGGTTCCACCGGCGATCCGAAGGGCGTGGTGCACAGGCACGCCAGCCTGATCCAAACCGCCGAGCTGTTCGGGCGACGCGTGCTGGGGTTGACGGAAGCGGACGTCGTGTATTCGGCCGCGAAGCTGTTCTTCGCTTACGGGCTCGGCAACGCGCTCACGTTTCCGATGTCGGTGGGCGCGACCAGCGTTCTTCTCGCCGCCAGGCCCGCACCCGAAGCGGTGAACGCTGTTCTGCGCGAGCGGCGGCCCACGATTTTCTGCGGCGTGCCGACGCTGTTCAACTCGCTGCTGGCTTCAGGCGGGCTGCCGCGCGATGGGGAACATGCGCTGCGGCTGTGTACGTCGGCGGGCGAGGCTCTGCCTGAACACGTGGGGCGCGCCTGGCGCGAGCATACTGGCGTGGACATCGTGGATGGGATCGGGTCCACCGAGATGCTGCACATCTTCGTTTCGAATCGCCCAGGCGCGGTGCGCTATGGCGTCACCGGACGCGAGGTGCCCGGGTATCGCGTGCGGCTGTTGGACGAGCATGGCGCGGAGGTCGCGCCAGGCGAGGTGGGCGAGATGCACGTCAGCGGACCGACCGCGGCGGCCTGCTATTGGAACAATGCGGACAGAACGCGCGAGACGTTTCTGGATGAGTGGGTGCGCACCGGCGACAAGTTCCGCCAGGCGCCGGAAGGCGACTTCATCTATTGCGGGCGTCGCGACGAAATGCTCAAGGTGAGCGGGATCTGGGTATCCTCGGTGGAGGTGGAGACGGCGCTCATGGCGCACGAGTCCGTTTTTGAAGCCGCTGTGGTGGGCGCTCGGGATGAGAGCGGCTTGGTGAAGCCGATGGCGTTCGTGGTGCTTAAGCCGGGCGTGGGCGCCGGACCTGAATTGGTGGAAGCGTTGCAGGGCTTTGTGAAGACGCGGCTGGCGCCATACAAATATCCGCGCTGGATCGAATTTGTCGAGGAGCTTCCGAAGACCGCGACCGGCAAGATCCAGCGGTTTCTGTTGCAGAAGCGCGCCAACGAAATGCGCGCCGGAGCCGCGGGGCGTTGAGCGAGCACGGAACAGCGATTGTCGACGGCCGGCGGCTGGAGACGCTGTGGCTTCCCGCAAAGAACGGGAGCGCGCCGGCGATCGTCATGCTGCACGAAGGCCTGGGATCGGTGGCGCATTGGAGGGATTTTCCGGCACGGCTCGCGGCGCGCACCGGTTGCGGCGTGCTGGTGTATTCGCGCTACGGCTACGGCAATTCGGATCGGCTGGCGGAAAAGCGGCCGGTGGACTACATGCATCGCGAGGGTCAAGTGGTGCTGCCTGCGCTGCTCGAACAGATGGGGATCGCGCGGCCGGTGGTGCTGGGACACAGCGACGGCGCGTCCATCGCGTTGATCTTCGCCGGGAAATTTCCCGGTGCGGTGTCGGCGTTGATCCTGGAGGCGCCGCACGTGTTCGTCGAGGATGTTTCGATCGAGAGCATCGCGCGGGCGCGCACGACGTATCAGACGACGGATCTCGCGCGCAAGCTCGGCCGCTATCACGCGCACGTGGACGAAACATTCTGGGGATGGAACGACATCTGGCTGGACCCGCGCTTTCGAACGTGGAACATCGAAGAGTACCTGCCGGCGATTCGCGGTCCGGTGCTGTTGATCCAGGGCGAGGATGACGAGTACGGGACGACGCGGCAGTTGGAGGCGATCCAGGCGAGGATTCCGCAAGCCGAGACGTTGCTGCTCGCGCACTGCGGTCATGCGCCGCACCGCGATCAGCCGGAAGCGACGCTGGAGCGGATGGCGAAGTTTATCGAGTCGGCCGCTTGATCAAAGCCCTTGCTGGCGCGGCCCGCGACTATGCTATGATCGATTGTGCCGACCAGAACCCTGGGCGTAATTCCTGCCCGGTTCGCCTCCTCTCGTTTCCCAGGAAAAGCACTCGCCTCTCTCGCCGGAAAACCCATGCTGCAGCACGTCTGGGAACGGGCCAGCCAGGCACGCTATCTTCAGAAGCTCATCATCGCCACCGACGATCAGCGCATCCTGGAAGCCGCGCGAGCTTTCGGCGCGCAGGCGCGGATGACGCGCTCCGATCACCAGTCCGGAACCGACCGCGTGGCCGAAATCGCCTCATCGGAAAACGCTCAGGTGATCGTCAACATCCAGGGCGATGAACCGCTGCTCGATCCGGGTGCCATCGACGCCGCGGTGCTCGCGCTCACTGCCGATCCGGACGTTCCCATGGCGACGCTCGCCAAGCGCATCGAGGATCCGCACGAAATCACCGATCCGAACGTCGTCAAAGTAGTCGCCAACCGGGCCGGCGACGCCATTTATTTTTCGCGTTGCCCGATTCCTTACCAGCGCGACGGCCACGGCGTTCACTTTAAGCACATCGGTCTGTACGTATACCGGCGCGATTTCCTGCTTGCCTACTCCGGTCTTCCGGTAGGTCCCCTCGAGCAGGCCGAGCGTCTGGAGCAACTGCGGGCCCTCGAGAACGGACATCGCATCCGCGTGGTGGAAACCGACTACGAATCCTTCGGCATCGACACGCCGCGGGATCTGGAAAGAGTGGCTGCACTCTTTGAGCCATCATTATCGAAATGAACGAGGACACATGCCAGCAACCAAGTACATATTCGTCACGGGGGGCGTAGTTTCGTCTCTTGGTAAAGGCATTGCGGCGGCCTCCATCGGCTGCCTGCTCGAGAGCCGCGGGCTGCGGGTGACGCTGCAGAAATTCGACCCGTATCTCAACGTCGATCCGGGGACCATGAGCCCGTTCCAGCACGGCGAAGTCTACGTCACCGACGACGGCGCCGAGACGGACCTGGACCTGGGCCACTACGAGCGCTTCACGCACGCCAAGCTCACGCAGAGCAATAACCTGACCTCGGGGCGCATCTACGAACAGATCATCCATCGCGAGCGGCGCGGCGACTACCTGGGCAAAACCGTGCAGGTGATTCCGCACGTGACCAATGAGATCAAGGCTGCGGCGCGCAAAGTGGCGGCCGACGTGGACGTGGTGATCGTCGAGATCGGCGGCACGGTGGGCGACATCGAATCGCTGCCGTTCCTCGAAGCCATCCGCCAGCTCCGGCACGAGCTGGGCCGCGACAACACCGTTTTCGTGCACGTCACGCTGGTGCCCTGGATTGCGGCGGCGCAGGAGCTGAAGACCAAGCCCACCCAGCACAGCGTCAAGGAGCTGCGCGCCATCGGTATTCAGCCCGACATGCTGCTGTGCCGTTCCGAGCGTCCGCTGCCGCACGACATGAAGGAAAAGATCGCGCTGTTCTGCGACGTGGACGTCGAAGCCGTCATCACCGCCACCGATGTCAGTTCGGTCTATGAAGTTCCGCTGGTGTTCGCCGAGCAGGGCGTGGACGAGATCCTGCTGCGCCTGCTGCGCACCGACGCCCAGCCGCGCGATCTCAGCCGCTGGACCGGCATGCTGGAGCGCATGCACAATCCCGAGGACCAGGTGGACATCGGCCTGGTGGGCAAGTACGTCGAATACGAGGATTCCTATAAGAGCCTCAAGGAAGCGCTCATGCACGGAGGCCTGGCGCACCGGCTGAAGGTGAACATTCACTGGATCGAATCGGAGCACATGAGCTGGCCGGATTGCACGCGCGATCTCGAGAAGTTCGACGGCATCCTGGTGCCCGGCGGATTCGGACGGCGCGGCGTGGAAGGCATGATCACCGCGATTCGCTACGCGCGCGAGAACAAGGTTCCTTATTTCGGAATCTGCCTGGGCATGCAGACCATGGTGATCGAGTACGCGCGCAACGTGTGCGGCCTGGAGCACGCTAATTCCACCGAGTTCGATCCGGCCACGCCGGACCGCGTGATTTACAAATTGCGTGAGTTGAAAGGCGTGGATGAACTGGGCGGCACCATGCGGCTGGGCGCGTATCCGTGCCTGCTCGCGCCGGGCAGCTTCGCCGAACAGGCTTACGGAATGCCGGAGATCAGCGAACGGCACCGGCATCGCTACGAGTTCAACCGGGAATACGAGCAGATCCTGACCACGGGAGGTCTGCGCATCGCGGGCCAGACTCCGGACGCGGTGTATGTCGAAATCTGCGAGATTCCGGATCATCCCTGGTTCCTGGGCTGCCAGTTCCATCCCGAATTCAAATCCAAACCGCTGGAGCCGCACCCGCTGTTTGCCGCCTTCATCGGAGCCGCGCACCGGCACCGGTCAAGCCGCGGCAAGTCCGGGCAGCGCGCGCGATCCCAGCAATACTCGCACGCCGATTGACTTCGCTACCTGCCATCGGCCGCGGCCATCCGCTGGTGTTGATCGCCGGACCTTGCGTGATCGAGAGCGAGGAACACGTCCATTTCCTGGCGCACGCGATCCGTACCATCGCCGGCGAATTCATCTTCAAGGCGTCCTTCGATAAGGCCAACCGCAGCAGCCTCACGTCGTATCGGGGGCCGGGATTAAAGGAAGGCGTTCGCATTCTGGCGGGCTTGCGGGAAGAGGGATTCGCGGTGCTGACCGACATCCACGAGCCTGCGCAAGCCGAGGTGGCCGCCGAGGGCGCCGACATTCTGCAGATCCCCGCCTTTCTGTGCCGCCAGACCGATCTGCTGATCGCCGCCGGACGCACCGGGCGGACCGTGAACATCAAGAAGGGCCAGTTTGTTTCCCCGCACGAGATGCGCAACGCAGCCGAGAAAGTCGCTTCCACCGGCAACCGCAAAATTCTGCTCACCGAACGCGGCACTTCGTTCGGCTACAACAACCTGGTGGTGGACATGCGCAGTCTCGAGATCATGCGCGACTTCGGATGGCCGGTGATTTTCGACGCCACCCACAGCGTCCAGATCCCCGGCGGCATGGGCCACGCTTCCGGCGGGCAGCCGCAGTTCATCCCAACCCTCGCTCGAGCCGCGGTGGCCGCCGGCGTGGATGGAGTCTTCCTCGAAGTGCATGAAGCTCCCGAGCGCGCATTGTCCGATGGTCCCAACGCGCTGCGGCTGGATCATCTGAAGCCGCTGTGGGAAAAGCTTCAGGCCATCCATCGCTTAGTGCAAATGTAATTCACGAAGTCCAGGCGACCGGGCATCTGGCGACCAGATTGCTCGGCGAAACTTCGCTACCGGTCCGGTGTAATTCCAGAAGGAGTGTGGTCTTCCGGAGTTAGGACCAAATTGTAATCCGAGACACAACCAGGCCGAGCGGAGTTAGCTTCCTACTTCACTTACGAATGCAGACTAAGCGTATCCATGGGCGATTTCGAGTGCAAACTGCGGTAGCCGCGCTGTGTGTAACCGCTTTCGCGCAGGCGCAGGTCAACGTGCTGACCGCGAATTACAACAACGCGCGCACCAACGCGAACCTGAGTGAAACCAAGCTCCAGCCGGAACTGATCGGCCAGGACAGCTTTGGAAAACTCGGCGCCTTTCCGGTCGACGGTAGAATTTACGCGCAGCCTTTGTATGTCTGCGGAGTAAGTATTCTCGGTCAAGGCAGACACAACGTCGTCTATGTCGCGACCACTCACAACAGCGTGTACGCGATCGACGCAGACTTGCCCGAGCGCACTACGCCGTTGTGGCAGGTGAACCTGGGGCCGGCCGTTCCTTCCTCGGCGCTCAACTACAGCGGCGTTCTGCCGGAAGTGGGCATCTTGAGCACGCCGGTGATCGATCTGACGGCGCAGGTCATATACGTGGTGTCGGATACGTTTGAAAATGGCGCGCCCGTCTTCCGCATCCATGCTCTGTCCTTGTCGGACGGCCACGATCCGCATCCATGCTCTGTCCTTGTCGGACGGCCACGAGATGATGAACGGCCCCGCCACGATCGCCGCCACGGTGAACGGAGAAGGCGTGGACAGCCTCGAGGACGGCACGCTGCGGTTCGATGCTCTGCAACAAATCCAGAGACCGGGCCTGGCGCTGGCGAATGGATCGGTGTATGTAGGCTTCGGCTCGCACGGCGACGGCGGCCTCTGGCACGGATGGTTGCTCGCCTACGACGTTTCCAATCTGCAGCGCCAGACCGCCGTGCTGAACACCTCGCCGGACGGCTACGGCGCTTCCATCTGGCAATCCGGACGGGCTCCGGCCATCGATCGGGACGGGAACCTCTATGTCGCCACGGGAAACGGGGACGTCGACGGCATGCGCAACTTCGGAGAATCCGTTCTCAAGCTATCCGGCTCCGATCTCTCCATTCAGGAGGTCTACACGCCCGACGATTGGCGCAGCTTGAACGACACAGACTGGGATGTGGGATCCACCGGCGTCATCCTGCTTCCGGGCACAAATGAAGCGCTGCTGGGCGGCAAGTCCGGGAATCTGTACCTCGTGGACGGCTGGATGACGGATCAATCTGGCCCGGCCGGCAACAGCGGCATCACGGGCCTCCAAGTCAGCGCCAATGAGATGTTCGATTTTGCGGCGTGGGAAACCACGGGCGGCGCCACGGTCTACGTTCTGGAGCCCTGGAACTCGCTCAAGGCTCTGCAAGTGGTCAATGGGCAGGTGGATCCCAACCCGCTGTCCGAGTTCACGCCGGCGGCGGCTTCGCTATACGCGGGCATCGCGGTGTCTGCCAATGGAGACGCTCAGGGATCGGGCATCGTGTGGGTGACCACCGGCAACTACGACGTTTCCGGAGTGCCCGGCACCCTGCATGCCTTGGATGCTTCGGACCTGTCCGTCGAACTCTGGAACAGCGACATGGTTCCTGATCGCGACACGCTAGGTTGGTTCGCAAAGTTCGTTTCGCCGATGGTGGTGAACGGCCGCGTGTATGTTGCTACCTTTTCGAACGCCCTGGTTATCTACGGATTGCTGAACGGCAGCCAGCCGGACGAGGGTGTTCCGCAAATCACATCGGTAGTCAGCGGCGCCAGTTACCTGGGAGGCGCCGTTGCGCCTGGCGAGGTGGTTGCGATCTTCGGTTCGAATCTGGGGCCGCCGCAGTCCGCCGGCGCGCAGTTGGATTCGGACGGCAACGTGAACACCTACCTGGACGAAACGCAGGTCTTCTTCGACGGAGTCTCGGCGCCGCTGCTGTATGTATCCTCCACTCAGATTGTCGCCGTCGTGCCGTTCGGTGTAGCGGGTCCGAGTACTCAGGTGGTGGTTCTCGAAAATGGCGAGGTTTCGAACCAAATCACGGCGCCGGTGGCGGCCGCGACGCCAGCGCTGTTTTCCGCGGACGGTACTGGGGGCGACCAGGGCGCGATCCTCAACCAGGACGGCACCGCCAACAGCTTCGTCGCTCCGGCGACGCCCGGTTCCATCGTCAGCCTGTACTCCACCGGGATCGGTCAGACCAATCCAGCCGGCCTGGACGCCCAGATCGCCTCGGACTCGGATCCAGCCATGCCGCTTCTTCCGGTCAGCGTTTCGATCGCCAATCTGCCGGCCGAAGTTGTGCGCGCCGGCCCGGCTCCTGGAATTGTGGAAGGCATATTTCAAATCCAAGTCCGCGTTCCTGAGGCCGTCCCCATCGGAATCGACTATATTGTCCTGCGAGTGGGCCAGTATTCGAGCCCCAGCACGGTCTGGGTGTACATCCAGTAGCTCGACGCGACGCACTCCACAACCCGCGCCAAATCACCTGATATCATTCAACCGATGAACCAACAACCACGGTTGCGTCCTTTCGTCCCTGAAAACGTGCAGATGCGCGAGTTCACGCTGAGAGCGGTGCTGCTGGGGCTGGTATTGACGGTGATCCTGGGGGCGGCGAACGCCTACCTGGGGCTGCACGCGGGCATCACCATCGCGGCCACGTATCCGGCCGCGGTAGTGGGCATGGCGGTGTTGCGGGCCTTCAAAGGATCGGTGCTGGAAGAAAACATCACGCGCACGGCTGGATCGATCGGCGAATCGGTAGCCGCGGGCGCCATCTTCACGCTGCCCGCTTTCTTGATCTCCGGCGCCTGGCCTTCCTTCGAACCCAAGGATGCTTACTGGAAGTCCACTGCGTTGATGGTGGTGGGCAGCATCATCGGAGTTTTGTTCGTCTCGCTGGTGCGGCGCGTGATGGTGGAAGATCCCGAGCTTCCGTTTCCCGAGTCGGTGGCTGCGTCCGAGATCCACAAAGCCGGGCGGCGCGGCGCCGAAGCTGCCAAGTTTCTGTTCTACAACATGGGTCTGGGCTCGCTGATTCAGATTCTGGGAGCCATGCAGTTCTTCGCGCCGGACAAGGATTTCTTTCTGCGAGTCGGGCAACTCGGCAGGAGCGTGGTGAGGCTGGGCGGCGCCAATCAGACGTTGCGCGCGGGCGGCGTTACGGTGGCATCCGGACCTAGCGTGAGCCCGGCCTACATCGGCGTCGGCTACATCATCGGGCCGGAACTCGCCGCGCTGCAATTCTCGGGCGGCGTGCTGGCCTGGGGACTCATGATTCCGCTGCTGATCTTCTTCCTGGGTCCGCAACTGCAGAACTTTTTGCCGGCCGGCGCGACGGACGACTCCTGGTCCGGTCTCACCGCTTCAGTGTGGCGCTACATCGTGCGCCCCATCGCGGTGGGCGGAATGATGGTGGGCGCGGCGTATACGTTGTTCCGCATGCGGAAGGGCCTCTTCGACGGGCTGCGGCGCGCGGTCTCCGACTTCGGCGTGTCGCCGGCTCAGGCCACCCAACTGAGCCGCACCGAGCAGTACATGAGTTCGAAAACGGTCTTCGGCCTTATCGGTCTCATGTTTGGTTTCATGATCGCGTTGTACATTTATCTGTCCGGGCAGGCCATGGCGGGAATCGTGGCGGCCATCGTGATGCTGATCATCGCGTTCTTTTTCGCCACCGTCTCCGGCTATCTGGTGGGCACCATCGGCTCCACCAACAATCCCATCTCGGGGCTGACGCTCACCACGCTGATCATCGCCGCGCTGCTGATGGTGTCGCTGGGCGTTTCAGGACCCGGCGGAGTGGCGGTGGTCTTGGGCGTGGCCGCGGTGGCGTGCGTGTCTTCCGCGGTCGCGGGCGAGCTGCTTCAGGATTTCAAGGTCGGCTACATCCTGGGCGGAACGCCGCGGCGCATTCAAATGGCGGAGTTGATCGCGGTGGTGGTGGCGAGTCTCGCCATGTATTGGCCCTTGTACATTCTTCAGGCCGCCAACATCAAGAGCGGTGGAACCGGTTTCGGCGATCCCAAACTGGCAGCGCCCCAGGCAGGTCTGATGGCGACCCTGGCGCAAGGCATCGTCGGCGGCGACATGGCTTGGCCGCTGGTGGTGGCTGGCGTGATGTTCGGCATCGTCATGATCATGATCCGAGTGAAGAGCCCGATGCTGGTGGCGGTCGGCATGTACCTGCCCGTCAACACCACGTTCGCCATTTTCGTGGGCGGCATGCTGCGCTGGTTCACCGACCGGCAGCGCCAGCGTCGCGGTCTCAACGAAGCGCAGCGCGCTCGCGTCGAAAATGTAGGCATCCTGACCGCCTCCGGCCTGATCGCCGGCGAGGCGCTCACGGGCCTGGTCATCGCCACCTTCCGCTTCTTCGAGTGGCCCGTTCCGGTGATTTTCAAGGACCCGTCCTACTTGCTGGGATTCGGCGTCATCGTGCTGCTGGGAGTGTTGCTGGTGCGCCTGCCGCTGGCCAACGCCGGCAGTCCCGACGAACCTGCTCCTCCGGCCGCCATGATGTAACGCCCATCCAACCTCGCAACCTGCCGCGCCGGCTCGCCGTCTGAAGTGTAGGGAAGAAGGACCGGCCGCCGGAGGACGCCAGTTGTAGTTGCGTCCCGGCGGCCGTTTCACTCCGAGAAAGCCGCTATCCTAAAATCTTGCCGCGCATCAGCTCATCCGATGTCGGAAAGACCAACTGGGCTCTGCTGTATGTTGGCGTGGTCCTCACTACGCTCGGCACGCTGATTGTCGAACTCACCCTGACGCGCATCTTTTCGGTCGTCTTCTTCTATCACTTCGCGTTTCTCGCCATCTCGATCGCGCTGTTCGGGCTTGGCGCCGGCGGTGTTTTTTCTTACGTCATTGCGACTCCGCGGCGTAACATCTATTCGAAGCTGGGCACGCTGGCCGTCCTGAACAGCCTCGCCGTGCTGGTCTCGCTGGTGATCCTGCTGTCGGTCACCGGCGACCCGTCCGCATCCACGCTGGCCCTGATCTACTTCGCCACCGCGCTGCCCTTCTTTTTTTCCGGGACCATTGTATCGATCGCCGTCGCGGAAGCCATCCAGCGCGTCGATCGCGTGTATTTTTTCGATTTGCTCGGAGCCGCCGCCGGATGCCTGGCGCTGGTTCCTTTCCTGAACCAACTGGGCGGGCCGAACACGGTGCTGGCGGCGTCGGTGTTGTTCGCCGTTTCCGCAGCCGTCTGGTACAACCTGGCGGGCGCGCTTCGGGGACGCGTCGGCGCAGTCGCGTTGGCGCTCGCGTTCGTCGTGCTGATCGTCTACAACGTCCGGTGGCATCCCATCGATATCCATTACGCCAAAGGGCG
The DNA here is from genome assembly GCA_020073265.1 of Terriglobia bacterium. Lineage (GTDB taxonomy): Bacteria > Acidobacteriota > Terriglobia > Bryobacterales > Bryobacteraceae > Palsa-89. Next base: position 49,009 of record JAIQFN010000032.1, on the reverse strand, counting down.
GCCGGTACCGAATGAGGCATTCGTTCGATGGAACAGCTTCTCGCGGATCGGCCTGGTGCGCGATCCCAACGAAGGCAACAAAATCTTCATCGACGCGGATGCGTCCACCTACATTCCTCCGTTCGATCTCGATCATCTCAGCGGCCAGCAGCGCGATCAACTGCTGCACCAGGGGCCTGGAATTCCCTACCTGCTGCGGCCGGGCGCGAAAGCGCTGATCATCGGCTCGGGCGGAGGCTGGGACGTTGCGCGCGCGCTCAGCTCCGGCAGCCAGGACATCACCGCCGTCGAGATCAACCCGATCATCGCGCGCACCATCATGCAGCAGCGTTTTCCCGACTTGAGCCGGCGGCTGTATTTTCGGCCCGAGGTGCAGGTCTTCGTCGAGGACGGGCGCAGTTTCGTGCGGCGCAGCCCGGAGAAGTATCAGGTGCTGCAGGCCACGCTGGTGGACACCTGGGCGTCCACGGCCGCGGGCGCGTTCGCCCTGTCGGAGAACAATCTCTACACCACCGACGCGTTCCGCGACTATCTGAATCACCTTACCGGCGACGGCCTGATGGCGTTCACGCGCTGGGGATTCGAGCCGCCGCGCGAGTCGCTGCGGCTGGTCTCTCTGGCCATGCAGGCGCTCGGAGAGTTGGGCGAACGCGAGGCCTGGAAACACGTGGTGGTGGTGCGTGAGGACGCAGACAAACTCGCGGCGTGGGGCGCGCAGGATACCGTGATGGTCTTCCGAAAGCCGATCGCCGGCGACGCTCTGGCGCGGATCAAGACCGCGCTGGCCGCAACGCGTCTCCAGGTTGTCTATTTGCCCGGCGGCCAATCGGACAACGCATTTGGAAAGCTGCTACGCGCTTCGGACCCCGCGGCCTTTTGGAAACAGTATCCTTTCGATATTTCGCCGGTGGATGACGACCGTCCATTTTTCTTTTACACCGTGCAGCCCAGGGACGTCTGGAGTTTTCTGGCACGCAACGCACAGGCGGCCGACTATAAAGTGAACCGCGCCCTGCCGCTGCTGTTCGAACTGCTGGCCGTCAGCCTGTTGGCAACCATCGTCGTGCTGGCGTTGCCGCCGCTGCTGCTCGGCGCGCGGCTGCCGGTTACAAAGGGTGAGCGCGGCTTCCTGCTCTACTTCGCCTGCATCGGCGCCGGCTATATTCTGATCCAGGTTGCTCTCATCCAGAAATTCGTGCTCTTCCTCGGACATCCCACCTACGCTCTGACCGTGATCATTTTTTCGATGCTGACTGCCAGCGGCTTGGGCAGTTACTTCAGCCGCCGGATCGTCGGTCGGGACCGCCCGGGCCGGTTGTCCGCGGCGCTGATCGGCGTGGCCGCGTTGATTTGCGTGCTGGCCTTCGTCGCGCAGCCGGTGAGCGCTCTCGGCGTGGGCTGGCCGCTGGCTTTGAAGATGGTCGTTACCGCGGGATTGATCGCGCCGGCCGCATTCTTGATGGGCATCCCGTTTCCAACTGGTTTGACGCGGCTCGAAGCTCGGTTCCCGCAAGCGGTGCGCTGGGCCTGGGCGTTGAACGCGGCCTCGAGCGTGCTCGGCTCGGCCGCCGCCATCTTCCTGGCCGTCTATATCGGCCTGCGGGCCACGCTGCTGATCGGCGCGCTGCTTTACTTGTGCGCGCTCGCGGTGGCCTGGCTCGAAACGAAGTCCGCGGGCATTCGCGCGAGCGAAGGCGCGGTCGCGAGACTCTAGCAGCGGTCGCCGGTTTGCAGATCGTTACCGAGCCGCGACGGTAAGGGAGCGGAATCCCCACGCCGCGGAGGTAAGATTGGACATTGCCTCAGGAGCCAACGATGAGAAACCCACGCCGTTCTCGATACAATCTTCACGCCGCCGTGCTCGCGTTGTTCCTCGCGCCAGTGCTTGCCATAGCGGGACAAACTCCCAACCCCACCGTCAGCGGACCGATCGCAGGCGGCGACCATGGCCAGCCGTTCGGCGCACTGCCCGCCGAAGAACTCAAGCGCGCCGGCTACACCGAATCCGAATATTTCTACAGCGGCACCGCGTCGGCCTACGGCAACCAGGGCGCCTGGGGCGTGGACGGCGTCTGGCCGGCCAAGACCACCACCACCGCCGGCTACAAAGTCCGCATGCTGGTCCGCCGCCCCGCCGACGCGCGCCGCTTCAACGGCATTCTGGTGGTGGAGTGGTTGAACGTCACGGCGCTGGTGGAAGGCGCGGCCGACTTCATGCAGATGCAGGAGCTGCTGTTCCGCGACGGCTATGCCTGGGTGGGCTTGGGCGTTCAGGCGGCCGGAATCGTTACGCCCCGCACCGCTCTGAAGGCCTGGGACCCGACGCGCTACGGCTCGCTCGAACATCCCGGCGATAACTACGCCTTCGGTATTTATTCGCAAGGCGGCCAGGCGCTGCGCCATCCGAAAGGCATCGACCCGCTGGGCGGTCTGCGCATCCAGCACATGCTGTCGGTCGGTCGCTCGCAGTCGGCGGCCTGGCTCATCGGATACATCAACGCGGTCCATCCGCTCACGCACATGTACGACGGATTCCTGGTGCACAGCCGCGTGGGCGGCACCTACGGATTTCCCGTCGAATGGCGAGGCGTCGTTCCGCCGAATCCGCACATCCGCACCGACGTGGATGTTCCCGTGCTGGACTTGCAGATGGAGGGCGATTACGTCTCGCTGCGATCGCACCTGACGCGGCAGGAGGACAGCGCCCACTTCCGGATGTGGGAAGTGGCCGGAGGCGCGCATGCCGAGACTCCGCGCTGGGTGGTGGAGGTTCCTCCGCCGCTCGACCACGGGCAAGGTTGCAAGGATCCGATCAACGCTGCGCCGGGACACGCGGTGGTGAAAGCGGCCATGGATGCGCTCACGCGCTGGGTGCGGGACGGCGTGGTGCCTCCCAAGTCGCCGCTGATCGAACTGGGCGATCCCGCGGCCACCGACCCCATCGTGCGCGACCGCTTCGGAAACGCCAAAGGCGGCATCCGGCTGCCTGAAGTCGAAGCGCCTACCGCCAGCGTGAGCGGTCTGGTCAACGCACCGGCCCAGGCCGCCGCGGGCGCGCAGAATTTCTGCCGCCTGTTCGGCAAGACCGTGCCCTTCGAACAGGACACGCTCAAGGAGCTTTATCCCACGCACCAGGCGTTCGTGAAGTCGTTCGACCACGCCGTGGACGCGATCGAGAAGGCCGGCTTCTGGCTCAAACCCGAAGCCGATGAAGCGCGCAACGCGGCCGAGCAGTCAGGTATCGGCCGCTGACGGAGGTCGTAGCTGTGGGGCGGGCAATCCTGCCCGCGGCCGGCTTCAGCCGGCGTCGGCATGCATTATACTTTCAGTAATCCCGAAGGGAGCTCTCTATGAAATTGCTTAGCGTTTTTCTCGCGTGCGCCGCGCTCGCGATGGCCGCTCCGAAGAGCGGGCCGAAGACCGAGATCGGCGAGATCAACGGCGCCAAGTTCCGCATCGACATTCCGGAGAACTGGAACGGCGGCCTGGTGATGTATTGCCACGGCTACAGCGCCGTATCCGGGGCGTTCAAGGAAGGCAAGCTCGCGCCGCAACTCGAAGTGTTCACCGAGCAGGGCTACGCGCTGGCGCAGTCCGGCTACGCGGCCGGCGGCTGGGCGATTCAGGAAGCGGTGGAGGACACCGAGGCGCTCCGCCGGCACTTCGTGACCGAGTACGGCGAGCCCAAGGAGACCATCGTCACCGGCCATTCCATGGGCGGCTTTCTCACCATGATGTTCATGGAGCGCTTCCCCACCACCTACGACGCGGGCCTCGCATTGTGCGGACCGCTGGCGCCCACCACCTACTTCATGGAGCGCGGCGCGTTCGATCTGCGCGTGGTGTTCGATTACTACTTCCCGGGCGCGCTTCCACGGCCCGACAAAGTCCCTGACAACTATGCGGGCACAGCGGAAGAGACCAAGCGGATTCAGGATCTGCTGGACAGCCAGCCGCAGAAATCCGCGGCTTTGCTGCATTACTCCGGCGCGCACAATACCAAGGATCAGGCCGGCACGCTGACGTTCGTCACCTACATGCTGCTGGATTTGCAGAAGCGCGCGGGCGGCAATCCCTTCGACAATCGCAACGAGATCTACGAGAGTCCCGACAACTACAACGCGCTGAACGACGGCGTGAAGCGCTACACCGCCGATGCCCGCGCCGCCGAGTACGTTCGCACCTGGTACACGCCCACTGGAAAGCTCACGCGGCCCATGCTCGCGATTCACACCAGCTACGATCAACTGGTCCCGGTGCGCATCCCCGACATGTATCTCGGGCTGGTGGAGCAGTCCGGTTCCACCGACATGTTCGTGCAACAGTACGTCAAGCACGACGGGCATTGCAACATCCAGGCGGACGAAATCGCGGCGGGATTCACGGAGCTGCGCGCGTGGAAGGATCGCGGCGTGAGGCCGCATGCGGGGCTGCACCCGGTAGCAACTGCGGCGTCAGGCCAGCGCCAGGGGTCGGATCGGTGATCCGGTGGCGCCGCGGATCTTGAGCGGCATCGCCACGAACACAAACTCGTAAACGCGCTGGCTGGAGATTTCTTCGAGGTTCAACGCCTCGATGATGTGGATTCCGTTGTCCACCAGCAGGTGCACGTGTACCGGCATCTCGCCCGCGGGAACCCGCTCGAACGCCACCGTGTCCGATCCTGCGGCGAAGATTCCGTTGGCGCTCAACCAGCGAGCCGCGGCGAGCTCCGGGCCCGGGCCGGAAGCGATCGCGCCCTTGCCTCCGGTGATGTATCGCGCGGCATCGTTCCAGTAACGTCCCCAACCGGTCCTGAGCAGCACCACGTCGCCCTTCGCGATGCTGACGTTCTGCGCCTTCGCGGCCGATTCCAGGTGCTCCGGCGTGATGCCGAAATCTACCGGCAGCGCGTCCTGGTTGAGATGCGCGGCCACGTCCAGCAGCACGCCGCGCCTCAGAATCGGCGCGATGGTGTCCACCGAATGCTTCTGGACGCCGCCCCCGTCGCTCTGCAGCGCCTTCACTTCGAAGCCGCCGTGCAATTTGCCTCCGCACGAAAAATGCGCCAGCGCGTCGATGTGCGTGCCGACATGGCTGCCGAGCGCCAGCGCGTCGGCCGCCGAACTCACTCCGCCTTCGGTCACCAGATCGCCGTGCTTCTTGGTCAGCCCGAACAGGAACGGCGGATGCGTCGGAAAGTGCGGCATCCCCACGAAGTAAGGTTGCGCAAGATCGTACACTCGGGCGCGGCCGAGCAGCGCGAGCAGGTCGTTCATCGCCGATGTGCCTCCGTTTTTCCAGCCGGCGGCTTGCGGCGGGCATGCCTGGAGCGAGGCTTGGCCGGCACCACCGGCGCTTGTTCGGATGCCCAACGTCCTAGCTTGTATTGCCTCTGGTAACCCGCGGTCGTGTTGGCGATGGTAACGGTGACAGTCCCGCTGGCATCGCTCGAGTAGCGCTCTTCGATCTGCTGCTGGGGCGCGGCCTCGGAATGCGTCACCGGCACGCCATTGGCGTCGCGCACCGCGGGATCGAATGGAAACTTGATTTCGTCCCACACCGTCACGTCGCCGGACGGCTGGCCGTCGTCGGTCAACTGGCTGCACTCCAGATAGCGGAAGTGTCCGACGTTGTGAACCGGGTGGTAGCGCCGCCGAATCTCGAAGGGCTGTTCGTCCGGGCCGGGCAGCGGAGTGCCCTTGGGAAACAGCGGGTCGAAAGTGATTCGCCGCCCACTGTCGCCCTCGCGCCACACTCCGAAATAGCGCGTGAACTTCTCGCTCAGGACGTAGCCGGCTTCCTGATCGGCCTGAATGGCCAACCCGATGGCGGTAGCCGAGCGCGCGTGCAGCGAGCGCCGCACTCGTTTCCCAAATTTCTCCCGAAGAACGCGGCCCACGGTCGGCAGCTCGCTGCCTCCGCCCGTTACGTACAGCGCTTCGATTCCATCCGGCGCTTGCGTCGCCAGCAAATCGTCCACCACGTGCAGAGTCTCGTCCAAGAGCGGCCGGCAGCGTTCGTAATAGTCCGCCACCGGAACGGTCACGGTGTCCCAGCCTTCGCGCACGCTGTCCATGTCCAGCGCGATCTTGCGCGAGTTGGGATTCAGCGTTTCCTTCTTGATGCGGCACTCCTCGAGCAGGCGGAATTGTTCGGCTTGCGAGAGCCGCTCGCGATCCTCCTCGCTCATGGCCATTTCCGCCAGGATCTCGTCGAAGTCGTCGCCGCCCAGCGTCGCGATGCCCTCGGTCGCAACCACTTGATGCGTCTTCTCGCCGATCTCCACCAGCGATGCGTCGAACGTTCCTCCGCCCAGATCGTAAACCAGCAGCGTGCCCTGGATGTTGGTCTTGTGCGCATACTCGATGCTGGCGGCCGAAGGCTCATTCAGCAGCCCGATCACGTCGCAGCCCGCGGATCGAAACGCCTCCACCGTCAGGAATCGCTGGTTGCTGTTGGCGTTGGCCGGCACGCCCAGCATCACCTCCAGCGGTTCGGGAGGCAGAAGCGCGCGCAACGCCGCCGCCATTTCAGCCAGCACCTGGACCAGCGGCACGGTCTGTTCGGCGAGCTGCAGCAAAGTGTTCGGACCCGCGTCTTCGAGCACGCGCTTCAGCGATCGAATGATGGTCCAGCCGGGATATTGTTGGCAGGCCCAAGCCTGCCAGCCGTAGACCCGCTCGCTCCCCTTGACCGCCACCAGAGAGGGATACCATTCGACCGCGGCGCCGTCGGGATGTTCGAAGGTCAGGACCGGATAGTTCCCGCGATCCACCGCGGCCACCACGGTGCGGGTGGTGCCGAAATCGATTCCTAGTCTCACACGTGACGTCACTGCGATTGTAGCTCAGGCCGGTGCGATGAAGCTCGGGAGAGTATGTGTCACACTAGAACGTGCCACAGGCCTGAAGATGTTCGAAAATTTCTATGGCAACGCGGCCGCGTCCGAGACGCTGTTCGCGATGACGCGCCAGGAGCGAATCCCGCAGACCATCCTGCTCTCCGGCCCCGAAGGCGTGGGCAAGGCCACTCTGGCCCGCAGGTTCGCCGCAGCCATGCTGGGCGGCGCGGACAAGATCGAACAAGACGACCTTAGCCTGGAAGCCAATGCCGCCGTAGTCGCCGAGCGCGAGAAATGGCCGGCCGACAAACGCAACGAAGATCCGCTGCTGTTTGCAACCCATCCCGATTTCGTCACTTTCCCGCCCGACGGGCCCCTGCGCCAGCTCAGCATCGAGCAGATGCGCCTGCTCAAGGAACGCGCGCAGTTCAAGCCGCTGCATGGCGCGCGGCGCGTTTTTCTGATCGATCACATCGACCGGGCCAACGAGCAGGCCGCCAATTCGCTGCTCAAGACGCTCGAAGAACCTCCCGAGCATCTGATCCTGGTGTTGACCGCGGAAAATCCCTACGATCTGCTGCCCACCATCCGCTCGCGAGCCGTGCCGTTCCACCTGGGCCGATTATCGAACGAACAGATGCGGGCGTTCGTCTCGGCGCGAGCGCTGGTGGATCCGGAGCGCCGCATCGCGCTGGCGGGCGGAAGTCCGGGCCTCGCCGTTTCGATCGATCTGGAAGTTTACGACCAGCGACGCGCCGCCATGCTCACGCTGCTCCAGGTTGCGGCCGGCCGTGCGGCGTTCTCCGAATGGGTCAAGCACGCCGAGGCCATCGCCCCGCGCAAGCAGGAAAAACTCGAACTGTTTCTGGATGTGCTGTACCTTTTGCTGGAGGATCTGCTGGCGCTCTCCGAAGGCGCCGTCGAGATCCGCAACACCGACGTGCGGCGCGATCTGGAAGCGCTGGCCCGCGCTGTCCCGTTCGATTGGATCCGCGCGGCGGTGAAAAAAACCGACGAACTCTCGGACCTGGTGCGCCGCAATATTCAGAAGAGCATCGCGCTGGATGCCTTCGCCGTGGAACTGCGCAGGCTCGCGGCTTGAACCTTGCAGCCGCGTGGCCGTTGTGCTTCAATAAATCTAGTAGAACTTCTGAGCTGAGCACCAATCCTCAAAACGGCCCCGGGCGGGATAGCTATGTGTTCCGGGCCCTGATTGGATAATCTGGAAGAGTGGAGCCTGTCGTGGAGTCTGGGAATCGTAAACTCATACGTCCGTCCTTGAACGAAATGAAGGACCAGATCAATCGCCGGAACAATCATCAGAAGAAGGCTGCGCCTCCGGACCAGACCAACGCCGAGAATTTCTACTACATGAAGCAGATGCAGGCCAAGACGCCCATGGTTTTCGTGCTGAAGGACGGCGAGACGCTGGAAGGCGTGATCGAGTGGTACGACAAGACCTGCCTGAAGATCAATCGTGACGGCGCGCCGAACCTGCTGATCTTCAAACCCAACATCAAGTACATGTACAAGGCCTAGCGCGCCACGCGCGGCCTCAGTCCCGTCTTCTCAAGTAACTCTCGACGAAGGCCGCGGCTTGCCTGCTCAACACCGCGTCGAGAGGTCCGCCGGAAAATTCGCGCGAAGCCGCCGAACATTCCAGCACGCCATGTTGCTGCGGCCAGCAGTCCTTTTCAAAAACGTACTGGATGCGGATCAGGTCGCCGGCATCCTGAGCGACATGGAAGCGCACGGCGTCGACGCTGGCTTGCTCCGGGAATCGATCGCAACAGAGCCGCCCGTAACCGACGTTGCAAGTTTCGCGGAGCCGCGTTTCGTCCGGTTGGTACGCGCCCGCAGCCGCCCGGCATTCACCCGCGTAAGCATCCCCCAGCGGAAGCCGCGGCGGGACCACCCACGTACTGGTCTCGAACCGCGCGACCGGGTAGAAGTACGGGCACGCCATCGCCCGGTATAGTAGCACGTAGGGACATGCCGACCAATCGAATGGAAATTCTCAAGACCATGCTGGCTCAGAATCCGCGCGACAGCTTCGCGCGCTACGGTCTGGCGATGGAATATGCCAACAACGGCGAGTTGGAAAGCGCGGTGGCCGAGTACCGCGCGCTGCTCGAACACAATCCTGACTATGCGGCGGCGTACTTCCATGGCGGGCAGGCGCTCGAAAAACTCGGACGCCTGGACGAAGCCCGCGATACTTATCAGAAGGGCATCGAGGTTACCTCTCGCACTGGCGACCAGCACACGCGCAGCGAGCTGCAGGCCGCGCTGGATATGCTGCCGATCTAGCGTGCCGGGCAGCTCGCGCCGCCGTTATTTCCAATCGCGCGCCAGCATAGCATACACCTGGATGTCCAGGTACCGGCCATTGACGAGTTGCGCCTCGCGCTGCGTGCCTTCGAACTGGAATCCCAGGCGCTTGGGAATCGCGCAGCTCTTGGCGTTGCCGGAAGCGCAGTGGATCTCCACGCGATTCAGCTTCCATTGCGCGAAGGCGTGATCGATCACGGCGCGGCAGGCGGCGGTCACAATCCCGCGGCCCTGAAAATTCGAAGCCAGCCAGTAGCCGATCTCCACCTTGCGATACAGCCAGTCGATCTTGTGAGTCCCGATGACGCCGATCAGCTGGTCGCCCCGCCAGATGCCCGCCGAGAATCCTTCGTTCGCGGCATATTGCTGTAGCGCGCTCTGGATGAACGTCAGCGTGTCGTCCACTTTCGTGGTGCCGTCCACCCAGGGCAGCCATTCACGCAAGTAGGCGCGCTCCCGGTCCACCACGGCGAAGACTTCCGCCGCGTGCCTCTCCTCCAGCAATCGCAAGCACACGCCTTCCTGGATGGTCTTCTGAAACACTGGGGCGGGCTAGCCTTTTTCCTCTTCGCCTTTGTGAAGTTGCTGGGCCACGTAGTTCTCGATGCCCATCTCGCCGATGGCGTGGAGCTGGCCTTCCAGATAGTCGACGTGCTCCTCTTCGTCCACCAGGATCTCCTCGAACAGCGAGCGCGAGGCGTTGTCGCCCACCGAAACAGCGTGCTGGATGGCGGTGTTCAGATGCTTGACCGCGTCCAGCTCCAGCACCAGGTCGTTTTCCAGTTGCGCCTTGACGTTCTTGCCCACCTTGATGGGCCCGATGTCGGTCATGCTCGGAGTCCCATCCAGAAACAGGATCCGGTTCATGAGTTTCTCGGCGTGCACCATTTCTTCGATCGACTCCTTGCGATAGTGCTGCGCCAGGCGAAAGTAGCCCCAGTTTTCATTCATTTTGGCATGCAGGAAATACTGGTTGATGGCTGTAAGCTCGGCCCTGAGGGCTACGCCCAGATGCTCCAATACTTTGTCGTTTCCGCGCATCTCACAATTCTAGCCTGAAAGGACCGTGTTAGGATGACGGACAGAGAATGAAAAGGCTGTTTCTTCTGATACCCATGCTCGCTGCGTCCGCCAGTACCCCCGACCTTGCCCAACTCGAAAAAATGACGGCCCGCTTCGCGCCCACCGAACTGCGCGCCGACGTTTCCAAGCTCTCCGCGGGCGACCGCCAGGCGCTGGTGAAGCTCATCGAAGCCTCGCGCGTGCTGGACGACATTTTCCTCAATCAACTGTGGAGCGGCAACCAGGCTCTGTACGCCAAGCTGCGCCGCGATACCACGCCGCTAGGGAAAGCGCGCCTGCATTACTTCTGGATCAACAAGGGGCCGTGGTCCGATCTGGAAGGTCACGCCGCGTTCCTCCCCGATGTTCCCGCCAGGAAGCTGCCCGGCGCGAATTTCTATCCCGAGGATATGACGCGCCAGGAATTCGAGACTTGGGCCAAGACGCTTTCCGAGGCCGAGCGGCAACAGGCCGAGGGATTCTTCACCGTGATTCGCCGCGACTCTAGCCGCAAGCTCAAGAGCGTGCCCTACAGCCTGGAGTACGAGGCCGACCTCGGCAGGGCGGCGCGGCTGCTGGAGCAGGCCGCCGGACTCACCGGCAATGCGACCCTGAAGAAATTTCTTACTTCGCGCGCGGCTGCGTTCCGCTCCAACGACTATTACGAAAGCGATCTGGCCTGGATGGACCTGGATGCGCCCATCGACATCACCATCGGCCCGTATGAAACCTACAACGACGAGCTGTTCGGCTACAAAGCCGCCTTCGAAGTGTATGTGAACCTGCGCGACGAAGCCGAGACTGCCAAGCTCAAGTTCTTCGGCGACCACTTGCAGGAAGTGGAGAACAACCTGCCGATCGACGCCAGGTATCGCAACCCGAAGCTCGGCAGCCAGGCGCCCATCCGCGTGGTCAACGAAGTCTTCTCGGCGGGCGACGGCGAGCATGGCGTGCAGACCGCGGCCTACAACCTGCCCAACGACGATCGCGTGGTGGCGCAAAAGGGCAGTAAGCGCGTGATGATGCGCAACGTGCAGGAAGCCAAGTTTCACTCCACGCTGGAACCGATTTCGAAACGGGTGCTGGCCCCGGCCAACCAGGCGGACCTGAGCTTCGATTCGTTCTTCACGCACATTCTGGCGCACGAGCTGAGCCATGGCATCGGGCCGCACCAGATCACGGTGGCCGGGCGCTCCACCACCCCGCGCCAGGAGCTGAAGGAACTTTACAGCGCCATCGAAGAAGCCAAGGCCGACGTCACCGGGCTGTTCATGCTGCAGTTCCTGGGCGACCGCAAGCTGATCGAAGGCGGCCCGGCCATGGAGCACCGGCTGTACACGACGTTTCTGGCGTCAGCCTTCCGCTCGCTGCGCTTCGGTCTCACCGATGCGCACGGCAAGGGCATGGCGATGCAGTTGAACTACCTGATGGACAAAGGCGGGTTCGTGGCGCGTCCGGATGGCCGGTTCGAAGTGAATTTCTCGAAGATCAAGGACGCGGTTCGCGACCTGGACCACGACCTGCTGACCATCGAGGCCACCGGCGATTACGCGGGAGCCAAGCGCATGCTGGACCAACTGGGCGCCCTCCGTCCTGCCATCCAAAAAGCGTTGAACAGTCTCGACGGCATTCCGGTGGACATCGAGCCGCAGTTCGTCACCGCGAATCAGCTCACCAGCGGCGCGCGCTAACCCGCCAGCTTCGAGATGTCGTTGTAGATCGCGAACGCCACCACGCCCATCAGGAACACGAAGCCGAGCTTCAAGGCGGCTTCCTTCACGCGCAGGCTCAGATCGCGGCGCATGAACATCTCCACCAACAGCAGCAGAATCACGCCGCCGTCCAGGATCGGAATGGGCAGCATGTTGACGATGGCCAGATTGAGGCTCAACATCGCGGCCAGACCGAAGTAGGCGGTGGGACCTTCGCGCGCGGCCTCACCCGACAACTGCGCGATCCGGATGGGGCCTTCCAGCGACTTGGGCGACATGCGGCGCTCCACGATGCCGCGCAGGAACTGGTAGATGAAAGTGGCACTCTTGGTGTTCTGCCGTACCGACTCCACCAGCGCTCGAGGCAGCGAAAGGCTGACGAAGACCACGCGCGGCTGGAGGCTCACGCCGATCATCCACTTCTGGGTCCCGTCGGTGTCCGATGGCGAGGGCGTTAGGGTGACGGTGGCGAGCTTGCCGTTTCTCGAATACACGATCTCCACCGGCTTGCCGCCGTTGTTGCTGATGATGTCGTGCAGCTTGGGCGTGGAGCGGACCGGCTCGCCGTTGACGCTCACCACGATGTCGCCCAGCTGGATGCCCGCCTTGGCGGCCGGCTTGTCCGGCAGCACGCCGGCGATTTCAATCTGGCTTTCTTCGGCCCAACCCGCGAAACCGGCTCCGGTCTTGGGATCCAGCACCGGCGTCACGGTTACCAGCTTGCGCTCGCCGTTGCGCACGATCCAGACGCTGAGCGGGTGCCCGGCGCTGGCCACTTCCTTCATCCCGACGTCTTCCCAGGTCGGATCGGAGGTGTTGTCGATCTGCACCACGCGATCGCCCTCGCGGATTCCGGCCTTGGCGGCCGCGCTATCGGGTACCACGTAACCGACCACGGGCGAGTTGGTCGTGGGAATCTTGGGGAAGCGCACCATGAACAGGCCGGCCAGGACCGTCACGGCGAGCAGGATATTCATGGCGGGTCCCGCGAACGCGATGATGAGGCGCTGCCAGCGCGGTTTCTGCAAAAAGCTGCGCGGGTCGGCAGCGTTCTCATCGCCGGGCTGCTCGCCAGCCATCTTCACGTAACCGCCGAACAGGATGGCGGCAAAGCGAAAATCCGTCTCGCCTTTTCGAAACCCGAACAGCCGCGGCCCGAACCCGAAACTGAAGGTCTCCACCTTGACGTCGAAGAAGCGCGCGGCCCAGTAGTGTCCCAGTTCATGGATGATGATCATCACGCCGATCAGGACCAGGAACCACCAGAAATTCTGCAGAATCACGAAAGACATAGATTAGGCTCTTACGGACAACTGACTGCGCTCCGGTTGCAGTGCGTCTGCTTTTTCGCGGACCACCTGGCGCGCGACGCCGCGGGAGCGTTCATCGATCTCCAGCACTTCGCCGATCGACTGCGGCTGGCGCGAGGGAACCCGCGCCAGGGTTTCCTCCACCACCGCGGAGATGGCTGGAAAGGAAATCTGCTGTTTGAGGAACGCATCCACCGCGACCTCATCGGCCGCATTCAGCGTGCAGGTGGCCGACCCGCCGTCGCGCTGGGCCTGGTAGGCCAGCCGGAGCGCCGGGAATTTTTCAAGGTCCGGCGGCGAGAAGGTCCAGCTTCGCGCCTGGTTCCAGTCCAGCCTGGGCACCGGCGCGGCCTCGCGTTCCGGATAGGTGAGCGCGTATTGAATGGGCATGCGCATGTCGGTGGCCGAGATCTGCGCGATCACGCTGCCGTCGGTGTATTCAACCATGGCATGCACGGAAGACTGCGGATGAATCACCACATCTACTTCATCGGCGGAAAAATCGAATAACCAACAGGCCTCGATCACTTCGAAGCCTTTGTTCATCAGGGTGGCGGAATCGATGGTGATGCGCCGACCCATTTTCCAGGTGGGGTGGTTCAGCGCTTCCGCCGGGGTGACGGCCGCCAGACGGTCGACGGACGTCTCGCGGAACGGACCGCCGGACGCAGTCAGGATCAGGCGAGCCACTTCGGTGCGTTTGCCCGCGCGCAGGCACTGGTGAGCGCCGTTGTGCTCGCTATCCACGGGAATCAGCTCGGTACCGGATTGCCGGGCGGCCGCGATCACCAGCCTTCCGCTTGCCACCAGGACCTCCTTGTTCGCCAAACCGATTCGCTTTCCGCAACGGATGGCCTCATAAGTAGCTTCGAGGCCAGCCACGCCGACGATCGCCGACATGACGAAATCGACTTCAGGATCGGTAGCCACCTCAACGCGCGCCTGGGAGCCACACCCGAACTCCGGCCACTGGTGGCGAGGCAGGTTCGAATCCCCTAGCCTCTTTATTAGACTCGCGCGGCCTTCATCGGTTGCGGTCACTACCACTTTCGGCCGAAACCGCTGCACCTGCTCGCTCAGCAGATCGATGTTCTGGCCGGCCACCAGCGCGTGGATGCGGTATTGATCGGGATGCCGGCCTACCACGTCCAGCGTGCTGACGCCGATGGAGCCCGTGGAGCCGAGGATGGTGAGGGCTTTCAATGGCCTTATTATATCGTCAAGTGACGAAAATTCCGTCATTGGCGTTCCGCTCGGCCGAGTCAAAGATGAAGACAGATTACAGACGCTTCACCGCTCAGGGAACCTTGGATCGCCTAACCTCTCATCACTGCAAAAGACCTGACCCTTTCGGGCGCCGGGGAGGGTTGCTTCAGGGGTCTTTTTATGAGGTTAGTCTCGCTTTGGTGGGAGTTGCCTCCCCGGCTTACTTCCAATAATAATATATGGAATTCCGGAACGCAACAGTTTTTTGTATTTTTAATGTTTCTTGACCTGGACGCCCGCCCAGCGCTCCATGACCCGGATGGTCGCGCACATGTCGTCTTCGCCGTATCCCTCTGAAATTGCAGCACGAAACATCTGTTCGGTGAGGCTGGTGATGGGTAGGGGCAGACCCAGCTCCTCGGCCGACCCGAGCGCCAGGCCGACGTCCTTGTGCATCCACTTTGTGGAAAAGTTGGTGGTGAAGTCCCGTTTGAAGACGAAAGGGGCCTTGTACGCGATTAGCCCGGACTTGGCGGCGCTGTTGTTGAGGATCTCCAGCATCAGCTCCGGGTCGATGCCGCCCTTGGTGCTGAGCGCCATGCCTTCGTTGAACGCTTGCATCAGGTTAGCGAGAATCAGGTTCTGTGTCAGCTTGGCCTGCAGGCCCATGCCGGGGCCGCCGCAGAAGTAGAACTGCTTGCCCATGATCTCGAAGTAAGGCTTGACGCTCTCGAAGACCGCGCGATCGCCGCCCACCATGAAGGTCAGGGTGCCGGCGTTGGCGCCGGGCGTCGAACCGGTGCAGGGAGCGTCCAGAAAATGGATTCCGGCGGACGACAGCTTCGCTCCGATGGCGCGGCTGGCGGAGGGCGAGATGGTGCTGGCATCGGCGACCACGGTCCCGCGCTTGGCGCCGTGGATGGCGCCGTTCGATCCGACGGTGACCTCTTCGGCCATGCGCGTATCGCCGACGCAGAGGAACAGGCACTCGGACTGTTCGGCGACCTCGCGGGGCGTGGAGCAGGCGATGGCTTTTTCGTCGGCGGCCAGCTGCCTGGCCTTGGCGGCGGTGTGCGACCAGACGGCGAGATGATGACCGGCGCGCGCCAGGTTGCGCGCCATCGCGTAGCCCATGAGGCCCAATCCGAGAAATCCGAGGTTTGCCATAAGAGAGAATGGTAGCAATGAAGCCCAGCGTGCTGGTCACCAAGCGTATCTATCCGGAGGCGATCGAATACTTAGAAGAGCATTGCGATGTAGACTATGCGGGCACCGACGATGGCCTCAGCCCGGATGAACTGAAGCAGCGACTGCGGGGAAAGCAGGCAGTGGTTTCGCAGTTGACCGACCGCTTTAGCGCGGCGGTGATCGATTCGCTGGAAGGCGTACGCATCATCGCCAACGTCGCGGTGGGGTTCGACAACATCGATGTTCCGGCGGCGACGCGCAAGGGCATCCTGGTGAGCAACACGCCGGATGTGCTCACGGAGACGACGGCCGACTTCGCCTTCGCGCTTTTGCTGGCGGCGGCGCGGCGCGTGGTGGAGGGGCACCAGTTCGTACACTCGGGCCGGTGGCGCAAGTGGACCATCGATCTGCTGGTGGGTCACGACGTGCACCATCGCACGCTGGGGATCTTCGGCATGGGGCGCATCGGCCAGGCGATGGCGCGGCGGGGGCGGGGCTTCTCCATGCGCACCCTTTATCACGATGCGGTGCGCGCGCCGGAATCGATCGAGCGAGAACTGGGGATCGAGTTCGTCTCCAAGGAACAGCTTCTGAAGGAAGCCGACTTCGTGAGCCTGCACGTTCCGTTGCTCGATGCCACGCGCAAGCTGATCGGGGAAGCCGAGCTCAGGCTCATGAAGAAGTCCGCACTGCTGGTGAATACTTCGCGCGGTCCGGTGGTGGACGAAGCGGCGTTGGCGAAGGCTCTGGGAGAATGCTGGATCGCGGGCGCGGGTCTGGACGTGTTCGAGCGGGAGCCGGAGGTGAATGCGGAGCTGTTGAAGCTCGCTAACGTGGTGCTGGCGCCGCACATCGCCAGCGCGTCCATCGACACGCGCCGCGAGATGTCGATGCTGGCGGCGAGGAACGCTGTGGCGGCTTTGGAAGGGCGCCGCCCGCCTACGCTTCTGAACCCTGCAGCGTGGGACTCCCGTTCAACCCCGAAAGAAGCTTGAGCAGCAGCAGGTCCGACGGGTGGAAGCTGGTAATCGGGACGTTGGTGAGATCTTCATCCGATTCCGCAATGTGACTGCGGATCAACGTTCGCAACTGTTCCACGGTGACGCCCAATTCCTTGGCCGCTTCGGACTCGGAGTACTGGGTTTTGGCAGGCTTGCCGGCGAGCAATGCTTCGTTCATGATTCCAATTGCATTCTAAGCGGAAGCACGCGTCATCCCAATCGGGCGGAGAACCTAGATGCCAGGCTGGTATGCCTGATGGACTTTGGTACTAGGATCAGCGGGCGTCCCCCGGATCTGGGACGCGGCATCAGGTGCGCCGGCGCGCTGAAACATCCGCGCGACCACTCCCTCACGGTCGTGGCTCAGCAAGTCGCGGTGCCATGCAGAAACGAGCCGTGACCGTTTAGGGAGCGGGATTGCCACATCGGCGGTCAGCCGATGTCGGGCGTGACGAAGAAGGTATCGTTGAAGCGGTTGGTGAAATTGGCCATGCAGATGGTCAACGTCAGCTCCACGATCTGATCGTCGTTGAAATACTGCTTCAGCTCCTCGAGCGCGCGCCCACGGACCGCGGATGCGCCGCGCGTCACGCGCTCGGCGTACAGTAACACCGCTTTTTCCTTTTCGTCGAAGGCGGCGCTGCGGGCGAAAAACGTGATGGACTTGATCTGTTCTTCGGTAACGCCGTTCTTTTTCCCGGACGCGGTGTGGGCCTGGAAGCAATACTGGCAGCCGTTGATCTGCGCGGTTTTGAGGTACGCCAGCTCTTTGTACTTGGCTTCGACGTTTCCTCGATCGATGATCGCGGCATAGAGCGGGAGGAAGTGTTGCAAGGCCTCGGGGACGCGCGCCATGGTGCCGAAGAAGCCGGGCATCCGGCCGAAGACATGAGTAAGCTTGTCAAAAATCGGTTGGATTTCCGCAGCGGCCTGCTCCTTGGTGAGTGGCGCGATAACGGATTGTGGGCTAGCGGTGGCTGTTGACATGAGTTCTAGATTCCTCCTAAAGCAGATGGTTTCGCTTATGCGCGCTAATGACTCCGGTGTTTAGACCGATGGTACTCAGTCCTCCGAAGAAACGGGCGTGTTCAATTTTAACGCAGCGGTCCATGACAACTTCGAGGCCGGCCTGGATGGCGCGCCCGGCGGCTTCTTCATGGATCACGCCGAGCTGCATCCAGATCACTTTGGCGCCCACGGCGATGGCTTCTTCGACGATGGCGGGAACGGCGGAGCGCTCGCGGAAGATGTCGACGATCTCGATGGGCGAGGGGACGTCGCGCAGCGAGGCGTAGGCGCGGCGGCCCAGCACCTCTTTCTCGCGCGGATTCACGGGCGCGACGTCGTAGCCGTGCGAGAGCAGGTAGATGGCCGCGAAATGGCTGGGGCGGAAAGGATTCGAAGAGAGACCCACCAGAGCGATGCGCTTGTAGCGCTCGAGAATCCGAATGCGATCGGCCGCGGTAGTGGCGAAGCGGCCCTGGTTGACCGGCGAATTCGCGCTGACGCCGTCGGCCGTCATGCTTTGGCCGCCGAGCGGAGCGCCTGATCGAGGTCCCAGCGGATGTCCTCGATTTCTTCGAGGCCCACCGACAGCCGCAGCATGTCGTCGCTGATGCCGCAGCTTCGTTTCTCGTCGTCGCTCAATTGCTGGTGGGTGGTGGAGGCGGGATGGATCACCAGGCTTTTGGCGTCGCCGACGTTGGCCAGATGCGAGAACAGTTGCAGGCTCTCGATGAAGCGCCGCCCGGCCTCCAGGCCGCCGCGGATTCCGAAGCTCAGGATCGCGCCGGCGCCGCGCGGCAGGTATTTTTCGGCCAGAGCGTGGTAAGGACTGGAAGCCAGGCCGGGATAATTCACCCACGCGACCTGCGGGTGCCTGGAGAGATACTGCGCTACTTCCATTGCATTGCGCGAGTGGCATTCCATGCGCAGCTTCAAAGTTTCGAGGCCTTGCAGGAACAGGAACGAATTGAAGGGGCTGACCGACGGCCCGTAGTCGCGCAGTCCCTCGACGCGCGCCTTCATGATGTAGGCGAAGTCGCCGAAGGTTTCGTAGAAGCGGATGCCGTGGTAGCCCTTGCTGGGCTCGAGCATCTGGGGAAATGCCCCGCGATCCCAGGGGAAGCGGCCGCTGTCGACGATTACGCCGCCGATGGAGGTGCCGTGCCCGCCGATGAATTTCGTCGCCGAGTGCAGCACGATGTCGGCGCCGTGCTCGATGGGCCGGCAGAGATAGGGCGACGCGAAGGTGTTGTCGATCATGAGCGGAAGATTGGCCTGGTGCGCGATCGCTGCGACTGGTTCGATGTCCAAAACGTTCAGCAGCGGATTGCCGATGGTTTCACCGTAGATCAGGCGCGTTCGCGGGGTGATGGCGCGGCGGAAACTCTCGGGATCCGAGGGATCGACGAACACGGTGCTGATGCCGAGCCTGCGGAAGCTCACATCGAATTGCGTGTAGGTGCCGCCGTAGAGATTTTTGGAGGCCACGATCTCGTCGCCCTGGCCGAGCAGGCTGGCGATGGCGATGAATTGCGCCGCCTGGCCGCTGGCAACCGCCAGGGCGCCGACGCCGCGCTCGAGCGCCGCCATGCGCTCCTCGAACACCGCCGTGGTGGGGTTCATGATGCGCGTGTAGATGTTGCCGAAGCGCTGCAAGTTGAAAAGATTGGCGGCGTGCTCGGTGTCTTCGAACACGTAGGAGGTGGTCTGATAGATGGGAACCGCGCGCGAGCCGGTCTCAGAGTCCGGCCGATGCCCGGCGTGCAGCGCACGCGTGCTGAAACCATACACGTGGTCTTGCGCGCTTTCGTTGGGAGTGATGGGGCAGGAGAGCGTCTGGTCCGGCATACGTCCTGATTGTACGATTTCCGGATCTTGACGCCGGCTGGCCGCAAGCACCGCTTCCTTATCAGTGTCGGCTCGAAAGCGAATGGGCCGGGACAGAATGAGCAGGGACAGACGGATCTGTCCACGCGCGTGGCACCAGGCGGCTATTAACGAAATTTGCTGCCGCTGGGGACAGATTCGTCAGTCCCCGTAGACGGTTGCGTTCGGCGAAGCGCTCGACTTGGTCTTTTGAAAAAACGGCAGTTAATTACTTGACTGACCAGACGTTTTAGCGCATACTTATTTCATGGCAAGCGCACCCAAGACCCTTCAAGAAGCAATCCTCTACTTCGCCGATCTCGAAAACTCCCAGAAGTTCCTTGCGGATCTCCGTTGGCCGGACGGCAAGGTGCAGTGCCCGAACTGCGGCTCCGAAAAGGTCACCTATCTGGCAAAGGCGCGGGTTTGGAAGTGCTACGGGAAGCATGACCGTCCGAAGTTCTCCGTGAAGGTTGGGACCATCATGGAAGACAGCCCTATTGGCCTAGACAAGTGGCTTACCGCAATGTGGATGATCGTGAATTGCCGAAATGGAATTTCTTCCTGTGAGATCGCCCGCGATTTGGGCATCACTCAGAAGTCAGCATGGTTCTTGGATCATCGCATCAGGTTTGCTCTTCACTCCGGCTCGATTGAGAAGTTCTCCGGCCACGTCGAAGTGGACGAGACTTTCATCGGCGGCAAGGCCCGCAACATGCACGCCGTAAAGCGGGCCGAAAAGAACCCGCCCAAAGGTTCGCGGCGCAGCGCTGGCAAGACCATTGTAATGGGCATCCTCGAACGTGGCGGCAAGGTCCGTACCGCTGTGGTTCCAACCGTCCGAAGGAAACCGCTTCACACTGAGATCAAGAAGCATGTTGAGGCTGGTTCCGCGATCTACAGCGATGCGCTGAAATCATACAACACCCTGGATTCCAACTACCAGCATCAGGTGATTGACCACGCAGTATCCTACGTCGAAGGGAACGTTCATACCAATGGCCTAGAGAACTTCTGGAGCCTTCTGAAACGCGGTCTGCACGGCACCTACATTAGCGTGGAGCCGTTTCACCTGTTCCGGTATCTGGACGAGCAAGGCTATCGCTACAACAATCGCAAGCTGGATGATTTCGACCGCTTCAAATTGGCCGCATCTCAAATCGTCGGCAAACGCCTCACTTGGGATCGTCTCACTGGCAATCTGGCGGACGAGCAAACGTGGTTTAACTGAGAAGGAAGCCAAGCGCGAGGGGCGCGGGAAGCGATTGTCAATCCCCAAAAAATAGGCCATCAAGCGCCTTGTGGCAGACCTGCCATATTTCCAATTCTTGGCCATCCACGTTCATCTTGCATGTGCCTTCCGTATTGAGCGACTGGACAATCACAAACCGCATGGTGTTGTCGCGTTGTACTGTTATGCCCGCTGAAGTCAGAGAGAACTGTACTGTGTCCGTACCGGGATTTGCTGCATCCATCCGTTCTCGCGTTACCACGACAGCGTTTCCGACCCTGGCGTGCTGAAATACGAGTTTGGAGTTATGCCGTTCCTGAAGCATCCGTTGAACACTCTCAACGTCCTGCTTTAGAGCTACATCTAATGCTTCAAACATTACTCCTGGAGAACATTTAGCACGCCTGGATACCCAGTCGAAATAGTTCACCGGGTTAGTCATTGAACGTTCTCTCCTGCCCGCTTCTTTCTTGTTGCCGACTTCTTACGCTTTGGCTTTGAGAACGGGTTCGGAACCGCACTCTTGGGAACCGAAAGCACGGTCTTAACGGCGCTGCGGAATCGCTCAAAAGCCGCTGATCCTTCGATCATGTCTGCCGTGCCTGTCTTCATGGCTCCATGATAACATCCAACTAAAGATTCCCAGGCAGTCCGGTAACTTGAGCGGCATTAGTTCCGCGATAGACGTGTACGTGGATCACTAGCACAACATCTTTTTCTCTTTCAGCAGCCTCTAGTGGAGCAAGAATTCGATCCGCGATGACACTGAGAGATGTGATTTGGGAATCGTCTTGAAGTAAGCAGAAAATTGGATCAAAACCTTGCTCGACTACATCCGGTAAGCCGTCAGTGGTTTGTGGGACCTTCAGTGCATCCAGCAGCGTCTTCAGTCGATTGTCCAAATCTCCGCCACCAGTGACTATTCTCCCTGGAGCGTCACGCCTCAAGAACAAAATGTTCAGCGAGCAATATGTATCGTCTTGCTCCCTAACCAACGGAACGAACGTATGCGCGCCTCGGCTAAATTGCTTTGCTAACCGAGTAACCAGATTTTGCGGCTCGCCCAGTTCTGACGGTCCTCTGAGAAATTCCCCGGTTGTCAGAAAATGCTTCAGATGTGGGTGCTCTTTCCAGAACTGATGTAGTTGCGGGGACAGTTGTTTTCGAATTTGATGCTTCTCTGTCGCTCTAGAATTAGATCGCGAAGAGGACGACAGCGGACCACGGTAGACCAGCCTGAATTCCATAGCGATTACACTCCCAATGGGAGGTTCCTGGAAGTCCCAAAACCGTAGTTCTTCGTTCTTCGGCCCAAATTTTTCGGCTGTTGCATCCATTGGAGTTTAACAGTTCTGGTCAGACAAGTAAATAGTCACCGAAAAAACGAAGCCATGGTCGGCGGGGTCGAAGGGAACTCCTTTGTGGTTGTGGAGTTCGAGGAGGGCGGCGGCGTCTTTGAGGTCGCGGCGCTCGCGCTCGCGGCGGTCGGCT
This sequence comes from Terriglobia bacterium, assembly GCA_020073265.1. Classification (GTDB taxonomy): domain Bacteria; phylum Acidobacteriota; class Terriglobia; order Bryobacterales; family Bryobacteraceae; genus Palsa-89. The sequence goes on along the minus strand of JAIQFN010000032.1, from coordinate 26,783 downwards.
TGGATGTCGCGGAGCTGGTCGAGGGCTTTTTGGAACTGGCGGGAGAGGCGCTGGCTTTCGATGGAGAGGTTGTTCAGGAGGCGATGGGCGTCGACGATGTCGAAGTCGATCGCGGCTTGTTCGTTGGGTGGATTGGCGGCGCGGTGCAAGACGTCGGCTTCGAGCAGCGGGATGCGGTTGAGGCGCCAGGAGGTGTCTGCGAGTTCCTGGACGAGTTGGGTTTCGGTGCGAGCGGCGGGCTGGTATTCGGCGAAGAAGGCGCGGCGATGGGCGTCGTAGGCGGCTGGATCTTCCGACGGGAGGACGGCGGAGGCGGCGGTGAGGCCGTGGCGCAGGGCGTTGAGCGAGGAACGCTGCTTGCCGGAATCGGTGCGGGGGCCGGTGGAGAATTGGGAGTTGGCGCGGTTGATGGCGGCGCGGTCCGCGGGGGCGATGGATGTAGCTGACATATGGGTGACCTCGGAACCGGAATAGCATGGCGGGCGGGGCGGGCGACGCGGGGAGGTTGCGGAGGTTGTTGATAGGGACAGGGAAGAGGGCGGAGTGAGGCTGGTGACTGGCGGCAAAAATGAGTAAACTCTCAATATGCGAATTGAAATTGGATGCATAGCTGCGATGTGTCTAGCCGTTTCCGCCGCGGCGCAGCCCGTGATCCGCGGCTCCAGCGTGGTCAACGCCGCCAATAATCTTCCGGCCGGACTGCCCAATGCGGGCCTCGCGCAGGGTTCGACTTTCGTGCTGAAGGGCCGGAATCTGGGCGCCAAAGGTACCGTGGTTGCCAGTTCCTTTCCTTTGGGCGCCACCATGGGCGGAACGTCGATGAAAATCACAGTGGGAGGGACCACCGTCAACGTCCTGATGGTCTACGTGGTCGGCGGATTGAGCGACGATCAGGGCCCCTTCGATCAGCTCGCCGGAATCGTGCCGTCGAACACGCCGACCGGCAGCGGCACTCTCACGGTGACGTACAACAATCAGACCAGCGCCTCGGTCCCGGTCACCATCCTGGCGAACGCCTTCGGTATCTTCACCATCAATCAACAAGGCTCGGGCCCGGGTGTGTTCACCGACCCGAATTACAAAGTGAACACGCTGATCAACTCGGCGCATTCGGGCGAACAATGGTTCATCTGGGGCAGCGGGCTGGGAGCCATCAGCAGCAGCGACGCCAACACGCCGCCGGTCGGCAATCTCAACGTGGCGGCTCAGGTTTACGTCGGCGGAGTGCAGGCGAAGATCGGTTATCAGGGCCGCTCCGGTTGCTGCTCGGGCATCGATCAGATCCTGATCACGATTCCAGCGGGCGTGACCGGTTGCTATGTGCCGGTGGTCGTGACTGCCGCGGGCGTGGTGAGCAATTTCGCGACGATATCGATTGCCCAGAGCGGCAGCATTTGCTCGGATCCGACGGGCTACAGCGTTGCGGATCTGCAGAAGGCGCAAAGCAACACCGCCATGACTGTAGCTGACCTGGGAGTATTTCGGATAAGCGCCGACCTCAGCACTGCCGGCGGTGTCTTGCAGGGCGTCTCGGACCAGGGTTCTGCGTACTTCCGGAAGTACAATGGCGCGAGCGGCGTCCTGGCGTCGTTGCCCGTATTGCTGCCGTCCACCGGCTGCATCGTGTACTACAGGCCGAGCGCAGGTACGGCTTTGCTCGACAACTTCACGCTGAGTCCCCAGCACGATTATATCGGCCTGGATGGAGGCGCGTCCCTCAATCTTTCCGGTCCGCAGGGCGCGCAGATACTCAGTCGCAAGGACACGGGCGGGCCCGGCGCACCAGACTTCCGGTACAAGGCGGATCTCGGAGGCGACCCGCCTCTGGACACTGCGGGGCCGGCCTATTTGCTTCCTGGTTCCTACACACTGAGCGGCAGCGGCGGAGCCGACGTGGGAGGCTTCAGCGCCAAACTCAGCGTGCCCTCGGTCTCCAATCCATGGACGAATGAGGATGCTGTGGTGAATCTTCCGCGCAACCAGGATCTGACCATTACGCTGAATCCCTCCGGGACCGACATTGCGCTTGGCATCCTGGGGAATTCCGTCAATACCTCGATTGGGCAAATTGGAATCATTAACTGTGCCATCCCGCCCGGCGCCACCAGCTTCACGATCCCCAGCTATGTGCTCTCAGCTCTTCCGGCCAGCGGGCTATCGTCGGATCTTGGCGGCGTCCCAATCGCTTTCCTCGGTGTTGCGGTCGGGCTCGCCAATCCGACGAAGGTCCAGGTGCCCGGTGCGGACGCCGGAGCTTTCACCTGGTTCGATCTCTTCATCAAGAACGTGAACTTCCAATAAGCGGCATCTGGGAGGTTGTCGATCGTACGTTGGTCCGGATGTTGGCCGTAAGTACGGCGTTCTACCATTCCGCGCGGCACTGCCGTGGATTGCGCGAGCAGTGCAACCAGCCGGGTGGGTGCTGGATCGCTTGGCCCAGTTTCACAAAATGAAATTGCCGAACCGGGGCTTCGGCTTGTATGGTCATATCAGTAACCCCCATCAATTCTTTCGCAACTCGTTAAAGGCCAAGCGATTGGCGACGTTCTGGCAAGTTCGGAACATATTTCTGCCATTAAAACGCTGTGGCGGGCAGAAGAATCGCTCTTGACGCACGACTCTTCGCAGAATACGCTCATGCGAAGTCGACACCCTTGTGGGGAGGGGTGCGATTCCTCTGACATGAGGGGAGAAAGAGGAAGTATGTTTCTGAGACGCTGTGCACTAACGGTCGCGATGGTTCTGGGGTTCAGTTTGGCTTGTTGGGCTCAACTTGACACCGCAACGATTCTGGGCACCGTGTACGACTCTTCCGGGGCTCTGGTTCCTGAGGCGAGAGTCCAGGTCCAGAACATGGGGACGTCGGTGGGCATGGAATTGGTCACGGATCGCAATGGAAATTTCAACGCGCCCCTGCTCCCAGTGGGCAGTTACAAGGTGACGGCTTCGAAGGGCGGCTTCAAGGTCTTCGCGCAGGAGAACATTCGCCTAAGCGCTTACGATCGCGTGAACTTGACGATTACCTTGTCGCCGGGCGCCATGGCAGAGCAAGTTACGGTGGTCGGTCAAACCGAGTTAGTGCAAACGGCGACGTCGACGTCGGGCGGCGTGGTTGACACGAACACGGTGGCGACCCTACCGGTCAACGGGCGCGTGGCTACGCGATTGATGATGGTTATTCCCGGCTTGTCGATGACCGGGGCGACGCCCAACATCAACGGCGCGAGCGACTCCCGTATCCAGCAGCCTGGGATACGTTACCAGGTGGATGGCGGCGACTCTTCCTCGGTGGATATCGACGGAGCGGGCATGCCCTACGGGGGAGGCCGTCTCAATAAGATCGGCATGGACGCCGTCGAGGAAGTGAATATGGTCACCGATTCGTACTCCTCGGAGTTCGGCTCCACGTCGGGGGCTTTGATCAACTACATCAGCAAATCGGGGACGAACGCGTATCACGGGACGCTGTTTGAGTTCTTCCGCAACGATGTCCTGGACGCCCGGAACTACTTCAATGCGGCTCCGGCGGCGAAGCCTCCCTATCGGCTCAACCAATTTGGCGGCTCGTTCGGCGGACCGATCAAGCGAGATAAGATCTTCTTCTTTGGCAATTACGAAGCGGTTCGGCAGAGGGCGGGGGCATTCTTCAGCACCTTCACGCCCACGCAGGCTTTTCGAGATACGCTGGCCCCCGCGCTCAGGCCTGCTATCGACCAGCTGCCCCTGCCGAACGGTCCGGTCTTCGCGGCCGACCCGCGCCTGGCCGCCTATAGCGGCGCGCGCACGAACCAGCTTACGGAAGACTCGTGGACCTGGAGGGTTGATTACCAAATCACCGCGAAAGACCGGCTGACCATTCGGCATACTGGCGACGATACATATGCAGCGAGCTATTTCGGCGTTGCCAAAGACCAATTCCGTCCGAACCCAAACCTCGTACAGACGGGAAAAATTGGTTACACGCGAGCGATTTCGTCCTCAATTTGGAATGAGGTGGCTGGCTACATCAACCGGATGAGCGCATGGACGCAGAATGCCGGGAGCGAGGAAGTCAGGAACTTCCCGGAAGTGGTCGTCGGCAGTGGTGTGCCGACCATTGGACCGGGCGCTTTCAACATGCCGGTGGGCAACACGTCCTTTATGTTGTCCGATTCATTGTCCTGGGTGAAAGGCCGTCACCAACTCAAATTCGGCGGTCAAGTCCGGCGCGATTGGGACAACAAGGGGGTCCTGTTCGAGCGATATATCACTTTCACGAGTCTGAGTGCATTTGCAGCCAATACGCCCGTTTCTGTTCGGACGGAAGGATGGCCCCGGGTAGGCATGCGCGGGACGGCGCTGGGTTTCTTTGTGCAGGATGACTTCAAGTTTTCAAGCAACCTCACGCTGAATCTCGGCCTGCGGTATCAGTACGACACGCCCCCGACGGAAGCCCACGGGAGGATGGCCAACTTCAATTTTGTGACGGGCCAACTCGACCCGGTTGGAACGCAACTGGTGGACATGCCGAAAAAGAATTTTTCGCCTCGAGCTGGCTTCGCGTATTCGCCCTTCGCCTCGAAGCGAACCGTGATTCGCGGCGGCGCGGGGATTCTGTTCGCCTCGATGAACTACTCGCTGCCACAATGGATCCCCGCCAATATCCCGACTGTCGGCTATAGCCGGCTGCTTACGGCTGTGGACGCTCCGAACCTGGTGGGTTTCCCCACACCCGACCTTTTCAACGGTCCCACTTCTGGTGTGCCGAACATAAATGCCATGCAAAAGGACTACAAAATGCTGAACACGTACCAGTGGAGCCTCAACGTGCAGCAGCAGATTGGGGCGGCCAATGTCCTCCAGGTGGGCTACGTCGGGAATCGCACCGTGCACTTGATTCCAGGCTACGGTGAGGAACGTAACCCCTATATTCCAGGGACAACCAAGCGTCTCTACCCGGGCTTTGGAACGATCACTACGCAGGACACCTGCTGCAGCGCCGATTACAATGGCCTGCAGATTAGTTTGAAACGGCAGCTCAGCCGCGGTCTCAGCCTCGGCGCGCACTACACCTGGTCGCGCGCCATGGACGACGGTACTTCCATTGGCAGCCTGGCGTTTCAGCTCCCGTACGATCACAGCGACCAATGGGCGCTCTCGGACTACGACGTGCGCCACAATTTCATTTTCTACTACGTCTACGAGATCCCCAATGCGCCCAAGCTTCCCAAATGGTTGGGAGGCGGGTGGCAGGTCAACGGGATCACCAACATTCACTCCGGAACGCCATTCAGCGTGATCTGCAGCGCTTGCAATGTGGATGGCTACGGACTGCAGCATTCCACACTAGGGATCTATACCGGGCGGGCGAACGTCGTACCCGGAGTCGCACCGATTCCGACTAACTTCGACCTGCCCGGCAACGCGACCGCCCAGCAGGTCAACCTTGCGGCCTTCGCCGTCCCTCCTTCCGTCGGTTCCGGAGCAGTGGCTCCCGGGAATCTTGGCCGGAATACGCTGATTGGACCCTCTGCTTACAATTGGGACTTTTCGGTGTTCAAGAACTTCGCCGTGCGCGAAGGCCAGCGACTGGAATTTCGCTACGAAGTATTCAACCTGTTTAACACGCCGCAGTTCACAAATCCCCAGGCGAATGTCTCGGCCCCGTCGACGTTTGGACGAAGCTTCAGCACGCAAGGGAACCTGGGAGGCTTTGGCTCGCAAAGGCAAATGCAGCTAGGGCTGAAATACACCTTCTAGCTCTGCGTGGCACTGGTCTCAGGTGACCGGAACCCGGTAGGCCGCTTTCCCGCTAACATCGTGCGGGCGACGGCCTACCTGGTCTGTTGTTTGGTCAGCAACATAGTGTGCGGCCGGCAACCCGGAAACTATCCACTTGGACGTGTTGTCGCCTTCCGTTAAATGAATCAGGGATGGTATTAGAAACAGACTCTTCGCCCAGAGGCGCCCACAGGGGTCGAAATAGATATAGAATATCCAGTACGCGCGCGGTCCGCGCAACCAGGTGTCTATAAGGAGCGAACATGTGTGATCAGGATCATTTTGACGACGACCTCAAGCAGTTCGAGGCTCTCGGTTTGGTGACACGAAAGCAATTCGGAATCATGTTGGGAGCAGGCGTGGCGATGCTGCTGCCGAAAGTCGCAAACGCGGTTGCGGTGACCGAATCGGAGGTGAACGTAAAGACGCCGGACGGGACCGCGGACTGCTACTTCGTGCATCCGGCGACCGGCACAGCTCCCGGCGTCCTGGTGTGGCCGGACATTTTCGGTCTGCGGCCGGCGTTCCGCCAGATGGGCAAACGGCTGGCCGAGTCGGGCTATTCGGTGCTGGTGGTGAATCCGTTCTATCGGGCCCAGAAAGCCCCGACCGCGGCCTCGGGCGCCGCCACCCCGCTTCAGGAGCTGATGCCGCTGGCGCGAGCTCTGACCGAGACGACGCAGATGACGGATGCGAAAGCGTTCCTGGGATGGCTGGACCAGCAATCGCCGGTGGCCAAGAATCGAAAGATGGGCACGCAGGGCTATTGCATGGGCGGCCCGATGGCGCTTCGTACCGCGGCCGCGGTGCCCGATCGCGTGGGAGCGGTCGCCTCGTTCCATGGCGCCGGACTGGTCACCGACCAGCCCAACAGTCCGCATCTCCAGGCTTCGAAGACCAAGGCGCAGTTCCTCATCGCGATCGCGACCAATGACGATGCGCGTTCGCCCAAGGATAAGGACGTTATGAAAGAGACGTTCGAAAAGGCGAAGCTTTCCGCGGAAATCGAAGTGTACGCCGGCGCCGCGCATGGCTGGTGTCCCCCGGACACGCAGGTCTACAACGAGGCACAGGCCGAGAAGGCCTGGAGCCGTTTGCTGGCGCTATACGGCAAAGCTCTGGCCTGAACATCGAGTCTGATGGTGTTGCGCTAGTCTATTTCGCGGTCTTCAGCTCGGCGTACAACTGGCCGATGAAGCGGTCGCCGGTGGTTCCCGGCTGCTGGACTTTCGAATCGTAGTCGGACGCCGGCTTGGCCGCGAGCACCTGCTCCTGCGTCATACCTTGCTCCACCATCCTGGCGACGCGATCGCGGATGGCGAGCAGCATATCGCGATGGGCGGCGACCGCGCTGCGGTCGACGATCGGGCCGTGGCCGGGGATGATTTTGGTGTTGGGACCCGACTGGCCGATGATGAACGCGAGTCCATCCAGCATTCCGTTGAGACTGCCGCCGTTGGTGCGGTCGATATTGGGGAACTGGACTGAGCGATAGAAGTCGCCGGTCATAATAATGTCCGAAGCGGGGAAGCGGACCAGCGTGTCGCCGTCGGTGTGGGCGCGCGGGATGGGGATCAACTGCACTTCTTCGCCATTCATGTGGAAGGTGACGCGACCGGTGTAGGTCACTAGCGGAAGCGCAGCGGCGGGAGCGGCGGGCGGGGCATTGCCGTTGGGCGGGGCAGCCGGATGCGCCAGGCGGGATCGCAATTCCTCGCGGGCGAAAATCGTGACGCCCATTTTTCCCAGGTTCTCATTGCCGCCGGTGTGATCCGGGTGCACGTGCGTATTGACGAGAAAGCGGATGGGACGGTCGGTGATCTGCCGGACGGCCGCGACGATCTTGTTGGTCAGCGGCGCGAACTGGCTGTCCACCATCAGGACTCCGTCCGGTCCGGCCAGCACGCCGATGACGCCGCCCTGCCCTTCGAGCGTATAGAAGTTGCCGCTGATGCGAGTGGTCTTGATCTCCACCTTGCTGAAGTCGGGCTGCCCTTGAGCGCTCGCCGATGTGGTCATAGCCGCCAGAGCCGCCAGCGCGATGAGCGAGGATCGAATCGTGGTCATAAGCCGTTGCTCCTTTTCGCCAATACAGGCAATGGAAGCAGCATAGCAGGTTAGAATCGAAGCTCGACCGAGCTCGCCAGAAACGGGCAAGTCCTGCGAAGCACGGCAACCGCCGCAGGCTTTAGTTTATACTGAAGGAGTCGCGGTCGGCTTCGATTCCCAAGGTTGAGAGCGTCGAAGCGTCCACAGGAAATTCCGATGGCCATTGTACTGACAATCATTCACGTAATCGTTTGTTTCTTTCTGGTGGTGGTGGTGCTGCTGCAGAGCGGCAAGGCCGCGGACCTGGCCGGCGCATTCGGCGGGATGGGATCGCAGACCGCCTTCGGCCCGCGCGGATCGGCCACGGTTCTCTCGAAGGCCACCACTTTGGCGGCCGCGGTTTTCATGCTGACGTCGCTCACGCTCGCGATCATGGCGACGCGCGGCGCTTCGTCCTCTGGCAGCGTTCTGGAAAAGCAGAAGGCGCCGGTGAAGACTGCTCCGGCGCAAACGGCTCCGGTGCCGCCGGGCAAGGCGCCCTCGGTCACCGTGACGCCGGAGGGTGGCGCGCCGACCACTGTGCCGCTGCAAATGCCCACGCCGGTTCAGCCACCGGCCGGACAGCAGCAGCCGGCGCAAAAGAAATAACGAGTCTCGGCCACGCGGAGGTGGCGGAATTGGCAGACGCACTAGCTTGAGGTGCTAGCGGGAGCAATCTCGTGGGGGTTCAAGTCCCCCTCTCCGCACCACACTAACCCACGGAGGCTCATTAGTTTACAGCCTCCGTTTTTTCGTGTGACCGTTGTGTGACCGGAAGTGTAGCCACTGCGGTCTGAAAATGCGCTAGCATGAGCCGGTCTATGTTTGCCTGACGCCCCTTTGACCACTTCCCGTAGTGCCTTCGGACAACCTCTGGGCTGTTCCCGAGGATGTCGGCCACCTGCTCGAAAGTGGCACCTTGCTCCAGCAGCCTGGTTGCGAGCGTGTGTCGATACCGGTGAGCGTGGGCGCCCTTCACCTCTGATTTCTTGAACACAAACGAGAGCGTCCTCTCGGCGATTCCGACCACGGCCCGCCGGGATGTGTGTCCATTCCAGAAATAGTAGGGGCAATCCTGTGCGGCGTTCCGCGGCAGAGGAAGCGCATCGAGAACCAGTTTCAGATTCTCGGGAATTGGCAGGAACACTGGATCGCCTGTCTTCTGGGTATGCAGGAAGATCCGCCAACTCTTATGCTCCTCGTCCCACGAGATTGCATCCCCTTGAAGTGTGGCGACGTCGGACACCCGCAGCGCAGTTAGCCTAAGCAGCATAATCATCGCCCGCGCGCGAAGCTGTTCGTAACGCGCTCCGCTGCGATTGTGCTTGCCACCACCGATATGATCACAGGCCGCCAGGATTCGGCTCTCCTCTTGAAGGGTGTAAGGTACGATTTTGTTCGGCTTGAGATTGCGAGGGGCCTTCAGCTCCTTGGCTGGGTTGCTGCCGATCCATCCCCGTCGCAGGCAGTAAGCGAAGAAGGTCACGAGCGTTTGGCGTTCAACCTTCCAAGTCACTGAACCGATTTTGCGTGTACGTCGGAAGTCTTCCAGGACATCTACGTCGATACGGCTAACTGCGGAGACGCCATGTTCATCGCAATAAGAAGAAAGGAGTTGGAGGCTGTTTTCGTACTTCCGGTACGTTCCGCGCTCCACATCGCCACGGTAGATTCCATGTTCAATTGTGCCCTTGGTGCCGAGGAAGTGCTCCACGGCTTCGGAAACTGTCCGCTGCGCTGCCGGCGCTCCCAATTTTCCCGGTTCAGTGTCGACATCCCTCAAGAGGCGTACGTCCACTTGGGAATCAAGCTCGCGTATCTTCTCGGTAAGGCGACGTTCAGCGATCTGCCGGCTGCGAGTCTTCAGGGATTCGCGAATCCGCCGACCGTTGCGGCGACCGTCAATGTGAAACGGGCAACTGCACTTATCCACGCGAGTATCCCTGCCGCCGGGTCCGAAGAGCGGGCAGCGCCGAAGGTGCCGGCGGTAGACGTACGGCTCGTGGTCTGCTTTCATGTCGTTGACATTACCTCTCGTCGGGCAGCATCAATGGATTAGCTCACGCACTGTGCGTTTTGCATAGACCCGTGCTGCCGCGCTGGCCGAAATCATGATCGTGGTGTAGTCTCGTTTAGATCGGCGCCCCGAATTTCTCTGCCGGAGTATGCCGGGGCCGTATTCATCTCGGAACCATTCGCGCACTGTCTTGACGCTAAACCCCCACCGCTCAGCCCAGTAGCGCACCGCGAAGTGCGTTTCGGAGAAAGCCTCCCGACCCGGGGGTGGTTGATCCGTCTGTGGAAGGCTGGTCATCAAAACTCCGCAAGCTCTGAACGATCCAAAATGGACCAGAAACCAACGAGAAATTAATGTATACAGCCTTTTGCGAAATTTGTCGTCTCGCGGGAAGTTCCGCGAGTCTCGCGGAACTTTTCTCGCGGATCAGTCAGGGAGTTGATCGGGTTCCAGGCCAAGAACCCCAGCGATGGCTTTCCTGTTTTCGTCCGTGATCTTGACCCTTGTTCCATCGAGATATTGGTATACGGAGTTCTTCCCCACTCCGGCTTCCGTGGCTAGGCGCCCAGGCTTCCAACGCTTTTGCTGAAGAATCGGATTCACGACTGCTTGCCGGCGCGCAGCACGTTCTGCGATGGCTTGGGGTTCCGTAGCTGAGGGAGCGATGCCCTCGCTGCTCGCGACGCGCACCAAAAGCGAAGCCGGCTTATCGGGCTTCTCCGGCACGTTAGTGGCGCTGCCAGTTCCCGGCAGAGCCGCCCGATGTGGATCAAGGGTCCTCCACGGTGGCGAGACGTCCCACTCTCGTTCCGCTCTTCTTATCTGGTTCGCCACTTCCTGGTGAACTGCCTGCTCGATCGCATGCCAGTTCAAGAGCGGTTTATCTTCGTTGCTTACCCTCTTGTTGACTGTCGCGAGGATCCATTTCAGAATGGCGCCTGCATCGGATTGAAGTTGGGTGCGGAACGGCTCCACAGAGCCAAGGAACCACGATGCTTCGGCGTAGACTCTCAGGGTTTCGATCGCAAGTTTCCGGAGGTCCCGCTCTAGGCGGGAAATTTCTCCAAGCATGGTTGGCGCATGCGGGGATGGCGGTCCAGCGCCCTTCCATTCGGGATCTACCAGCAGGTCCCGCATCTGTTCATAGGCGTGGAAGGACTCATTCATTTCCCGTGATGCGTCATCGAGCCGTTGCTGCTGGGCTTCGTCAGGCCTTTTGACACGCGTCTTGCCGCCAGCCCCCTCCATGCTACGTTTCGTTTGGTGCGACGTGAAGTCATCTTTACCGCCTTGGGGAGTAGCAGTTGCAGGAGAGAATTGCCTGGTCAATTGCTCATATCTTAACGACGCCTCGAAATCATCAATCACATCCGACTGTTCGATGTGATCAATGATCGAACACTGCGCCTCTGAAATGACTTCAGTATTACGTGAGTTGAGCGTGTCCCTCAAAACGTTTCTAGGGTCCGTGACATCAGAACGCGGAGGGGATCGCAGCCAATCCAACTCGGACAAGATTCGCAGTCGGCCCCGACTCGAGGTTTTTGGGTCCGCAGCAATCGATGCTAACTCTTGGATAAATTCTTCCATTGAAGGTCTGCGCCGTTTGTCTGCTGCTTCGCCTGGTGGAGTGCCACGCCTGCATGCGACCTTCAGTGAATTTAGCCGGAGTCGCTCGCTTTCCATTTCCGCCTTGTCACTGCCAAACCGTTCTTGATGACCGCTCGCACGAGTATACAGCGCCGACGATAGCTACCGATATTGCGGATTAACGCTCCGGTCGGAGCGGCAGATTGCCCCCTCGTTTCGTCAGAACCGGAGCAAATAGCTTAGCTTCACGAAAATCTGGCTCCCGGTTAGATATGAGGGATCTCCGTACCTGCGGAGCATGGGAGGAATTTCCGGGTCCAGGGCGTAGTTGTCATGTTGATTGTTGTAGCCGATGTAAAGGGCAGTGCCAGGGTTCAGCATGTAAGTCAGAAGGATGTCCCCCGTCAGTGTCTTATACCGGCCCGAATTAAACAAGCCTGGATTCGGCAACAAGCCGTAATAGTCGATGATGGCGCGCAGCGAGAGCGCTCGCGTGAACTGATAGTTCAGTTTCGTTCTGGTGAAGTGGTCTGTGAAGACGGTCGGCGTGCCACCCGAGGGCAAGAACCCGCTGCGTGTGCCCAGGCGCGTGAAATAGTAGGTTTCGTCGAGCCGCAATCGCGGCGTGGGCCGGTACGTGAGTCCGAACGATGCATTTTGCGAGCTCCCGACGAAGGGAGCCAGCCCATTCGCGGGTGTGTAGTTCAAACCCGAACCCGCCTGGAACGATCCGTTGAAGTTGAGCCACTTGATCCAATTGGCATAAAAGGAAGCGCCGCTGTTGTGGTAGCGGAAGCCCTGGTTCAAGTAGAATTCGTAGGCATCGTAGCGCGTCAGCTTGAAACCCACCGGCCCGGTGAAATCCATCGCGAACTCGGCATCGGAGTACCTGTCCTGCAACCGGCCCTGGTGATCCCAATCCGCTCCGAAGCTGAGTGAAGGACCGAAATCAAGAAGCTTGCTGCCCTCCGGGTGGAAGTAGTAGCCGACATACTGGGATACTTGTCGCAGGTCCACGCGCTTGATGTACCCTAGCGGAGCACGAAAATCCTGGCTCAGATCCTGATAGTCAGCGCTATATGTGAAGCTCCGCCCCGACCGCTTGATCTCAGCGAAAGACGCAGGTCCTTGTGCGTCGATGAGTTTGAAATTCTGGTCATAGCTACGGTCAAAGCTCCGCGCGAGCTGTCCGGTGAAATACCAGGTCGGGCTCAGTCTCAGACGCGTGTCGATAGAGACCATGCGGTTGTAGCTCGCTCCGAAATCGCGGCTCGTCATGAGAATGCCGATGTGTGAATCCTGGCCAAATTCGCGCTGGATGCGCGCGGCGCCAATGACGGCATGATCCCCGAACAGCGAATTGCCGGGGTCGACCTGCTGGCCGGGCGCGCGGTCGTCGATCCCCAACAATCCGATTGCCCACCGCCCTATTTTGCCAGTAAGCCGCGCGCCGAATTCCGGGTCCACGATGCGTCGCGAATAGAATAGGTCGAGCGGCGTTTGGAAGTAACCGGCGTTTTCGATGAAGAATGGCCGTTTTTCCGGAAACAGCGCTTCATAGCGCTGGTTCACGGTGACTTGCGGGTCGTCCGATTCCACTTGGCTGAAGTCGGGATTCAGCGTGACATCCAGCGACAGGGAATTGTGCAAGACGACTTTCGAGTCGAGTCCCACGCGAGCATCATTTTGAGTCTGATACCGCGGTACGCTGGGATCGAGCAACTTGGCATTTGTAAACGCGCCGTAGGGGATCAATTGGATGTTGTGTCCGTGCGCGATTTGATCCAGCCCGTCGAGAGCTGCCATCTGCGGCACGAAGTTGTTTTGCCGGTGCGTGATCTGGGGCCAGAAAGCACTTTCACTATTTCGCGCGATCGAGCGCCCCAATGCAAGACCCCACGTCTGCGCCTCGCCGCCGGCGAACCGCAGGCTCTTGAACGGGATCGCCATCCACACCACGTAACCGTCGGGCGTGAGCCGCCCTTCGGAGTACCACAGGGTATCAAACAGGTCGTCGTTCTTTGCGCCTTCGGTGATGATGCCGTCACCCTGGATGCCGAGCGCGTTAGAGGTGAAGTAGTACGCGTGCTGGTGATCGTGAAACGAATCCAGATACACGCTGACTGTATCGTCGTCGCCAATATCTTCGCGCTTGGCCATGCGAGCGCGTACTTTGCCTGGCTCGTCCTTGCACACGAACACGACGTACACGTTGTCGTCGTCATAGGAGACGTAGGCCGATGTTGGCTGCGTAACCGGCTTTCCATCGGCAGGTTCCCGCTGGCGGAAATCACTTATGCGGGACCCCTCGCCCTGCCGCCCGTCCAGAAAATCCTCGAGCTTGGGAGCGTGGGTAACTCGCGGAATGGCGATCCGCCGGGTTGTGACGGCAGCGGTCGCAGCGGGTGCTGTCCTGACGACTGCAGGCGCCGCGGGAATCGCCGGCGCAGCAGGCGCAGCCAGCGACGCGATCGGAAACCCTGGGTTGTCGACGCGAACCTGCTGCGCGAGTAACTCCGGAGCCGGCGGGTGGGCAGGGCGGAGAACTATGATGAGACTTGGCGGGGTCTGCAGGGTTACGACGGAATAAATCGCCGGCGCCTTCAGGTCCATCACCACACGCATTGTGTCCGCGTCCCGGCGGCTAGTTCGAATCTGCCTGATCAGTGCATCGTTGCCGGTGATTCCGGGGCCTTTGAGCGCGAGGTCACCTGAGACATGCTGAATATCGACGTAGACGCGATCGGAATTTGTCAAGGTGCCCGAGGTAAAGCGGACGGGTTCCTGGAGGTATATCGACACCTGGGAAACGCCAGGCGTAGTCACGTACTCGATGCGCTGACGAAGCGAATTGTCGCCGGCGTGCGCGACGAGGCCCGCACAGCCCAGAATCACTAGGAGGCGCGTTCGCATATCATCTCCCGGAGAAGGCGGCTGCCAGTTGCCCGACCTCGCTCGCCTGTTCGAGGGTCAACTCCGGATACATCGGCAAGCTCAGGATCTCCCGGACCGCTGCTTCCGTTCGGTCCAGCCCTGCGTGCGGAATCCTGCCCCGATATGCGGGCTGAGTATGCACAGGTTGTGGATAGTGGATGAGCGTGCCTACGCCCTGTTCGCGCAGCCAGTCTCGCAGTCGATCGCGTTGTGCGGAGCGGACCACGTATTGGTGGTATACGTGGACGGCGGCCTCACTCGTTCCAGGCAGGCCCAGGTTCGTATCGGTGAGCACCTTGTTATACACGCTCCCCAATTCCCTGCGCTGCGCATTGTCGCGATCAAGATAGCGCAGCTTGACCCGCAGGATGGCGGCCTGTAACTCGTCCAATCGGCTGTTCATTCCGGCGAGCGAACTGACGTAACGCTCGCGCCAGCCATACTCTCTGAGCAGCCGCACGCGCTCAGCCAACCTGGGATCGTTGGTGGCCACGGCGCCCCCGTCGCCGAGCGCACCCAGGTTTTTTGTGGGATAAAAGCTGAATGCCGCCATATCGCCCCATGCGCCGGTCATGCGCCCGCAAACCGACGCTCCGTGCGATTGCGCGCAATCCTCGATCACCGCCAGCCCGTGGCTTCTCGCGATCGCCATCACGGCAGGCATGTCGGCAGGATGTCCGTACAGATGCACTGCAATGACGGCCTTCAGCGGCACTCCCCAGTCCCGCGAAACCGCGTCCTCGAGTGCATTTGAGTCAACGCAGAAATTCGCCGGATCGATGTCCACCAGCACCGGCACGGCGCCCGCCAACTCAATCGCTGCGACGGTCGCCACTGCTGTATGCGATACCGTTAGTACGCCATCTCCTGCTTTTACCTGGCAGGCTCGTAGGGCGAGCGTTAGCGCATCGGTGCCGCTCGCCACGCCGACGCTGTGCTCTACACCCAGATATGCAGCGAACTCGCGCTCGAAGGCCTCTACTTCCGGACCTAGGATGTAGCGCCCACGCTCCAATACGGCGCCAATGGCGGCATCGATCTCGACCTTGTGGGCCAGATAGCTCGCCTTGGGATCGCACTGTGGGATGCGCATCGTCATATCAGACGTAATGCTCCAGGTTTTGCCGGTAGTAAGTCAGTGTCCTGGCCAGACCATCGCGCAGTGCGACCTTCGGTTCCCAGCCGACGGCCGCTCGAATCCGGCTGAAATCCGAATAGTAATCGCCGATGTCGATTCGCTTTCGATCCGCCGGATAGGAGCACACCTTGAACTCCCCGCCTCCGTTGACCTCGACCAGGAGTTCAGCCAGATCCTGGAGGCTGATCACGCAGTCTCCGCCAAGATTCAGAGTGCGGCCGTTCAATTGAGGGCAAGCCGCGGCCAGCAACAGCCCGTCCACTGCATCGTCGACGTAAGTAAAATCCCGAAGCTGCTGCCCCTCCCACACCTCGAAGGGCCGTCCTTCGACCAACCGCCGCACCCAGATTCCGAGGAAGGTCTGTCTCGCATCCTTGACTCGCATGCGCGGACCGTAGGTATTGGTCAGCCGCAGAGCGCAAGCCTTGATTCCGAAGGCGTTGTTATAGAGGATGTGATACCACTCGCCGGCCATTTTGTTGATGCCGTTTACGTCTACCGGGCGCAGCAGATGATCTTCGCTCACGGGCAGCGAATCCGGCTTGCCGTAGATTTGGCGAGTACTGGCAAAAACAACCTTGATCCCAGGGTTGTAGTTGCGGCATGCTTCCAGGATCGAAAGCTGGGACCGGCAATTGATCTCCAGATCCGTGTACGGGTCCTCCATCGAGTCCATGTGGCTGGTTTGGCCGGCAAGATTGAAGAGGTAGTCCTGGTCCTGAACCAGGTAGCGCATGCTGTGCGCGTCGCGGACATCAGAGATATTAACTCGCAGGCGGTCCTCGAGGCCAGTCACGTTGAACAGGTTGCCGCCGTACTCAGGGATCAGGCTGTCGAGGAGCGTAACCTGGGCGCCAAACTCGACCAAGCGCCGCGCGAGGTTGGAGCCGATAAAGCCCAATCCACCGGTGATCAGAACGTTCTTGCTCTCAAACGGTGTTCCGTTCACAATCCCAACTCCCGGAGAAAGTTGCCCAGGACACGGCGCGTGTCTAGATACTCTACTGCGATTTCGCGGGCGTCGCGTGAGTGACGTGTGTAGTCGGATTCGATGCTATCGATGGCGGCCGCGGCCTCCTCAACGTTGCGAACCGCAAACAACCCGCTGCCACAGGGCAGATGAGCGCTGAAGCCGGTCTCCTGCATGACCACCGGACGGCCGCTGGCCAGATAGGCGGCACTGCGGTCACTGAAGAACCCGCTGTTGGTGGCGACGAAGACGTTTTTGGCGACGCTAAACTCGCCTCTTGAGCCGCGGATGTAGTCTTGCCATGAGTCGAATGTCAGAGTGACGCGGAAGGAGTCCAGCAGGCGCCAGCCTTGCTTCTTCAACAGATCGATGGGCGTATTCTTGCCGGAAATCGCCAGTTCCATGGGAGCCTTCACCCTACAGGGCAGGTCCATGAACTTCGCGAATTCAACGTCCTTCTGGCCGTAGGTGACGCCATTGAATTCGATCGGCGAGTGCGCCTGCCAGCTCATGACAGTGGTGAACGGGGCGCGGGTCGGAGGAGGCTCGCAAGAAAACAGGTCAGTCACGACCGGATCGAAGATTGGCCGCCAGTGCTTGCCCGCATCCGGCGCAATGCAGGCCGGCGTGCCCACGTTGAGTCCCACGCTATAGTACCGTTCATACTCGGGCAGTGCGTGACCCTCCCGCCCGGTCGTTTCGAACATCATCTGGCGATAGCCGGGTTCGCCGTCCACGAAAACCCGCAAGGGAATTGAAGCCGCTTCATCCAACCACAAACCATGAGATCCCATGTCCACGAAAAGGTCCGCGGCTCGGAGAACATCCTCGATGCTGGCCCGCTCGCATCCGTGATAGGTCTTGCCGAAGTCGACAAAACACCATCTCTTCTCGAGTCCGTGACGAGCCAGAAAGCTCCCCACTTGGGCAGTTCCATAAGAGCAGTCGTCCGTCATGACGTTGCTCGATGGATCGTAGCAGGAATTGGGACCGTAGCTCCGCTCGACGAGCCACACCTCGTGCCCTAGCCGCTGGAAGCCCAGCAGCCATTGCCCTACCCAGGACATGTACCCGCCGAGCGGGAACTGAACGAGATAAGATCCGACGATGATCCTCGCCATAGGCTAGGCCCGCACGATTTCTCCTGCCAAGCCTGCGATGAATTGATCCGCAACAGGAGCTAGGATCCGCTGGGCTCGCTGACGGCATTCGCATGCCTTCCGCCGAGCCTCAGCAGAAAGACAATCCTCAAAAGCCTTTTGCATCTCGTCGTCGTTCAGCTGATCGGCGATGAATACAGGAGACCACCCGAGAGCGTCTGCCTGCTTGCGAATCTTGGCGCCGCCCGCCACTGGATCGATCACCACCGCCGGGACGTCGTTTTTCAAAGCCAGCACCATACCATGCAGACGCGTTGTCAACACCACGTCCATTCGCGCGATCAGAGACTCGACCTCCGCGGGCGTTCGTAGTTCCGTGCTGTTCCGATCCAGTCGCGTGTCGATTCTCACGGGCGACATTTCACGCGATGCCACCAAACGGTGAATAGCATCGTTTGCCGATTCGTGCAGGTCGCGATCTCTGTATTCCGGCTGCGGGTGAATCAGCACCACGCCGACCACAGGCACTTTACACTGCCGAGACAGGAACGCCATATCAGGGCGGGACGTCCGCGAGCTATCGCGCTCGATGAGCAGTTCAAAGGGATTCCATGTCTCCAGCGAGTCGAGCATGGTTAGATTTACACCGATGAGCTTGCGCCCTGCGAACCTTGAGAGAAAGTCGCTGATCGGCCACCCGTTACCGAACGGCCCGCAGACGAATATCACGTGCGAATAACCCGCTGGATCAACCGACTGCCAGTTCACGCCGCCAATAAACGGTTTGGCCAAGGCGACGTCGTACGAATAGTTCGTACGGCGTAGCCATTCGCAAACGGAATCGCGCACCAGCAGGTCACCTGCGGTCGCTCCCATCTTTTCGAAACTGAACCACCCTACGACCAACGCCTTCATATAAAGTCTCCGAAGGAGCGCAGCTCGATGCCGCAGTCCGCGACCGTTGCGCGCACCGCAGGATCGCACAAGGCCTCCACTTCCCTTTCACGCTCAAGTGCATACATCGTGTCTAAATCATTGCCGTATCCCGGATGACAGCCCAGCTCAGTCCAACCTCGTTCCAACTCCCGCACAATCTTAATGAGAGACTGTGAGCGGATAGCTTCCGGCATCGGTGCACCGTCGGCTGTCTGGCCGTAGAAAGCTCCGCAGTAGCGTATTGAGGAGCGCTGCCGCACAGGAACACCAACCCTGTCGGCGATCTCTTGCACCACCGGGAACACACTTTCTCTTAGGTGCACGTGTTGGTGCGAATCGAGATGAGTGGGCGGCCTACCCACCAGTGCGTCAAACGCGCCCACTTGCCGTCGAACCTCCTCACCGACCGCAAGGGGGTCCGAGAGCGGAACAACTTCGTAAACTGGTTCCCACTGATCGTTGCGGAATCTCCACTCTCCGAGATCTATATGTAGACCGACAGCGAACTCGGGATTGCGGCGCGCGTATGCCCCTGCCTCAGCGACGGCGCGAAAGCGCACCATAAGGCTCGTGCTGGTCACAATGCCGTTCTCGCGGGCCGCTATAATGCCGCGGTTGATGCCGGCGCTTTGCCCAAAATCGTCGGCGTTCACGATCAGATAACGGTGCTGGGCGTTTCGATCCGTCATAGCCCCAAATCGTTCATTAGCTTTTCTAAGACCGTCTCAGCGCGGAAATATTCCTCGGCGATGGCACGAGCCGCACGGCTGTGGTGCGGGTAGTCGGAATTGATGGCTTCGAGTGCAGCGGCCGCTTCCTCTGTCGTCTTAAATGCGAACAAACCCTCTCCGGTAGGAAGGACATCCCCAAACCCGGTGTCCTGCGTGACTACCGGCCGGCCTGCCGCCAGATAGCATGCACTCCGCTCGCTGAACCAGCCGCTGCGCAGCCGGACGTTCTGATCCTTGGCGACCGTGAACTCCCCGCGCGATGCTTTAATATAGTCGCGATAGGGCCAAACGTCAGCGGTGAACGCATGCGCGTCGGCTAGATGCCAGCCATTGGTGTCCAGAAGGCACCGCTCTTGAGTCGTCATACCTATAGCGCGAACTGCCTCGCCGCGGCCGGGGTCGCCCGGGTTGAGTCCCATGGCAAGCTCGATCGGCTGGCTTGTAAGCAACGGCAAGTCGATCACCTTTAGGAATTCGGAGTGCTTACTCCACCGGTAAATCTCTCCGTGAAAATCAAGGTCTAAACCGTCCTGACGCCAGTTGCACACGGTCGTAAATTCGGCGCGTTGCGGATCGCCAGCTTCCCATAGGTCCAGTAACACGGGCTGACGGGTTCGGGCCTTGAGAAGCGGCAGCGGCGGGATGGAACACTGCGGCTTGCCGATATTTTCACCATAGGTCGCGAACAGATCATGCTGCTCGACAACCTTTTTCCAGATGTCGTCGCCATTGTGAAAGCCGATCTCACAAATCACGGGATCTGTACCGAGGTAAATGAGATTTCCAACATCGAGATCCTCGCGTGTTCGCAGCAAAGTAGCGCCGGAAACATTAAACACCGCGTCGGCATCCCGTAAGAGTTCTTTCGCCCGGCGACGGCCCAAACCAAACCACTCGTTATCCAGATAACTGCGGCGATACGCCCACCGGTCGCTTAGACCGAATTCGGCCGCCACGCGCGCCACGTAGGAGAGGGTGTAATTCGAATCCCGGACCTTTCGCCTTCGAATCGGGTCGTAGGGCCAGGTGGACGTCACCTCCATGTAATAGACGTTGTGACCTAACCTTCGAAGCCCGCCGGTGATCTGCATGTGCATCCATGCCATTCCGGCGTAGGGATGCGTCCCCATGGTTCCAACCACAACGATCGTGCGCGGTTTCGTCATGAGATCCCCACCCGGTCCAGGACCCATACTGAACCGCCAAACCTGCGCAGGCCACTCATGTTCCGGGTGCTAACTGCGATCTTGGTCATGCCGATTGCATCTTTTCCCGGCGCTCCCTGATCTGCCCGTGTTCCATCTCCAGCCGAAGGTCGCAATTCTCCAACGTCGACAACCGGTGCGCGATCATGAACGTGGTGCGGCCGCGCATCAATCGCTCCATGGCTTGCATGATGGACGTCTCAGTCTTCACGTCCACAGAACTGGTCGGTTCATCCAGTATCAGGATCGGCGCGTTCTTCAGAAACGCGCGCGCCAGAGAGATACGCTGGCGCTCGCCCCCCGAGAGTTTCATCCCGCGCTCCCCGACCTGCGTCTCATAGCCTTCTGGCAAGCTAGAAATGAACTCGTCCGCGTTGGCCCGCCTTGCGGCTTCGACAATCTCGTCACGACTCGCGTCTGGCCTTCCATAGCTGATGTTTTCGGCGACCGAAGTGGAAAATAGAACCGTATCCTGCAGCACCAGCGCAAACTGATCTCTCAAGTCCGCAAGACGGTATTCGCGCAGATCAACGTCATCCAGCCGGATTTCGCCGCCATCGGGATCATAGAAGCGCATGAGCAGAGAGATCAGGGTGCTCTTGCCGGCGCCAGTCCGGCCTTGAATGCCAACTCGAGCGCCAGCCGGAACTTTGAAGCATACGTCCTTGAGCACTGGCTGGCCTGGATTGTAGGAGAATCCCACGCTCCTGAACTCGACGGATCCGTCAGCTTTTACCAGGGGCCGCGCTCCCGCGCGCTCTTGTACCTCCGGCAATTCATCCAAGAGCTTCAAGGCGCGGTCCGCTCCCACCACACCGGACTGCAGCTCGCCGAGTTTCTTGCTGACGGTCTTCATCGGCTCATAGAGCTGGGCCAGATATGCCATTACCATCAGCAGCGCCCCCAGCGTCAGCGTGCCGGCCTTCACGTGCAGCGTGCCTACCAGCAGAACCAAAGCTGAACCTGCCGCCATAGTCAGACCGACGCACAGATCGAATTGTCCGTTCAACAACGCCAACTCCACCTGCCTCTGGACCTGCTCGCCCGATCGGTCGACGAAGCGGGCGTGCTCATGATCCTCGCGTCCGAAGGCCTTCACTAGACGGACCGAAGCCAGCACTTCCTGGATCACGGACATCGCCGAGCTTTCCCAGTGCTTTGCTTCCGTCCAACGGTCGCGCATTCGTCGGACAAATGTCTGCGTGATCAAATAGAGCAGCGGACATACTGTCAACGCAATCAATGCCAACTTCCAGTCCATCTCCGCCGTGACGACGATCATGGCGACCAGCGTAAACAACGCTGATAGGAGAGGAATTGTACCTAGCACGATGACTTGAATGCATTGCGCATCGTACTGAATCCGATACGTCGAATCGGTGGTTCCTTTCGTGTCGTGATAAGACAGAGACAATCGCTGAGCGTGGCGGAAAAGTCGGGTCCTGAATTCAAGCACCAACTTCTCGCCGGTATAGGTCGCGAGCCACCAGATCAGCAGAGAGACGATATAGACAAGCAACGTTACCAAGAGGAGAAGGGCGACCGCCAGTCCAAGTTTCCCCCCTTCGCTTCGGCGAAGTACAACGGGCGCCCACTTCTCTAGAACAGAAGGCAAGGGACGCGAGCCAAGCACGCTGTCGACGACTAGTTTGACGGGTAGGGGAGTGAGAAGGGCCAGCGGTGCCTGGATCATTCCCAGGACAAGAAGAGCGGTCAAATGGAGCCAGTAAGCCCGGGCCATGCGCACGAGACGACGCATGGAATGCCAGTCCCCATGTCCAGTGAGCCTGGCCCCGTCGCCGCCCGATGGCTTCCGATTTTTCACTTCGCGCAACTCGCTCCCGTCCTCATACGCCGCGGTCTACTTCTCAACTGCTTCTTGGTCGGCGCCAATCGACTCTTCATACTTCCGGAGGAGTGCTGCTTTATCCAGAATCACGTCGGGCGTACCCTTCTTTTGCGCCAGAACACGGACACTGTAGTCACGCCACTCGTCGTGAGGTTTCACGACCTTTCGTTGGACCAGAACGTCCATGCGTTCGTTCAGAATAGCTTGCAGTGATCCTTCGGTGAAAGGCGAAGGCTCGTCGGGCGTTGGGTCGCCTCCAATATCCACGCTGAGGAACAGCACGCCATCCGGCTTCAAAACCCGCCAGAACTGCTCCATCCCGATTCCTGGATCTGGCATGTGGTCGAGCGCATTGCGGCATATCACGATGTCAACCGACTCGTCGAGGAGGGGCAAAGCTTCAATCCCAAGCGAGAGGAACACTGTACGACTGGTTCCAGGAGCGTCTTCGATCAGCATGCCGAGCTGCTGATAGGTGTACAGAAGCGGGTCAACGGCAATTTTAGTAGCGGCTGGCCAGACCGCCAAATCTCCAGTGCAACTGCAGCCAACCGTCAGGACGGTCTTGTCACAAATCCAAGTGTGATCCTTGCCGGCAAGCGTGGTCACCTCGTCCAACAGCATCTGGGACCACACCCTTCGCTCGTCTGTGTACGATCCCGTGTGGTGGTTGTATCCATACTTCTCACGATACAAGAACCATCCCACCTCGTTTAGGTAGCGAAAGTCGCTAAAATCGGGAATGTCAGGCATACGCTCTCTCCCATTTCGGGACCGAAGGGTCCACAGACGCCTCCGCCTTGCGGCCTTGGAGTTCGCCAGTGACCGACGCACCAACCGCGATGATGCCACGTTGGAAGTGCCCTGCCGGGTAAACCGGTACGAGCGACACAATACCGGGCGTTACCACCACCGCGGCCATATGCCAAAGCAGTCTTACGGCTCCGTAGCCGTCACCCATAAGTGCAAACCCAGGTCCGATCATTGTCTAGCCCTTGGCGCCGGCCTTACTCAGCCCGCCACCGCGCCTGTGGCGTCTTCCTCTGTGCTCTCTTCTGCTTCTACTGGCTTCTTTTGTATGGCAAGCTGGTGGGAGCTTCCGGAGAGTTCGTCCTCTTCCCGGGCTGCTATCGTCTGCTGCTCCATCCACGCCTTGAGATCGCGCGCCGCCTCAGTCGCGGAAGAAATCGCCATGCTCTCCAGACGATTCGCCTCCACCGGAACTGCGAACCACAGAACGGCCATCGCGAAGATTAGCAATCCCGTCGCGATCGGGTACTCCAGCAATCCAGTGACGACAGCTAGAATTGCCAGGATCGCAAGCACCCAGTATACGGTTACCGGAGGTGCGATCGACAGCGAAAACCGCGCCTTGCGTTTCTCTCCGCCATGATGCTCCACTACCATGTGCAGCTTGCCGACTCCCAGAGCTCCGCGCCGAAATCTCATGTCCCACTGCTGCCAGTGATCATTCCAACCAACAGCACAACCACGCGTCGTGAATTTCCGGTGCAGGGCACTGAGAAAACTGTATTTTTCCAGTTCCATGGTTCCCGGAACAGTCCACTGCGTATCGCGCCGGAGCGGCAGGAGCTTCTTCCACCATGGACTAGGCAGCGATTGGGATTCGGTTTCGGAAGTGACGGTCCGCCAAGGTGTAAGCCCACCCTTCAGGCGGCCCCAGTCTCGTGCCACCGGTTCGAGGAAGTGCAGCCAGGCGATGGTCGCCTGCCACTTCAGCCGGTCCTGCCATGTGGAAGGCCCGTCCGTGATCTCCAACACATCCAGCTTCGCTTGTCGTGCGCAGGCAACGCAGTATCCGATTGTATAGATGATTCCGATTCCGGCTGGCACGAGCGCCCAAGGAAAAACAACACTGAGCGCGAGCAGGAAGGCACACGCGACGTGCCATTCCATCGCGCGAGGCAGGAAGCTCAACACACCACCCCCGCCCGGATCGTACATGGACTGAAACGGCGCCGATCCCCACAAGCCCTGGTAAACCCGCGGCTGTGAGAATAGACGGAAGAATGGGTAGGGACCGTAGATTCGTCCGCTCCAGAAGGTGTGTCCCCAGGGGTTGAACTTGTCCGGAGTTTTGCGCTCCAGAATCGATTCCGAGAGACCGTATCCGACTTGCTGTTTCCAATACGCCTTCACCGAAGGGCGCCGGTGGTGCCAGACTACGGCCGACGGACTAAATCCAATCTGGCGGCCATCGTCGATCAGCCGCCAGCAGATGTCCACATCGTCGGCCGCGGCGCGGAAAATCGGATCGAAGCCCCCAATCCCATCCAGCGCAGCTTTGCGGAAAGACATGTTGCAACCCGGAATGTGCTCGGCATGGACGTCATTCAACATCACTTGCGTGGGTCCGCCCGGCGAGCGGTAGACGCACTTAGCCAGCCAGTTGTCTTCCAGGGGAACGAAATTCGGCCCGCCGACGCCGTCGACGTCGAATTTGAGGTAGGTCGTGGCGAGGTATGATAACCAGTCCGGATCGGCGTTGGCGTCCGAGTCAATGTACGCCACAATCTCCCCCGTAGCCGCTCGCAAGCCTACATTTCGCGCTGCGCTCACCCCCTGATTCGGAGTGGTGATGCAGTGGAACGGGAACTTGCGCATGATGGATTCCGTTGCGTCCTTCGATCCGTCGTTGACCACGATCACTTCGTAGTCGGGATAGCGCAGGTTCTGGAGCGCAGTGAGACATTCCTCCAGAGTGCGGCCCGCGTTATAGGCCGCAACCACTACGGAGACACGCGGCCATTCTCTGTCCTGCGGGAACGGAACATCGCGAGTGAACCGGCGCTGGACAACTTCATAGGACGGCTTGGGTCGACGATGCTCATCCACCAGGCCAAATCCCCAGTCGGTTATCAAGCAATTGTCCTGATAAAAAGGATCGGTCCAACCGAAGGCCACCGCGCCGGCCGCGCCATGATCGAAGATCTCCTCAATTTGCCAGTCCAGGAAATTGGATTGGCCGTCCTGGCCGTGCCGGAAACTGCACATGCCGAACTCGGTCATCACGAAAGGAAGCTCGCCGGCCAGGTGCTGAAGCCGTGAAAGGTAGGCGCAAAAATCGGGCCGCTGGTGTAGATAGACGTTGAATGTAAAAACGTCCACGAAGTTGAGATCCAGATACTCCGTGGTCGGGAAGTTGGTATAGCTGACCAGACTTTCAGGATCGACGTCCTTGGCGACCTCGTACAACTCCTTAAGGAACTTCTCCACTTTCTTGGCGCCATGCCACCGCACGATTTGGGGCGGGATTTCCTTCGACACGCAGTGCATCAGGACCGCCGGATGGCGCTGGCAGGAACTGACGGCGGCTCTCACCTCTTCGCGGACCTGCTTGCGGAATCCGGCTTCTTCTAAGAAGCAAACGTACGCCATCCACGGCGTGTTGACGATGACGCGGATTCCATGCTCTTCGGCCTGGTCCAGCAGCGAGACCGGCGGGACCGTGTAGGTCAGAATCGAGTTGATGCCGGCCTTCCGCATGAGCGAGAAGTCCAGGGCCACATCAGCGCGCTCGGGGAACTGGTGCCCTTCAGAGTTGGGAGCAAATGCGCCGTAGGTCACGCCCTTTACATAAAAGCGCTCACCGGCGACGCTCAAGAATTTTCCGTCAACGATAGGCCGCACCATGCGTCCCCGATCCATGTGGAAGCCGTTGCCGTTGACCTTGGCATCCAGGGCCATCCCGGATGTTTGGACAACCTGAGTCTTTTGCCCGTTCATCGCGTACCTTCTCGCACGCTCACATGTAAGTGAGTCAGTGAAAACGACCTAAGTACGATTCGTGTCATTGTAGTGTTGCGTTACCTGTTTCTGATTAGATCGAGTTGAAGCGCTACTCGTGTCATTGTATTTTTGCTTTCCCTGTTTGTGATTAGATCGAGGTGTCAGCAATCACCGGCTTCTCTAGCTCGCTCAAGGCGTCATGGATGGTTCTCAACCCACCTTGGGTGAACACACTTGTGAGCTGAAACGGGGCCTCCGCGAAACCGAAGCCGACCGAAGCCAGCGTGGGCTTGGTCTCCCGATTGCGCATCTGACGGCCAGACGGCGTTACATGCGATCCGTCACTCTCTTGGTTGCCAGCAACTCGGAATCTTCCCTTGGCCTCGGGACGAACTTGTGCGGTCACACCTGCGGTGGGAGCGGCGGTGCTGGTGATTCGAGCCGATGCAAACACCTGATACATGATCTGCGGTGGCCCCCTGAGCTGGGACAAATAGTTAAGACACAGTTCGCCGTTCGATGAAAACTGCTCGACCGGCAAGACGACATTACAGCATACTGGTGCCCGGCTGGTGAAGCGGAAGCGGGCACTGCTGGAGAGCAACTCGCCGAGGAATAGCCGGCTGGAAACTCATCGAGACGATGGGTGGGGGCGGCAGCCGTAGTCGCCCCCAAGCTTTGCCAGCAAGAGAACCACATCGGACGATAGATTTCC